>NZ_LOFI01000001.1:0-734926 GCF_001469195.1 Pseudoalteromonas sp. 10-33 | reverse complement strand
TAGTGCGATGATAATAGTAAACACTCTTTGGCAGCCCTGTAGCCTTTAAAAGGTGTCGTAAGCTATGCTTTGCCTTGAACTCTTCGACGACTATCGTTTTGTCTTTGCTTTTTTCTTTCTGGCTTGAGCCAAGGCTTCTAACTTTTTTAGCACATCATTCTCAACTCGTAAGTATGCTAATTCTTCTCGTAACTCCTCCTCAGTCATTTGCTCTACTAGTTTTGATGAAGAAGAATTATTTGTCATGAATGGCTTACCTTTTCTCTGTGGTTTAAGACGGGATATACCATCACGAGCATAAAGCTTTTGCCATTGAAAAAGAATGCCTGGGGACGATAAATCGAAGAAAGCACTGGTATAACCGAGTGACCAACTGTTTGCTGTCATCGTTTTTAACACTTCAGCCTTAAATGCTAGAGAATAAGGTTTGTGAACAGACCTGAAGCTTTCAGCGCCATGAATTCGATAAATAGCGGTCCAATATCGGACCTGCCTATCTGTAACATTAAATCTGTTACTTACCGCCGAAGAGCTTTCAGACAAAGCGAGTTCAGCTATTTTGAGCTTGAAAACTCGGTGATGTTTGGACATAAAAAGACCCCCAGTAATTGGAATGTCCAACTATTGGGGGTCACTTCAATTAATGGAGTGCGGTTTTTTTATATTAACTACGCTTATTTACAAACGTCAGCCACTGCATTTGCAAAGTAATCAAGGTTTGCTTTGCTAACACCCGCTACATTTACGCGGCTTGAGCCAACAATGTATATACCGTACTCTTTTTGTAATCGCTCAATTTGCTCTTTATTAATACCCAAGAACGAAAACATACCGTGTTGACGTTCAATAAACGAAAAGTCTTGCGCTATGTCTTTTGATGCTAGACTTTCTTTAATTAAACTACGAAGGCCATTAATACGTGTACGCATTTCATCAAGTTCAGCATGCCACATTTGCGTAAGCTCTGTACTGCTTAGAATAGTGTTAACAATATCAGCGCCATGTGCCGGAGGCATTGAGTAAATACTACGTACCACACTTAACATTACTGAGTTAGACACATCAGCTGTTGCACTGTCTTTTGCGATTAATGAACATGCACCTATACGCTCACGGTATAGACCAAAGTTTTTAGAGCACGAAGAGCAAATAATTAACTCTTCTACAGCGTCGGCTAAAATACGTAGCCCGCGTGCGTCTTCTTCAAGTGAAGAACCAAAACCTTGATAAGCAATATCTACTAACGGTGTAAAGCCAACCTCTTTGGCAAGCTCTGCAACGGTTTTCCACTGCTCTTCGTTTAAATCCATACCACTTGGGTTATGACAACATGCATGTAACAGTACTACATCACCCTTTGGTACTTGCTTAAGGGTATTGATCATTTCATCAAATAACAGATCTTTATTTTCGTAGTCGTAGTACGGGTATTCTTTGACGGTTAAACCTGCCGCTTCAAATAAACTAATGTGGTTTGCCCAAGTCGGCGTTGTAACCCATACGGTTGCATCTGTATTACAGCGTTTAATAAACTCAGCAGCAACACGAAGTGCGCCTGTACCACCTGGTGCTTGTGCAGTACGAACACGATTTGCTAATAATGCTTGGTGCTCACCAAGTAATAGCTGTTCCATTTTTTGACAGTAATCTAAGTTACCTGCTAAACCAATATAAGATTTGCTTGTTTCATTTTCCAAACGGAACGCTTCTGCTTTTTTTACTGCATTTAGTACAGGTGTATTGCCGTGCTCATCTTTGTAAACACCCACACCTAAATCAATTTTATTAGGGTTTGTGTCTTGTTTGTAGGCCGCCATAAGGCCAAGGATCGGATCAGTTGGTAATGGTTTTAATACTGAGAACATGGGCTATCTCTTATCTATATTTATGGGTTAGCAATTAAGCTTAGCTTAACATAAAAGCACATCACGTTGACTAGTGTTATTTACACTAGTGAATGAGGAATTTTAATACAACATGCAATTAAAATGGCCAGTACTTTTTCATCAAAAAAATCATTATTAAATGCTTCCGCATCAATAATACCTACGCAATCATTTTGAGCATTAAACAAAGGCAAACACACTTCAGATTTAACTTTAGGGTCACAGGTATAATATTCTCCACCTTGTGCCAAGTATTGCTCTACATTATTAATAATGCGGCCTTTTTGAGATAAAGCCACTTGAACGTTATTGCTTCCTGCAGCAAAGGCTTGTGTAAGCGGAAATAAAGGACGGCTAGGCACGCCATGATAAGCAAGCTTTAATAGTTGTTTACCTTCGTTAGTGTTTGTTGATTGATAAATACCATACCAGTCAACACCCGTTTGCGAGTGTACATAGTTAACAATACTTTGCAGCTGTGCAAGCTTATCATTGGTATTGCTATCGTTATTTATGAAATCAGCAAGGTTGAAAGGCTCATCTTGCAAGTAACCAAATAAGCTACATGCTCCGCCTTCGCCTAATTCAGGTATTTGATACTGCCAACGAGTTTCTGGCAAAGATGTATGCGCAAGATAATTCTCGAGCTTTTCAAGCTCGGCTGAAATTAAGTTTGCATCGACGCTTAACTGCGCTTGTGTTAAATAAGAAGAAATCATTTGGCCATCCATACATCTAAATTTTCGAGGATAATAGCATGGATATTTTCGCAGAGCTAGATCAACTTATAGCACATTTCAACTTGGTTACCGCTTGCGTTGTAAGTCACTTTTTCTGCTATTTCTTCAAGCAATGACAGGCCCCGACCAAATTCATTATTACCACTCATTACATCATTTGACTGACTACTAAACCCCCGACCCGAATCACAAATCATAAAATGGAGGCTAAGTGTATCTGGGCAATAACGTATATCAATAATGATCATGGCATCTTTTAGCTCACTAATTGCCTTTTCACGCATTTCATAAAATTTAAAAAAACCGTCCTCCTGAAGTTTGATTGCAGAGTCTAATCCTAAAACACCATGATCAAGTGAGTTATTGTAAGCTTCAGAAAGGAGTAAAAATATGTTTGAGCGGTGATCATTTAATCCTTCAATACGACTAAGAATATTTACAATGTCGTAGACGGGATCAGTTTGTTTAATTTGTTTTGAATTTAGGCTCAATGACAAATTAAAAGCAAGCGTTGAGAAAGGTTCTCTGGGCTTTTCTTCCATCGGCAAAGGCAAGCAGTTAAGCAGCACAATGCTTACATCGTCTTGTTGTTGTAAGCCCTGTGCAAAATCGCTGACATGTGCAATTATATCCTCACAGGTGATCATAGGCTTACTTTGTAGAGTGGCTATAAAGCGGTCTTCGGCAAAAAAATCATCTTGTTTATTTGTCGTTTCTATTATGCCGTCGGTAGCAAGCACTAAACGCGTATCACTATTTACTTCAAAATGTATTAAGTCGTACTCAAATTCATGTTTGTCTAATATGCCCAGTGCCATGTGCTGAGACTCTAGCGTTTTTTTTATATTGCCTTCGCTATCAATCAAATATGCATCAGGTAAGCCACCAAGCCACGCTGATATACTTTTTCCAGATGCACTGAGCTCTACAATAGTCGCCGCACAAAACATGTGCCCTGGTAGCAGGTTGTATAAAAGCGTATTTAATTCAAAAGCAATATCATTAACGGCCTTGCCTTTATTTACCATTGTATAAAATGCACGAGATACAGGAAGTGCACCAATAGCAGCTGCTAGACCATGCCCGGTAAAATCGCCCAGCATACAATACAAGTTACCTATTGGACTTTGCGCAACTAAAAACATGTCGCCGTTAAACATAGAAGCGGGAGACAAATTAAAGTCGAGGTGCTGCTTAAAACCATCTTGATTTTCGAGCGAATTATTAAAAATATGCTCAACAATTTCGTGTTCACGCTCAATTTGATTATGGTGATATTCGAGAAGTTGCTTTTGCTGATTCGCTTTTTTACTTAATTCTCGGGTTCTTCTATGCGCTTTAATTTTTGCGTTAAGGATTACTTTATCAAATGGTTTATGAATAAAGTCGTCCCCACCAACCTCCAAACATTTTTCAAAACTTGCTTTGTCATCTAAAGAAGTAATAAAAATAATAGGTAAATAAACATCACTGAAATTATTTTTTATTATTTTGGCGGTCTCAAAACCGTCCATAACGGGCATAATTACATCGAGTAACACAATGTCTATGGGTTCATGTTCGAGGATTTTAATGGCTTCTTGGCCGTTATAGGCCATCGATATTTGATACCCCTCACCTTTAAGCATTTGACTTAGTAAAATACGGTTTAATGCCTGATCATCGACAATAAGAACGTGTGCTGCCATTAGCTAATGTCAAATTTCTTATCGAAGCGCGATATTTGTAGTATTTTTTTAAGCTGTGGCTGGCAATTAGTAATTTCAAACACAGTTACTTTATCTTCTAATGTTTTTTTCATATTTAAAAGCATACCCAGGGCAGAACTATCCATGTAGTCAGTTTCTCTTAAATCAACAATAACTTTATTAGTGCCGTTGTCTATTTGTGCATAGGCTTGGCGAAAAGACTGAACTAAATTAAAGTCAAACTTTCCCTTTATTTGTATTGTTAGCGCTTTTCCATCGGCTGATGTACGGGTAGTTAAATTCATTGATTTCTCCGTTAAATGTATCTTTGACTAAATATAACCTGTTAAAACTATTTAGCAAAAAGAAAAACACACAACAGCAAATTTGCTATCATTTACGCCATTATTTAATACATTTTGACTGAATAAGGTAAACCATGACAGATAGTCACTTAGTATATTCAACAAGCACTGGACGCATTGACCAGCCAAAACCAGAAAAAGAGCTTGATATTAAGCTCTTCAAAGATGGTTTTGTGCGTATTGAGCGTCAAACAAAAGGCCGTAAAGGAAAAGGCGTAATGCTTGTAGTTGGCATTGACCCAAAAGAACATGACTTAAAAAAGTTAGCTAAAACAATAAAGAGTAAAATGGGCCAAGGCGGCGCTGTAAAAGAAGGTATTATTGAAGTTCAAGGCGATGACCGAGATAAATTAAAAGCGATTTTAGAAGGCTTAAAATTTAAAGTGAAAATTGCGGGTGGTTAACCCGCAACTATAAACTACATAACTTTTTTAAATGGTACTTCACTCAGCTTTGTATATAAGTCTGGTAAATCAGATTCAGGAATTGGGCGGCTGTAATAGTACCCTTGCACTATAAAGCAGTTGTTATTTTGTAAAAACTCTACTTGCTCTATGGTTTCTACCCCTTCGGCAACGACATCTAAATTAAGCTTTTGAGCCATTGCTATGATAGCGGCTGTAATTTCCATATCATTGCTATCTTCTGGGATATCTTGCACAAATGAACGATCTATTTTGAGTATATCCACCGGAAAGCGTTTTAAATAACTCAATGAAGAGTAACCCGTTCCAAAATCGTCAATTGAAATAGAAATACCTAACGCTTTTAACTGATGAAGTTGCGTAATAGCGGCCTCTACGTTCCCCATTAACATGCTTTCGGTTAACTCTAAATGTAAGCGCTTAGCCGAAACACCTGATGTAATAATCATTTTGCTTAGGGTTGGCACAAGATTCGAATCTTTAAATTGGCGAGCAGATAAGTTTATAGATACATTATTTTCACGGTTTTGCTCTGTCAATCTCACAACAAAATTACATGACTCCTGTAATACCCACTCACCTAATTCAACAATAAGCCCTGTCGCCTCAGCAATCGGAATAAACTTATCCGGCGGTATTAACCCTTCTGTTGGGTGGAACCACCTCAATAACGCCTCGTATCCAACAACCTTTTGAGTACGGCTATCGATCTGTGGCTGATAATAAACCACAAACTGCTCTTCTTTTAATGCAATACGCAGTTCGTTTTCAATAAATAAGCGCTCATTTGCTGCCGCATTAAGTTCTTGACTATAAAAGTGGAACGTATTACGCCCTTTTTCTTTTGCCTCGTACATCGCTAAATCAGCATGCTTTAATAATTGGTCTTCTTCTAGGCTATCGTACGGCGCCATAGTTATACCAATACTGGCACTTATAATGACCTCATTATTACCCAGCATGATAGGCATACTAAGTGTTTGCTGAATTGTATTTGCTACATCGGTTGCGTGTTCTTGGCTTTCGATACCACTCAATAGTACTGCAAATTCATCACCGCCCAAGCGTGCAATAGTATCTTCAGAGCGAAGACGTTTTTTAAGTCTATTCGCAACCTGTATTAATAATTGATCGCCCGCATCGTGGCCAAGGGTGTCGTTTATGCGTTTAAACTCATCCAAATCAAAGTAAAAAAGTGAAAAGGCGTAATGACCGCGCTCTGCAAGTGCAAGAGATTTGCGCAGCTGCATTCTAAAGAAGGTTCTGTTTGCCAAACCTGTTAGCGTGTCAAAATAAGCCAGCTGTTCCATTTTGCGTTGGCTTTCTTTAACAAACGAAATATCTTGTGCAGAAGCAACATAACTGGTGATATTGCCCCCCTCTTCACGTATTGGTGAAACGCTCAATGAAACCCATATAGGCTGTTTACCTTTGCTTTCAATTAACGTATCACCGCGCCAATAGTTGCGACTACGAAGATCAATATCAATATCTTCAACCAAAATCGCCATATCTGAAGCAACAATATTTAAAAGGGGTGCTCGGGTAAAGTGGCTTTCAGGGTACCCAGTCATTTCTAACATTTTAGGGTTAACGTATTCAATAACAAAGTTTTCGTCAGTTATAACTACACCTGTTCCTGAGAAAGCGACTGCTTTTGATAATCGATTAGCTGCTTTTTCGGCTATTTCTTTTTCTGAAATTCGTTGGTTAAGTCCGTCTATTAATTTACGAATTTCAATCGTCATATCTTTAAACGAACCGTTAAGCGTACCAATTTCGTCTTTGTTCTCTTCTGGGAATTTAGTATCAAGTTTTCCTTGTCCAAAACTCGACACCGCATAAACAAGTGAATGCAATCGACGTAACACAAGATGCTGCAATGCTTGATGCAATAATAAGGCAACTAAAATAGCGTAAAGGATAAATAGGCCAAAAAACTTAAACTTTAAATCTTGCAGTGCAGATAATGTAGAAGAACGCTTTTTATAAACGCCTATATACCAATCTAGCTCATCAATTTTTTGAATATTGATTAAGTGTGCCTCATCATTTTGTAAAAATGAGCTGGCGAACTCAGGAAGCTTGGTCGCAATTGCTTCACCTACAATTGACTTAAGCTGTGGGTTTACAAACTCGTCCATAACTACTGTTTTGTTATTTTTTCCGTATTCAGCAAGTAATGAAGCACTTAAATCTGGGTGAGCTAATAATTGGCCTTTGCTATCAAAAACGAGTAAGTTTTTTTCTTTGTCTCCTATGGGTAAAAAAGACACGAGTTTATTAAGCGTAATATCACTGCCTGTAACCCCTATAAATTCATTATTCGAATAAATAGGAACCAGTAAACTGATCACCCAATCATGCCACACCCTATCGTAATAAACTTTTGACCATTCTGGTTCTATTGAGTTACCTAAGCTTTCTCGAACATACTTGTAAGTTGGGCCTGCGCTTACCCGAAAATCAGCAGGGGCATTTAACGCCCAATTAGGAGGCGATATTCTAATAAAGTCATCATTCGTAATAAGGTAAAAATTGTAGAAGTCATAAACTAATGTTGGTGAAATAACATCCCAGAGTGCTTCAGAATTATTAAATAGCTGTTTGTAAAAAGGGCTGTACTTTTCTTGTGGTAAAAAAGCGGCGGATAAGCCATCAGATGAAGCGCTTCGAATCGTACCATCACTGTTAAACTGTAGTTGCGCTTTACTGGTTAGATCAATGGGGGAGTTTTTTTGAAATAACTGCTCATTAACTATGTTGTTAGCTTGCTTAGCAATATTTACTTTAGTTTTTATTCGTTCTTTAAATTGCCTTACTAATAAATCGGTCGAGCTTTTTAGTACTTCATGCTCTTCAAAAACCAGCTGTTTTTCCTCTGATTTAAGCATAAAAAATGCAGCACAAACACCCGCAATTAAACAAATTGAAGATATAAGTAACGACAGTTTTACACTTAAAGAGTTTATTCCAAAACGCGATGGAGGGCGTCTATATAGCACAAGCCAACCTTAATTATTAATAATTGTTATTATTTAGCTGTTAATGAAATATACCAGATTCAAATTCATTATTATAAATTTTTTGTAAACTTTATAAAAAAATTACAAAAGTTGAAATAATCAATACTTAAGCACTATGTTAGTAAAGTATGTTATTGACATTACTCCTAACTCTCCATACATTAAGTGCATGAACATATTTAATTCTCGCACTATTTTTTCTTTTTTTAGCTTCTTTATATAAAGAGGCTTGTCTGTTTGTGAGATAAATCAATCGAATAGTAAAGCCTCCCAACTGGGAGGCTTTTTTGTATATGCTGCGTTTACGCAGATTAATTTTGGAATGAGGAAACCAAAAATGACCAACGATGTTTTAAACACCTTAAGACATGATATAAACGAAATAGATTCTGATTTACTCGTACTGCTAGCTAAGCGACGTCGTATTAGTCACGGCGTGGTTGAATATAAAATAGCAAATAATAAACCCATTCGTGATGAGGCTCGTGAATTAGCATTGCTTGAAAAGCTTATTGGTTACGGTAAATCACTCGGCTTGGATGCGTATTATGTAAATAACGTTTTTCAAACAATCTTAGAAGATTCAGTACTGCATCAACAAGCCATGCTGCAAAAAAATCTAAACCCTGATGCTTTAAGTGAAACACATCGTGTAACTTACCTTGGTGGACAAGGTTCATATAGTCAGTTAGCTTGCCATAAATACTTTAGTCGTCGTCCAGGGAAGCTTGTTGAAATTGGTTGTTCATCGTTTGAAGAAATCACCTCAAAAGTAGAAAACGGACAAGCCGACTTTGGTTTACTTCCCATTGAAAATACAAGCTCAGGGAGCATTAATGAAGTATTTGATTTGCTTCAGCATGCGCAAGTCTCTATTGTTGGTGAAGTAACACACAGTGTTGAACATTGTTTATTAGCTTCACCGGACACTCAACTAGCCCAAATTACAAAATTATTTGCGCACCCTCAACCGTTTGCTCAATGCAGCCGCTTTTTGCAAGGGTTAGGTGATTTACAACAAGAAACCTGTGATTCAACATCCTCGGCGCTTCAATCTGCGCTAAGCACACCAAATAGCGCTGCCATTGGATCAGCCCAAGCCGGCAAGAATGTAGGACTCGAAGTTATTAAATCAAACTTAGCTAACCAAAGCGAAAACCACAGCCGGTTTATAGTCGTAGCGCGTAAGCCTTTACATGTGTCGAATCAAATACCAACAAAGACCAGTTTAATTATGTCTACTAAACAACAGGCTGGTTCACTTGCTGATGCACTGATGATTTTTAAGCTACACAAAATAAACTTAGTAAAATTGGAATCTCGTCCTACTCCGGGCAATCCGTGGGAAGAAGTGTTTTATGTTGATTTAGAGGCAAATCTAGCCGACGGCCAAGTAAAAGAAGCGTTAGAAGAACTTAAAGAACATACCCAGTATGTCCGCATATTAGGCTGCTACCAAAGTGAAACATTGCAAGCCGTCAGTGTTAATACTTAAATATAAAACTAAAAGGGGGCCAGATTCGGCCCCTTTTAGATTGCATTATTAATGTCACAAATTTAGTCGAGTACTTTAGCGTCATTCGCTTTGTTAAGTAAGCTGCGGCTTTGTGTTAAAAAATGCGCAGTAGAGTCTGAAAAATAAGATTTTGCATCGGCAAATGCATCTATTAACGCCGCTTTATTGCCATCCCTTAATTTTTCGAGTGTTTGTGCAAACGTATCTTGGTATTGAGCCAATAGACTTTCTACATCGTCAAATTGAGCTAACATAATATCTGAATAAAGTTCCGGAGATTGTGCAAACAAGCGTCCCACCATCATTAGTTCTAATTGGTATATTGGCGACGAACAGCTTCGTAACTCTGCCAAAGTATGGCTTTGTTTTGCTAAAAACTGCCCATAAACAAACGTTGTTAAATGTCGCATTACCTGAATTATTTGCATAGCTTCATCGTGTTTTTTAGCATCTAGCTCTACAAGCTGACATCCCCACACTTGTAACTGCTCTAATAGCCCTTTGGCCGCTTGATGATGCCTGCCTTCACAAACCACCACGGTTTGTTTTACCCAATGTGAAATATCTGGGCCAAACATTGGGTGCAAACCGACAACCGGGCCGCTATGTGCAGCCTTTAGCGCTTTAATTGGCGATTGCTTTACTGATGTTATATCAACAAGCAAACACTCTTCATCTAGTTTCGGTAGTTTAGCCACTACCGATTCTAAAGCATTAATTGGTACACTGATCATAACCAGTTTTGCGCCACTCAAAATTTTGTGAGCATCATCTTGTTGATCTTTATCTAGCACTTTAACTTCGTAGCCCGAGCGCATAAATTGCTGCGCGAATAACTGGCCCATTGCCCCCTGCCCCCCCACAATAACTATAGGAGAAAGCAATGGCGCAGCACAAGCTAGCTTAGCCTGCTGATTTTGATATGCTTCACGCATCATCCGTCTGAGAATGTCTTCTACTAAATCAGGGCTTACACTTTGGCTAATTGCTTCTTCCCGCCTTGCTGCTAGTAACTCAGCTTCACGTTCTGGTGCATGTAAAGGCGCACCTGTTTGCTGTTTGAATTCACCGATTTTTTGGGTAATACCATTACGTTTAGCTAGTAAGGCAACCAGCTGCGTATCACATTCATCTATGCCTTTTCTCAGCTGGGCTAAATCACTTATATCTGCCACGTTCAATCTCACCATAAAAACCAAATATCGTAAATATAAATTTACATGAAGGTAAACTAATCAATACAATAAATACTAACAGGATATGTAAACCGTTAAAAGAGCAGAGCAAATATAGATTAGTAAAAACCGAAGTTGTAGCACAGAGGTAATAGAGAAATAACTCACTGACCGTTAACCAACTTAACATTAGATTGCAAAGCGTATGCTTAATAATGTTTTAAAAAATTTGCGCATCGCAAAAAAACGGCTTATAACCACAAAAATTTTCAATAACATCTAGGAAAACTTTGGTTGTTAGAGTAATTAATACCTATTTGATTAATAGAATAATCTATTTGCTAGTTATTAAACCCTGTTGGTAGCACAAAAACTTATTGATTGTTCTGCATCATAATTATTAACGCGATTAGAGTTAATAATTTCCCCCTCAAACAAGTTAAATATTACAAAACACCTAAAGTCTTATTCAAATAAGTGTTCCTTTATAAAAACGAAAACGGGTTGCAATCCGAAGACTGCAACCCGTTTTTTTGCGTTGATAAACAGCGCGTATTAGTTAAGTTTTTCTCTAATACGTGCAGATTTACCAGAACGCTCACGTAGGTAGTAAAGCTTAGCACGGCGAACTGCACCGCGACGCTTAACTGTTACGCTATCGATAAGAGGGCTGTGCGTTTGGAATACACGCTCAACGCCTTCACCGTTCGAGATTTTACGAACTGTGAATGCTGAGTGAAGACCACGATTACGCTTAGCGATTACAACACCTTCAAAGGCCTGTAGACGCTCTTTAGCACCTTCTTTTACTTTTACCTGTACAACCACTGTATCACCAGGGCCAAATGCAGGTACGTCTGTTTTAAGCTGCTCTTCTTCAAGCGCTTTAATAATATTTTGGTTTACTTTTGCCATTATGTTTCTCACTTTCCTAGGTGTAACTGTCTTCTAGCCACAAGCTTTTTGGTACTCTTGCTGAAATTCTGCGAGTAATACCGCTTGCTCCTCAGTCAGAGCTAGGTTATGCAACAAGTCAGGACGTCGTAACCAAGTTCTGCCTAATGACTGCTTAAGCCGCCATTTTGCTATCGCTTGGTGATTACCACTGAGCAATACAGCAGGAACCTGTTTGTCGTCCAATGTTTCTGGTCGTGTATAGTGAGGACAATCTAGCAAGCCATCCGAAAATGAGTCTTGCTCTGCTGACTGGTTGTGTCCTAACACGCCTGGCACCAATCGCGCTACTGCGTCAATTAGTGTCATGGCTGGTAGTTCACCACCACTCAAAATAAAATCACCAATTGACCATTCTTCGTCAACGTATGACTCTATTATTCTCTCATCTACACCTTCATATCGACCGGCAATCAAAATCAGTTTTTCAGAGTTAGCTAATTCGCTAGCCCCTTGCTGATCAAGTTTGCGCCCTTGTGGAGACATATAAATTACTTTAGCACCGTCGCCTGCCGCTTTTTTAGCATCAAGGATGGCTTTTTCTAATGGTTTAACCATCATTAACATACCCGGTCCGCCCCCGTAAGGACGATCATCTACGGTTCTATGCTTATCTAAAGCATAGTCTCGAGGATTCCAGCAGTTAAAATCGATTAATCCATTTTTTACTGCGCGACCAGTAACCCCTTGTTGGGTAATAGCATCAAACATGTCCGGAAAAAGGCTTATCACCCCTACCCATAATGAACTAGTTTGAGTCATTAAAACCCAGGATCCCAGTCTACGGTAATTTCTTTTACGTCGTATTTAACCTCTTTTATAACTGAGTCAGTTAAAAAAGGAATTAAACGCTCCGATTGACCAAATGCATCTTTACTGTTTGCTTTCACAACCAGTACGTCATTTGAGCCTGTCTCCATCAAGTCATCAACAATGCCTAAGTTATAACCTTTATCAGTCATAACCGACATGCCAATGAGATCTCGCCAATAAAACTCACCTTGCGGGAGTTCTGGTAATTGCGTTGCATCCATTGAGATTTCTGCATGGGTATAAGCCATTGCTTCGTCTCGGTCGTTTACTTGCGCAAATTTAGCGATAAAGCCTTTGTTGTGGCGACGCCAGTCGACCACTTCTAAGGACTGCCATTTACCTTGTTGCCCTATCAACCACGGGCTGAAATCGAAGATCCCTGCGGGATCATCAGTAAATGAATGTACCTTAAGCCAGCCCTTTATACCATAAGGGGCGCCGAGCTTTCCTACGACAATTATTGATGAGGTGTTCTCTTGACTCATGGTTACACTTACGCCTATTAAGCCGCTTTACGAGCGTCTTTAACTAATTTAGCTACACGATCTGAAAGACCTGCGCCCTGACCTACCCAGTGATCTACACGAGATAAATCTAAGCGAAGTTTTTCTTCCTGACCCGAAGCGATTGGGTTAAAGAAACCAACTTTCTCGATGAAGCGACCGTCACGCGAGAAACGGCTATCCGCAACCACAATTTGATAGAAAGGGCGTTTTTTAGCGCCACCACGTTGCAAACGAATAGTTACCATACCGTCCTCTAAATAGATTGACTGTTTTCATTAATAAGATTTACTCCCCAGTATGGGGAGCCGGTGAATTGTACGAGTTTTTAGCAATAACGCAAGTAAGAAGTGAAGCAAAAAGCCAGTTTAGTAGGTTAAACCGTGATCTAGGCTAAAAATTAGAGCTAATGCAGTATTGAGTGCATAAATTATTCAACAAAAAAGGAGCGTTATGCTCCCTTTTTGTATTCATTGTGCTTAAATTAAACACAATGCTTATTCAATTTCTAGAATTTTGGACCGCCGCCACCCATCATGCCAGGTGGTAACATCCCTTTCATACCGCGCATCATTTTTTGCATGCCGCCTTTGCCTTTCATTTTTTTCATCATTTTTTGCATTTGCGTGAACTGTTTAAGTAGCTTATTTATCTCTTGTACTTGTGTGCCTGAACCAGCTGCAATACGCTTTTTGCGCGACCCTTTAATTATTTCAGGACGAGCACGCTCTTGCTTTGTCATAGAACTAATAATGGCTTCCATTTGGATAAATGTTTTATCACCCATTTGGCCTTTCACAGCATCTGGTAAGTTAGACATGCCAGGGAGTTTATCAAGCATCGACATCATCCCCCCCATATTTTTCATTTGCTTTAACTGATCAGCAAAGTCATCAAGTGTAAAACCGGCACCTTTAAATACTTTTTCGGCAACTTTTGCAGCTTGCTCTTTGTCCACTTTCATTTCGACTTCTTCGATTAATGAAAGTACATCACCCATGCCTAAAATTCGCGATGCAATACGATCAGGGTGAAATGGTTCAAGTGCATCGGTGCGTTCACCAACACCCATAAACTTAATTGGTTTGCCGGTTATGTGACGAATAGATAAAGCAGCACCACCTCGAGCATCACCATCTGTTTTTGTTAGTATTACACCGGTAAGCGGTAGAGCTTCGTCAAATGCTTTTGCAGTATTTGCCGCATCTTGACCTGTCATAGCATCAACAACAAATAGTGTTTCGATTGGATTTATCGCTGAATGAAGATCTTTAATCTCATCCATCATATCGCTATCCACGTGCAAGCGACCCGCAGTATCAACTAGTACCACATCGATAAATTTCTTTTTAGCGTGAGTAATAGCAGCTGTAGCAATATCAACTGGCTTTTGTGATATGTCACTTGGGAAGAAATCTACATCAACTTCCGTCGCTAGCGTTTCAAGCTGTTTTATTGCTGCAGGACGATAAACATCGGCACTTACAACAAGCACTGATTTTTTCTTGCGCTCTTTTAAAAACTTAGCAAGTTTACCCACACTGGTCGTTTTACCCGCACCTTGCAGGCCGGCCATCATAACAACTGCTGGCGGTTGTGCATTAAGGCTTAGCTCTTCGTTTGCTTCACCCATTGCTTTTTCAAGCTCTTCGCGCACAATTTTTACAAACACTTGTCCAGGCGTTAAGCTTTTAGTTACTTCAACCCCCACTGCACGTTCTTTAACTTGCTTTACAAAATCGCGAACAACTGGCAAAGCCACATCGGCTTCCAAAAAGGCCATGCGCACTTCGCGAAGAGTATCTTTGATATTGTCTTCTGTTAGGCGGCCACGGCCACTGATATTTTTTAAGGTTTTACCTAATCGTTCTTGGAGATTCTCAAACATGTATCGGTTCCGATAAAACGTTATACCAATTTAATTACGCAGCCGATTTAACTAGCGGCTCGACTAATGATATTGATATTATTAAATTTGAATTAAAAACAGTATACCGTAAATAGTGGCGGACAATACAGTGTTCAAGTGCAGTGAATTAAGTTTCTTTTTTAAGGTCTATTCATTTGCGTTGCTATAAAATACAATGCGTTTGTACTTGAAAGGATTTTTTTTGACTCAAATTAAGTGGCCCAAGCAAAATGCTGATTATCAGTTTAACTATTATCACCAGTATATTTTATGTGTTAGCAACGTCACATGTACTTTCACGGCTTTTTCATAAACAAGGCCCTAGCCAAAAAATAACGGTCATTTTAAGTACTGTCGCTATATTGGCGCATATGCTGTTATTGGTAAATTCGGTATTTAGATCTGACGGACAAGATTTAAGCATCGTAAATGTAGCACTGCTGACTTGTTGGGTTATTGTTGTATCTGTCACTGCCGTGTCGCTTAAGTTCCCAGCTACTTTATTATTGCCTGTGGTGTATGGATTTGCAGCGCTTTTAACTGTTGCGAGCTTATTTATACCCCATCATATATTACTGCAAAGTATAGACGTTGAGCTTGGTTTGGTTGCTCATATATCACTTTCCTTACTTGCTTATTGTATTTTGATTATTGCAACCTTATACGGCGTACAATTTTACTTTATAGACAAACGCCTTAAGCGCAAAGACCTCGCTATTGTGCACAGTCATTTGCCTCCACTGATGGTAGTGGAGCGCCAGTTATACCAACTTCTTAATCTTGGCACTGCACTGCTTACAGTTGCGCTCGTTTGCGGATTTATATTTCTCGATGGCATGTTTGCCAAAGAGTTTATCCATAAAACCATACTTTCGTTGGTAGCATGGGCAATTTTTGTTGTTGTCGCACTTGGCCATATTAAACAAGGCTGGCGTGGTAAACCTGTGGTCATTACCATCATGGTTGCAGCATTTATCCTCACATTGGCCTATTTTGGCAGCCGTTTTGTACAAGAAGTGGTGCTAAACAAGTTTTAACTTGACTCTAGTAGCTCACTCTAGCTTAATACGTATTGATTTATAAAAAAAGGATCCATCGTTGGACGACATATCGACAAGTACCCTGTTTATCACATTAGGATTATTGGTACTTTTTTCTGCTTATTTTTCTGGTTCAGAAACCGGGATCATGTCAATCAATCGTATACGCTTGCGACATCTTGCAAAGCAAGATCACCGCGCAGCTAAACGAGTCAGTAAGTTACTTAGCCGTCCCGATAGGCTTATAGGTCTCATTTTAATTGGTAACAACTTAGTAAATATAGCGGCGGCTCAAGTAGCCACTATCATAGGTATTCGTTTATATGGTGATTTAGGTATTGCGGTAGCAACAGGTGTGCTTACCTTAGTTGTACTTATATTTGCCGAAGTAACGCCTAAAACACTTGCAGCGCTCTATCCTGAAAAAGTAGCCTTCCCAAGCTCAGTAATCCTTAAAGGGTTACTTAAAATAATGTTCCCGTTTGTTGTAGTTGTAAACTGGCTAACTAACGGCATATTACGTTTATTTGGTATTAGTGCGGCTCAAATTGATGAGCACAGCATGAGTAAAGAAGAATTAAAAACGGTAGTTAATGAGTCAGGTGCTTTATTACCTGCTCGCCACCAGAGTATGTTGACTTCTATTTTAGATTTAGAGCAAGTCACTGTTGAAGACATTATGATCCCACGTAACGAAATTGTGGCGATTGATATAAACGACGATTGGAAAGTAATTAGCCGTCAACTAACACATGCGCAGCATACGCGTGTTTTACTGTACCGTGACAACATTGATGATGCCGTTGGTTTTATTCACTCACGTGATGCACTGCGCCTTTTAACAAAAGAGCAGTTTGACAAACCGTCGCTGTTGCGTGCCGTTCGCGAAATATACTTTATCCCTGAAGGGACCTCACTAAATACCCAGCTCTTTAAGTTTCAACAATCCAAAGAGCGAATTGGTATAGTGGTCGATGAATACGGCGATATTCAAGGATTAGTAACACTTGAAGACATTTTAGAAGAAGTGGTGGGCGACTTTACTACCACTCAAACGCGTACACCAAGTGAAGAAGTGACTACGCAATCTGATGGCTCCTTTATTGTTGATGGTGGCGCAAACGTTCGTGACTTAAACAAAGAAATGGAATGGGACTTCCCTCTTGATGGCCCTAAAACATTGAGTGGCTTAATTGTTGAATATTTAGAAGATATCCCCGACGCAAATATCAGCTTACGTATTGCGGGTTATCCATTAGAAGTACTCGAAGTAAAAGAAAACATGATTAAGTTAGTTAAAATACAGCCTAAAAAGCGTACTCGCCAATAACAAATAAGGAGCCAATAGGCTCCTTATTTACGCTGTTTTTCGATTACGTAAATAACCGTTCCAACCAACCTTTATCAAGTTCATCCTCACATCGTTTTAATTGCGCACCATAACGACTTGCTCTGTTTTTTACCTTGTTAGCTACGCTCATGAGCCACTTTTTTTTCTTGTAAGTGCCACGTTTATATCCACCCCAACCTTCATGATAATTGAGGTATTGAGCGTAAGCATCCCATTTAGAAATGCCGCTTACTTTATGCGTTTTATAAACAAACCATGCCATAAAGTCGATTGCATCATCAAAGTCATCTCTATCAGCTCCGCTGTTCCCTGTTTCACGAACGTAATCAGCCCAAGTAGGAGTTTTGGCTTGTGAATAGCCATATGCTGAGCTTGCTCTACCTGTTGGTATGATCCACAAAAAGTATTCCATTGGTGGCGCTGCATCGTGTTTAAATGAACTTTCTTGATACATCATGCTCATGAGCACATGTTTAGGAGAGCCCCATTTATCTTGCGCGTCTTTTGCATCAAAATACCAATCAGGCTTTTCTTCAAAAATTTTACAAAGATCATTTGGCTGTTTAGGGGGCGCTGTAGCACACCCGGCAAGGGTAAAAGCGAGAGTGAGAGATAAAATAAGTGCTTTTTTGTTCATTTTTTGTGTTCTCACTGAACTTTTATAAAAAGTGTTGGTCGTAATAATTAATGCAGCTGTATAGCATTGTTTCATCCCTGAATAGTATTTACGCAGCCATATAGGGCTGCGTTTTTTTTGCGTACGTGTTGAGTATCAGTTTTTATGGAAGTAATCATCTAAAAACACTGTAAACGACTGCGTATCTGCATCCTCTATACTACGCTGGGCTTCATTTGACTGCTCAACTTGCTGCTCAAGCCACGGTTTTAAAAACTCACTGTAGTCTGTGTTTACGTGGCTTTTCTTATACTTATTTGCTAAATCTAGAGCAAAGTGACCATTGTCTAAACCTGACTCTTTTAGTTTTGCTACGTATCGCCCAGAGTAAGTAAGTGAAGAGTCAGTGACCCATGTGCTCATGCGCTCAATTGTTTCTGAGTAGTAACTAACGCCGTAAGCTTTATCCATCCACTTTGCAACATCTGTTAATTGAGAGAATATTTGATGACCCCAAGATTGCAGACTACGCGGAGTATTATTATCATTGAGCATCAACCCTTGCTCTCTGCCCTGATTTACCACCGCATCTAAGTTTTCAGTACTACGAGCTTGTTCTTGCCAGTCCATTTGTGGTGAATCTTTTAATAAGCAATACGTTAAAAATACATCTAAAAAGTGAATTTGCTCTATATCGATACCCACTTCACTAAACGGATTTACATCTAGTGCACGAATTTCAACATATTCTATACCTGCTCTTAATAATGCATCCGTTGGTGCCTCACCACTGTTTGCATTACGTTTAGGGCGAATTGGCGAGTAAAACTCATTTTCTATTTGAAGAATGTTTTTATTTAACTGTTTTGGCTGTTCGCTAGTGTAGTCGTCAATGTCACTGTATATATCTGATGGCGTATTGATAGCTTTTTTCAAACCGGCAACGTATTCATCAAGCGAGTTATACATAACACGCAACGACGATTGTGCACTATTTGTGTACCCTAAGTTACCTAAACGCAGAGCAGTTCCTACCTCTAAATATAAGGTGCCTTTACCTAACTTTTTAAATGGTAAATCTGTTTTTCGACCTTGCAAAAATGAGTTACACAGTGCAGGCGATGCGCCAAACATGTAACTAATAAGCCACAGCTCACGTTTAAAGTTTCTTATCAGGGATAAATAACCATCAGATATAAAATCTTGCAAGCTCGCATTACTTTGCTTTAACGAGTACAGAGACTTCCAAAGTGACTCTGGAAAAGAGATATTAAAATGCACACCAGCAATAGCCTGCATCATACTGCCGTATCGATTTTTAAGCCCTTCACGGTAAAGCGTCTTCATTTTACCTATATTTGAGCTACCAAACTGAGCAAGTACAATATCGTCTTGATGATTTATAAAACAAGGCATACTGATGGGCCAAAGCAGTTCATCACCCATATTTTCAAGCGTAAATTTTTGAAGGTCGCGCAGCTGCTTCAGGGTCTGTGTTGATGACTCGCTAACAGGCGTAATAAACTCGAGTAAAGACTCCGAAAAATCAGTCGTTATGTGCCCGTTAGTTAATGCACTCCCCACCCCTTTTGGATGACCTTGAGAAGAAATAGCACCGTTACTTTGAATTCTTAGCGACTCGCGTTCAATGCCACGCTTAATGCCCTTAATTGCGTTTTGGTGTTCACCAGTTGATAACGCGTTAAGCGCATTTGTTAGATCATGTGTTGTCAAAAATATTTCCTCAGGCCACGTGGCGTAATCATTCGGTTATGGGGGCTAATTACCGATTACTCAAGATTAAATTGTTAAGAACAATATAGTTTTTTCAATTAGTCCTCATATCCATGATTTGAGCATACGCTTGATATAACTATCTTCATGCAATGATGTTGTAATCTTGCCATTGCTATTCACTTTATACAATTGCTTTACGTAGCTATTTGCTAATAAAGCAGTATTAAACCAAGCTGTTCAAAAGACCTGTAATTAATAATAAACAATTCAAACTTTATTTGGTAAACATTGTTAACTAAAAAAACTTGATACAGATCAATAAAGCATTAGATTTACCTCAAATATAAACATAAACGAGCTGTAATTTTGCTTTGTATAAATAACTGAATATACTTCAATTAATTAAAAAGGATGATAGTGAATACAATGCACAGTAATAAAACACTAATTAATGAAGAAGTTCATTTTGATGAGACACAAGAGCTTGTTTCAACAACCGATTTACGCGGTGTTATTACCTACGCTAATACAGAGTTTTGCACCGTTGCTGGTTACTCAATACAAGAGCTTGTTGGCAAAAATCATAATATAGTTCGCCACCCAGATATGCCCAAAGCGGCTTTCAAAGAAATGTGGGACACATTAAAACAGGGTCATTCTTGGCGCGGCATGGTCAAAAATCGCTGTAAAGATGGCCGTTACTATTGGGTTGACGCTTTTGTTACGCCAATTTTTGAACATGATCAGCTTGTTGGCTACCAATCAGTAAGAACAAAACCGAGTCAAGCGCTCAAAAACAAAGCGCAAAGCTTATACAACACCCTCAATGCCAATAAATCATTGTTCAGTATTCGCGAACAAACCGGAGTAAGGCAGAGTATTACCATCGCGTGTGTGTTACTTTGGTTAATAAGCTCTGTAGTATTTGCTACATTAGCCATTACTTTGCTTAACATTATTGTTTGTATATTAGTAATCGCCCTAAATTACGATGAGCTTGTTGCAACCCCTAAAATATTGCGCGAGCATAAAGCTAAATCGGACTCTGTTTCTCGCTATATATACAGCGGTACCACAGCCCACAGCGTTAGTGACTACAAAGAGCAACTGCTAAATGCCAAGTTGCGTACTGTACTTGGGCGAATGAAAGACTCAACTCTTAACTTTAATAGTATTGCGACTAATTTAGACAAACAATCAACACTTACAGAGCAAGGAATTGCTTCTCAGGGTGAGCGCTTGGAACAGATTGCATCTGCAATGACTCAAATGGGATCGACCATTGGCGAAATTTCAGTAAACACAGCTGAAACGGCCGATAAAGTAAACACAACACATAGCAGCTGCTCTGAAATCAAAATACACATTGCCAATAATAGCAATATGATTTCTGAATTAGCAGTGCAAGTTGAGCATGCAGCAACCACTGCAAGTAGCTTGGCCTCAGAAGCTGATAAGATTGGTCAGGTAATGAGTGAAATAGAAGGCATTGCAGATCAAACAAACCTACTTGCACTTAACGCAGCAATAGAAGCAGCTAGAGCGGGTGAACATGGCAGAGGGTTTGCTGTCGTTGCCGATGAAGTAAGAACTTTATCGTCTCGTACGCAAAGTGCTACAACACAAATTCACAGCTCAATAAAAGAAATACAAGATACTTTATTTAGCTGGTCAAAAGTGATGCAAGACACAAAAGAGCAAGCCGATAATTGCGTAAGTACCACAGAAAAAACGCAAGTGGAGCTAGAAGGTATTTTTTCTCAAATTAGTGAAATATCGCATTTAGCCATTCAAATATCGTCTGCAGCAGAAGAGCAACAAATGGTGAGTAACGATATCAGCAACAATGTGACTGATATTAAAGCCTTTGGCGATAACAATTTGAGTTTAAGCTTTGAAGTAGCTAAAGGTGCAGCAGAACTGGTTGAAGGCTCACGAAAAGTAAATGACTTGCTTTTAACTTTTAAAGTATAAACATTATAGGTTAAAAAACCGCTTAGTTTCAGGAGATAGGCAACTAAGCGGTTTTTATAATTATTTACCGGCTAGTAAATACTAACCCATCACTGCCAGCATCAATAACAATGACACATCCCGGAATATAATCACCATTAAGTAACTTTTGCGCCAACGGATTTTCAATTGTTTGTTGAATGGCTCGTTTTAATGGACGTGCACCATACACAGGATCAAATCCACTTGCAGCAATAGTGTCGAGAGCTGGGTCGCTAATTTCTAATAAGTACCCCATCTCAGTTAAACGTTCACGTAATTTCATTAGCTGAATGTCAGCAATTTCTTTAATATGCTGATTCGCAAGCGGATGAAATACCACGGTTTCGTCAATGCGGTTTATAAACTCAGGTCTGAATTCACTGATCAATACATCCATTACTTTTGATTTTAGTGTTGCGTAATCATTATTACCCGCCTGCTCTTGAATAATATCTGAACCTAAATTTGAGGTCATGATGATCACGGTATTTTTAAAATCAACAGTACGCCCTTGTCCGTCGGTTAGCCTACCATCATCAAGTACTTGTAATAAAATATTGAACACGTCAGGATGTGCTTTTTCTATTTCATCAAGCAGTATGACCGAGTATGGCTTTCTTCGAACAGCTTCTGTTAAATAGCCCCCTTCTTCATACCCTACGTATCCAGGAGGTGCACCTACTAAACGGGCAACAGAATGTTTTTCCATAAACTCAGACATATCAATGCGCACCATGGCATCTTCTGTGTCAAACATAAACCCAGCAAGGGCTTTAGTAAGCTCTGTTTTACCTACGCCTGTTGGCCCTAAAAACAAAAATGAGCCAATAGGTCGGTTTGGATCAGCAAGCCCAGCTCGGGAGCGACGAATAGCGTTAGACACCGCAACAACGGCCTCGTCTTGCCCTATTACTTTACTATGCAGTTTATCTTCCATTTGCAACAGTTTTTCACGTTCCCCCTGTAGCATTCGAGATACAGGAATACCTGTCCAACGAGAGAGTATTTCTGCAATTTCATCTTCGCCTACTTGGTTTTTAAGCAACGTCATGTCTTGCATTTCAGCTTGTGACGCTAAATCTAACTTGCGTTCAAGCTCTGGAATACGACCATATTGCAACTCAGACATACGCTGTAAATCACTTGCTCTTCGAGCTACATCTAAATCAAGCCGAGCTTGTTCAAGCTCCGCTTTAATTACTTGCGTACCTTGCAGTGATGCTTTTTCGGCATTCCAAATTTCATCAAGTTCGAGGTATTGCCCATCAAGATCGGTTATGAGCTCTTGCATTTCACTACGGCGTTTTTGGCTGGCTTCATCTTTTTCTTTAGCAAGTGCATTATCTTCGAGTTTTAACTGAATAATACGGCGCTCAAGTTTATCTAATGACTCCGGCTTCGAATCAATTTGCAAACGAATTGAAGAGCCGGCTTCATCAATTAAATCTATTGCTTTATCGGGTAACTGGCGGTCGCTAATGTACCGATGCGATAACTGAGCGGCAGCAACAATTGCAGGGTCTGTGATTTCAACTGAATGATGCAGTTCATAACGCTCTTTTAAGCCGCGCAATATTGCAATTGTGTCTTCAACTGAGGGTTCTTCAATTAATACTTTTTGAAAACGACGCTCAAGGGCTGCATCTTTTTCTATGTATTTACGGTACTCATCAAGCGTAGTCGCCCCCACACAATGTAGCTCGCCGCGTGCTAATGCTGGCTTGAGCATATTGCCTGCGTCCATTGCACCATCGCTTTTACCTGCACCCACAATAGTATGAATTTCATCAATAAATAAAATGACTTGGCCATCTTCTTTTGCCAACTCATTTAAAACCGATTTTAAACGCTCTTCAAATTCACCTCTAAATTTAGCACCAGCAACTAACGCGCCTAAATCAAGTGAAAGTACACGTTTATTTTTAAGCCCTTCAGGTACTTCACCATTAATAATACGCTGTGCTAAACCTTCTGCTATGGCTGTTTTACCCACTCCCGGTTCACCGATTAGTACCGGATTATTTTTTGTTCGGCGTTGTAATACCTGAATAGTACGGCGTATTTCGTCGTCTCGACCTATAACAGGGTCAAGCTTACCTTGCTCGGCACGCTCGGTTAAATCAATCGTGTATTTTTCTAATGCTTGACGCGTTTCTTCCGCATTCGGGTCGTCAACCTTTTGACCACCACGGATTGCTTTTATAGCGCTTTCTATTTTTGTTGCAGTGATATTAAGTGATCTAAATATATCTCCAAGCGGCCCTTTATCGTCGCATGCAGCCAACACAAATAGTTCGCTCGAAATAAATTTATCTTTGCGCTTTTGAGCGTATTTATCACATAAATTTATGAGCGTAGCCATATTATTTGATAACTGTACGTCGCCCCCAACACCTTCTACTTTAAAAAGCTTTTCTATTTCTTGAGACAGCTTTGTATTAAGCTCGTCTGCACTGACACCTGTTTGAGCAAACAAGGCACGAACGCTTGAACCACTCTGTTGGAGGAGTGCATACATTAGGTGAACGGGTTCTATAAATTGATGATCGCGCCCAAGGGCCAGCGATTGCGCATCAGAAAGCGCAGATTGAAATTTACTTGTAAATCTATCTAAACGCATGAGGGGTTACCTATTAAAAAATCTAATTGATTAATAAATGGGTATGTTGCACGATTTGTTCAAGGTACGAAAGAAAATATATTCGCTAAATGATTAATTACTTGCGCCAGATCAAACTAGCCATTCGCCCTGTTTGCCCATCTCTTCTATAAGAGAAAAATAAATGTGATTGAGAAACTGTGCAGTACTCACCACCAGCAATAGTTATTACCCCTAGCTGTGATAATAAAATACGCGCAATACCGTATATATCAGCATAATACTTGTTATTGGATTGCGGCTTGAATGCATCTGAGAATAGAGGCGATTGATTATTAAATGCTTCAAAAACCTCTACACCAACCTCAAACCGATCAGGCCCTATTGCCGGACCAAGCCAAGCATATATATTTTCTGGTTTAGCGTTAAAGCATTTAAGTGCATTTTGAATAATACCTTGCTTTAGCCCTCGCCAGCCGCCGTGAATAGCTGCTACCTCAGTCCCATCATTACTTGCAAGCAATATAGGTAGGCAATCGGCAGTCATTATAGCCAAAGGTTGTTCAACTAGGCGCGTATAGAGTGCATCGGCATTATGTAATTTATTAAAATCAAACTGCTGATCAACTGTAATTACATCTGCGCTGTGAATTTGATTTAGCCAGATAGCTGGATTTGGAAGAAGGTTATTTAATACTGAGCGATTTTTTAAAACGTTAGCTTGGCTATCATTAACATGAAGCCCCAAATTTAAACTGTTATAGGGTGCCTTTGATACGCCGCCTTCACGTGTGGTACTGAGGGTACTCACATTGTGAAGGCTTTGCCATGTTGCCGATAGCAACTGCATTATCTATCTATATCTGGGTTAGCCTGAGTATCTTCACGAAGTGCTAACGTCATTTCTACCATATCATCTGGAATAGGTGCTTGCCACGTCATCATTTCGCCCGTGATTGGATGCGCAATACTTAGTTTTACCGCATGTAACGCTTGGCGTTTAAAACTTCTAAGCAGTTCAAACAATTGCGGTGTTGCACCCTTTGGTGGACGCGGACGACCGTTGTATGACTGATCACCAATTAATGGGTGGTTCAAATAAGCCATGTGTACACGAATTTGGTGAGTACGGCCTGTTTCTAAACGCAAGCGCAAACGCGTATGCGCACGAAATTTTTCAGCAACACGGTAATGAGTAATAGCAGGCTTACCCATTTCATGCACAGCCATATGAGTACGCTGTGTTGCATGGCGACCAATTGGTTTTTCAACCATACCACCCGCTGTCATAGTACCGTTACAAAGCGCTTCGTATTCACGAGTGAAGTTTTCGCGTTTTTGTAGTGCCTTAACAAGGTGTGTTTGCGCCTGAATTGTTTTAGCAACAACCATTAAACCTGTTGTATCTTTATCTAAGCGATGCACAATACCTGCTCGTGGAACATTAATAATGTCAGGGTAATGGTGTAATAATGCATTAAGCACTGTGCCATCTGGGTTACCAGCACCAGGATGAACCACTAATCCCATAGGTTTATTAATAACTAAAATATGGTCATCTTCATAAACAATGTTTAAGTCGATATTTTGTGCAAGATATTCACGCGGTGCTTCAATGGTTGTTTCAACATTTAACACTTCACCGCCTAACAGTTTTGTACGCGGTGTGTTTAATATTTCGCCATCAACGGTGATTTTATCATCCAAAATCCACGTTTTTATACGTGAACGTGAATAATCAGGGAACAATTGCGCTAATACTTGGTCTAGACGTTTACCACCTAAGTCGGTTGGAACCTCGGCTTGAAGAGAAATTTGCTCTGTCATTCGTAACTTTACCCAATTTACCAGTGCAAGCTTTGCTCGACTGGGTTAGAATCGCTTTTAATAAAAGCATAATATAATACGTATAGTTTACTCGGTTTTACCGACTTGGCCTAGCCGAAGACATCGAAGGTAACAAATAAAATGATAAATAAAATAGGGAAACGTGCATTTGCCATCGTTTTTTCAGTTTCGATACTTAGTTTAGGTGCCTGTTCGTCAGCACCTGACCAAGAAGACATTCAACGTGTACCAAACAGATCAGCACAAGCTTTATACGAAGATGCAAAAGAAACACTAGATTCAGGTTTATATGCCCGTGCAATTGAGCTTTTATCAGCGATTGATTCGCGCTACCCATTTGGGCCATTCTCAAAACAGGTGCAAATGGATTTAGTGTATGCACACTACCAGTCGGGTAACACTGAACAAGCATTAGCAACCATTGACCGTTTTATCCGTTTGAATCCAAATCATAAAGATCTAGATTACATGTATTACATGCGTGGTTTGGTAAATATTAAAGCAGACAAAAACGCGTTCCAAGAATACTTTGGTATTGATAGAGCTGACAGGGATGCTAACAGAACCCGCGTTGCTTTTACTGATTTATCAACACTTGTAAAACGTTTTCCACAAAGCGGTTATGCACCAGAGGCAAAACGTCGTTTAGTATGGTTATTAAACCGTATGGCACGTTACGAGCTAAAAGTAGCTACATACTACTATGAGCGCGAAGCGTACCTAGCAGCTGCTAACCGTGGTAAATTTGTAGTTGAACACTACTCGCAAAGTAGTTACTTAAATGCAGCCCTTGATATGATGCAAAAAAGCTATGAAAAGTTAGGTTTAACCGAATTAAGCCAAAACGCTAAAAAAGCACAAGCACTGAATAAAAGAACACAGTAAATACAAAAAAGGCGCTTTAAAGCTGTCTCTTGATCACAAGTCTGACTCAAGAGATTTTGCTAAATTGTAGCCTTCAAGGATGGCTTGTAATTTAAGCCATCCTTGCCATAACACTTTCACAGATGCACGCCCTGTGCGCTTGGTATCTTTCCAACCCCCTAACTTTGCCAGTTCTCGATACGCCCATGACATATTTGGAGCGGTTTCAGGCAATGGTGTTTTTATTCTCTTTAACCACAATAACTTCCATGCTTTAGGAGGTAGCAGTTGTTCACAACTTGGAGAATCAGGCTGCTCATTGGTGAACTTTAGTTGCAATATTCGCGTCGCAATAAACCCATTAATCGTCACCAACCTTTCCATGTTATCTTGGCTTTGAAGGCGTAAACTTTCGATATTCGTGCCATCACTTTTCCAGACTTTATGGTATTCCTCAACAAGCCAACGGTGCTCATAGTAGGTGATGATGGCTAAGGCGTCTTCTTTGCTGGTGACTGGTTCACTAGTTAATAAGTGCCAGCTTAAATCGTTCTCAGCGTTTCCTCGCTCTGCACAGCCGACATAGTAAACTGGGAGAGAGTGTCCTTTTTTATTGTAAGGCACTTTCAGTGTCACTGGCGCATAGGTGATATCCAGTGTTGCGCTTCGGGCTTTTCTTCCTCCTTTTTGTGCAATGTGGATTTGTTTGGTGCCTGCACTCATCAGCTCGCTTGCAAACGCATAAAGCTTATCCTCACCTTCTTCAATATGACGACTTTGCATTGAGCGTACGACGAATCGTTGCTGCTCGGTTAGTTTATACTGCAAGTATTCGTAGATGTCCGCTTCGCGGTCACACACCGATATCACGTTCGCCATTTGTCCTTGCAGCCGCTCTGCCATCGCTCGTGACGCTAACTCCCACTTGTAACTTTCTTTTTCTTCATAAGAAGTCGTCGCGTGTTTTTCCCTTTTTCCAATCGTGTTGATATTACGGCTCCAGCGAGACTGTTCAATTAATCCCACAACGTGCTTTGTGTCTGGCGCAAACAGCAATACGCTATGAGCTAACAAGCCTCGTTGTTTTGCTCCTCGTCCGACATGACCCAAATCATCTCGAATGGAGGAATGTTTATAAATTAGTGTGGTCGTGTCTTCTAATGCGAGCAATAAGTTATGACTTTTGGCCTGTTCAACCGTGGCTTTAAAGCCTGACTTTGCAATAGCCGTTGCGTCAATATTCTCGTTGCGAATAAAGCGGTAGGCACCTTCCATATCGGCGGGGGATTGAGTGATGTTCACAAGCGGTTTTCCTGGTTCATTTGCAAGCGTTGATGCTAACTTTACCAGACGCGCTGTTCTTCTTGGATAACCTAAGTCCGATTTACCGAATTGTTGTTTTGCCCAATGAGTATGTTCGTTAATCATAATGTGCCCTCAAACAAGATTTGAAGATCTGATCATGACATTGGGATTTAGTTCAAAAAAATCCCCGCTAATTTCTTAGCAGGGATTTGTGTATAAGAGACAGCTTTAAAGCGCCTTTTTACTGCCTAAGCTATTTAAGCTTAAATTAAATTGCGTCTTCATCTTCTTCTGCGGTACGAATACGAACTACACGCTCAACCTCAGTGACAAATATTTTACCGTCACCAATTTTTCCGGTTTGTGCAGTTTTTACAATAACCTCAATAGCACGGTCAACATTTTCGTCAGCCAATACGATATCAAGCTTCACTTTTGGCAGAAAATCAACCATATATTCAGCACCACGATAAAGCTCAGTGTGCCCTTTTTGACGACCAAAACCTTTTACTTCACTCACTGTCATGCCGTTAATGCCCACCTCTGACAGCGCCTCGCGTACATCATCAAGTTTAAACGGTTTTATAATTGCTTCTATTTTTTTCATATTAATTACTTTTTAAAGCTTTAGATGCCACGATTTTAGACAATCATAAGGTTCATAGCAAACAAAGCAATTGAATTACGGTGATAAATTAATCAGCCATGATATAATTTTGGCCATATAAGAATCGTAATATAAAAATTAGCTGTAAATGAGATCGTTATGAAGATTAAACAATCAGGATTCACACTTTTAGAATTAATGGTAACCGTCGCAATTGTTGGCATTATAGCGTCTATCGCTTTTGGAATAGTAGCGACATGTTAGAAGAAAACCGTGCTGAAAACTTTTTACTTGAACTGAAAAGAAACATTAGCTACGCGCGTTCTCAAGCGGCAAGCACCGATGAAATAGTTGTTATATGCGCAGCACAACACGGCGAAGTTAAAAACCAAAATGATAATATGCAATGCCGAAACCGATGGGATAGAAATAAAATCATTATTGTTTTTATCGACTCTGATAACAGTGGACACTACAACAAATCTACCGATTCTTTATTACGCGTTATGGAAAAAATTAGCCTGGAAGATAAAGTTAAATTTACAGGTAACGCTAAGCGACTACGGTTTAATACCAGTGGCCGAATTACAACAAACCCAGGAGAGTTTGTTTTTTGTCCTAACAGCGGCACAGATAACAATAAAGCCCTCAGCGTATCACAATCTGGTACGGCGTTTTATTTAGGTGATAGTGCAAAAACCTGCGGTTAAAAAACAACCAATTTAGCTTGTCATATTTTATTCATTTACTAAACTAAATTAAAAGATAATTAATTTAGGACTTCAGGGATGAGGTTATCAATATCGAAATGTAAAGGGATCACGCTTCTTGAACTAATGCTTACACTCGCTGTCGTAAGCATTATCAGTCAAATTTCTATGTGGTACTACCCAGATTTTCTAGCAAAAAACCGACTAGAGAACCACGTTAACCTTCTTCATCGAACTATCAATTATGGTCGACTTTACGCAATTGAAAATAGTACTTTCGTTACTCTTTGCTCATTAAACGAAGGCGAGTGCTCAAAAGATGAATGGGATGGTCAAATGTCTTTGTTTATCGATCTAGATAAATCAACAACATTAGATGACGATGAATTGTTACTTAGTACCTTTGAAAGAATAAATGAGGCTGATGCGCTTGAATACCCTCGTACTGCAATTACTTTTCGCCCTGATGGCTCATTAAACGGTTTTCAAAATGGGACGTTTATTTACTGCCCAAATGAAAAAGCCAACCTAGAAGGGTTGGCTTTGTCAGTGAGTCAAACTGGCAGAATACGGATTAAATCAACCGATAAGTGCCAAAAAAATTAAACTCAACGGCCCCAGCAATAGTCAATATCTGAGTTACCTTTAGCACCTTTAGCGCCCTTTAGACCTGTATCGGTAACAGATAACTCCTTGCAGTCGTTATCACCCTTTACAGCACCTGCAATTGGCTTTGCTTTTATGGTAAATGCATTGCCATCGACGACATCAATGGATAATTCAAAATGTCCATTTTCGGTTTTATCTTGAAGTCCTAAGTCTGCAAATGTTTCTGTGTATTCACGGTTATCAACAAAAAACTGCTCTTGCTTATTAGCTGTATCTAAAAGTGCTGCAGCAGCTTCCGCCCTTGATGCCCGTTTTACATATTCTGTGTAATTAGGCACTGCCACTGCCGCTATAATGCCAACAATAGCCACCGCTATCATCAGCTCAATCAAGGTAAACCCACGTTGCTTATTCATTTTTAGTCCTTAATTTCCAACTTCATCATTTTCTTCACGCTTATAGATATACGTTTGTTGCGTTCTAAATCCAAAGCCTAATGTATTATCAGGGTTAACAAGCTGTACTTTACCATCAACTACATTTAAACCAGGGCCTGTGATCTCAACTGGCCTCATTGGGTTTTGTGCATTTTCTCCTTTAATACCCGGCCCAATGAGATAAAATTGGCTTTCTTGTGTTACAGATAGGGTTGGGTTGTCATCGCACTTACCATCGCCATTACCATCGGCACATGAAGGGCCTTCTCCAAAGTAAAGTTGCGGTGTATCAGGTACATCGTAACTGGTTGAAAATTTCAGGTCGTCATACACTTTTGTACCGTAATGTAGGTGGAAAGCATACAATGAGCCCCCTCCGCCACTTAGTGAACATTGATTCTCTGTTGACGTTTCTGACGCTGGAGTAAAGCTAGTAAAGTACGCAACACCACCCACTACCGTCGAAGCGGCAAGTGATTTTTCTCCAGTTCCTAACTCGTAACGCCAGCCATTAAATTTTGCTAAGTCTATTTCTAAATCTACAAAATCGTCCACATCATCAAGTGCATTACCAAACGGGTCTGAATTCATGAGCATTAAATCATCTGGTTTAATGGTGTCTGGTGCGTTTGTTTTAAACGTTTGTGTGACTGTGTTCTCATCTCTTATCATAAACAGTTGGTCTTGCTCGTTTGTACCGGTTGGTTTAGAGCGGTTACCACTACCAATAACTATTGCATCATACGGTGTATCCAAACGTGTAATCACTTTTTTACCGTTAATCGTCGTCTCTGATACTTTGCTGTAAATAGTACGCGCAACCAGTGGCTTGTAAAAAAAGCGCCTGTCTTCTGTTGCTTTGTTACTGCCAAGTTCTGCCAGTTTAAAATGGCTAAAATCATTGGTGTTTGAGCCGGGCATATCTATACGCCACACATCACCGCCTGTATCGGCTGCGTATATTCTGTCTATGTAGCCATCATAGTCAGAGTCTAATGTAGTAATATCGGCAGCAATGCTGTGCTCGCCCTTAAACCCATTAATGCTAGGTGTCAAAGCCCATACTCTTTTACCAGTTTCAGCCTCAACAATATATATACCTCGGCCAATACCATCATTACTTCGAATAGCCTCATCTTTATTTATATCGTAGCCTGCTCCAAATATAAGTAATGGTTTATCACCAAATGCTTTAATATAGGCTATCTGTGGCTTAGACCACGACTGACCTAATTCTTTGAAATCTCCTTTACCGCCTTCAATTGGGTTATCCCACAGTTTTTTAGGCTCATCTGGGTTAGTAATATCAAGCGCATAGTAATTTTCACCACCGCGGCGCATACCTGCAAACGCCCACACTTTGTCGTCCCCACTGGCATCAATAATGCCATCGTTCAACCCATCGCTGTTTAGGTTTTTATTACTAAAATAAACACTAATGGGCCCATCCATACCGTATACTTTTGTATCTGCTTGGTTATTCCTAAGCGGCTCAATAATGTCGTATAAGGCTGAAGGAATAAATGCCCAGCTTTCACTCACACTGGTATCAGAATCTTTAAACATATGTAAAAAGCCTGCATTAGTGCCAATTAAAACCCTGATATCATCGTTACCATAATCAATGGCTACAGGTTTTGAATGTAAAGGGTCGCCAAATATATCTTTACGCTGATCTACACTTGACCCATCACCATCTTCATCGTCTACATCTATACCCATAGCCCATTTAATATCCTTGCTCGATAAGCTAATCGGGTTATCGTCAACCAAATCAAGAATATCTGTTACAGTACTTGTATTAAACGTAATAACTTGTCCTTGATTCTCTGTGTATAAGTTACGGCTGTCTGAATCAAGATTAGTTAAATGAAGATTTACCCCACCTTGGGCCACTAAATTACCATCGGCAGCTTCACCGCTAGGTAACCAAAACGTTTTGGCACTTTCGTCAATCAGTCCATTTTCATCAAGAGCCTGGTTGCCCGTTGAGTCAACAATTTGACTGCCCGAAACTTTTAACTTTTTTAGGTTACCACGCCAACGTGCACCGGTTTCAGGGTAAAACATAGCAAAGTAAATAGCGTCGCGGCTTCGGGTTTGATCCACGTTATTACTTGCTACTGAAGGAGAAGAAAAACTATCGTTTACCTCTCTAATACGAGAAATTGTATTTTTGAGTGCTTCAGACAAAGCTTCAGATGTTCGAGCTTCTAAATATTGTCCGCCACCAACAGAAGCAGCCCCCTCTAGTAACTTAATACCATCTTCACTCATACCTGTACCAAAACCAATGGTATACACTCTACCCGTATCTAAAACATCGCTAGTGTCTGTGTATAAATCTACCTTTGTGTTGTTGGTGCCATGAATAATTTTAGATAAAGCCACTAAATAGCTATTTGAATAGTCACCATCAACAAAAGGAATTGAGTCGTCAAATATATCGTTGTGCACATTTTTTATTTGATTATCACGGCCACTATCATTCGTTGGGTCGCCATCTGTCATTAATATTAAGTTTATTGAATTGTCACATCTCAAAGGGTCCCCTGAATTTTTTTTAAAAGGCGACTTATAGTTCCCGCTTGCATCTGCGCTTTTATCCCGATTATTTATACCATTTGCAAAATCGAGACTTGCACCTGTTATATAACGGTATGCCTCCCAGAGAGTCTCTGTTATTGGCGTAGAACCGCTAGCTGGCAAATCATCAATTTCTTTTAATATATTTGATTTGCTAGCACCAGATCTTGCAAGTACATAACCTCCAGAGTTTCCGTTAAAACGCATTAAACCAAAATCAATATCATCGTTATCATTGACTAGTTGTGTGATCGCATTTTTAGCGACTAAAAGTCGGCTATCTTCACAAATAGCTTGAGCGTATCCGTTAACCGATTTGTAGCACTGCTGTGTGTAATTAAAATAAGGCTGACTTTTAAAACAATCTGATTGATAAAATTGTCCATTTTGGTAGCGACGATAACACTGCCCACCATCAGTCACATCCCAAGCCATACTGCCTGACGTATCAAATATCATTAATACTCTTGGGTTTTCATCAGTTTCTACATTATGGTTTACATATAATTCAATGTCTTCTGCACTTGCTGTTGCACTGACCGCTAAGCCAAGTAATGCCGCTAGCACTTTGTTTAATTTAAAACTCATCTTAAATTCCCTTACTCATACTAGCCATTTCTTGTGCTACACCTGTCACAATTGTGAGTGAATGCTTTGCTTTAGATCCATATTCAACGGTAGTAGCAACTTGTACCATGTTGCACGATATACCCGCGGTAAAGTTAAAACGCCTTGGGCACTCTAAATCAAGCGCCCCTTGGTTTAGGTTAATCATTTTACTTTGCATATCGCCATGTGTTGCAATCGTCATACCTTCGCCATTATCACCTGAGTGATGTGATACTTCATCCGGCGTTAAAAAAAACTGGTTTGCAGCTCCTTTATTAGCCTCATCAGAAATCATTCTTTGCACTTCACCAATCAGTTCATTTTCAGCGACTTCTCGCTCTTGCGCTGCATTTGTAATTTTAACGTCAATACTACTGCTGCTCATAAGTGTTACAGCAATACCGGTAACGGCTATAACCATGATCAATGCTGTAATAAGCACAACACCCTGCTGCTTGTTAGGTGAGTTTTTTAAATACGCCATAAGTTTGATCCAACGTTGTTTAATCGAATAGTGGTAGTAAATACGGTGCGTCTGTAACTGTCGTTAAATGTTAATTGACGCTTATTATCGTCTTCGCCCAAGGTATATGTTTGATTTTTTATTTTAAGCCCCGGATCTTCTTGTAAAGCTCTTATCAATAAGAATACTTGAACAGTTAAAATACCCTTTCGGTCTTCCCAGTCTGAATGTTCCATATCGCTGATACTTTTATAGGTATCAATGCGGCTGTCACTATTTGTGTCGAGACCAAAAACAAAACGCATATTTTCTACGCCTTCCATGATTGTCTCTGTAGAAATATTGCCGCCCACCAAGCGTTTTCTCATCAATGCGGGAACGGTAATATTTTTATTATTAACTTTATAGGTTTGCTCAGAAACATAATAAACATGGTGGCTATAGGGCCAAACAGTTGCATTAATATTTAGCGCACCAGCATTAACCACGCCGCGCACAAATTGCGCTCTTTCTTGCTCAGCAACAAAGTAATTTTGACCTGCTTGGGTTTCGTTTCCTGCAGCTCCTACTGTTAAACGATTTCCCTGTAAAAACTTAAGCTGTAAAATATCTGTACTTTTTACAGGGTTACTCACACAGTTAAGTTCTTTAGACTCTTCAGCAACCTTTGCATAAATAGTTCTAAAGTTAGTGGTAGACGCTAAATCAGGAAAACTCCCATTATTAGCCCCTTCAAAACAATCTGGTGCAGGGGTTGTTGCTGAAGCCCTTGTGGTGTTACCTGCGACAAATGAGTCATCGTAGTATGTGCCCCAAAACCCAATTTGTTCTATATCTCGCTGCATAATATTAATAGCAAGACGCGCAGACTCTTGGATCTCGCCGATGGTCATGGTGTCTTTTGTGGTTACTTTCATACCAATGTAGGTAAACATAACGCCACCAAGAACTAAACCACCTATAAAAAGCGAGATCATCATTTCTACAAGGGTAAACCCTTTTTGCTTCATGCTTAGCTCCTTAAGTAAATGTAACTAGTTAAAACAACTAGACGACGCTTTTTGTCTGATTCGCCACACTCAATCGCAGCTGTTGCATCATTGGCTGTAAACTCTTGCCTACCTTGCCATGAGATAATCACTTCTAAGTTAAACGCTTTACCACCTGACCCACCAACTGCCGTTGGCGTAATACACACAGTTGCATCATCTAAGGCACCTGTGTTCTCTCGCGCTCTGATTGCTCTTTTCCATTGTTCTAAATCTAAAGCCGCCACTTGCGCTGCACTGCAGCTTGCACTGAAACAAGCTTGAGACGTTGATGTGGAGGTTTCACTGTTAAATGTTTTAGCGTAAAGCCCAACTAGTTGCGGTGTATCATTTGCACGAATGCGCTGAATAATGTCGTTTCCAAGCGCAACAGCTGCAGCTCGCTGCATAGAATCAAAGCTTGCTTGCTTTGCCTTAGCTTGCAAAGCCACGGCCCCCAATAAGCCAAAGCTTAAAATAATAAATGCAATGAGTACTTCAATTAGTGTGAAGCCTTTTTGAAATTTTGTTTGAGACGATTGCATACCAAAACCAAATAAAAATTATCTGATTGTAAGTTTATGACATTAAAATTTAGATTCAATACTTACTAGGATGAGCGGTAGGATTTGTTGATAAACGGTTAACAGCTAGGCATTTAATATATTTTTAACTGCTTTTAGCTCCCGTCGACTTACGGCCAACGGCTCTGTGCAACCAGCAAGTTCAATAGTATGTAAACCAGCACGTTGTGTTTTTAAACACAGCAGTTTATTTTTATTTACTAGGGTGTTTCTATGAATTCTTAACAATTGAGCAGGGTAAAGTAGCTCTAACTGTTTTAAACTTTGTTCAACAAAGGCTTCTCCACCTTCAAAAACCATATTCGTGTATTTTTCCTGCGCATTAAAATAGAAAATATTTTCAAGATCTACACTTTTTATCACCCCTGCTACCTGATAACTAATTTTAGGTGATTGCTGCTTTTGTACATGCGCTTTATTTATACGCCCTAGTTGTTCTAGTACTTTAGCTAAAGACTGCTCGGTAACCGGTTTAACTAAATACCCTGCAGCACTTAACTGCAGTGCATCCAATGCATGTTCAGGGTGAGCTGTTATAAATACGATTGCTGGCGGCAAAGCCAAGCTGTTAAGCTCATACGCAACTTGCAGGCCATTAATACCGGGCATATCAACGTCTAAGAAAATTAAATCGGGATTATACTTGTTAGCAAGCTTCAACGCTTCATTACCATTTGCCGCTTCTGCTTTTATCGTTATGCTGTTTTCATTTGCTAAAAGCCGTTTTAAGCGCATTCTAGCTAATGGTTCGTCATCAACAATTAGTACATTCATAAGCTATTCTCAATGTGCTTGGGGATAACGACCTTTACTCTGTATACGTTGTCCCTATTGGTAATAGTAAGCTGCGCTTTATTTTTATAGTAAATATTTAAACGCTGACGAATATTTTCAAGCGCCATGCCGTTATTAGGCCTAGTTTGCACTTTTGATGCTGTGATTGGGTTTGAAACAATCATAGTAATATAACCAGTGGTTATGTGCAGCTCTACATTAATGGTTGCGCCGTCTTCACTTGTTTCAACACCATGGCATACTGCGTTTTCAAGCAATGGCTGGAGTGATAAACACGGTATATTCAATACTGGTAATTCTTCTGGAATGAGCCAATTAACTTTTAATCGCTCACCAAAGCGCCATGTTTCTAAAGCAATATATTGCTTACTCAGTGTTACCTCATCGTTTAGTAGCACGCTTTTACCAGAACGCATTGCTGCTTGAGATAATGCAGCTAATGCTAAAATAGCTTGCTCTGCGGCCGCGGCATCGTGATGCGTTAATTCTGCTGCTGTATTTAAGCTGTTATATAAAAAATGTGGACGAATTCGTGCCTGTAAAGCATCTAATTCTGCACGTGAAAGTGCCTTAGTTTGCTTCTCTTTTTCAGCATGAATAAGTAAAAACTGCACAAACAACGCAACCAAAAAAGCGACAATAATAGTATTTTGCATTACAAAATAAATAAGGTGTTTAGTTGTATTTATGTCAAACGCAAAGCGCGAAAATAAAACACTAAATAAGCTGGTAAATAATAAAAAAGAAACAAAAAAAAGTGAAAGTTGCAAAACATGAGAACGATTTTGCAATAAAGGTCTAGCTATATATAACGAGGACGTACTTGATAAAACGATTAAGTGTAGAAATAAGCTAATTATCCCAAGCCTAAGCCATATATCCCCCTGAGCGTGCGGAGCAAATGCTAAAACGACCGCTATAACTTGAGTGACAACAAGCGAGGCAAGTACACCTCGCTCATTAAAAAGAGCCGAAAAAAGCAGTGCATCCGATTGAAGCGACTTGCTCATGACAGCTCTCCTTGTAATCTAAATAGTTAATTTATATAGATTAACGCAGCTCCACAGGAACAGCAAATACGATATTTTCTTCTTCTCCTGGATTTTCGACAACTTGCTTACCGCCAAGTTCTTTCAAACGACTGATCACTTGTTGAACAAGCACTTCAGGCGCAGATGCACCGGCAGTCACTCCCACTGAATTAGCACTTGAAACCCATTGCTCTTGTACGTCAGTCGCATCATCAATTAAATAAGCGGTTGTGCCCATTTTATCCGCAAGTTCGCGCAATCGATTTGAGTTTGAGCTGTTTTTTGCACCGACAACTAAAAGCACATCAACTTTATCAGCTAAATCACGCACAGCATCTTGGCGATTTTGTGTTGCATAACAAATATCATCCTTGCGCGGGCCGTCAATTGCTGGAAACTTTTCTCGTAATGCGTCAATGACATCTGCGGTGTCATCAACAGAGAGAGTTGTTTGACTACAATAAAATAAATTTTCTGCATCTTTAACATTAAGGGCAATAACATCGTCAACGGTTTCAACTAAATATATACCGCCAGCATTGTTGTCGTATTGTCCCATGGTGCCTTCAACTTCAGGGTGACCATGATGACCAATAAGAATACATTCAGTACCCTTGCGGCTTGCGCGGGTTACTTCCATATGTACTTTAGTAACAAGTGGACATGTTGCATCAAACACTTTTAGTTCTCTGCGCTTGGCTTCAGAACGAACGGCTTGCGAAACGCCATGAGCACTAAATATAACAATGCTATCGTCTGGTACTTGGTGCAATTCTTCGACAAACACAGCACCACGATTTTTTAAGCCATCTACGACATATTTGTTATGAACAACTTCATGACGCACGTAAATTGGCTTTTCAAAAATATCTAAAGCGCGCTCTACTATACTAATTGCTCTGTCAACGCCTGCACAAAAACCACGTGGGTTAGCTAATAAAATATCCATTAGCCCTCTACCTCAATAATATCCACTTCAAATGTTAAGCGCTGCCCAGATAACGGGTGATTAAAATCAATTGTAACCGACTCACCTTGCACTTCACGCACTAACCCAGGAAGTTCTGTTCCATCAGGTTGTGTAAACGCAATAATGGCACCTACTTTAGCAGGTGTCTCTGCGCCAAATTTACTACGATCAACGTAATAAATATTATCTGGATTTGGCTGACCAAACGCATCTTCAGGCTCTAATTCAAACGTTTTACTTTCGCCTGCACTTAAACCCAATAGGCACTTCTCAAAATTTGCTGTTAAGCTACCATCGCCCATTGTTAATTTTGCAGGTTTGTTATGCACTTTAGTTGAATCAGCGGCAGAGCCATCTTCAAGTTTTATAGAAAAATGAAAAATAACTTGCGAGTTTTCACCAATTACAGCTTGGCTCATGATTTGTGCTCCTTCGGACTCTCGCCTGTAAAAGCGTCAAATAATAACAATGCCGCGCCAACGCAAATAGCACAATCAGCAAAGTTAAATACAGGAAAATGTGAGTCTTCATAAAATACGTGAATAAAGTCAATTACATAACCGTAAGCAATACGGTCGTATAAATTACCAATAGCGCCAGCAAGCACTAACGAGTAAGCACCACATAACACTTTATTAGTGGCAGGTAATCTTTTTAGCCACCACACTAATAAGGCACTTATCGCAATTGCAATTGCGCTTAAAAACCAACGTTGCCAACCACCAGCATCACTTAAAAAACTATAAGCAGCACCATAGTTATGCACATAGGTAATACTAAAAACAGGTAGTAAATTAATAGACTCGCTATAAGCCATAGTATTTACAACAAGTGTTTTACTGGCAAAGTCTATTGCTAAAAGCAATAGACTCAACCATAACCACACTAAACCACTTTTTTGGGCTAGTTTGCTCACTAAAAACATCCCCTAAGCGAATTGACGCTTTTCGCCTTCACCATCAACATTACTAACACAACGACCGCAAATTTCTGGGTGAGCAGGCTCAATGCCTACATCGTCGCTGTAATGCCAACAACGTTCACATTTGGCGGCATCTGTTGCTGCAACACTAATGTACAAACCTTCAATTTCTGTTTCTTGCGTATCTGCAGGCTGGCTATCAACATGCGCTACATTAACAGCTGACGTTAGCAGTACAAAACGCAACTCATCACCCAATGCTGTTAATTTGTTTGCCAGCTCTTCGCCCGCAAATAAATTAACTGTAGCTTGAAGAGCTGCACCAATAACTTCTTCTTTACGTGCCGCTTCTAATAAACGGTTCACTTCGTCACGTACGTTTAAAATTGCTTGCCAGTCATCATTACTAAACTGGGTATTTGTTGGTGCTTGTAAACCTTCATACCATACTGATGTAAATACGTAATCGCTACGTTCTCCAGGTAAAGCTTCCCAAATTTCTTGTGCTGTAAAGCTCATAATTGGTGCCATCCAACGCGTCATTGCTTCAGCAATATGGTAAAGCGCAGTTTGACAAGAACGGCGTGCATGGCTGTCGCTCTTAGCTGTGTACTGACGGTCTTTAATTACATCTAAGTAGAACGAACCAAGCTCACCCGTACAGAAGTTCATTAGCTTTTGCGTAACTAATAGCATTTGGTAGCTATCGTAAGCGGCTAAAATTTCGTCCTGAAGCTGTGCAGCACGGCCAACAATCCACTTATCAAGCTCAACCATATCGTCAACAGCAACCTGATCTGTTTTAGGATCAAAACCATTTAAGTTAGCTAATAAGTAACGGCTCGTATTACGAATACGGCGGTAGCGATCTGCAGAGCGTTTAAATATTTCATCCGATACAGTCATTTCAGCCGTGTAGTCGGTAGACGCGACCCATAAACGTAAAATATCAGCACCCAACTTATTCATAACGTTTTGCGGAGAAATAACGTTACCCAATGACTTAGACATTTTTCTGCCGTTTTCATCAACGGTAAAGCCATGCGTAAGCACTTGTTTATAAGGGGCATGACCATTAATTGCAACCGATGTCATCATCGACGACATAAACCAACCACGGTGTTGATCCGACCCTTCCAGATATAAATCTGCTGGGCCTACTAATTCTTCACGAGCATCAACAACACAAGCATGCGACACACCTGAGTCAAACCATACATCGAGTGTGTCTTGCACTTTCATGTATTGTTTAGCGTCTTCTTCGCCTAATAGTGTTTCTGGCTCTAAGTCATACCATGCCTGTATACCTGATTTTTCTACTAATGCGGCAGCTTGCTCAATAAGCGCTTGGGTATTTGGGTGTAATGCACCGGTGTCTTTGTCAACAAATAAAGCAATGGGTACACCCCAAGTGCGTTGGCGAGAAATACACCAATCTGGGCGACCTTCAACCATGTTTGCAATACGGCTTTCGCCCCATTCTGGTAGCCACTGTGTATTTTTGATTTCAGCCAATGAATCTTTACGTAAATTAGCCTGATCCATACTAACAAACCATTGTGGCGTAGCACGGAAAATAATAGGGGTTTTATGACGCCAGCAATGAGGGTAACTATGAGTAAGCGCATGGTGGTGCACTAAAGCGCCACGCTCTTTTAATACTTCAATTACGCTCGCGTTAGCTTTAAATACGTGCTGGCCTGCAAATAATTCTGTATCAGGCAAGTACACACCGTTAGCGCCAACTGGGTTAGCAACTTCTAGGTTATAGTTTAAGCCTGCCACGAAATCTTCTTGACCATGACCCGGTGCTGTATGCACCACGCCAGTACCTGAGTCCGTAGTTACATGCTCTGCAACAATTACCGGTACATTAAAGTCATAAAAAGGATGCGCTACTTGCAAGTTTTCAAGTGCAGCACCTTTTACGTAACCTAAAACATGGTAATGATTAAAACCAAAACGATCCATAGCATCTTTTACAAGCTCTGAACCTAAAATTAAACGCTGCTCAGCGCCTTCATCTTCAACTTGTACTAATGCATATTCTAACTCAGCATGAACTGCGACTGCACGGTTTGCAGGAAGCGTCCATGGTGTTGTAGTCCATATTACAGTACCAACATCACCTTTACCTTTATGCCCTTGTGCCATATCAAATGCATTAACTACGGCGTCTTGATCATCAAAAATAAAACGCACATCAATGGCTGGCGACTGTTTATCTTGATACTCAACTTCAGCCTCAGCTAATGCAGAGCCACAATCAGTACACCAGTGCACAGGCTTTGCACCTTTGTGTAGGTGACCATTTTTAATAATACGACCAAGTACACGAATTGCATTCGCTTCAAAATCAAAATTCATTGTTAGGTAAGGCTTGTCCCAATCGGCAAACACACCTAAACGTTTAAAGTCTACTTTTTGACCTTCAACTTGCTTTTTAGCATAAGCGCGGCATTTTTCGCGAAACTCGCTCGCAGTTACTTTAACGCCAGGCTTACCTACTTTTTTCTCAACCATTAGCTCGATTGGTAAACCGTGACAGTCCCAGCCTGGAATATATGGCGAGTCGAAGTCAGATAAGGTTTTAGACTTTACAATAATGTCTTTTAAAATTTTATTTACTGAGTGACCTAAGTGAATGTCGCCATTTGCATATGGCGGACCGTCATGCAAAATAAAGGTTTTTTTACCCTTTTTAGCGCTGCGGATTTGACCATATAGGTCGTCTTCATACCATGCTTTTAGCATTTTTGGTTCACGTTGTGCCAAATTGCCACGCATTGGAAACGGTGTTTCCGGTAAGTTCAAAGTATGTTTATAGTCGCTCATTTATCCTACATTCCGTCTCTATCGGCTACCTGATTTAAACCAAAACACTGTTTAGCGGCGGCAACGTCTGTTGCTATTTGCGCCGTTAATTGTGTTAATGTCTCGAATTTTTTTTCATCGCGGAGTTTTTGTATCAACTCAACGTGCATAAATTGTCCGTAAATGTCTTGTGCAAAGTCAAAAAGATGAACTTCCAGAAGTGCACGTGTCCCATTAAATGTGGGTTTGTTGCCTATATTAGCAACCCCAAAAACCTGTTTCCCTGCAATAGTCGCTTGCACAGCAAATACCCCATTCACGGGGCAAACTTGGCGCTTTAGCGCTATATTTGCAGTTCTAAAGCCAAGTTCACGGCCTCGTTTCCAACCGTGTATAACACGCCCAGAAATCGCATAATTATGACCAAGCATCACTTTTGCATCGGCTAAGTTGCCACATGCCAATGCCTCACGTATTAACGTGCTACTTACTCTAGCATTTAACTGATGAAAACTCGCAGTGCTTTGTACATCCATGCCTGCTTGTTTGCCCATATTTACAAGTAAATTAAAATTACCTTTACGTTGTTGGCCAAATCTAAAGTCGTCACCCACCGTTAACGCTTTAACACCGAGTTTTTTTATTAATATCTCGTTTACAAACTGTTCTGCATGCATATTTGCAAACCGCTGGTTAAAGCTAATACAAATTACACGTTCAATGCCTAAATCACTTAATAAACGTAACTTGTCGCGTAAGCGAGTTAACCTTGCTGGGGCATTATTTTTTGCAAAAAACTCTTGAGGTTGAGGCTCAAACAACAACACCGTACTGGGTAAATTGTGTGCTTTTGCGTCAGCTAACAAGCCTTTTAATACTTGCGCATGACCTAAGTGAACGCCGTCAAAATTACCAATAGTTAACACACACCCAAAATGGTGTGGGCGAATATTGTGTATACCTCTAATTAACTCCATGCCACCTAAAGCCTTTTTTCAGCAAGTATTATCACGACTTATATCAAGGAAAAGCCACAAGGCTGCCGATTATAATCTTTTTTTTAGTTTGATTCAGTAATTGCTACACTTTTTATCGTATTTAGTCTTACACCCATTAAAAAGAGCATTGAAAAATAGCTAACTCCTGCTAATACAACAAGGGCAATTAATAATATAACTTGTTGTGCGAAAGCCCACGAGGCCCAGAAATAGTAACTACTTACATACCATGTAACACAGCCCATGACTAAACTTGCAACGATGCACTTTATAGTGAAACGCAAACTCATAGAAGAAAACTGATAAACATTTTCTTTTTTTAGCTGCCTATAAAGTAAAAATGCATTACAACTGGCTGACATTGATGTAGCGAGTGCTAACCCTAAGTAACCTATAAAAGGGGCTAACATAATATTAAATACCATATTTAGCACAAGGGTTATAATACCAATGCGTACGGGCGTTTTAGTATCTTGACGTGAATAAAACCCAGGCGCGAGCACTTTAATCAACATAAAACTAACTAACCCAACAGAGTAAGCTACAACACCTAAACTTACCGCTTTTACATGATCAACACTGTCCTCTTTAAAGGCACCATGATCGAATAGGACCGTAATTATAAGTGGGCTTATTATCATTAAGCCAACCATTGCTGGTATACCTAAAAATATTACAAAGCGAACTCCCCAATCTAACGTATGCTGAAAATCGCTCAATTTTTTACTGCTGTGCAATTTAGAGAGTGCGGGTAAAATAACCGTCGCAATACCTATTCCAAACAAACCAAGCGGAAACTCTATTAGCCTGTCTGAGTAATAAAGCCATGCTATAGAGCCTGTCATCAGTAACGAGGCAATCATAGTATCTAGTAATAAATTAATTTGGCTTATCGATACGCCAAACAATGCAGGCAGCATAAGCTTACGCACTTTTTTGACGTTTTCGTCATGCCAAGCCCAACGCGGGCGAGCCAACATTTTAGCGCGGAATAAAAAAGGTAATTGAAATAACAACTGAACAATGCCACCGACAAATACACCTATAGCGAGGGCATATGCACCAACACTAAACTTATCATGTAAAAAAATTGCACAGGTGATTATTGATATATTGAGTAACACAGGAGTAAATGCGGCAACGGCAAAACGGTTGTAAACATTCATTACCGCACCGCTCAGCGCGACTAAACTTACAAACAACAAATACGGAAAGGTAAATTTTAATAACGAACTGGCCAGCTCAAACTTTTCTGCATTGGGGCCGCCTTGCCACCAATCAATAAACCAGCCGGTACCAAATAAAGCGGCAATAACCGGCGAAGCCACTACACCAAAAATAGTCACTAACAATAAAATAGTGCCCAGCGTACCTGCAGCTTGGGCAACAAAGAGCCTAACTTTATCATCACCTTGTTGCTCTTTTATTTCACTTAAAACGGGTACGAATGCCTGTGCAAAAGCGCCTTCTGCAAATAAGCGACGTAAAAAGTTAGGAATTCGGTTAGCAAATAAAAATACGTCAGCCGCAGCACTTGCGCCAAGTAAATTGGCAACAACGGCATCTCTTACGAGCCCTAAAATACGCGAGATCATAGTCATACAACTAACAATCATACCGGAGCGAAATAAACCTTTTGACACCTTAAACCTACTTAAAAATCCCTAAGATACGCGATTATGCCACAGTCTTTTTTATAAATCGCTTTAAAGCACTAGGCTGGGGGTCTGTGCTTTGTTACAATAGCGTCATTAACTGCTAAAGCGGCAAATTAATGTTCGTTATAAGGAGCAGTTTTTCTTGAATAGTTAAATTTAATTGACATTCATGATAGAAACAGGCATATTCCACGGCCTTTAATTTAAGCTTTATTTTAAGATTGTTAGGAGCAAACCTTGGCTAACATCAAGTCTGCAAAAAAACGCGCTATCACTAGCGAAAAGAACCGTCAGCACAACGCAAGCCGTCGCTCAATGATGCGCACTTACTTCAAAAAAGTAGTTGTTGCTATTGAAGCTGGCGATAAAGAAGCTGCACAGCAAGCTTTTTCTGTTGCTACACCTATCCTAGACCGTTACGCAACTAAGGGTCTAATCCACAAAAACAAAGCAGCTCGTCATAAGAGCCGTTTAGCAGCTAAGATCAAAGCGCTATAATTTGTTTTTGTTAGAATATAAAAAACCGGCTTTTGCCGGTTTTTTTTTACTTAAAAGTTTTTGGACTACATAATTTCTAAATCTGGATAAAACTTTTTAAGCATGGCTGCTATTTTTTTAGGTGTAAACGGTTTTACGATAAACCCTTTAGCGCCTTTATCTATGGCATCTTTTACATTTTCAACAGCTGAATGCGCAGACACCATAATTACATTCGTTTCTGGACTCATCTCGTTGATTTGTGCAATTAATTCTTTTCCGTCTCCATCCGGTAACTCAATATCCAAAAAAATCATACTGTATTTTGCTGCTTGGCATTCACTAATACACTGTGAGGCAGTAGATGCTTCCTTTACATTGTCTATCCCTAGATGCATGAGCGTTTGGCTCAAAAAACTACGCACCGTGCTAACGTCATCCACTATTAAAATTGATAGCTGCGTGTCCATCTTCATTCCTCATAGGCTATAAGCTAACTTTACGTTATTATAATAATTAGCTTAGTATATAAATTTACTATTTGAATTATAAAGACCTATGTAAAAAAGGCCAGATCTGCTTTATGTCAAAAACACCAAAAAAACAATCCTTGCTAGGTAAAACACCGGCAAGAAAAAATACAACACAAAAAAATAAAACTCGGGCAACTTCTCAAAGGCAGGCACAAACTAAACAACACACTATTGATACAGAGTTAAATAGCCAAAACCCTAAACCTAAAAAAGGGCTGTTAATAACGCTCGCTATTATTGCAGTTATCATTATAGCTTTTCCAAAACCAACTTTACTCACCTATAAAAAATTAGGGATGGTTAGCAAAAGTATTTATTGGCCTGGTGTATTTGGATACGGTGCAACGCTTGTTGACTCGCATTTACATCCTAAGTTTGACGATAAGCGTAAATCTCTCTATTTATGTAGTGATTTACAGAATCCTCAGAGCTGCCAAAAGTATCAAGTTATTGCCGACGACGGTCTCATTTCAGCGATTAAAAGTTACTTTTAGCATTAATAAAACTAATCTGAAAAATGTAAAATTACTTGGTTGAAAGGTGCGCAAAAGATCACCATAATGGCGCTCCTTTTTTCAACAACTGAACTATTGAAACGACCATGCTAAACGAGCTAGATTGGCTTTTAAACACGATACTACTTGCACTAGGTTTAGGTGCATTCTTTATTAACCACATAACATTACTGCGCGTAGCCGCCATAAGTGCATGTGGCCTGTTATTTTTATCATTTAGCTTAGATCTTATGTCGTCGAGTGTTATTTCAAATATGAGTTTAGTATTGATCAATACATTTTATCTGTTTAAGGTTTATACATTTGGGCAACTTAATGTAACTCAGAGCTAACAATTTCCCCTAGAATATTTTATAGCCCAGCATTGCTGGGCTTTTTTTATTGTATAAATCAAAATGGTTGGGTAATTAGGTGAACTAAGATAATATTGACCTCGTACTACATTATTTTGAGATTTCGGTATGTCCTTATCTGATTTTGATTTGTTTTTATCTTCTATGGAAGATGTGACCCCTATTAGCAGTGATACTATTAAACCGTTATCAAGCAGCCCTCATTCTTCACTTGCGCAACAACAAAAGCGACAAGCGGCTGAAAATACTCTATCAACAGATGAAAACTACTTAAGTACAGAGTCTGTAGAGCTTGTTGAGCCATTTGCTATATTAAGTTTTAAAAAAGACGGAGTACAAGGCCCTGTATTTAAAAACTTACGTTTAGCAAAGTATCAAGTTGATGCGACCTTAGACCTTCATGGCCAGCTACTTAAAAACGCACGCAATACGCTCTTTAATTTTATTAATGACTGTCAGCAGCAAAATGTACGCGTGGTGCTTATTAGGCATGGTGTAGGAATTAAAAATAAAACTAAACCAGGAATACTAAAAAGTTTTGTAAATAAATGGCTACCTGAATTACCGGCGGTTTTGGCATATCATACTGCACAGAGGCATCATGGAGGGAGTGGTGCGACTTATGTTTTACTCAAAAAAAGTGCCGATAAAAAACACGAAAATAGAGAAATCCACAGCAAGCGCTAAACTTGCTGTGGTGCCATTCTATAAAATAGTTGGCTGATTAAACCAAGCAGATACGCCTAATATTATTATAGAAATTATAATTAAGCTTAATCTAGCACCACCCTGATTTGTTTTCATTTCACCCTCTTTATATTTTTATTGTTGAGAACATATACAACATTAATAAAAATTACATATGTTAACAAGCTGTTTCTTTAAATTTATCAATATCCTTTCGTTCTATCTATTCGATTATTTAAAGTAATACCTTGCTGCAAGCGTTCAACGTTTTCTGCTATTTGTGCTGAAACACTGTTTATATCTGATAATGCAGCACAATGCGGTGTAAGGGTTATTTTATCATGCTGCCAATAAGGGTGCTCTTCACTAAGAGGTTCGTGTTCAAACACGTCAATGACTGCAGCCCGAAGCGAATTCTCTTCTAAGGCTTTAAGTAAATCCGCTTCTATAACATGCTCTCCTCGTGCAACATTAATAATAACAGCATGATTAGGAAGCATACTAATTGTACTTTTATTGATAATACCTTTCGTTTTTTTGGTTAATGGCAACAAACAGACTAGATAATCAATGTTGCTAAGCATATTTTGAAGCCCTTGTTCGCCATAAAATAAATTAACTGTATTACTGGTTTTATGTGTATGAGCCCAAGCATTTACAGTAAAGTTATTGGCAATAAGTCGTTTCGCACATACTTTGCCTAGCTCCCCAAAACCCAAAATTCCTACCTTATTTTGTTCATAAGCGCGTTTAGGTTTCCATTGCTGCTGTGTTTGCTTAATAAAGTATTCTTTTAATCGCAATTTTTGCGCTAAAACATGCGTAAGCACATATTCGGTCATATCTTGTGCCAATTTTTCATCAACTATACGCACCACATCTACGTCATCACCAAGCAAATTTAAATCAATACTGTCTACACCCGCACCAAATGACGATACCGCTTTAAGGTTTGGCAACTTTGCCCACATATCATGCGGTGCTTTCCATGCTAATACAAAATCAATAGTTTCTAGGTTATTGCAATCTGGCCACTGCTGTATTTTTGTAGAGGGTAATCGGGCTTGTAATTGCGCTATTAACTTTGTGTTATCTCGACCTGTAATTGCTACTAATACCGACATAGTTACTTCCAAATAAGTTTTTATAAAATCCATACTGACTAATCAACACTTGGCACCCTTTACACTTTAAAAGGTCACACAACTGCAAAATAACTGTCACACCCTTTTTTTACTCTACAGATATGGCAGTCGTGCTAAATTAAAAAGAGGCTTGTATGATCAGTGTTGATAAAGTAATTGCAGCAAACTTACCACAATTAGAAAGCTCACCAAAAGTAAAAAGCCTAGTAAAAAAGGGATTAGGCTATTTACTACATGAACAAGAGTTTGTGGCCTTTGCCGACACCTACCCTCATTTACAAGGGCTAGAATTTGTTGAACAAGTTCTCGATGAGCTTAACTTTGATACACGTTACAAGCCAAAGCAAATAGAGCATATTCCTAGCGAAGGTAAATTAATTATTGTTGCAAACCACCCTATAGGCTCTTTAGATGCGCTTGCATTAATTAAAGTGATCTCAAGCGTAAGAAAAGATTTAAAGGTTGTTGCTAACCGTATGCTCATGTCGGTGACTCCAATGCACGACTTACTTTTACCTGTAAATAACTTATCTGGCACAAGTAAAAAACAAGAGCTTTATAATATTCACCAGCATTTAAAAAATGAGGGGGTATTATTGATATTTCCCGCTGGTGAAGTATCACGGCTGAGCCCTACAGGTATCAAAGATTGTAAATGGAACAGCGGTTTTTTACGTATGGCAAAAAAAGCGAATTGTCCTATATTACCCATTTATATTAAAGCTAAGAACAGCCCGTTATTTTATGGTACTTCAATAATTTATAAACCATTGGCTAGCTTATTATTAGTAAAAGAAATGTTTAAACAACGCCAAAAATCGTTAGAGTTTGAAATTGGTGCGTCTATTCCTCCTGCGTCATACCTAATAGAAAACTTGAAAGACAAAGAGGTTGTTAACTTAATTAGAAAACAACTGTACCGCCTCACAAGCAAAAAGCCGTTACCACTAAAAACACAAACACCGATTGCTGTTCCAGAATGCAGAAAAGAGCTGAAAAAAGCGATAGAGGCGTGCCAGCTTCTGGGGAAAACACAAGATGGAATGCATATTCATCTATATCAATATACAGGTAGCTCACCTATTTTTAGAGAACTGGGCAGGTTGAGAGAAATAGCGTTTAGAGCCGTCGGTGAAGGCAGCGGTAAACGCCGCGATATAGATAAATACGATATGGATTATCAACACCTCGTGCTTTGGGATCCAACACAGTTAGAGTTAGCTGGTGCCTATAGATTAGCATGTGCTAAAGAAATAATTGATAGGCATGGCCGTAAAGGACTATATACCGATAGCCTGTTTACATACACCGATGCCATGGAACCCTACTTGGATCAAGGAATCGAGCTTGGTCGTAGTTTTGTTCAACCAAAGTATTGGGGCCGTAAAAGTCTAGATTATTTATGGTACGGTATTGGTGCTTTTATTAAAAGCTATCCTCAATATCGCTATTTATTTGGTGCTGTTAGCGTACCTAACACTCTCGCTGATCCGGCAAAAGCTATGTTAGTGCATTACTACCAACATTATTATAAAGCAGATGGAATACTTGCCACTCCTAATAACGAATTTAAACCCAGTGAACAACAGCTCGCACAGTGTGATATTATTTTTTGCAAAAACGATGTAAAAGAGGACTTTGTTGAGCTAAAACATGTTCTTGCTAATATGGGCGCGCAAGTACCTACGCTATTTAAACAATACACCGAGCTATGCAAACCTGGCGGAGTGAAATTTTTAAGTTTTAGTATAGATCCCGACTTTAACAATTGTATTGACGGTTTAGTATTAGTGGACTTAAAAAGTGTAAAAGAAAATAAAGCCAAACGATATTTAAGCTAATCAAGGCGAGGTGACCCTCGGTGCTACCTACCTGCTGTTAAAAAGCGAGCTCATTTAAAATTACTGTCATTTATAAAAATACGTGATAGTAAATCATAATAAATAGCCTCAACTTTAATTAAGTCATCAATAGATACATGCTCATTAATTTGATGAATTGTTTTGTTTTTTAGCCCACACTCAATCACTTGAGTGTGGCTGTTAGCAAAAAAACGCCCATCAGATGTTCCTCCGCTGGTGCTTAGAAGAGGGTAGTTTCCGGTTTGACTATATATGGCTTGTTCAACACAAGAAATTAAACTCCAAGTATTCTCAGTGTGGGTATAATATGGTTCACATGGTCGTTCCCAGTTAATCGTTGTGCAATGTGAAAATTCATCCAACGAATTAATCAATATTGATTTGATTTCTTTACTGTTGTACCGATGGCTATAGCGAATATTAAATGTGATTTCGCAATGACTGGGAACTAAATTATCAACCACATTATCAGTATTTATGCCTGTGACTTGCAGTGTGGTTTTTGAGCCTGCGTCATCTAAATGCCACGCTTGCTCACTCAATTTGCTGACTATTTTTGTACTAATGTGTGCGGCATTAATGGTATTTTGAGGATAAGCTACATGACCTGCTTTGCCCTTTACCAAAATACGAGCCGAAAGCGCACCACGACGGCCGTTCTTAATTATATCACCAACATGTGAAGAACTTGTAGGCTCGCCTACAATACACCCATCCAAAACAACCCCATTTGAGGAAAGCTTATTAGCTATTTGCGCAGAACCAAACTCAGCTTCTCCCTCTTCATCAGAGGTAATGAGCCAATAAAAAGTTCCCGCTTTTGATGATGTGTTATTTATTAATTTTTTTGTGGCACTTAGCATCGCTGCCACACCTCCTTTCATATCAGCAGCACCTCTTCCGTAAATTACCCCATTAATTATTTTTCCATCAAACGGAGGGCTTAGCCAATCATCATTGTCTGCGGGCACCACATCAATGTGCCCTGAAAAGGCGATACAAGGTCCTTCTTTGAATTTAATACGTGCAATTAGGTTAGTGACACCATTACTCGTAAACTTTTCACAGCAAAAACCTAGCTCGTATAACTGCTCAACTAGCCAATCTATTGCGCCAGCTTGATTTGGCGTCACTGATTTAAATTGGATAAGCGTTTGTAGTTGTTTTATTAATTCGGCGTTTAACCTATGAGATATAATTGCTTGTTGTGAAACCACTAAAGACATTTTTAACACCTTTATTACTAAGTAAGGCATTATTAAATAGTGAGAGTATGACTAAGAGATGTCAGCATTTATACATTCTGATGATTATTAATTGCAAAAATTGTCAATCATTGCAGTTACAAAACAGCGTTAAAATTAATCTAAATCAATAAAACACTTTTCAATGTTCAATCATTTCTGAAACTTTGATCTAGCACAGGTTTTTCATATTTGTTAAACGCAATAATAGCGCCAATCAAAAAGTAGTTCTTGGAGAACAACATGAAAACTAAAATTAGCATTGCAATATTCACCTCTTTATTAGCACTCTCTCCGGCTGCAAACGCAGACTTCAGCGTTAATGTAGGTGCTATTAATGTAAACCCAGACAATAGCGGATCAGCAATTAACGAAGCTCCTTCATTGGGCCTAAAAGGTGACTCAAATACCCAGTTGGGTATTACGATAGATTATGCTTTTAATGATACATGGGTATTAGAATTAATTGCTGCAACACCGTTTTCTCACGATGTGAATGGAACAGGTGGCTTAGCTGGTAATAAAATTGCCAATATTAAACATCTTCCACCTTCACTGGTAGCACAATACCACTTTTTAGATACAAGCTATCAGCTTAGACCATTCATAGGTGTTGGCGTAAACTATACAACCTTTTTTGACGAACAACCTTCACAAGCACTTAAAGCAACACTTGGTACGGACGATGTAGAAGTTGAGCTTGATGATTCTTTTGGCTTGTTAGTACAAGTAGGCGCTAATTACAAAATTGATGATAATTGGGGACTACACGCTATGGTTTCTGTGATGGATATCGATACAGATGCAACAGTATATGCTAATGGTTCAAAGGCATTAACATCAACTGTAGAACTTGATCCTGTGGTTGCTATGTTTGGTGTAAAGTATAGCTTTTAATATTAAAGTGTTGTGTTATGTGTGCAAAAAAGGCGCTAAGCGCCTTTTTTTTTGTGTAATGAAAACAGTAACTCAGCTTCCGCTCTGGGTAACTCGCACTCGCGTATCACCTCGTCTAAGTCAGCTCCCAATTCAACCATTTTTACAGCACGAGAATAAATCTTAGCATCGGGATCATCGTACTTTTGAGCTGACTGCTGATGTATCAAATCTTGGTTTTGTTGTTCAACTTCAAGAACTCGCTTACCTATACTAAGTAAACCTGTTCTTAGCTCTGCAGCTTCGCTTCTGAGAATATGAATCTGCTCTGCACACTCTTTAAGCTTTTGATGCAAATCACCTGCATCACTGGTGTGTTTATTTTTAAGTGCCATAGTAAGCGTTAACGATATTAATCCTATCGCTAACGCGCTTATAGCAATACTAAGTAACAGCATAGTTTATCTGGTAAAGCTTATAAATCGCTTAACTCGTCCCATTCATCATCACTAAGTAATTTATTTAGATCAACCAATATAAGAAGCTCGTTATCTCGATTACACACACCTTGTATAAATTTAGCACTTTCTTCCGTACCTACATTTGGTGCACTGTCAATCTCAGAGCTACGCAGATAAACAACTTCAGATACGCTATCGGCTAGAATACCAATAACTTGCTCTTCTGCTTCAATAATTAAAATACGCGAGTTATCAGTAGCATCGGCTGCCGACAAACCAAATCGAGCGCGTGTATCAATAACGGTTACCACGTTACCACGCAAGTTAATAATGCCTATTACATAAGAAGGTGCACCGGGTACAGGAGCAATTTCAGTGTAACGCAGTATTTCTTGCACCTGCATTACGTTTACACCGTAGGTTTCCTCTTCTAACTTGAATGTAACCCATTGTAATATTTCATCATTATTATCCGCATTTTTATTTGCTGACAGTAATTTCTCTTGGTTCATGCTGTTACCCCATAATGGTCATTACTACTGACGGCTATCTAAGCCTTCTTCTAATAATGTATTTAAATTATCTACATCTATTAAAGCACACATTTTTTCTTTAATAACCCCAGCAAGCCATGGGCGCTTACTTTGATCGGTACGCCATTTTACATCTTCTTTTGTCAATGTAATGTTATTTATTAACTTTTCTGCTAATAATCCCCACTGGCTATCACCCAAGGTGATTAAATATTGATAGTCTAATGATGCTTCAAGTTTTTCGTCGTATTTTTCTGGCATTACCCATCGCGCAGTATCAACAACATTTAATTTTTCATCTCGGTTTAGCATAACGCCTTTAAACCATTTTGGCTTACCAAACAGGTGATTTACTTCACCTAATTGGTGTATACCGCCTAAAGCTTTGAGTGGCACAGCCAACGTAAGCCCTGCAACTTCGAAAAATAATGCTTGAAATTCGCCATCAAAGTAATCTGATTCACTGTTATTTGAGAGCTTTGGCTTTGCCTCTTCAGCTAAATCAACACTTGTACTTGTTACCTCTTTTGGCGAATCAATATTATCTTCAACAACCGTTTTTGTCTCTTTAACGTCTTGCTTATTTTTTACTACAGGTAATTGAGTGCTTAATTCTGTTTTTACTTCAACATCCGGTTTTTTAAGTTTAGGGTCCGCAGTTACATCATGTGAATCATCCGGTATATTTTCTAAAAGCTTTGCTACGGGCTCTAAATCACTCGCAAGCTCCTCTTCACAAAGCAAGGCACCTAAATACTGAGTCATTACTTTTTCATTAGCAAATAATTGCTTACTCATTCATTAACCTTGTTCAATTAAATATTCTAATAATGCTTTATAAGCAAATACACCACGAGAACGAGGGCAAAATTCTATTGGTACCTTTTGAGCCAAACTTGCGTCTCTTAATTTTGTATCAACGGGAATAACACCAGGCCAAACTTTATCACCGTACGTTTCTTGTAAAGTTTTATAAGCCTCAAGCGATGCCTTTGTACGTTTATCGTACATTGTAGGTATTATAGTATATTCATAACTTTTCGCCTGTGAGCTCTGCATTAATTCCATTGTGCGCATCATCCTATCAAGGCCTTTAAGTGCAAGAAACTCTGTTTGTACAGGCACTAAAATTCGCTCACTGGCAGCTAATGCGTTAACCATCAATACACCCAAAACAGGTGGACAATCTAAAATAGCATAGTCGTAATGTTCGCTTATTTTTGCAAGCGACTTTTTCAATATTAACCCCATGCCTGTTTTATTGCCCATACTCCTATCAAGCGTAGCAATAGCCATAGTAGCCGGCAAAATATCCAAGTTTTCAAGTGTAGAAGGACACAATGCTTGAAGTATTTCCTCGCTCTGCATACTGGTTCCACGAGCAAAAATATCGTAAACACTGACTTCTAAATCTTCTGAATCAATACCAAAATAATAGGTCAAAGAAGCATGCGGGTCAGTATCAATGAGTAAAACTCGCTTACCTTGTAGTGCTAAAATCCCAGCAAGACTGACCGCAGTAGTTGTTTTACCAACCCCCCCTTTTTGGTTTGCTACAGTCCAAATCTTCACATTACATCCCAGTTACTTTTCATTACGTGTAGTAATACGTATGCCACCATGTGGTAAACGAATAATTTTTATTGTGTCATCGTCTGACGGCAACTCTACTTCTGGCTCTGGCTCTTTAATCTCAGCTGCTTGTTCTTCAGCCAGTGTATTTGCTTCATTAGGCAATCCATATTTAGATAAAGCTATAACCACTTTGCGATTTTCAGCGCGCCCCTCTTCTGTATTATTTTCAGCAAAAGGTGAATATTGTCCATACCCTTCAATGGCCATTCTGGCTGAATTTATTCCTAATGATTCAAGCTCAACTAAAACAGAAGTCGCCCGAGCTACAGATAATTCCCAATTAGAGCTAAATATTTCATTTCGAATAGTTTCATCATCTGTATAACCGCGAACCCGTATATAGTTATCTACCGGTTCAATAATATCTTTAACAATTTTAACAACTTGTTTTGCTCGAGAATGTGCAACAGCACTACCGCTAGAAAACAACATACCTGAACTTAGTTCGATAATCAGCCAATCTTGATGTAATTCTAGGCTAGCCTCACCATCACGAATCTCGTCAATAAGCGCAGATTGAAGTTTTGTTAATAAACTATCGAGCGGTTTTCCTAAATACTTTTGCTGGATATTGCTCGTATCACTTTGGCCATCGAGTAACTCGGGGCCTTGCTCTTCTTTGTTTATACTTTCACCATACAGTAACTCTTTCTCAGGAGTGACTCTATCGGTGAGTATTCCGGTACCATCTACCCCCGTCCCTTGCTGAGAATAAACACGTGCTGATTTATCAAACACTTGCTCTAAAGAATCCGATAGAATTTGAAAGTTTTCCTCTTTGTTTATTGCAATAGCATACATTACAACAAAAAAAGCAAACATGATGGTCATGTAGTCAGCATACGACACCAACCAGCGTTCTGTGTGCTGACTTTTTTGGGCCGAGCGACCCAAACGTCGACGCATCATTTTATGCGTCCACTAGGTTTGGCCGCTCAACACGGTAAGCTTCAAGCTTTAACTCTATATTCATAGGGCTTTGGCCATCGCTAATTGCAATGATACCTTCAGCAAGCATTTCGTGGTAAAGCATCTTTTCTTCTACACGTTGCTTAAGCTTATTTGCCATGGGTAAAAATAATAAATTAGCCAACCCCACGCCGTATATCGTCGCAATAAAAGCAGTAGCAACTCCAGCACCTAGTAATTGGGGGTCAGTAATAAAAGACATTGCTTGAATAAGTCCAAGCACGGCCCCTAAAATACCAATGGTAGGACTATAGCCGCCCATTGCTTCGTAAACCCGAGCCGCTTCTAGTAAGCGTTCACGTTCTAACAATAAGTCTATCTCAAGTGTATCTCTGAGTTTTTGTCCTGAACCACCATCAACTAATAGGCTGAGCCCCTTTGCGGCATAAACATCTGAATGCGTTAATGCCTCATCTTCTAGTGCTAAATAGCCCTCTTGTCTCGCTTTATGCGACCAACGTTTAACCTGTTCAATCGCATCATCAATATCATAGCTTGGCATAACAAATACCCAGTGACTCATTCTAAGCATTTTTTTAAAAGTACTGCCAGATGTTTGAAGCATGACAGCACCTAAAGTACCACCTAGTACAATAATGAGCGCCGGACCATTAAAAAGCGCTGCAATCACACCACCTTCTAAATGATAGCCAATTGCTATAGCACTTAGTGCAACTATTAACCCAAGTACGGAGAGCTTATCCACAACCGGTTTCACTTTTTATCCGCGTTGCAATATCATCCAGCGCTAAACTCTCACTTGAAAGTCCCGCATTAGCAACAGCTTGTGGCATACCATAAACAACACAGCTTTTTTCGTCTTGTGCCCAAATAGTAGCCCCAGTTTGTTTTAACATTCTCGCACCATCTCGACCATCGGCGCCCATGCCAGTTAAAATAATTGCTAATACATCGCCTTGAAAAGCCTTAGCTACACTTGCAAACGTTACATCGACGCTAGGCTTATAAGTAATTCGCTCGCTATTATCTTCAAAAACACGCAATGTTTTTGAACCACCTCGTCCTTCAACCATCATTTGTTGACCGCCAGGCGCCAAATAAGCGGTTCCTGGGTCTAACCGGTCACCTTGTTGTGCCTCTTTTACTTTTATTTTGCACAAACCATTTAAGCGAGCTGCAAATGCCGGTGTAAAAGCAGCTGGCATATGCTGAATGAGTAAAATAGGATGCGGGAAATTAGCTGGTAATTGCGTAAGCACATTTTGTAAAGCAACGGGGCCACCTGTAGACGTACCAATAGCGACTAATCTATATTGCTTTCCACTGGCACGAGAAGGAAGGGAGCTCTGTGTTTTGGTTAATGATGGTTCAGGGGCTGAACGCTGAAAACTTCTATCAGGTTGCCTGATGGAAGAAGTGCTAGTTCTTTGAGGTACCGCACGCGTTGCGGGTTTAGAATACGACGCTGGCTTAAAAGTTCTGGGAATGCGTCTATTGCCAATTTCTTTAACTTTAGCTTGGAGAAGCTTTATGGCATCTTCATTATTACGTGCTATGTCTTCAAACTTTTTAGGCAAAAAGTCCATCGCCCCCGCATCAAGAGCATCGAGTGTGGCTGTTGCGCCAGCACGGGTCAAAGAAGAAAACATTAAAATTGGTGTAGGATTGCTGGCCATTATTTCTTTAACCGCGCTAATACCATCAAGCACTGGCATTTCTACATCCATTGTGATCATATCAGGACGCAGTTGGGCCGTTTTTTCAACAGCTTCTCTGCCATTTATGGCAAATCCAATTACTTGTATGTCGCTGTCTTGCTCAAGAATTTCGCTTACTCTACGACGAAAAAAGCTTGAATCGTCAACAACTAAAACTTTTACGGCCATTTAGCTCTCTTATTAAATTTCTATGCAGGCACACTTAATTGTGTGCCTGCTTTATGATTTAGCCTGCGTAGTGTTTTAACATATTGGGAACATCTAAAATAAGTGCAATTCCACCATCTGACGTAATAGTTGCACCTGCCATACCTGGAGTGCCTTGAAGAAGTGCATCAAGAGGCTTTATTACAACTTCTTCTTGCCCTATCAAGGAGTCAACGACAAAACCAACCTGCTGAGTACCTATTTGAACAATAACAACATGGCCTTGAGCTTTGCGTTGAGTACGATCTGCTCCTTTAACTAACCAATGCTCGAGGTAAAACAGCGGTATTGCTTTTTTACGTACAATGATCGTTAGTTGACCATCAACTACATTTGTTTTGGTTAAATCTAAGTGGAATATTTCACTAACACCAGCCAATGGTAGTGCAAATGTTTGCTCACCAACTACAACCATTAAGGTAGGTAATATGGCAAGTGTTAGCGGTACTTTAATTTCTAAAATTGTACCAACACCTAGCTCTGACTGAATACTTACTGAGCCATTAAGTTGAGTTATTTTAGTTTTTACAACATCCATACCCACACCACGCCCTGAAATATCAGAGATCTCTTCCTTAGTAGAGAATCCTGGTGCAAATATTAAATTGTACGCTTCGGTATCCGATAAACGACTCGCTTGATCGTGATCTAAAACGCCTTTACTGATTGCTATTTTTTTGAGCTTCTCAGCATCCATACCCGCACCATCATCTTTGATAGTTAACAAGATATGGTCGCCTTCTTGCGAAGCTGAAAGCGTTACATTACCCGTTCTAGGTTTGCCAGCTGCTTCACGAGCTGCTGGCATCTCTATTCCGTGGTCAACTGAGTTTCTAACTAAGTGAACAAGTGGATCTGCAAGTGCCTCAACCAAGTTTTTATCTAAATCAGTTTCTTCACCAACAAGCTGTAAGCTAATGTCTTTATTTAAACTTCGTGCTAAGTCACGAACAACGCGAGGAAAGCGGCCAAATACCTTTTTAATTGGCTGCATTCGCGTTTGCATTACTGCGCCTTGGATATCAGCTGTCACAACATCTAAGTTAGAAATGGCTTTACCCATTGCTTCACTTTCTGAGTTTGTTGCTAAACTTACCAACCTGTTACGAACGAGTACAAGCTCACCCACCATATTCATTATTTGATCTAGGCGTTTTGTGTCAACTCGGACTGTTGTTTCTGCTTGAGGAGGAGCTGGTTTTTTCACAGCTGCAGGCGTTGGAGCAGGCGCTGCTTTTGCTGCCGGTTTTTCTGCAGGTTTTTGCACTGGTTTTGGCGCAGCGGCTTTTACAGGTTCAGGCTTTTTAACAGGCTCACTTACCTTAGCCGCGGCTTTTGGCGCTGGCTTAGACTCTGAAGCTGCAGGACTCTCTATTGATTTAGGGGCGCCGGTGCCATGAAGTTCATCTAGTAAAGCCTCAAATTCATCATCACTAATTTCATCATCGCTAGTATTACTTGCCGATGTATTTGTTGATGGCGTTGCAGTATTTTCTACTGGATTATTACTTGCTGGTTGCTCTTTTACAGGCTCACTAGCGGCAACAGCGCCAAAGCTTCCAACACCATGAAGTTCATCGAGTAGATTGTCAAACTCATCGTCTGTAATGTCTCCACTCACATCACTGCTACTTGGCGAACTTTCAGCTATTGGGCTTTGGCCTTTTCCGTGTAGCTCGTCTAGTAGGTTTTCGAATTCATCTTCTGTTATTTCATCTATTTGAGTTTCTTCATCGCTTTGCGCAGCTGAACCGCCGCTAAATAACTCATCAAAGGCAAATGGGTCTTCTTCATCTGCTGATGAAGTTTCTTCTGCCGCAAGCGTTTCTACAGCTTCATGTTGAGGCTCATCTGCCGTATCAATTGGAGATTCACCAGCAAGCTCTTCCTCTGTTGGAGGCAAGCCCAGTTTGTGAAGAACTTCAAGTAATTCGGGATCGGCAGGCTCAGGTTTATCGCGGTTTTGAATGGTAGCAAACATCTCGTTAATAGTGTCGAGTGCCTGCAAAATCACATCCATTAACTCAGAGTTAACTGTTCGTACACCCTGTCTGAGTAAATCGAATACATTTTCTGCACCATGGCATGCGTCAACTAACTCCGTCATGGCTAAAAACCCAGCACCACCTTTTACAGTGTGAAACCCTCTAAATATGGCATTGAGTAATTCGGTGTCTTCTGGATTGTTTTCCAGCTCAACTAACTGTTCAGATAAAAGCTCTAGGATTTCTCCTGCCTCTACAAGAAAGTCTTGTAAAATATCTTCATCGACTTCAAACATGCAGTTACTCTCCTCTTAGAAGCCCAAACTTGATAAAAGATCATCGACTTCATCTTGATCAGATACAACATCATTACGTGATTCTTTATCAATAATAGGGCCTTCTGGACCTGCTAAAGTTTGTTCGTCTAATGGTTCATTTGTTTTTTGTTGTTCTATTTTTTCGGCTTTACCGTCGTTTTGATCAGCAAAGGCAGTCAAAAGATGGATCAAGCTTTCTTCGACTTCTCTAACAAGCTCAATAACCCGGCGAATAACTTGCCCGGTTAAATCTTGATAGTCTTGCGCCATAAGTACATTTGTCATCAAACTTTGCAGCTCATCGGTTTTATGATGAGAATTGTTCATAAACTTATCAATGCTGTGGCATAACGATTTAAACTCTCCTAACTCAATCTCTCGATTCATTAGGCGATCCCATGTCGGTTTGATATGAGATATCTCATCCGCCAACTGCTGAGCAATTGGTAGGCTAGCCTCAACAGCATCCATTGTTTTATTTGCGGCATTTTCTGTCATTTCTATAACATAATTAAGCCGTTTTTTTGCATCTGGAATCGCATCGGTAGTTAAGTCAGTTAAGCGAGTGTCTAGCTCGAAGCTTTTTAAAGCTTCATGCAATTGACGGGTTAACTTTCCAACTTCAGCAAATATTTCAGATTGCTCCTTAGAAGCAGTATCTAAAATTAACTGATTGGCTTTGTCTTGCTCACCGTTTTCTAGATAAACAACGAGCTGACGAGCTTGTTCTAAAGTTATTTGAGGCGCAGCAAGTGCTGACATAAGCCTCTCCCCCTATCATTAGCCTAAACGTTCAAATACTTTTTCTAATTTAGTTTTGAGTGTTCCAGCAGTAAATGGCTTAACAATATAACCATTAACACCTGCCTGTGCTGCCGCTATAATTTGTTCTTTTTTAGCTTCAGCCGTTACCATCAATACCGGGATGTGTTTAAGCTTATCATCCGCACGTATTGCTCTTAGTAGGTCTATACCCTGCATTCCTGGCATATTCCAATCGGTAACAACAAAATCAAATACTTGATTTTGTAGCATTGGCAAAGCGGTTGACCCGTCGTCTGCTTCTTGAACATTAGTGAAACCTAAGTCACGCAACAGATTTTTAATAATACGTCTCATTGTTGAAAAATCGTCAACAACCAGAATTTTCATGTTTTTATCCAAAACATCCCCCAGTGAGGTCTTAACCTTGTTTACTTACTACTAATTTATCCAGTCATTGATTTTAGCTTTGAGCTTAATCATCGCCTGACCATGTATTTGACTTACACGCGATTCGCTTACATCGAGTATATGCCCTATTTCTTTTAAATTCATTTCATCGTTATAGTACAAAGACAGCACCATTGCATCTCGTTCTGGCAAAGATTTTATCGCACCTAATAAAGACTCATTAAACCGCTCATTTTTAACGTTATTAAACGGTTTGTCTAGCGCTAAATCTTGATCAACTGGACTGATGACATCCTCGTCGACACCAAGGTCTTCTATACCTAGTACTTTACTTGCATTTACATCGTTTAAGATATGATGGTACTCATTTAACGAAATTTCAAGTTTTTCAGCAACTTCTATATCTGTAGGCTCACGGCTTAAGCTTTTTTCTAAAAAAGCAATTGTTTCAGCCACCAAACGGCTTTTGCGATGCACTGAACGGGGTGCCCAATCGCCACGTCGCATTTCGTCAAGCATTGCCCCACGAATACGAATCCCTGCAAACGTTTCAAAGCTGGCGCCTTTGGTTGCATCAAAGCTCTTAGATGCTTCAATCAGGCCAATCATGCCTGATTGTATTAAATCGTCCAGCTGAACGCTGGCAGGTAAACGCGCTATAAGGTGACATGCCACTTTTTTGACGAGTGATGCATGTTTTTCAACAATCACATTTAAATTTTGTGCTGATTGATATCCCATAACTTTATTCACCAATGTTGTCATAATTAGCCGTTTACTAGTTTCTCTATGAAAAACTCCAGATGACCCGATGGTTGGTTAGGTATTGGCCATTTAACTGCTTTTGTTGCTAGCGCTTGAAACGCCAGTGCCGCAGGCGAATTTGGAAAAAGTTCTACAATAACTTTTTGACGGCGTGTTGCCTTACGCATATTTTCGTCGTAGGGAACCGTTGCAACCAAGTCCATTGATACATCTAAAAAACGATCGGTTACTTTGGAAAGTTTTGCAAATAACTCTTGCCCTTCACGCATGCTGCGGACCATATTTGCAACAATTTTAAATTTATATACACCATGCTCACGGCTCAATACTTTTATCAGCGCGTAGGCATCTGTTATTGATGTGGGCTCGTCGCATACAACAACCATGACATCTTGTGCTGCGCGAGAAAAACTCAGCACCATGTCAGAAATACCTGCAGCGGTATCTACAATTAAAATATCAAATTCTGTATTTAATTCGCTAAAAGCTCTGATGAGTCCCGCATGCTCTGAAGGCGACAATTCAACCATACTTTGAGAGCCCGACGTTGCGGGTACAATTTTAATACCTGCGGGGCCTTCAACTAGAATTTCATCGAGTTCGCATTCACCAGATAAAACATGTGATAAGTTACGTTCAACACGCAGTCCTAGCATAACGTCACAGTTTGCTAAGCCTAAATCGGCATCAAGAACCAATACTCTGTTACCTTGCTGGCCTAATGCAATTGCAGTATTAAGAGAAACATTTGTTTTTCCTACTCCACCTTTACCGCCAGTGACAGCGATAACTTTTACGCCGTTGTTATTGTTTTGACTCATTTTGCGCAGGCCACTTGCTTGATCTAATACTGTGTTAATCATACATCCCTACTGTGCTTGGCGCCACTGCTTGGTGCCTTGAATGTTGTGCTTTTGCTCTTTTTAAATAGAGTTGCTCAGCCTTTTTAACTAGTTTTTCAGCATTTGCAACTCGAATATCTTCTGGTACTCGTTGACCGTTAGTAAGATACCCTATTGGAAGGCGATTTTGAATCGCAATACTAATAATCTCACCTAAACTTAAAGATTCGTCTAATTTGGTGAATATACAACCACTTAACTGCACTTTCTTAAAGTGTCTAACGGTTTCTTGCAACACGTGTATTTGCGATGTTGCACTGAGCACTAAATAACTACGAATATCAACGCGCTGGTTACGCATAAGAGTATTAAGCTGCTCAGTTAAACGTAAGTCGCGTTGGCTCATACCCGCAGTATCAATTAATACTAGTCGTTTATTTCGTAAATGATATAAAACTTCAGCTAATTCATTAGCATCTTTAACTTGCTTAACGCCACAGCCTATAATTCGACCATACGTAGCAAGTTGCTCATAAGCACCAATTCTGTATGTGTCGGTTGTGATTAAAGCGACTTTGTCTGCACCGTACTTTTGTGCACCAAGTGCAGCTAATTTAGCAACTGTGGTTGTTTTACCAACCCCAGTTGGGCCAACCAAAGCGTATACGCCGCCTTGACGTAAAATTTCGTTATTGGTTGTCTGCATCTGATCTTCAACCATTGTTAAAAGTGCTTTCCAACCCTGCTGACGAGACACATCGTCAGGTACAAAGCACGCCATTTGCTCTGCAACATCTTTATCTATACCCATACCAACTAAACGATCAATCATGCATGCACGAGTAGGGTCGCGCCTTGCCATGTCTTGTTGCATAAGCCCTGATACTTGATGCTCTAACAACTGACGAATGGCATTCATTTCGTCACGCATTGACGAAATTTGCTCACTTTCATTATGTTTAGTTTCTTGACGGTTGGTCACTGGGGTATCAAGGTCATCAAAATCACTTTCTAGGTCATCAAACCCAAGGCTGTCTGCTTGTGTTTGCGGACGAGCTGAAGCTTGACGTTCATTGGTAAATATAGGTCGAGGACGCTGCTCTTGCACTGGCTCTTGGTAGTTGTCTGTAGTATCAATACCTGATTGCGAAAACATAGAAGCCAGTTCTGCAGAGCGAGGACGTGGAGCTTGGCGCTCTAATAATGCTTGAAGACTATCAGCTACTTTCGCTTGTGGCTCTGGCTTAGCGCGAAGTGGCTCTGGTTTTACAAAATTATGCACTGGCTGTGACTTTGCAAAACTTTGTGCTGGCGCACTTTGCGGTTGCTCTTTTTTAGGGGCTGCTTTGTCATAATCAACTGCTGCTACAATTTCGACACCGTTAGCTAGCTTTTTATTTGACATAATAACCGCATCAACACCTAATTCTTCTTTAACTTCTTTAAGTACTGTGCGCATATCTTTAGCAAAAAAACGTTTTATTTTCATGATTCAACCCCTTTAAAATCTTATTGTTGGCCTACAGAGCTGACTATCTTGATCTGTCTTTCATCTGGTACCTCTTGATAAGACATCACCCTTAAACCCGGGATGGTGTACTTAACAAAACGAGATAACACAGTGCGTAACATTCCCGACGTTAGCAATATTGAAGGTTCACCGGACATTTCTTGGTTTTGATGCGCTTCGTTTAGTGACACTTGAAGTCGCTCTGCAAGTCCTGGTTCTATACCGGCACCTTCGTCGCCTGCATTTTGTAGTGACTGATGCAACATCTGTTCCAACTCAGGCGCCAAGGTTATGACAGGGATTTCTGACGACATACCTACAGCATCTTGAACTATTAATCGGCGTAATGAAATACGCACTGCAGCCGTTAATACATCGGGGTCTTGACTACGCGGGCCATACTCAACAAGCGTTTGTACAATTGAACGCATGTCGCGAATTGCAACCCCTTCATTAAGTAAGTTTTGTAGTACTTTTACAATCACAGTTAATGGTAATACGTCAGGAACTAAACCTTCAACTAAGCGAGGGTGACTTTTACCTAACATGTCTAATAAGTTCTGTACTTCCTCGTGGCCTAATAGCAGTGCTGCGCTGTTTGTGAGTAACTGGCTAATATGTGTAGCCACAACCGTGGCTGAATCTACCACGGTATAACCTAGCGATTGTGCTTCGTCTTTTTGATCTGGTTTTATCCATACCGCATCAAGTCCAAAAGCAGGGTCTTTAGTTTCAACCCCTTTAATTGGCCCAAATACTTGACCAGGGTTTATCGCCAGTTCATCACCATGCTTGAGTTCACCTTCACCTGTAGATACCCCCATAAGCGTAATTCTGTATGCATTAGGGTCAAGCTCTAAGTTATCGCGAATGTGTACTGGTGGAACTAAAAAGCCCAGCTCTTGAGAAAGCTTTTTACGTACTCCCTTAATACGATTTAGTAGTTCTCCGCCTTGAGATTGATCAACCAAAGGAATTAACCTGTACCCTACCTCTAATCCAATTACATCGACTTGCTGAACATCATCCCACCCCAGTTCTTTTTGTTCTTGTTTATTGGCAACACCCGTACCAGCAGCTCCATTTGCAGCAGCTTCAGCCTCTGCTGCAGCGACTTTTAGTTTACTTTGTTGAGTGTAATAAGCTAAATAACCTAATAATGCGCCTAGGCTTAAAAATGCTAAATGAGGCATGCCCGGTACTAAGCCCATGGTAATTAAGATACCAGAAGCTATAAATAATGACTTCTCGTTGCCAAGTTGTTTCTTAAACTGGTCGCCCATATTGAGTGACTCGTTTTGACGTGTTACTACAATCGCTGTACCAATCGATAGCAACAGTGAGGGAAGCTGAGCTACTAGGCCATCACCAATCGTAAGCAGTGTGTAAACTTCCATAGCTTGGCCAAAACTTAAATCGTGCTGGATCATGCCAACAAATAAACCACCAACAATGTTGATAATTAAAATGACAATACCAGCAATAGCATCACCTTTTACAAACTTACTTGCACCATCCATTGAACCATAAAAATCGGCTTCGCGAGTAACCTCTTCGCGGCGATCACGCGCTTGCTCTGCACTAATGAATCCTGCGTTTAAATCGGCGTCAATTGCCATTTGTTTACCTGGCATTGCATCAAGTGTAAAACGTGCCGATACTTCAGAAATACGCCCTGCACCTTTGGTAATTACAACAAAGTTAATAATGATAAGAATTAAAAATACCACTAGGCCAACAGCATAGTTCCCGCCAATAACAACAGACCCGAAGGCTTCTATCACTTTCCCCGCGGCATCTCCACCATTATGTCCTTCAAGTAGTACAACACGTGTACTTGCTACGTTAAGTGCTAAACGCATAATTGTAGCGATAAGTAACACGGCCGGAAACATACCAAACTCAACCGGTTTCATGGTGTAAACCGTTACGAGTAGTACCACCAACGCCAAAGCAATATTGAATGAAAAGAGGATATCAAGTAAAAATGGCGGTAACGGTAAAATGACCATTCCCAAAGCTGCAAGCACAAGCAAAGGCGTACCTACGCCTTTTGCATATTCTTTTTTATCTGCGTTAAGTTGTTGTAATACCGCTTTAAAACTCATAATTCTACAATTTCAAAAAATTGACACTACGTAGAATTAGCAATAACTATTCCAAGTTAATAAAGGAGTGATATTAATACCTGTAAGCATCTGGGATGGGGAGCTTTTTATTGAGCTTTGTCGGGCGTTTTCCGCGACCTTTATTGAAACGTTTTAACTGAAAAACATAAGCTAAAACCTGTGCAACGGCAGTAAAGAGTTGATCAGGAATTTGTTCACCTACTTCTGCGGTATGATAGAGCGCTCGCGTAAGCATGGGCGACTCAACAATCGGTACATCGTTACCATTTGCCACCTTTCGTATTTGCATAGCAAGTTCATCTACGCCTTTTGCAAGCACTATAGGAGCACCTGCTCGCTCGGTGTCGTATTTAAGCGCGACAGAATAATGCGTTGGGTTAGTAACCACAACATCGGCATCAGGCACGTCTTGCATCATTCTTTTTTGAGACATTTGCCTTTGAGTTTGCCTAATACGCGCTTTTATTTGAGGATCACCTTCAGAGTTTTTGTACTCGTCTTTTACCTCTTGCAGTGTCATTTTTAACTGCTTATGGTGAGTATGACTTTGATACGGCGCATCAATTGCCGCAATAATTACCAATGTGCATGATAATGCCAAAAACATCCACGAAAGTATTTCGAGCGCATGAATAATATTGTTAGGCGCAGACTCAATGCTTAAGTGTAAAATTTCGTCGAAAAAAGTATTAATTAGAAAAAAAGCAAAGCTTGCAACGACTAAGAACTTTAAAATAGCTTTAGTGAGCTCTACCGCTGCTTGCGGACCAAACATACGTTTAAAGCCTTTAAACGGAGACATTTTGCTTGCTTTGGGAGCGGCTGCTTGCCAACTAAAATTAAAGCCACCCAATAAAGTGTTGCCTATAATGCCTGCAAACAAAATAATGAATACAAACATAGCCATAGGAAAAATAAGCGCATCAGCCACACTAGACCAAACCGCAAACATTTTAGTAGTGTCGTAGGTTTCATTTCGATTAAGGCTAAGCATTCTGCCCATAATATTGTATAAACCCTTACCAATTTCAGGGCCGTACATTAACAGTGAAATAGCTGAAAAAATAAGTACAAACATAGTACCTAGTTCTTTAGAACGAGCAACCTGCCCTTTCTTTTTAGACTCTTCTATTTTTTTCCCTGTGGGTTCTTCTGTTTTTTCTTGACCTGAATCTTCAGCCATAACGCACTCCTAAGGCGAGCAACCAACTAAGGTACACATGAGTTCGATCATTTTAAGCCACTGAAATTCAAACTGCAGAATAAAGTTGCCTAATGTTGCCCAAATAATGACAAGCCCTGCTACAAGCGTGAATGGAAAACCAATCGCAAAAATATTTAGCTGCGGCGCCGCACGTGTCATAATGCCAAATGAAATATTAATAACCAGCATTGCTGTCAATGGTGCAAGTGAGAGCACTAAAGCTGTTGTAAACATCCAGCCGCCCCAAGTTACAATATCCCAATAGTGGTCTACCGACCACCAATTACCATCAATTGGCAGCACTTCAAAACTATGCACAACCATTTGTATCATCATTAAATGGCCATTAAATACAAAAAATAATAGTGTTGCTAAAATAAGAAAAAACTGGCCAACCGCCGGAACGCTAGCCCCATTTGAGGGATCAATAACAGAAGCAAAACCCAAACCGGTTTGCATAGCAAGTATTTGACCTGCCAATACAAAGGTATTGAGGAGTAAGGTAGAGGCAAAGCCAATCGCGATTCCAATAAGCATTTGCTGTATCACTACTAAAATCATTTCGAACGAAAACAGGTTAGTGAATGTAGCAGGAGGAAGCACAGGAACAACCAACAGAGTCACGACGACTGATAAACCCAGCTTTATACGTGTTGGCACATTTTTAGCGCCAAGACCCGCCATTATCATAATCATGGAGCTAATTCGTACTAAAGGGAGTAAAAAATCGCTCAACCATTGAATGACAACTGAAAACGGGTACTCCACTTGTTAACCTGCAATTTCGGGGATAAGCAGCACTAACCGAGTAAAAAAATCCATTAGCTCCTGAGTGAACCAGTGGCCACCAACAATTAACGCGCTAATAGTGATCAATAAGCGAGGCAAAAAACTCAACGTTTGCTCATTGATAGACGTAGCCGCTTGAAACACCGCAACCACTAGGCCAATAATTAAACCTGGAACAACAATAGCTGATACTAATTTAATAACTAAAAACAGTGCATCGCTAAGAATATCAACAAAAATTTCCGGTTCCATGCTGTAATCCTATCTTTTAGTTACATTCAAACAATACATACTATGTGCCTAAACCAAAGCTTTTTGCTAGAGTTCCCATTACTAAGCTCCAACCGTCTACAAGTACAAACAGCATTATTTTAAAGGGTAAGGAGACAATCATGGGGGAGAGCATCATCATACCCATAGCCATGAGTACAGATGCAACAACCAGGTCAACAATTAAAAAAGGTATAAAAAACATAAACCCGATAATAAATGCAGTTTGTAATTCGCTTGTTACAAATGCGGGTATAAGTACAATTAACGGGGTCTCTTCAGGTGATTCTAGCTTGTCGTAACCTGCTATCTTAGCAAATGTTTCTAAGTCTTTTAAACGAACCTGCGAGAGCATAAATGCTTTCATTGGCTCTTTTGCGAGCTCCAATGCTTGAACTGAAGTCACTTGCTCACTCAAATAAGGCTCTATGGCTACGTCATTTACCTTTTGGTAAATAGGCGCCATGATAAAAATACTTAAAAATAAAGACATGCCCAACAGTACCTGATTTGATGGCGTTTGCTGCAAACCAATTGCCTGGCGGAGTATAGCCAACACAACAATAATTCGTGTAAAAGACGTCATCATTATAATGGCGGCTGGTATAAAGCTCAGCGCCGTCATAATGGCTAAAACTTGCAACGTCACTGAGTAATCTTGTGTGCCATCTGCGTTTGTTGTAATGGTAAGCGCATCGATACCTTCAGCGCTTGCGCTTGGAACAAACATAATGGCGAAAATAATTAGCAGCCACTTAATCATAGGTTCAGTTCTTTTTATTTTGTTTTGATTTGGGATTTAACAGTTTGCTAAATTGTTTAGCAAGTTCTGGAATTTCTTTTTCACTCAGTGGTGATTCTAATTTATGAAGGTAGTTAATGCTGTGCGGCGTGACGCCTAATAAATGCTGCGCATTATCAATCTCTACCACCATTAAGCGTTCGCGGGAGCCTAAGGGAAGACTTCGAACCACTTTAAATTCATCACTGTTTGCCAAATTAGGATTAAGCTTTTTTACAAAAATAGCCAGAACAACAATGAGCACTAGCACCACAATAAGCGAAAGCACCATGGAAATTAAATCGCCCGTAGGTGTAACCGACTCTGTTTTTGTAAATACAGACGCTGTTAGCGCAAAAAAGGCACTCATCGTAGCTTTTTGATCCGCTCTACTTGGCTGATAACATCCGTTAAACGAATACCAAACTTGTCATTTACCACAACCACTTCACCATGGGCAATCAAGGTACCATTAACCAATACATCTAATGGCTCACCAGCAACACGATCTAGCTCTACTACTGAACCTTGGTTAAGTTGTAGTAAATTACGAATATTAATTTTTGAGCGCCCAACTTCCATCGATATTGTCACTGGGATGTCTAAAATTGTATCGAGCTTGCGCTTTTCTTCGCCCGTTATTTCGCTTTTTTCATCACTTAATTCATCAAGTTCGGCAACTTGCGCTTCGCCAGCATCATCGCCGCCTTCAGCCTCAGCAAGTGCGGCTGCCCATTCGTCCATTGTATCTTGATCATCGCTCATACGTTTAACCTTTTAATCAATTACCAGTCTAAGTCTACACCGTCTGAAAGGTGTAAATCTTCTTCTAATTCTGCTAACTCTGCATCTGAGTCAATTTTCTTGCCGCCTTTAGTAAATACATGCAGCTCAGATTTAACTGAATCAGGTCGTTTAATTTTTTCACTAATTTGTAGGGCGACATTATCACGAGAACGACCCATTTTAGCTCTGAATGTGGGCAGCTCTTCTACAAATACAGTAATATGCTCTGGCATTTCAACAGGAATGATATCACCTGCTTTAAGCTCCATTATTTGTTGAAGTGTTAAGTCGACCTCTAGAAGCTGAGTCGACATATCAACTTCAACATCCATTATTTCATCTCGTAATGCTTTACTCCAACGTAAGTCGGTATCTTCGGTGTCTGATTGAACACCTGCATCCAAAAGTTCCCTTATTGGTTCGAGCATTGAGTACGGCAAAGCAATGTGAAAATCACCGCCACCGCCATCAAGTTCAATATGAAAAGAGCTAATAACCACAACTTCAGTCGGGCTTACAATATTAGCCATAGCAGGATTTACTTCTGAATCGAGGTACTCAAAGGACACATCCATGACCGGTGCCCATGCCTCTTTATAATCTTCAAAGATTATTTTTAGTAGCATTTGCACAATTCGGCGCTCTGTGGGGGTAAATTCACGGCCTTCAATTTTTGCGTGGTAGCGCCCATCACCGCCAAAAAAGTTATCCACCAAAATAAACACTAAACGTGCTTCCATGGTGATCAAACCGGTTCCTTTTAACGGTCTAAAACGCACCATATTTAAGCTGGTTGGTACAAACAAGGTATGTACGTACTCACCAAATTTTATCATTTGAACGCCATTAATGGATACTTCCGCTGTACGGCGCATCATATTAAATAGGCTAATTCGCATATGGCGAGCAAAGCGCTCATTAACAATTTCCAGCGTCGGCATGCGACCACGTACGATTCGATCTTGCGAAGAAAAATCGTACTGAAGCGTACTTCCCCCGCCATCTTCGCCATCGTTTATATCTTCCTCTTCAACGTCATCAACACCGTGTAATAGCGCATCAATTTCGTCTTGGGATAATAAGTCGCTCACGCTAACCCCTTATTGCATTACAAAGCCGGTAAACAATACCCGCTCAATTACTTTACTGCCTTCAACGTCATTTAAGGCGGTTTGCACTGTCTCCAGTGCAGAAAAACGCAGTGTTTCTTTGCCTGCACTGGTACTTAACTCATCTGCAGTAGTCGTTGAAAATACGCTGAGTAACTTACCTTCGATAAGCGGGATATGCTTTTTAGCGGTTTCTTCATTAACTTCGCCACGAACCAAAAGCTGCACTTTAATTTGTACAATTCTATCTCTGCTAGAGCCCGGTACGTTAAATACAAATGGTCTAGGCATCGCAACGTAAAGAGCACTGCCTATCTCTGCAGATGAACCAGAAGCCTCTGGCGCTTCTTCTGAAAGAGTTGTTTCTTCATCTAACGTCTCAACTGGCTCATCCGAGCCCGACATTAAGAAGAAACCCGCAGCACCACCTACAATTAGCAATGCTGCTGCAATAATAATTATCAGCTTTTTTTTACTTTTAGGCGCTTCTTCTATTTCTAAACTTGTTTCTTCAGCCATCATCATTCCTTATATCGCAAAGGTATTTGCTTGTTTTAGTTATTATAATAGCAGTAGTTAGGCATAGTAATCTATTGATGATGATGTTTGTAGCGCAGAAGTTTGTTCTGGGCTATTTGCTGGCTCATCACTTTCACTATTTACTACTCCATTTTGGGCCAATTGTTCCCCCGAACCCGATTCATTTTGCTCAGCATTTTCGCCACCTGACTGGCCATATGAAATAGTGCTCTCACCCAGCTCCAAACCTTGCTGTGCTAGCATTTCGCGCAAACGAGGCATAGATTGTTCAAGTGCCTCTTTAGCCTGCTGGGTCTGTACTACAAAGTTAATTTGTGCTTGTTCTGCATCGCTACGAACGCGTATTTGCATGCTGCCCATTTCAGGTGGGTCAAGACGAATTTCAGCCTCTTTGTTATTAATGCTTAACATTGAACTAACGCGCTCTTGTAACAATTTGGCCGCGTCACTTTTAACTATGTTAATCGCCTGCATCATACCAGGATCAATACTCACCTGCTTTGTCTGTGCTGTGCTTTGTAACTGCTGATTTTGCGTAACCTGTTGATCCAATACCCCCATTTCATAATCAATCGAATCATAGTAGCTTTGGGTACTGGTTTGAGTTGTATTTAATGCATTAGTTATGGTGTTAAACAACTGCGTAACTTTAGCCGGTGACTGCTCAGCTGTGGTATTTTTTAGCCCCTCTTTTTGCAGTTGGTCAAGCGCTTTTGTTAGCTCTTCATCACTAGTAGGCTGTGCGGCTAATTTAGTTGGATCTGCGCTACTTTCAGAACCTGATTTCACACTCACTTTTTGTGGCTTATTCACCGTATTTGGTGTTTGTGAAGCTATAAAAGTAACTGGCTTTGTTGTCTCTTCACTTTTTACCGCTAAGGTAACCGCTTTGTCTATTTGCAATTCATTTGCTTGCGGCAGTTTCTGTGAATCATTTACAGCTTTTTGAGATATTGTAAATTTAGTATCTGACGATTGACTAGCATCTGCCGCAATCGAGACTTTTAGCTCACCTATCGCTTGCTTAATAGTCGCTAACTGTTCACCTTTTGGATGCTCGGTTTTAATAAAAGTATTTAATTGAGTCAGCAGACCCTGCTTTTCAGTCCCAGAAAGTGTATTAAATTGCCCGCTAGGCGACGACTTAACTTCAGTGCTTTGTGTCTGTTCGTTATCCGTTATAAATTGAGTGAGCATTTGCTTTAAAGCCGTCAATTTTTCAACGCTATTTGATGAAGAGAGTGAATCTGCTTTAATCTGATCATTTAATTTTGATAGTTGTTCAGGCGATAAACTTGCTAATACCTTATCTGTTTTTGTTGCATTTGCATCTTTAACCGTTAGCGCATCTATCGCGTCTGCTTTTTCGGTTTCAGTGATACTTGAGTTAGCTGAAATTGCTTTTGACGTATTTTCTGCTGGTTCCGAAACTGTATTTTGAGCTACAGCATTTTGAGCTACAGTATTGGCATTAATTTTATTACTGTTCTCTGGCGTGCTTTGGGTAGTCGCAATTTTATCAACATCCGTTTTTAAAACAGTGTTATCAGAATTGATACTCGCGTCAGAAAGTGCTGAGCTTTGTGAAGCGGTTATTTTATCCGCAAAAGTACCTTTGTTAGCCTCTGCCCCGCCGTCTTTTGCATCAGTTCCCTGATTTATACTTTGCGTTTCTGCAGTATGTTTAACTGTATCCGATTTTATATTTAGCTGTGTTTCAACTGCCTGTGCAATAGACGTTTTATTTTGTTTTTCTGAATTTAACGAGCTACTAATATCAGCATCATCGACTAAATTTGCCATACCACTTTTACTGCTGTCCGCAATTGGCGAATGGGGTCTAATTATTTTACCAGCTTCATCTTTAACAGGTAAATCTTTTGCTGGCACAGCAACATAATCTTTAACAGGCAGCTTTTCGTTTAAATCAGCAATAACGAGCGGTGTTTTTTTTGTAGATGTATCTGTTAGGTTTGTATCTTTCGCATTTTCGCTTGTTTTTGTGACTTCAGTATTTATTGATTGGGATGAATTAATTTGTTCGAAAATGTCATTGCCAGACTCTGCATCTAATTTGGCAGCATTTTTGTCATCAATGTGGCTCACTGAGCTTTTTTCAACATCTGAAGCTGATGAAGCAGCAAACTGCCCGTCAGCCTGAGTCTGTTCAAACTCTTTTTTTATAGGCTCAAATGCATTGTGCGCATCTAGTAGCTGAGTAAAAAACTCCGCACCTGATTCATCACCGGAAGTAGCTAAGCCACTGTCTTTAAATGCTAAAAAAGACTCTTTATCAGCCGCAATTGAAACAGACATATCATTCATCGCCATAAATCACCTAATACGGTTACGGCAACATGTCACCGCACATTGCCCAAAATTAAATACCACCCATTAATAAAGCAATAAACGTGCCTAACTTAAGAAAGTTTTCGACGCTGAAAAAATTGATTAGATGTAAACTCGTCTAACATTTTCTGTTCGTTTTTAGCAACTATAGCTGCAGCTTTCACTTTTTGATTCTCAATCAACTTAGCAACCGCTTTCGCTTTTATTTGTTGTTTTAGCCACAGCGTTTTTCGCTGTGAAACAACTTGCTTTGCTGTATTAACCGTACTTGCTTGTTGGCGAATAGCTTCTTCAATTTTTGCAATAAACGCATGATACTGCCCAAAACCTGCACTTGATAAACCCGACTGCCCTTTTAAATGTAATTGCTGGGAGTACTCAAGTCGAAAGTCATTTAAGCCTTGAAGTTTTTGCTGATTTGCGAGCAAGTTTTGATTTGCTTGCAGGTAACTCATACGCAAGTTTTCTTCTTTTTCGCTTTCAAGCTTTAGTAATAATTCGAATTTACTTTTAGCCATTATCCTTGGCCTAATAATTGAGCAAGACCTTGTAGCCCATCGTCATAACTTATTACATCACGCATACCTTGCTGTAAAAAACCGTTAACCCTAGGCATCATGTTTATTGCTTGATCGAGCATAGGATCGGTTCCCTTTTGATACGCACCTAACGTGATCATGTCTTTATTTTGTTGGTACATCGAATACACCTGCTTGAGCACTCGCGCTTGCTGCATATGAGGTTCAGAAACTACTTGAGGCATAACTCGAGATATTGATTTTTCGATATCTATTGCGGGGTAATGTCCGCTATCGGCCAACTCACGAGAAAGTACAATATGACCGTCGAGTATGGCGCGAGCGGCATCAGCTATTGGGTCTTGCATATCGTCACCTTCACTCAATACAGTAAAAAAGGCCGTAATTGCACCTTGCCCTTCTCCCCCATTGCCCGCTCGCTCAACCAAGGCGGGTAACTTTGCAAAAACCGAGGGTGGATAACCTTTTGTAGCGGGTGGCTCTCCAACTGCTAAAGCAATTTCTCGCTGAGCCATGGCATAACGTGTTACTGAATCGAGTAACAGTAATACATTTAAGCCTTGGTCTCTAAAATACTCAGCAATAGTAACTGCGCTTTCACAGCCTTTTAGTCGCATTAACGGCGATGAATCAGCCGGTGCAGCAACAACAACCGAACGTTTACGTCCTTCTACACCAAGTATTTCCTCAATAAACTCTTTTACCTCACGGCCACGCTCACCTACCAAACCCACTACAATGACATCGGCTTCACTGCCCCGTGTCATCATGCCTAATAATACAGATTTACCTACACCAGAGCCTGCGAACAATCCCATTCGTTGACCTTGGCCTACGGTGATCACTGAGTTTATAGCACGTACACCTACATCCATGGGTTGGCTGATGGGCCGTCTTGCTAATGGGTTTATTGTATTTTGGGCAAACTTTAAGTAATGCTCAGCATTAATTTTGCCTAAACCGTCGAGTGGTCTGCCTAACCCATCAACAACACGCCCTAATAAGCTCATGCCTACAGGTAAACCCAAATTATTTATTTGAGGAATAACACGCGCACCAGGTAGCACACCAGAAATATGATCGTTGGGCATTAAATATAAGGTTTGATCGTTAAAGCCAACGATTTCGGCGTCAACAAAACCATTCATGGTTTCTATTTTACATTGACTACCAACAGGCGCTCGTAAGCCCTTAGCCTCTAGAGTAAGGCCAACTACACGCGTTAATATCCCCGCTACAGCAGGTGTATGGGGCTTAATATTTTGTTGATATTGCGATAAGCGTTCGCTTAAAGAAGCACTTTGAGCAGACATAGTACGCCTAAAAAATACTTAGATATTGCTACTATGCAAAAAGCTATCCAACGTTTCTTTGACACGTGTTTTTAGAGTCATATCAAGAGAGGATTGCGCGGTTTTCACCTCACATCCACCTCTATCAAGCGTGGGTTCGGGAACCAATTGCCAGTTGTTTTGTGCAATAGTTTGTTCGCCATAGCTTTCTTTGATTATATCGAGGTCGGTCGGGTTTAGGTGAATTTTCACTGTTTCTTGCTGCGCATTCAACGAATCAATACTGTGTTTTAATGTATGTAAAATAACATCTGGCGATGTTTGTACTTCTTGGTAAATCACAGCCTCAGCAAGCATGCTAGCCAATTGAACAAGCTGCAATTCGGCTTGTTCGTCCACCTTTTTTAGCGGTGAATTAAGCGCCTCTAAAATGCTTTTTAAGCTAATTAGCTGCTCTTCAACAATCGGTTTAATATCTTCTTGCCCTTGAGTTTTTCCAAGCTCTAACCCTTCTTTGTAACCGGCCTCTTTTCCCTCACTAACGCCTTTTTCAAAGCCGTCAATGTAGCCTTGTTCATGGCCTTGCTTAAGACCTTCTTCGTAAGCATCTTGCCTAATGCGTTCAAGCTCAACCATAGTAAGCTTAGGCAGTTCCGGTTCTTGTGGTTCATCAGCGGGCATTTCTTCGGCAAGCTCTTTTTTATAAAGCTCACTAAGGGGCGTACCATAGGCTGTTGAGCGGTTACCAAAGCTTTTTTCGTTAGGTGCTACATCTGGGATAGCCCAGTTTTTTAATAATTCATCGGCTTCTTCAGCTCGAAGTGGACGCCCTTTGAGTTTACTCATGGTTTACAAGAACTCCTCGCCACCGCCACCGCCTAACTGAATCTCACCGGAATCAGATAAACGACGTGCCGTTGATAGAATTTCTTTTTGGGCAGCTTCAACTTCACTAATACGCACAGGCGCCATAGCCTCTAGATCATCGGCAAGCATATCCGCGGCACGTTTAGACATATTACCAAGTATCTTATCTTTCAGACCGTCGTCAGCACCTTTGATTGCTTTCATTAATACATCTTGCTGTACTTCTCGTAATATAGCTTGAATACCACGGTCATCCACATCCATTAAGTTTTCAAATACAAACATTAGATCTTGAATTTGCTGAGACATCTCTTCGTCATGTTCACGAATAGAATCCATTAACTGGCCTTCAACATTTGTATCTAAGTAGTTCATGATGTCTGCCGCTGCTTTTAAGCCACCCATTTTCGCAGCTTGTGCACCCGCTTGACCGGCAAATTGTTTTTCCATTATTTCATTAAGTTCTTGTAGTGCAGCTGGTTGAACTTCTTCAAGGTTGGCTATACGCATGGTCAAATCAAGGCGAACTTTTTCAGGGAACTGCGCGATAATCTCTGCAGACTGCTCAGGCTCTAAATAAGACAACACAATAGTTTGTATTTGCGGGTGCTCATTACGAATAATGTTTGCCACTTGCTTAGAGTCCATCCACTTAAGCGAATCAAGGCCTTTAGCACCCGATCCCATAACAATTTGATCAATAAGGCTAGCGGCTTTATCTTCACCCAATGCAGCGGTAAGCGCCTTTTTAATAAAGTCTTCTGACTGAAACCCGATAGTGCTAAAGCTTTGAATCTGTTCAATAAACAAATTATGAACTGCACTAATCTTAGCCTGCGAAAGGTCATCTAACGCCGCCATTGCCATACCCACTTTTTGCACCTGCTTAGGCTCTAGGTGTTTTAGGATTTGCGCTGCATCTTCTTCTGATAAGCTCAACAGTAATATTGCGGCTTTATCTACGCCATCGAGCTTATCAACATCAAACGCTGGCGGTAATTGTTTTTGTTCTTGATCAGTCATCTTCTGTTAACCACGCTTTCACTACTTGTGATGAGAGTTCTGGTTCATTGGCTACAAGGGCACGAATTGCTTTTAGTAAGTCTTCGTCGCCATGTAGGTCTGGTAACTGAAGTGTACCATCGCTTGAGAAACCAATTGAAGCAGAATCAAAGTCTTTGTTTAGCATATCTAACGTGCTATCGCCAATATCTACACCAGCACTTAAGGCATCTTCGTCATACTCTTCAAGTGTATCGTCTGGGTAAATTAAGCGTTTAAGCATCGGTTTAACTACCGCCATTATCAGTACAATAATAACGAGGGCACCCAGTACTAAGCGGATTATTTTCATAAACCAGTCTTGTTCCCAAAGCGGCACACTAATGTCAAAATCAGTTGCTTCACGCACAAACGGAACCGTTACCACTTCAAGTGCATCACCACGTTGCATATCAAAACCAACACCACCTTGTAATAAACGGCGTATATTTGACAGTTCTTCCACTGAGCGCGGTGTCATGGTTGTTTCACCGTTTTCACCTACTTTTGGAGTGTAATCAACAGCCACCGACACGCTTATTCTACGTATTACACCTGTTTGCTGACGCTTATGTGAAATAGTTGTATCTAGCTCATAGTTACGCGTAGCTTCTTTATGCGTTCTTGATGGTGAAGTTGCACTACCAGCTCCACCTTGGCCAGCTACTTCAGGAATGTTTGAGTTTACTGGAGGCTGATTCGTCAACGCACCAGGTATACCTACCGCTAAACCGCCTATATTATTTTCTTCAAACGTTGTTTCGCTTCTTACTGCAGGCAGATCTGGATTGTAGCGCTTTTGCGTTTCTTCAATGGCACTAAAATCCATGCTTAAATCAACCTGTGCAGTGTAGTTTGCAAGCCCTACGACGGGAATTAGAATGCTATCAATTTTTTCAAGATACTCTTGTTCACGCTTACGCTCTATGTCGTACTCTTTGCGCGAACGTGCAGCAAGCGATGTTTGTGAGCCAGAATTTAATAAGCGACCATTTTGATCCGTTACCGTTACACGAGCTGGCTCTAAACCTTGAACAGCCGATGCAACCATATCAACAACAGAGTCTACTTCTTCGCTGTCAAGTGAACGCCCTCGCTTAAGAGTCAGTACAACGGTTGCTGAAGGTTTTTTCTCTCTGCGCGCAAATACATTTTCTTTTGGGATGGCAAGTAATACACGTGCGCGAGTAATGTTGTTAAGCTCTTCAATTGTACGTGCGAGTTGTTGCTCACGACCATGCTTTAAGCGTTCGCGCTCTAAGCGTTGACTTACACCAAAGCCCATGTCTTGCATGATGATATCTGAACCCGATGTAGGCCCTTGCTCTAACCCTTCACGAGTCATTAACAACTTAATGTTTTGATATTCGGTTTCAGGGACAAGTACCACATTACCATCAACTTGATATTCAATTTTTTGTGCATCTAAAAAGTCGAGCGTTTGTATTAGCTCTTCTGTTTGCATTTTACCAAGCGGGCGCATATCTGGCTGGCGAGCCCAAATAATGATGAATATAGCAATTGCTAAACAAATGCCTAAAGCAATAACAAGCGTTACTTGGCGCAATAAATCAACACCGTTTAACGAACTTAAATAGCCAGATTTTTGTTCTTGTTGATCGTCGCTATCGCTTTGGTCAATATCACCAGTAGCAAGTGCAAGGTCGGTTGATTGATTAGATTGCGCCACAATAATTCTCCACTACCTAGTTAAACAGGCATGTTCATGATTTCTTTGTAAGCTTCAACAAGTTTATTACGAACTTGTACTGTCGCTTCAAATGCCACTGACGATTTTTGAGATGCAATCATCGCTTCAGCCAAAGAGACGCTTCTGTCGCCGGTCTCTACTGCAACCACTTTTTGCTTAGCATCTTGCTGTAAGCCGTGCACAGTATTAATTGCATCTGACAGCATGTCGCCAAATTGAGCCGTTGATGAGGCTTGTGTTTTTACTGGCAGTCGTTCAACTTGATTACTACGACCAGCCTCTAAAGCCATTGATTGCATTTCTTGAAATACAGCGCTATTTTGAATTTTCATAATTTTTCTCTGACAATGCAGTTAACTCTTAACATAGATAAAGCACAAACCATGCCAAATAATAAGCGTTACTTTTCAATAACTTAAATTTTAATTTTGTGAGTCAGAGTTTTGACAGCCCTTAAATTCAATACCTGAATCAAGGGCTAAATGTGAGGCTACGCAGGAAGTGAAATACCTAAGTCGCGCATTTGCGCTAGTTTATAACGTAGAGTACGAGGGCTAATACCGAGGGTTTCAGCAACATCTTTTCGTTTACCTTGGCACCTTGCTAACGTTTCTAAAATGATACGGTGTTCTTTATCTTTGAGTTCATCTTTATAACTGCCCGTATCAACAGCTAATAAGTCTTGTTTTGGCGGCTCTACTAATGATGACTTTTCATCATAATAAGCAGAGCTAGTAGGGCCATGCTCAATACTTTTATCAGCAGTGTTCGCCTGAGACTGATTAGCACTTTGTGTGCTAATAGATGTAGGCGTCATTACAAAATCTGTTGCGGCTATGTTTTCAATAAAAATAGCATGCTCATTAATAGTATTACCAGTCCTAAGTATAAGCGCACGTTGTATAACGTTATCAAGCTCACGCACATTACCTGGCCAAGAGTGAGCAAGTAATTTTTTCTCTGCGCCACTATCGAGGTAAGCCATAGGCTCTTTGCTTTTGCTTAAATGGCGTTCAATTAAATGTTTAGCCAATACAATAATATCCCCTGGGCGCTGATTGAGCGGTCGCCACATTAACGGAAACACGTTAAGTCTGTAATATAAATCTTCTCTAAATTGATTTTCGCTTACCGCTTCTTTTAGGTCACGGTTACTTGTTGCAAGTATGCGTACATCTAACTGAATTGTCTTGCGTCCACCTAAGCGCTCCACTTCGCGCTCTTGCAAAACGCGTAATAATTTAGCTTGTAGTCCGAGATCCATTTCAGTTATTTCGTCGAGCAAGATGGTTCCGCCTTGCGCTTGCTCAAACTTACCCGGGCATGCTTGAATTGCACCTGTAAACGCGCCTTTCTCATACCCAAATAAAGTTGCTTCTAACATGTTTTCAGGAATTGCTGCACAGTTAATTGCAACAAACGGCTCATCGCATCGATTCGATTTATCATGTATGTAACGAGCTAAGACTTCTTTACCAGAACCACTAGGACCAAGCACCATAACACTTGCATCAGAACGTGCTACTCTGCTTGCTAATTCTAATAACTGAATACTACTTGGGTCGGCAACAATTGGACCATCTGTCTCTTTTGCTTTTTCAGGTAAGTAGCGGCTTACCATGTTGAGCAAAACTTCAGGTGCAAACGGCTTTGCCATGTAATCAATCGCACCTAAGCGCATGGCTTCAACCGCGTCATCTATGGTGGCGTACGCCGTCATCATTAAAACAGGTAACTCAGGGTGGTTAAGCTTAATACTTCGTAGTAAATCTAGACCACTCATAGTCCCCATTTGTACATCACTCACCACCAGCGAAAATTGCTCTTTTTTAAGCAAAAGCATGGCTTGCTCTGCACAATTAGCCGCAATGCATTCAATCCCCGACATTTCGAGTGTATCAATTAAAGCTTCACGAAGCCCTGCATCATCTTCTACAACTAAAATAGTGTTACTCATAATGATTCCTCTAATTTAGATGCGGTGCGAATAGGTAAAAGCAAACTAAAACATGCTCCACCGCCTATATTATTAGTCACTTCAACACGTCCTTGATGTGCGTTTGCAACTGAACTCACAACAGCAAGCCCTAATCCCGTACCTTGACTTTTAGTGGTATAAAACGGTTCAAATATTTTATCGCTTTGGCTTAAATCAACACCGGGCCCGTTATCAGCAACGCTAATGCGCACATAGTCTGAATCTAGCTCATCGGTAACGGCACTTAAATGCACTTCTGCGCCAGCACCAGTGATCTGGATACTGTTATGAATTAAGTTTTGAATTGCACTGGCTATGGCTGATTTATTACCTGTTATTTGAATATCTGGTTCTGGGAGACTGACAGCTAAGTGGCTATCGTTTAGTGTCACCATCGCATCAGCGCCCGCCTTTACTTCGCTGAGTAATTGCTGCATAGACACTTGCTCAACAACTTGCTGATCGCCGCTTTTGGCAAAAAGTAGCATATCGTTTACTTGAGTTTCTAAATCTTTTAAACGTGACATTAACTTGGTTTGAAAATTATCACGAGATGCCTCTGGTAAGCGCTTAGAGCCTAAATTAGCAGCATAGAGCATGGCCGCTGAAAGCGGCGTGCGTACCTGATGCGCAAGAGACGCCACCATTTTACCCAACGCACTGAGGCGCTGCATATGGGCAACACGCTTTTGCAAACGGCGAGTTTCACTTAAATCGGTCATTAAAATAAGTTGGCCCGGCTCGGGAGCTAACGCTGTTATATCAAGCTTTATTAACCGTCCATCTTTTAGTGATACTTCGTGGCCATCGTCCTGATGCGGTCTAAAAGAGCGCTGAATAACACTAAACCACTTCTCGCCCTCTAAAGGCTCACCCAACATATCAATCGCTATTTGATTGGCCTTTGCAATCATTCCTTTACCATCAAGCACAACAACACCTGCAGGCATAGTATCAACTAAATGAGAAAGCCAACTTGCTTGCTGACGCAGATCGCTTAATTCACCTATGTACTCCTCTTGAAGTAAACATGGGTTATACTGATTTGCAGAAATAAATTGTGGTTTTAGCACGCTCGCAAGGGCCATAATCAAGTCTCGAATTTGTATAGATACAAGGCTTAATGCACAATACGTACCAAAATTAAATTGCAATATTTTCATAATCTTACAATAATAATAACGCGACATAAAAATGACGCGAATAAAAAGGATCACACATGAGTGAGCAAAAAAAGTGCCGCTGTCCGTGGCTAGACACCACTAAGCCCGATTATGTTTTGTACCATGATTTAGAATGGGGTGTGCCTGTTTACGATGACCAAACACTGTTTGAATTTATAACCCTTGAGTCAGCTCAGGCGGGCTTAAGTTGGTACACAATTTTAAAAAAGCGCAGCGGTTATAAAAACGCATTTGCTAACTTTAATGTAAACAAAGTGGCCTTGTTTACAGCTGATGATGTAGAGCGACTCATGCTTGATAAAACAATCGTTCGCAACAGATTAAAAATTGCGGCAACTGTTAACAACGCAAAGCGCTTTATAGAAATACAAAAAGAATTTGGTAGCTTTAGTAACTATCAATGGAAGTTTGTCGATAATAAACCGATTGTAAGTAATTTAAATAACGCTGAGGACTACCCCGCAATCACTGAGGTATCAACAGCTTTTGCAAAAGATTTAAAAAAGCGAGGTTTTAAATTTTTAGGGCCTACAACAGTATATGCCTATATGCAGGCTTGCGGTATGGTTAACGACCATAGTAATGATTGCTTCAGAAAAAAAGAAATTATTAAGGCTTTTAGTGAGTAAGTGATCAGTTCACAAAGAGGTTAAGAGACGCTGCGCTTTAAAGAAGTAAAGCGTAAGTTAACTATGGTTTCTCATTTACCTTCGTTTTTCTCTTCGTGAAATAACGTTTTATTTAAATGATTAATAGCTAGGCTTTTCACGCGAGCAAACCTAGCGTCTACAACAAAAGTAAAAACCGTGTAGGTGCGAACTTACTTCGCGCTCTTGCTAATATTTTTAAGTAAAGCGCGGTATAAAACCGCACTTACAAAACGAGGGGTTAATTATCTAATGTGTTTGGCCAATTTATAACTAAACACTGACAGCTGCTTTTAAACCTTAATCTCGTGAAAGATTATACTTTTTCATTTTTTCGACCAGTGTTGTTCGTCTCACGCCCAGTATTTCTGCGGCACGGGCCACCACATAGTCGTATCGTTCTAGTGCCTGCGTTATTAGGCTTATTTCAAGCTCAGCTAGATACTCTTTAAGCTCAATGCCATCATCTGGAAGTAAGCCACCCGCGTTACTATTAAACTCTGCTTCGGGTTCGTTTTCATAGTCACTAAAGCCAGTACTGAATATATCGTTAAACGCATCTTTCTCCATTAGTTCTTCAGGGTACTCAGGCTCATAAGCATCTACTTCAATATATCGATATTTATTCGGTAGATCAGGTATGTCTACTACCTTTTCGGGGAACATTATGACCATGCGCTCAACTAAATTCGCAAGCTCACGAATATTACCCGGCCACGCATGCTCTTTTAAGCTTTCAATTGCGCGCTCAGTAAACTTAGCTGTAGTTCCCGTCTGCTCGTTTACGCGACGCATTAACTCTTTAAGTAATAACGGGATGTCATCAGCACGCTCACTTAACGACGGGTTCTCTATAGGGAATACATTTAGCCGATAATACAAATCTTCACGAAAGCTGCCGGCTTCAATCATGGTTTCAAGGTTACGGTGAGTCGCAGCAATAACACGCACATCGGCTTGAATTGCTTTAGTACCACCTACACGCTCATAGCTTCGTTCTTGTAATACGCGTAAAAGTTTAACCTGCATTTGTAGCGGCATATCACCAATTTCATCTAAAAACAGCGTACCGCCTTGCGCTAACTCAAAACGACCTTTACGAGCAGAGATAGCCCCTGTAAACGCCCCTTTTTCATGACCAAAAAGCTCACTTTCTAGTAACTCTGCCGGAATGGCCCCACAGTTTACTGGTACAAAGGGTCCTGTACTTCGCTTAGATAGCAAATGCACGTTACGCGCAACCACTTCTTTACCTGTACCTGACTCACCTAAAATTAAAACGTTTGCATCTGTTTTTGCAACTTGCTCAATTAAAAAGCGGACCTCTTTAACTGCTTGTGTTTCACCAACAAGGCCATCAAAAGACTTATGCGGCTGACTATTTTTGTGCTCCCCCGGCAACATACGATGATACTGCTGGCAATCATGAAGTAACTGTGTGGTAACTTCGTGATTAAATGGCTCGCAAATAAGCCCAACTACATTAGCAATGCTAAGTAACGGTCTTAACGTTTCACCAATTAGTAAAAATGGAAGTGTTGGGTAGCGCTTAATTAAGCTTTCGTGATCGAGTGACTGTAAAGCACCTAAAATGACCATGCACTCGTGATGCTTATATTTTGCACACTCTTGTTCAAAGTTGTCTTCATCTAAACGATGAGTAACCTCACCTATAAAACCAAGTGATGCGTTTAACCCAATAGAGCGATTGTTATTATTATCTAAAATCAGGATCATAGTTAGCGAGCCGTGCTTCACTATTTAATATAATTAGCTAAATTGTAAGCCAGTTAAGCACGGATGCAAGTGATAGCGGCAGTTTTTTGACATAAACGCCAAAAAACAGACGCACTAGTAAGATCAATAATACTTAAGAATTAACTATTAAGTATTAATATTTAAAGTAAACCTAAAATAGACTCAGCAGATTGATTAGCCTGCCCACGAAGTGCAACTGATGATTGCGCTAAAATGTCATTAGACACTTGTTGCGAAATTGCCTGCGCATAATCGGTATCTTGAATTCGGCTTTGACTAGCTGCAATATTTTCTTGCTGCACCCCTAATCCTTTAATTGTACTTGCCAACGTATTTTGAAATGCACCTAACTCAGCGCGTTGCGCATTTATTTCATCATTTGCTTGCTTGGTTATATCGATAGCTGCTTGTGCTCCAGCCTGAGTTGAGATATCTATAGTAGATAGCGTCGGGGCAAGACTTCCATCAGATTGGTTTAGTGTTTGACTGATATTTGCATCAGAGCCTACCTGAAATGATACAGGCTCACCATTAAACAACGGTTTCCCTGCAAAATTAGCGTTTTCGAACGTGTCGTTAATTTGACTTTGCAGCTGCACGACTTCTTCTTGTAGCGCAGCACGATCATTATCAGTCAGTGCACCATTACCCGCTTGAACAGATAACTCTTGAATGCGCGTGACAGCATCATTTACACCACTCAAGTTAGCTTCGCTTACTTGGGTATATGAAATTCCGTCATACGCATTACTTACAGCTTGGCTAAAACCATTTTGCTGTGAAGTAAGCCTATCAATAATTTGTAACGCTGCGGCATCATCTGCTGCACTATTTACTTTTTTACCGGTTGCTAGTTGCTCTGCAAGTTTGTTATTTGTTTGCTGAGTTTGGTTTAAAAAGTTAGCTGATGGTGATTGAATTTTCATAACGGCCTCCGTGGTGCTGACTGATTAAATTATAGCTTAATTTGCGAAATTTTGTGCTTTGTACCATGGTTAGACTAAATTAACTTGGCACTTTGCTTGCTTAGTGGTTAAAGTATTGAGATGCGTATTAAAAAATCACGTTTGCGTGTCATATAACGCCAATAATAAATAATTTGGGTAGCACTATGTTCGATAACAAAACAATTTTAATCACCGGTGGTACCGGTTCATTCGGGAAAAAATACGTCAAAACGCTACTTGAGCGTTACAATCCAAAAAAGATCATTATTTTTTCACGCGATGAACTTAAGCAATTTGAAATGCAACAAGAGTTTGACCAACCTTGTATGCGTTATTTTATTGGCGATGTAAGAGATAAAGACAGATTAATACGTGCCATGCGCGGTGTAAACTATGTTATTCACGCAGCTGCTTTGAAGCAGGTTCCGGCAGCTGAATACAACCCGATGGAATGTATTAAAACAAATATTAATGGCGCTGAAAACGTGATTGATGCAGCTCTTGATAACGATGTCGAAAAAGTAATTGCGCTGTCTACTGATAAGGCTGCAAACCCGATTAATTTGTATGGTGCCACTAAATTGGCATCAGATAAACTTTTTGTAGCCGCTAATAATATTGCAGGTGGCAACCGCACTACCTTTTCTGTTGTACGCTACGGTAATGTGGTTTGCTCTCGCGGCTCTGTTGTGCCTGTTTTTCAAAAGTTTATTGATGAGGGGCGCGACCATATTCCAATCACACACGATGAAATGACTCGTTTTTGGATAAACCTTCAACAAGGCGTCGATTTTGTACTAACTAACTTTGAACGTATGTTAGGCGGTGAAATTTTCGTTCCTAAAATTCCTTCAATCCGTATTACCGATCTTGCCAAAGCGATGGCTCCTGACTTACCACTAAAAATAATTGGCATTCGCCCTGGTGAAAAACTTCATGAAGTAATGTGCCCTGCAGACTTGTGTTTTGAAACCTATGAATATAATGATCACTTTGTAATTGCGCCTGGTATTAAGTTCAGTAGTCGCAGTAATGACTTTACCGTTAACGCGATTGGTGAGAAGGGTAAAAAGGTAGAGCAAGGATTTGAATATAACTCTCTTCATAATTCGCATTACATGACGATTGATGAGATTAGAGAATTTAACACCCAGGCATTAAGTTAAAGCTGAATAAAATAAATGATTCCATACGGTAAACAACTAATAAGCCAAGCAGATATTGATAGTGTTGTAGCTGTTTTACAGTCTGACTGGCTGACTCAAGGGCCAAAAGTACCGGCTTTTGAAGCTGCTATTGCAAACTATTGTAATGCTCAATATGGTATTGCTGTTAATAGCGCGACTTCGGCACTACATATTGCATGCTTAGCATTAAATGTAAGCGAAGGTGACACTGTTTGGACCTCGCCAATTTCTTTTGTGGCCTCTGCCAATTGTGCGCTTTACTGTGGTGCTAAAGTAGACTTTGTAGATATAAACTTGGCAACTGGCAATATGTCTGTATCAGCCCTTACTGATAAGCTGATTAGCGCAAAACAAAATAATTGTTTACCTAAAGTCGTTATCCCTGTGCACTTGGCAGGCCAATCTTGTGATATGAAAGCCATTTATGATTTATCAAAGCAGTATGGTTTTAAAATCATTGAAGATGCATCACATGCTATTGGCGCGCAATATAATGGCAATAAAGTAGGTTGCTGTGAATTTTCAGATATAACCGTATTTAGTTTTCACCCGGTAAAGATAATTACCTCTGCCGAAGGCGGTATGGCGGTTACTAATAATCAACAGCTTGCAAAAAAATTACAGCGCTTAAGAAGTCATGGGATCACTAATGATCCAAATGAAATGACTGAGCAAAGCCATGGCCCTTGGTATTACCAGCAAGTAGAGCTTGGCTTTAATTACCGAATGACAGAATTGCAAGCAGCACTTGGCCTCAGCCAACTTGATAAACTTGATGAATTTGTTACAACCAGAAACGCACTCGCTATTTCATATTCTGATGCGTTTGAAACTACGCCTCTCTCGCATTTAACACAACTTACAAAATGCTATTCGAGCTACCATTTATACGTAGTTAAACTTGCTGACGGCCACAGCCACCTTCATAGGCATATTATTGAACAATTGAGAAGTAAAGGCATTGTTAGTCACCTTCATTATATTCCAATACACACTCAACCTTTTTATAAAGCAATGGGGTTTAAAGACAGCGACTACCCCAACGCAATGAAATACTATAAAACAGCATTCACAATCCCTTTGCATCCTCAATTAACAGAGCAAGAACAAAGCTATATTATTAATGAGGTTGGTAAGTTACTGTGAAGCTAGCACTAGGTACTGTTCAATTTGGTGTTGACTACGGAATAAGTAACACACTAGGCAAAACACACCGCAAAGAAATAAAAAAAATACTCAACCTCGCTAAAAGCGAAAATATAACGACCATTGATACTGCATCAGCTTATGGTAATGCTGAAAAAGAATTAGGCCAGTGCCTAGTAAATTCATTCAATATAGTAAGTAAAATTCCTCCTATATCTAATTTAATCAATGTTGATGAATTTATAACAAAAACGGTTAAACAGTCTCTTTGCGACTTAAATTGTGACGCTTTATATGGATTACTACTTCATCGCTTTGAAGATTTTAGTCAATTCCCTGTTGCACTTGATTGCTTAAAGCAAATTAAAGCAGATAATAAAGTAAAAAAAGTGGGAGTATCTTTATATTCCCCCGAGCAGCTTAATAATGATGTATTAGCATTTGCAGATCTGATTCAGTTACCTCTTAATATTCTTGATCAGCGCTTCGCTCAATCAAATTCATTAAAACAACTAAAAGCTGCAGATATAGAGATTCATACTCGTTCAGCCTTTCTTCAGGGGTTATTGCTAATGGAAAGTGGCACTTTCCCAGATTATTTTAAACCTATTGCTCCTTTACTAGAAAAGCTTACCACGCTGAGTAATCACTTAAATGTCTCAAAGTTATCACTAACATTAAATTATGTGGTTAATATTGATGAAATAGACAAAGTGGTTGTAGGCGTCAACAACGAACAGCAGCTTAATGAAATTTTAAGCTGCTTAACTTCAAGCTTATCCAATATTGATTTATCTGAGTTTAGCCTACCTGATGAGCGTTTTATTAACCCAGCACTTTGGCAATTAAACCGATAACGATTGGTAGTGAGTATGTGCTCTCGTGCATGTATTAATTAATTTAGCTGTTTCAACAGGCCCAACGTTAAATAAGCAGTCAATCACACTCAAATGAGAGATAAACTCACCCTTAATTTGTGGGTATTTAGGATGAATAAAGTTTTGATAAAAAACATCAATACCATTTTTAACTAATGCCCCGCCTGGGGTCTCTTGTTCAATGTAAGCCTGCGCACCTACTGGTGATAAATAAGTATTACATTCTAACTCATGACAAATAGATACTAGCCGAGCATCTTTAACACCAGACACGCCTTTAAACTGAGAAGCAGTAAATGTTGGTGTGGTTATATTCATATACCCCATCAATACTTTAATGATTTTAATATTCATTTGAGCCAGGCAAGTAATGCTCTCGTCTTTATAAATGGGATCTAATAGTGGAAACAAGGAACTAAAAAACGGTGCTTTTGCGTAGCTTTCAGCAATGCTTTTAAGATGCTTTCTTCGCCAAGGATTTGCACTGACAAATTGAGTATTTTCAATTGTTGCTGTCATTCTTCCTTTAGGGGTTCTTACCGGACAAGTCAGCATAAGCTCTTGCTTACCCGATTTAATTTTATTTCTAACATGCCAATCACTTTTTTCAAGCTTTACGTTGTCTAAAAATACGAATTTATCGGCGCTGTTAATTAACCCAAAATAACCTAACCAGGGTAAGTAAGTAGGCTGCATTATACTCAGTAACATGTTATTTCGCTTTTACTTAATTGCATTGTAAATTCATAAGGGTAACCACCTGGCTTAGTAACGTAGTCATGCTTTAAGGAAACAAAAGGTGTCATTGTTGTTTTGCATAATTCAAATAATTCTAAGGGTGAGACATAAAAAAGAGCCTCATTTTTAAATTCCACAAATGTCGATAACGCATTAAAAATAACCGACTGCTCACACTGCTGAATACTTTTTTGTAAGGTAAGTGTTAAAAAGCCCATGTTATCAGTCATTTTATTATTGAACACACCGCTAATAAGCACATGGTCATAGCCTTGTGCTATCTCATCCTCATAGATATCAAACACTTTGAATTGAGCTTTTGTATCTGAGGTAAACTTGGCATTTGCGGCGTCTATAAACTCTGGTACAAAGTCATAACCTAAATACTCACCGGTAAAACCGTTTTTTCTTAGATACGAAAGCATATCACCCAGCCCACAGCCTAAATCGATAACTCGGCTACTTGATGAAATCATATTCAGAAATATCGCAAATCTTACATCTTGTGATTCTTTTGATACATGCTGTACTGATTTGTGGCTGTCACCATACTCTTTATACAGAGACTGATAATACGACTTTAAAGTATTACTTGTCTTGGTAGTCATTTATAAACATTACCATATTGGTTAATTGCTCTTGAGGTGTTTCGGGACGGACAAATAAATTTATAATTTGATCATTAATCAGTGACGCATTTGGATAATGTCCATTGGTTTGTAATTCACCTAACGATTTATAATGCTTAGTAAAAATAATGCCACTCTCTTTTGCCTTAGCTAAAAAGTGACTTCTATTTTTTATAAGTAAAGGGTAGCGCCAATACGTTACTTCAGCATCAAAACTTGCTTTTACAAAAAGCGAATTAGTAATATTATTTTGCAGATAATCTACATTCTCTTTTCGCACTTGCATTTGCTTATTTAAATTTAAAAAGCGGCCATTTAATACTTCTAACTGTTTTACGTCACTAAATTGAGCCATTTTATTCTCGTTTAAAAACTCCTTAGCGCATTCAAATAGCCGCTCAGAGTTAGTTAAAATAGCTCCGCCATATTGATTATCAATAGGTTTATCATACCCAAAACTTAAAATAGAGAAGTCGCCAAAGCTACCTAACGGTTTGCCTTTGTATTTACTGCCATACACCAAACATGCATCTTCTATTAGTGTAATGTTATTGTGTTTTGCAAACTTTTCTATTTCATCAATTTTACAATAGTGTCCGTAACCATGAACGGCCACTATTACTGATACAGAATCATTAAAAACAGCTTCTATATTAGTAACCTCCATAGACAAAGAGCACAACGAAACATCAGCCAAAATAACGTTGTAACCTGCCATTTGAATAGCAAACAAAACAATAGGGCAACAACTTGCTGGCATTATTACTGAGCTACCCTTTGGAGCCTGAGAGGCGTTGAGTGCAGTTATAAGCGCAAAGCTTCCAGAGCTAGTCAATAATGCATGCTGGCGGTCAAATTTAGTGGCAATAAAGCTCTGTAATTGAGTTAAACCCATAACCTCAAATCCTTACGATAACGAGATAAAGGAAAGCTCTCTGGCTGAGTAAGTATTTCTACTTTTTTGACACAGTGCTGTAAATCAGTTTCTAGTTGCTCAAAAGAAAAAAAGCGCCATAGAGAATAACGATGTATTAATGGAATCGTTTTTTCATATTCCAGATCACTTGAACTTTTTATATCATGCTCAAAGTGTTTATCTAGTATATCGCCAATCAAAATTACGCCACCGGGCCTGCATACTCGTATCATTTCTTTAATCACATCAAGTGCATATTGATAGCTTGGGAAATAATGAAAAATACTGTAACTCAGCACTCTTTCAAACTCATTGTCTGCAAACTGAAGATCACTGGCTTGTGATTGATAAAAGACGCCTTGAGGAAGCAATTTTTTTGCTTCATCGATCATTGCTTGAGAATAGTCAACACCTGCATATTGTGAGCATTTTTGTAATTTTGATAGTAGTAATCCGTTGCCACAGCCTACATCTAAAATACTATTCCCCTGCGCTGAGAGCATCAGTTTTTGCTCAACATCATCGCAAAGAGCCTGCCAGAGTGTATCGTCAAAGGGGCGCCCGACCTGTGCTTTAAAATCACTGTTTATACGAGCAATTTCATCCCACTCTGCTTGTTTAGAATTAAACTCACTCATTTGATACCTTTATGATTTCTTGTGCGAATTGCTCGGTTGAATCGAGAAAATATGATTTGAGCATTGTAGCTCTTTGCAATTTAATATCTGAATGTAAAAATCGCTCAATGTTTAATGTTAAGCTTTCAACCGTTGCATCTTCAGCAAGACCTAAGTCAAAGGTTAAATGTGCGCTGGCAAGTTCCAAAGTGTCTTTATGTTGTGCATTCGTTTGCGAGATAGCACAATTAGGTATAAGGCAAAAACCGGCTTCATATTTTGTAAGTCCCCCGCCATTAATAATCAAATCAGTTTGCTTGTAAACAGCAGACATATCATCAACAAATCCTAAAGCTTGGTAAGTATTATTTTTTAAACTAATAGAAGGCATTTTTTGATCTAGTAGAATAATTTCTTTATTTACAAACAACTTATCTAAGGCGTAAACAACATGGGTAGCCACATCAAATCGATCATTACCGCCAATAAAAACCAAAATACTCTCAATACTATTTTTAAAATGAACTTGAGAGCGACTTTGCCTTAATGATAATAACTCTTGAGCAAATGAAAAGTAACGTACTCCTAACCTATGTTTGGCAGTTGGGCGACAAAACGCTTCAGCGTTAAATCTAAAATTCACAATAAGATCTATAAAGTCGTAATTATATTGATCAAAGTCGTCAATGATACATAACTTCAATCCTAATTTTTTTAATTCAAATAATTGCTCAAAAGTAAACTGATAGCTATCGGCAAGCACCGTCATATGAGGCTCAAAAGTAAAGTCACTGCTTGCTACGGTGAACCCAAAATTATTAATACGCTGGGTAGAAAATTGATCAAAGTCGCCAAAAAAAATAATATTACTACAAGGCTGCAATGCAAAGGTCGCTCTAGCAACATTCAGACACCTTGATAGATGCCCAAAGCCTGTTTTCGCAGTCCCACTACAATAAAAAATAAAATCAGCCAACAGTGCAATACTCTTTTAATTCTTTATGAGCAAGAGCAAGTACGTCAGATAACAACCAACAACGACCGCTAAACCTACCCGACACAATAATATTTTTAAATGAGTTCGTTAATGTTTCATAATTTAGCTGCGTTGTATTACAAAACTCATGCGTAGGTACAGGAAAAGTATTATCTATTTTTTGAACGCACCCACTTTTCATTTTTGTATCAGGCGATATCACCCCCATATTTTTAAGATCAATAATACCCTGCTCTAATGTGTATGTAGGGTCTGCTTTATACCTTAAAACCTCTGCCGATACTTGATACTTGTCACTTTGTCTTAAATTATTGTACAGCGTAACCCTGAAAATATCCGAACATGGGTCCCAATTCCAAAGATAATGCGATTCTCGATTTAAAGGCTGCTTATCAAAGGTAAAATGCAAGATATTTGCAGTCCTAAATATAGGTTTATAATTTGCGATCGATAAATTAGCGGCCTTTAGTGCAAATACAGGCGGGGCGCTCCAAAATAATAAATCACATTTAATACGTGAGCCATCGCTAAGGCTAAACGCGGTGACTAAATCATCTTGATATTCAATGTCTAAAACTTGGCTATTACAGCGAATTTCAACGCCTAAAGACTCTGCTTTTGCCTGTAATTGATCGATCCAAGTCTGCGCGCCTTTAGCGCTATTTGGGTAGTAATAATTTGGAAGGTTAGTACCTTGCGCTACAAGTAACGCTTCAAATTCAGCGGCGCTATGATAACCCAGCTTTTTATCAAACTCAGGATGTTGTTTTAACACGCGTGACAAAGATGCATTAAATGCTTTTATTCTTGTAGCACCAAAATAATTTATGCTGGTATTTTTAGCTAAATCAGTAAATGATACATCGCTGCCATAAAGCTTATTTATAACTGGTTTTGCAAGATATTGATAAAACACTACACCTAAAGTTTCGCACAAATATTGCTCAATGTTATCGGCCTCAGACTCCGATGTGAGCGACATAAACTCACCGATGCCTTGTTTGTAAAGTGCTGAATCTAACTTTCTTGCATCAATAGTTTGCGTTTCTAAATCCCACTCACCTGCAAAGTAATTCCCTGTTTTGAGCTGTGTAAATGTATGCCAATTTTTAGAAAACTGAGGAAGATTGAATAATATCTCGTCTATTTCAGAAACACCCGTGCTAGCTGGAATATGTGTGCCTTGATCGTAATAATTACCAGCATCGTCAGCGACTGAATTCAACAAGCCTCCTAACGATTCAGACTGCTCAATTAATACAACGCGATCGTAATGCTTGCGCAACAAAATACTTGCCGTTATTCCACAAATCCCACCACCGACCACTGCACATGTTTTCATAGCTAGCCTCTTAACTTATTCGTTAACGCAAAACTAACTCTATCACCCAGCTCTACATCGCTTGTTAAACACAGCCCTAGTACATCATCAAAATGCTTAGTGTGTAAGCCAAAGCCTGGCCTAACCGATTTGATATCGTGCTTTGTAATAACATGGCCCTTAGGTAAATCCTTAGCAAAATAAAGTGAGCGCCTAGCTAACATATTTTTTTTCGCTGAATCTGTTATGTCATAGCTCACAGTACCTATGGCTTTTTCGGCGTCTCTTACTGACCTAACCAGTGATGAAAATTCGTCTCTATCTAATGAGAAAAAGGCATCTACTGAATCGTCAGATTTATCAATAATAAAATGCTTTTCAATTATTTTTGCACCCAATGTAACACTTACTATCGGTGAAATAATTCCTTGTGTATGATCAGATAAACCAGCAATACAATTAAATCGTTTAGCTATATCGGAAATTGTTGCTAAGTTGCATTCTTCTAATGGGGTTGGATAAGCTGTTGTACACTTTAAAATTGCAATGCTATCACACCCGTTATTGCGCAATGTACTAACCGCAAGTTCAATGTCAGCTAACTCAGCAATTCCTGTTGAAAGAATCACAGGCTTGCCTGTTGCCGCAACATATTTCAAAAGGGGAATATCTGTTATTTCCGGAGAGGCAATTTTATATACCGGTGTATTTAATGATTCAAGTAAATCAACGGAAGATTCATCAAATGGGGAAGAGAATATATCAATTTCGCAACGTTTGGCTTCTTCGAACAGCGCCTGATGCCATTCCCAAGGTGTAAACGCTTTTTGATAAAGAGAGTGCAAAGACACATGTTCTTGCCAAGGGTTATCGCTAGGCAAACAAAAATCTGGCTTCGAACAATTTAGTGTGATTGTATCTGCCGTGTAAGTTTGTAGCTTTACAGCATCTGCCCCAGCTAACTTAGCCTCAGCGATTAATTTTTTCGCTTTATTTATGTCTCCACCATGGTTTGCAGACATTTCAGCTATGATGTAACACGGACTATTTTCATCGATTATTTTATTGTTAATTTGCATAATAAGTCCAAAGCTAATTAATGTTGTTCATTTTGTAATGAAATAGCTAACCCTTCGTTACGAATAACTTGGCTATTAATCTGTTTAATGTGAGGATAAGCATCAAGTATATTTTTTATATTTTGATAGTTAATGTTAACCGTATCGTTAGTAAAGCGTGCTAATTCTTCAATAACCTGCCAATCTTCAGGTGTATCTAATGTAAACCGATAGCTGCTGTCATCTGTTGTGTTTTGCATTTCATAGGTAGAAAATTGATTTAGTTTATTTTCGTAAAAATGTAACGTCACGTGTTCACGTTCAGACTCTCTGAGTGCAGCCGTATTTAAAGAGGATAGTACGCTCGTTTTAAAAACCTCACAATCAACGCCTTCGGCAAACTGTTCACTCAAAAAGGCATAATCAACCTGTTTTTCAAAGTATGTCTGCAATAATAAATCACAAACGCCAACATCTACAAAAGGTGAATCGCCTGTTATTCTCACAATATGATCTGATGGATATGCTTGGCTTGCTTGCTGGAAACGCGCTAAAACATTATCCTCTGAACCTCTAAACACGTTGATATTATGGCGTTTGGCTAACTTAACCAACTCATCATTTTCTTCGTTAAAAGAAGTAAGAAGAACAATATTATCAATGTACCTAGATTGCTTTAAACGCATTACAATGTGCAAAATAACGGGGATCCCATTTAATTCTTTTAACACCTTGCCTGGTAATCTAGAAGATCCCATTCTTGCTTGAATAAATGCAGCAACTGATTTCATTAATTTAACCTTTGAAAGCCACTGTGGCATACAGGCCCATTGATTAGGCTTTCTATATCTGCATTACTGTCTAGCGACTGCTGAAGAAAATAAAAAACATCTCTCATTGCATCAATATATTTATCGCAAAGCTTCTCGGTATGGGCAATCGAAAGGTAAATAACATTACTCGCTAAAAACCCTCTTTTAAGCATTTCTTGGGTAAATAGTGTTTTTAATGCCAATGCATGATCACCTGGAAATATAAATATAGGGACACTATCAATACCTATAATTTTTAGGTTAAAGCCTGTTTGAGTGACCACTTCTTCAATACGAGATTTTAGTCTTGCGCCAGTTTCATTTAAGCGTTTGGGAATATTATCTCTTTGAAATATTTCTAATGTTTTTAACGCAGCTGTAAAGCCAACTCGTTCGGTCCAATAAGAACTACTAATGAAAGATTGTTGCGCTGCATCCATCACTTCAGAACGACCTATTATAGCCCCTATTGGATGGCCGTTACCCAGTGCCTTTCCTAGTACACAAATATCTGGCTCTATCGATGTTAAAAGATGAGAAGCCCCTGTGTTGAGTCTAAACCCTGAGGATATTTCATCAAAAATTACAACAATGTTATGTTCAACAGCTAAATCTTTCACAGCTTGAAGAAAGGCAACATCCGGCAACCCATGACGAAAAACTTCCATCATAACAACGCCAAGGTTATCACCGTGAGCATCTATGATTGCCTTAAAGCCATCAATATCACCTTCTTTAAATGGCACCACAGTATTTTGTAATTGCTTAGGTACACCAGCAGGCCTTAAACCAGGTAATAATTGCTCATCTAAATTTTCAGCGTCAGTTATATTTGTTGCTAAGTACCAATCATGCCAACCATGGTAGCCGCAAAAGGCAACAACATCTTTTTTACTATAGGCGCGGGCAATTCGCACTGCTAACGCACACGATTCCCCACCAGTACGAGTAAAGCGGACAGCTCCTGCCCAAGGGTGTATTTCAATAAGTTTTTCTGCTAATTCAACTTCTTCATGGCAATTCAAACTACTCATACTTCCGTTAGAAATCGAATTTATCACCGCATCGTTAATTTCATCATTAGCGTAACCTAAAGAACTAGTACCAATTCCCATAATAGAGAAGTCATAGTAATGATTATCATCTAAATCCCAAACTTCACAGCCTTTAGACTTTTTATAATAGGCAGGCCATTGATCGGGTAAAAACATTTCAGCACGCTTTGAAAGTAATTGATTCCCACCTGGAATAATTTTTTTGGCTTTTTGCCACAGCTCAGCACCCGAATTGCTTTTTGATGACATGTTTTTTCCTTAGAAATAATAAGTTTAAATTATTTATCAACCATTATAATGAAATTTCGCTTACGCTCTAATAACTTATCGGCTATTTTAAGAAAAGGCTTAGGAAGAATAGATATTTTTTATAGAAGTGATTTTTTCATAAACAAACCATGGTCAGTTTGCTCGCTAATTTCAAAACCCAATTTATTATAAGCAGATATTGCAGGTATATTACCCTTATCGACACCCAGTATAATTGTTTCTATATGAAAGTTTTTAGCTAAGTAATCTGCACTTGCAGAAATAACCTCAGCTGCAACACCTTTACCACGCCATTTAGCCTCCCCCAACAAAATCCCCATTGTCGCGGTTTTATTAACTAAGTTGATAGGCTCATACTTTATATTACCAATATGCTCACCATCAGCAAAAATACCCAGCAAAATAGCTGCTGGGTCTTCATTTTTAGTTTTAATATAAGCCTTCAATTCGTTTAAAGATGACGATGTATAGCTAATAAACTCTTTAGCTTTATTATCTTCAAACCAGCTGAGGTATCGATTTGAAGCATGAGCCTCAGTTAAGAGCGTAAGAACAAATCGTTTACTCTTAATCTGCATATTTACTAGCTCACAGAAGGTTTTGAGTAATCAAAGCTGTAATCACTTAACTCATTCCAACGGTCTCTGTATTGCTGTGGAGCATCCGCAATAAAATCTCGCCAAAGTGTTTTAGCTTTCTCGTAGTAAGGAACTATCGTTGTCTCATCACCAAAGTTATAAAGTAACGAAATAAGCACAGAGGTAACGTAAAGCGACTCACCTTCAAGTAGCAAAAACAAATGTGTATAACGAGGATGGTTTTTGAATGAAAACAAATACCTTAAACTTTCCAGTAGCTGTTTCAATGCATCTGTTCTGGTCAAAGTTTCACTATCAAGAATATCAGCCATTGTGTTACATAGCTGTTCAAACTCATCAAAATCCAAATAATCTGTTAAACACACGTTTTCATCTAAGTCTGAAAATGGCTGTTCTTTTATATGTTTGATGACTTCACTTTTAGAAAAGTTAAATTCTTCTAATAAAATATCCTTTGATCTCAATGGCATGCTGCCTTTTACAGCAGAACCATCACTGCAATTATAACAACTAATGTTAGCGTCTAATTTAGACTCTAAAAAACGCTCCATTTGCACTTTGCCTGTATGCATAAAGTGATCAGTAATTATATCTCCGCCAAAATTACCAGGCACAACAAGCTCTCCACCCATTTTCAGTGGTGCATGAATTGTTTTGCCTTCACCAGAGTAGTAATAACTTCCTTTTGAATGATGATGATTAGGATCTTTATAACCATTATCAGTACCAAACAAATAAATATTTTTAAACTCCATGCTACCAAAGAAACTAAGCGCAGTATTACCAACTAGGGGGTTACTATAGCCAATAGTTGTTGTAATTCGATTATTTTTTAAAAACTCTGAAATATGAAATAAAGAGGTACCCGCTTCATTCCCTTTCAAAGCCACTCCACACCAACCGAACAAATCGAGTACGTTTGGGTACATTACATTTAGCACAAGTAGATTTATTTTTTGGCGGGTATGTTCAGGAATGAATGCAGTTAAAAAGTCTTCTGTTGCTTTTGTTCTTTCAAGTGCGACATGAAAATCTGGTGTTATACCTTGCTTTAATAATGATGTGGTTGCTGAATTACACGCAACGATAATAACCTTATCTTTAAGCTTTTTAATCGTATCAATATCATTATCTAATGAAGGACCGTTCGCTACAATGAAAATAGGATACTGATTGTATTTATCAACAATTTTTTGAGAAGGTTTAAAAAGGTTAATATTTTTTTCTGAATTATTAACAGTATGAGCAATGCTTAATAATGCATCATCAAAAAAACCCCAACCCATAAAAAATTGATGAAAGTTATCTTTAAATTCAGCAATGAGCTTATTTACTGACTCAGAAGGATAATGCTGAAAAAATAAGGCACTTGCGACGCTAAAAGCACCAATATCATTTGCTCTATTGTATAGAGCTTCATACATTTCTTGTTCTGGCACACCAATAGAAAAATATAGATAGCTGCCCGATTCATCTACTTTATTAAGGAAGCTAGCCCAATCAAACGTAAATAAACTCGCAAAAAAATAGTCTTCATTAGGTTCAAAAATACTAATGTAGGCAGCATTAAAGTTATCAAAAAAAGTTTCTAAATAATAACCTAGACCTACACCAAAAATAATTGCACTGGGTACATATTCAGCAAGCGCGTTGGATTTGTCTAAATCACGCTGAGCTTCGTTATAAATTGAACCAATATCAGCCATCAAATCTATATGAATGAAGTTTGTTTCATTTTTTATGAACTCTAACTGAGTATGATCAACCTTTCCCAATATTGGGTTTTCTAACATACTTTTAATTTGTTCACTAGATTGGAAGTGTGGATCTTCACTATAAATCGGAACACCAGTGTCATAATCAACAAAGTTAGCTGAGCCATTTGGATTTAGAAATAAATTAAATTTACTGCTGGGCTGATGCGAACTAAATTTCTCGGCAATATCAGGAAAATACTTTTTAAACGCTACGATATTATTGTCGAAAGTCGTGTTCGCCTTATCTACAAAAGCATCTTCGTTTTTTTGTTTTTGCGAAATTGAATTAAGGGTCTCTTCAATCTCACTTATTGACTGTTGAGCACTTTGCAGATCATTTTTAGACATTTTGATATTTCTTAATATTCTTTTGGTTTTTATTAAACTGAGTAATATTCTTAAAAGACTGTTTTTTTAAGTCGTCGACCTTATTCATCGCATTTTGATGCCTTGCGGCGATAGAGAGAAAATATGTAGCATTTTCACTTAACGATATTTGATCGGTCGCTTTTATTTCATCTAGGAGCTTGCGATCTAAATTTTGTGCTACTTCAAAATCAAGGTCATCAATCGCAGCCTCAAGCTGCGAAATCAGAGAGTCAATTTTATCCAACATGAGCATCGATGCCGTTTTCAGATAACGTTTGTTCTCTTACTTCATGCGGGATTGCATCCCATGCTGATTTAATTTCCTTTAATAGGTTCGATACTTCAGTAATTATCTCAGGGTCGTTTTTTATACTCGCATCCAATAGACGCTCAGACATGTAGGTATACAATGAGTATAAGTTATCTGAAACATCACCACCAGCGTCAAAATCTAGACAGCCACGAAGTGCATTAATAATCGCGGATGCTCTTGAGATATGCTCACTTTTAGCCTCCAAGTGTTTTTTTTCAATCGCTACTTTTGCTAAAACCATTTTCTCTATTGCACCAGCCATTAGCATTTGAATAATTTCATACCTATCAGCTCCTGCAACTCGCGTTTTTAAAGCTTCTTTTTGATAATTTTTTACTTTAGCGTTGTACATAATTCACCTGTATATTTTATTGCTAAATCAACTCTTTATGCTTAACTATCTGAACGTGTAAAGCCCGGAAGACTTGCCAATTGTGCACTCAAGTAGGTTTGTGTTGACTGCATTTGCGCAAGCAGTACATCTAACCCTGCATATTGTTCACGAAGTCTGGCTTCCAAAGATTCCATTCTGAATTGATGATTTTCAACATCATCTTCTAAATCAGAAATTTGTCCATTTAAACTGTCCTCTCGCTGCTTCATAATGCCGTTCGAATCGACATAATTATTTAGCAGTTCCTCAAATTTTGAGGCTATACCGTTTTCACCTGCAAAAGCCTTGCCAATATCATCAAAATTATTGTCTAATGCGTCGTTCAGACTACGCACTATCGAAGACTTTTCTAAGTAACCTTCTTTAGTGACACCTAAACCAATATCAAAAATACTTTCAAATGGACCTGCATCTGTTAAGTTAGTAGATAGTGTATTTACCATTTGCGAACTTAAAGAACGAATAGTGGAGTCACTATTTAAAGGCTTACCAATGCGTGACTGAAACCCTAGCTGACCTATAACGTTATTGTAATTTGTAATTAATTCATCAACTAACGTTGTTGCACTTTCTCGATCAAAATCAACTGAGAGCTTGGCTGTTTCATTGTCAACACTTTCACGCTTCGCTGTAATAGTCATGTCTTGTACAGCATCTTTGAAGGTGTTTGTGTCGTTTGTTATGGTAATACCATCTACTTTAATAATTGCATCTTTTGCGGTGTTTTCTGCTGCTATTCCAATGCCGCCTACACCACCAGCATTTGCTACAGTGGATACGTTATCAAGTTCAGCGTTATCGTTTGTTATGACCAGATCGTTTCCGGCCCCTGTTACAGTAGAAGTCAAAACAAGCTTCGCTTCGGTCCCGGTGTTAATAATATTTGCCGTAACACCAAAATTACTGTCAGAGTCGTTTATAGCATCACGCAAGTCAGAAAGAGTTGCACCGGCGTCTAGGGTTAAATCGAAAGTCTTATCAGGGCCTGCTGAAAACGATAATGTACCGCCTGAAGCACTCACAACGTCTTCATTAGTAGCAAATAATCCATCCTCAGATAGTGCTCGGCTACCTTGAGCTATTGCAACTACTTCTATTTTAAAATCACCTGGTGTGATATCTGAGGTAGGTGTAACAGAGATCAAGTCTCCGTCATCACTTGTCGGCTGGGTTATATTAGCAACTCGTTTATTGAAGTTATCTGGATCTGCTAACTTTTCAATTGTGTCCTGTAACTGCGATAAGGCTGATTTAACTTCACCTATCGCTGATAACTCGACTTGAAGCGCCTCATCCTTCGCTGCAAAGGCATTCATTTTAGGTACATTTTCAGCATCAACTGACGCCGAAATGATACTTTCCAAATCGAGACCTGAACCAATACCCGCAGATGTAATAAGAGGCATAATATAATCCTAAATAGCTGAAATGGCCTAAACTGTTTTGTTAAACAGTAAACCTTTATTAGTTAATTTATCGGCAAATTCATCTAAAGCTTTAGCTATTTCCCTAAACTCTTCGGTGGGTATCTCTCTAATTACTTCATCGTTACTTTTATCAAGCACTTTAATGATAGGAAGATCTCCACCATCATCAAACTCAAATTTTAAGTTCGTTGATGTTACCGGGATATACTCATTTAACTTCTCTAGATTATCTTTTACCTCGACAAACAAATCTTTATCTTCTTTGCCTTCTTGATCTTCAAGATTTTGAGCATTCTTCAAATCAACAGCTTCTCTTGCTGTTAAAGCTGTACCCTTTTCAAGCTTTTCTTCTTTTACCGCATCTTTTGTAATAGATGTACTTACAACACTAAGCCCATCTATCGTTTTTTGTGTAGAATTTAAATCAATCATCTCGGCTACCCTCGAAACATATAATAAGACTATAAGCCACATTTGAGCTATTTGCTTAGTCTAAAGTGGCTCATAGTTCAAATCAATTAGCCTAAAAGCGATAACGCTGCTTGTGGACGCTGATTTGCTTGGCTTAAGATTGTTTGGCTAGCCTGTTGTAAAATCTGCATCTTAGTTAAGTTAGCTGTTTCTTGTGCAAAATCGGTATCTTGAATACGTGATTTAGCAGCAGATAAGTTTTCTGAGATATTTGACTGATTTCGGATAGTTGATTGAAAACGGTTTTGAACAGCACCTAACTCCGCACGCTTTTTATCAACTACAGCAATCAAATCATCCATCCCTGCAAATACAACTTGCGCATTTGCTTGGCTTGATACACTAATAGCTGTCGCTATAAATGATGCCGCAAAAGTATCTGTGGCCAGTGCAGCACCACCAATATCTGATGCACCTTCAGCAAGACCTGATAAGCGGTTTCCAGTTACAGCACTTGCTACTACAGCTATACCTGACATGGTAAAGCCGCCGTTTGCAGATACACTGTTAACTGCAGCTGTAGCACCTACATTTTGCATACTAAAACCAATAGTTTGAACAGCGTCCGCACCAACTTGGAATTGAGCATCATAACTACCGTCTAATAAGTTTTGGCCACCGAATGTCGTATCTTCTGCTACACGGTTAACTTCTGACGACAGTGAACGGATTTCTTCTTGAATCGCTAGGCGATCTTCGTCTGTATTTGAACCGTTAGATGCTTGTTGTGCCAGTGTACGAATACGTTGGAACATTGATGTTACTTCATCAAGTGCCCCTTCAGCAGTTTGAGCAAGTGAAATACCGTCGTTTGCGTTTCGGTTACCCTGATTTAAACCATTAACTTGTGATGATAAACGGTTTGAAATCTGCATACCTGCAGCATCGTCTTTTGCACTGTTGATACGCATACCTGAAGATAGGCGTTGGAATGAAGTATCCAATGCGTTACTTGATTTACTCAATTGTCTTTGTGCGTTCAAAGAACTCACATTACTATTTACATATAAAGCCATGATAGCCTCCGCTTCAAAGTTCGATAGATAGTAACGGGATACCCCTACCCTGTTATTATCCGTGATTTAGAGTCCTGGATTTTTAGTCCTCTAAATCATTTATCGTCCATTGAAGCGAAAGCTTTAGCTTTATTTGTATTTAATTTCTACTGGCTGTGATCTTATTAACCCTGAAGTAGGCTAAGTGCGGCCTGCGGACGCTGATTAGCCTGTCCTAAAATAGTTTGACTTGCTTGTTGTAAAATCTGGTTTTTAGTTAAGTTAGCCGTTTCCATTGCAAAATCAGCATCTTTAATACGGGACTTAGCAGCAGATAAATTCTCAGATATATTAGCTTGGTTACGAATTGTTGATTGAAAACGGTTTTGCACAGCACCGAGCTCTGATCGTTTCTTATCTACAACAGCAATTAGCGAATCCATACCAGCAAAAACTAATTGCGCATTAACTTGTGACGAAACACTAATATTACTTGCAATAAATCTTGCCGCAAATGTATCAGTTGTCAACGCAGCACCGGCAATATCAGATGCGCCATCAGCTAAACCTGATAAACGTTGTCCTGACACTGCACTTGCAATACCTGCAATACCTGAAAGTGTAAAGCCACCGTTTGCTGAAACACTATTTACAGCTGCTGTTGCGCCCACATTTTGCATGCTAAAACCGATCGTTTGAACCGCATCGGCACCAATTTGAAAGCTTGCAGAATAAGTACCATCAAGCAGATTTTGACCACCAAAAGTTGTATCGGTAGCTATACGGTTAACTTCATCAGACAGTTGACGAATTTCTTCTTGGATAGCTAATCTGTCTTCATCTGTATTAGAGCCGTTTGACGCCTGTTGTGCAAGCGTTCGAATGCGTTGAAAAGTAGAGGTAATTTCATCCATAGCACCTTCAGCAGTTTGCGCTAAAGAAATACCATCGTTCGCATTTCGGTTACCTTGATTCAGGCCCAATATTTGCGATTGTAAACGATCTGAAATTTGTAAACCGGCGGCATCATCTGCTGCGCTGTTAATACGAAGGCCAGACGATAAGCGTTTGAAAGACGTATCTAAGTCACCGCCGCTTCTATCAAGCTGTCTTTGTGCATTAAGCGCACTTACATTGGTATTTACATATAAAGCCATAATAAACTCTCTTCTTATCTGTCAAAGTTAGGTCACTATCTCATTCAAAGAAAGTGGGTATTTGACAAAGTGACTAGATATGTAGGCGGTATATTCTGCCTAGGGGCAACTATCTGCCACTTTGCAAGTTAATAATAAACTTACAAAGATAAAAGCAAGCATTAGGCCAACTTTATTTTAAAGGCTATTAAAGACTGAGGTTCCGTTACGCGGTGTGTTCTGATTTAAAATTGGGCAGTTGAAAGTTGAAGGAGTATAATTAAGAAATAAGGCCCGTTAAGGGCCTTATGATTTGATAAGTTTGAGAGTGGGTGACTAAAATAAACTAATGGCATAGTTTATGCTAGTACATATATGTTCTACAAATGTTAGAACAACTTGGATTAAAGCCTCCGCTGGCAAAATCCTATAGCGCCTTTGTTAATACCCCATTAAGCAAGGGCGCTTTCATTTCTTCTTCGCCAATAAATTGACTAATTTCATTTTAAAATTTTAATTAACCTAGAAGGCTAAGTGCTGCCTGTGGACGCTGATTAGCTTGCCCTAAAATTGTTTGGCTTGCTTGTTGTAAAATCTGCATCTTAGTTAAGTTTGCAGTCTCTGATGCGAAATCGGTATCTTGAATACGTGAACGTGCCGCAGATAGGTTTTCAGCAATATTTGACTGGTTACGAATTGTTGATTGAAAACGGTTTTGAACAGCACCCAGTTCAGCACGTTTTTTGTCAACTACGGCAATTAAAGAGTCCATGCCCGCAAATACTATTTGCGCATTTTCTTGGCTAGATACGCTTATTGCAGTGGCTATAAATGAGGCCGCGAATGTATCTGTTGCTAGCGCAGCACCACCAATGTCTGAAGCACCTTCAGCAAGTCCTGACAAACGGTTACCAGTTACCGCACTCGCTACTACAGCAATACCTGACATTGTGAAACCGCCGTTAGCAGAAACACTATTTACCGCTGCAGTTGCACCTACGTTTTGCATACTAAAACCGATAGTTTGTACAGCATCAGCACCAACTTGAAAGCTAGCTTCATATGAACCATCAAGAAGGTTTTGACCACCGAATGTTGTATCTTCAGCAACACGGTTTACCTCTGATGATAACGAGCGAATTTCTTCTTGAATTGCTAAGCGATCTTCATCTGTGTTCGAGCCATTCGCAGCTTGCTGTGACAAGGTACGAATACGCTGAAACATTGATGTTACTTCATCAAGTGCACCCTCAGCAGTTTGAGCTAGAGAAATACCGTCATTCGCGTTACGGTTACCTTGATTTAGACCATTTACTTGTGATGTAAGACGGTCAGAAATTTGTAGGCCTGCCGCATCATCTTTTGCGCTATTGATACGCATACCAGATGATAAACGTTGGAATGATGTATCAAGTGCATTACCTGAATTGCTTAATTGTCTTTGTGCGTTTAACGCGCTAACATTTGTATTTACATATAAAGCCATGATGTCTCTCCTAAAGTAAACTTATCATTTACTCTCAAACTTACTAGATTAAGCAGTGGTTGTAATTTCAACGCTGTGCTTGGTTAATTAAGTTATCGGTCTAGAAAAAAAATCCTTTAGCTTTTTTTTAAAAAAATCAGATTTATTTTTTAACTTACTGAATTTATTAAATTAAAATATACAAAATTTAAATTCATCGATAAATACAAACACCATTAAAAATGTTTATAAAGTGCTTTTATTTATGAAGTAAGCGGTTAATTTAAATAAAGTATTTATTAAAAGCGAAGAGTTTTAAAGAGTAAGGCAAAGTATTGCCTTACTCTGAGTTTAATTACAAGTAATCAAACAATGAAAGGTTTGCTAAACGGCCAAAGGTTGCCTGTGATGCCTGAAGTGCTGTTTCTTGTTTAGTTAACTCAGTTATTGCTTCTGTTATATCTATATCCACTAAGTCAGATCGTGCTGATTTGTTATTGATATCTAAATCTGTATTTGATTGCAGTACTTTTTCTGCTGTATTTATTCTCCCACCCAGCCCAGCTTGTGTTAGAGACACATTATTTTTTGCGTTCGTAATTTGAACAAGCGAGTCTGCAAGAACTTGTTCATATTCCTCTTCAGTTAACGCAGGGTTAGTCAGGCCCGCAATAAGTTCACTCATAGAGTTGAGCACATTTTCTTTTTTAGGTGCTTCAAGCGTAATATCAATTTGGCCTGTTGCAACTGGAGTAACACTTATCTCCATACCAGCAAACTTAATAGTAGAGTCGTTAATATTGCCGGTTGCTAGTATTGTACCTGCTTGCTCAATTTGATAAGTATTGGGTGTTCCCGCCGTTGTGATCACATTTAGTGTATTGGCACCCGCAGCCGCTGCCGGATCAGGGTTATAATTAGTTTTATGAAACGTATCAAATTGACCTTGTTCTGTGACATACACCTTAGAACTTGTAACTCCTCCCGATACAATTCCATCGTTAGAAACAACATCTAAACGCGCATCCACTTTTTCAAATGCATCAAACCCATTATCACTTGATTTAATATTAACCCCTTCAGCTATCTTAATCATATGCTGACCTTGGTCGCCACCATACACGTACAAGCCAGTAGATGAATCGAGCGAGTAAGTCTGTGTATTATCCTGATAACCAGAAAAAATGTATTTCCCGTCTTCCGTTTTAGAGTTCATTAAATCAAGGACTGTACTTTGAAGCGCTTTGATTTCTTCGGCAAGCCCTTCTCTGTCAGCGGCGCTGTAAGCACCGTTACCTGATTGAATGGTTAAAGTATGTGCTCTCTCTAAGGCGCCTTTTATGTTTTCAAGGGCACCTTCTTCTATATTCAAGCGGCTATTAAGCATGGTTATATTTTTACTGTACTGCTCATTACTCTGAATTCTATCGGTATATTGAAGTGCGCGAGAAGCCGCAGCAGGATCATCCGACGCCGTTAACACACGCTTTTGAGTATTAACTTGCTCTTGAGCCTTACTAACATTTTGTTGATTGTTCAAAATTGAATTTAAACTACTTTGGTACATCAAATTATTTGATAAGCGCATAATTACCTCGCAGCACTTAATATAGTGTCAAAAATAGTACGAGCGGTTGCAAGCACCTGCGCAGAAGCGGCGTAAGACTGTTGAAAACGTAATAAATTGGCAGCCTCTTCATCTAGGTTTACACCAGAAAGCGATTCGTACCAGGCTTCAGATTGCTGAGCAAGCGCTTCAAACGCGTCGCCATTTGTTTTTGCTTGATTAGTTACCACGCCAATATCGCTAACCAACCCAGCATAAGCCTGATTAAATGTTTTGTGGTTGTCTGAGTTTGCACCGGTAACAACATTTTGGCGCACTAGTTCACCTTGTTGTAACCCCGCTAACTTTTGACCGTTACGATTATCATCAAAACCACCTTCGTTAAACTCAAGCGTAAATGTGTCGCCGGTTTCAGGGCTACCTTCAATATCAAAGTCAAAACCATATAATTCAAAGCCACCACCAGCCTGTTGCAACATGTCTTTTGCTGGCGAAGTTGCTGTAAAAGTACTGCTATTCACACCATCGCTTATTGTGTATTCATTTAGATTAGCGGTTTTAACAACAGTAATAGGCCCGTTTGTAAGCCCTGCTGGTGATGTTGTAAAGCTACCTGTAGTAACATCACTTACTTCACCAACCGTAATTGTGGCGTTACCTATGTTGTCAATGTCGTTTGCTGTTCTTATTGGTGCTGCAAGGGCTAAATCTTCACCACGGTTGGTTGCTAAAGACATATTTGCCGCCGACTCAGAGTTAAGCTTTATTTGAAACTGATCACCTATATTTGCAGCGCCCGCAACATTAATTTCTAAGCCAAACGATTCGCCACTCGTGATTGTAGATGAATCAATGACGCCGGCAGTTATATTTGCTGTCGATGCAGTGCCTAGCGGCTCACCTTTATTATCTATTGGCTGAATCTCTACCGTTGTCGCACTGGTATAAGTGACTATAAAATCACTTGCCGGCAATTCACCGCCTTTGCCCGCTTCAAGCGTTGCAGTCATACTTGAGCTACCCGTATTCGCTGCATAAGCATAGCCACCAACCGTAGGAATATTAAAAATGTTTCCCCCAAGCTCTCCATTAGCGTCCATACCTAGCTTGTTTTGTTCATTAAAAGAATCAGCTATTGCTAAACCCATTTGGCCAATTTGATTTTGAGCCGGGACTAGCACATCGTCTCTAAATGCCAGTAATCCGCCGATTTTTCCTTTTAATTTAGATACATCAACTTCAAGCGGCACTGCCTTGCCACCATTTACATCTAGCCTAAGCTCTTTAAAATTTGGATCAGGATCGCCACGCATAGAAAACAAATTAAACGAGCCATTTTGCATTACAACTGCTTCACCTGTACCCATAAATACAAGTTTTTCACCGTTTGGTCCATCCAGTGTTTCTATGTCTATTAGCTCAGATAAATCACGGATAGCCTTATCGCGTTCATTATAAGTAGAGCTCGCATCTGCTTGGTTATTAGTGCCGTTTACAGCGGAAATATTCTGATTTAATGTGCCAATTTTTTGAATTAAGCCATTCGCCTCTTCTGTAAATACGTCTAGCTGTTCATTAACAATATTTTTCTGATCAAAAACAATGCCTGAGAGTCTGTCCATTTGATTCACTAAGTTTTCAGCATCGGTCATCACAAGCGAGCGAGCGACAGTCGATGAAGGTTGATTTAGCGACTCCTGAACATTATTAAACAATGAGTTTATACTAGTAGATAAACTATTAGAGTCTTCTGAAAACAAACTATCAACACGATTTGCTTCTGTAACAAACTGATCAAAAAACGTTTTATTAGAGGTATCTCTATTTAATTGCTCTTGCGCAAACTGATTTAACAAGCGATAGGTTTCTCCTTTTCCTACCTGGTTATCGATCATAGTTGTATGCTCAGTGCGCTCTCGCACGTAGCCTTCGGTATTTACATTCGCGATATTTTTACTTGTCGTTTGCAGTAGTTCAGAGTTAGCTCTAACCCCTGAACTGGCAATATTTAATAAGTTAAACGACATTTACTTTACTCCTTGGCGAATTACGCTTGTTGCAACATCTTTTAATTGAGCACTGTTAAGTACTTTTTTTATCTTGTCCGCGTAATTAGGATCCGTTGCATAGCCAGCTCTTTGTAAAGAATCTAAAAAATCGCTTGGCTTAGCAGTATTTTGTAATGCTTCTTGATAACGAGGGTTTTGAGTTAAAAAATCAACAAAGTCGTTAACACTCTCTTTTATCGAGTCATAAGCTCTGAAACTAGCCTGCTTTTTAACAGGTGTCCCTTCTTCAAATTCTAGGGTTACTTTACTTGCCTTTTCGCCATCCCAGCTTTTATCTGATTTGATATTAAATAAGTTATTTGAACTATTGCCGTCGCTCTTATTAATAATGTGCTTACCCCAACCAGTCTCAAGTGCCGCTTGTGCAACCATTACAGCAGGGTTTAAGCCAATTTTTTGTGCTGCAGTTTTAGCGTGTTCCCACACTGTAGTAACAAACTCTTCTGTGCTTTCGAATGGCGCTGAAGATGCTTCAGGCACTTTAGAATCGGCTTTATTGTTTTGCACATTAATCGCTGCATTTTCTTCATTTTGAGTATGAGGAAGCGACGAGCCAGCACGCATATCACTTAAAAAGTCATTGGTGGTTCTCAATACAGAGCCCGGCATAAAAGTTTTGCCGTCTGGCGATAACTGCTGAACAATTAAATCAGCAAGGCCTAAAGAGCCATTTGATGAAAGCTCAGTAGATAACTGTTGATCGTGCATGTCTTCAAAAAACTTAACACTACTTGAGTTAAGCGGGCTTTCTTTATCTTCAAACGCTTCGTTAGCTTTACGCATACTTTTAAGTAACATTTGAGTGAAAATAGCTTCAAATTGCGCAGCTGCTTTTTTTAGAGCGGCTTTAGACGCATCAGTCGATGCATCACCACTGCTTAAGGCTTCTTTACGAAGTGAATCTAAATTGCCTAAATCAAAAAAGTTTTGTTTGTCTAGATGATTAGTTTCCATCAGCTTTTTGACACAATAGTGAATAATATAAATTAAAATGCAAAATTTAAGCCAGATTGGAAATGTGGATGAGGGAGTAAAAGGGAAGCTTTAGCAAAGCATTTGCTAAAGCTTAATAAATATTAAATAACAACAAGTTGACCGTTAATAGCTCCAGCTTCTTTTAGGGCTTCTAAAATAGCCATTAAATCGCCTGGTGCAGCGCCTACCTCGTTAATAGCGCGTACTAAATCGTCTAAGCTAACACCCGGGTTAAAAACAAATGCACGAGAATCATCTTGGTTAACATCAATGATTGATTGCTGTGTCACTACCGTTTCCCCCTCAGCCAACGCATTAGGTTGAGTCACGTTTTGCTGCTCTGTAATAGTAACTGTTAACCCACCATGCGTTATTGCAGCAGGCTGCAACTTAACATTTTTGCCTATTACAATAGTACCAGTACGGGAGTTAACTATAATTTTGGCAGACATATCTGCAGGTTTAAACTCTAGGTTTTCAAGTGTTGATAAATAAGATACGCGTTGAGAGGCATCTCTAGGAGCAATCACACGAACAGATACTGAATCGATTGCTTTTGCACTGTTAGGCCCGACTAAATCGTTAATTGTTTTTTCAAGGCGCTTTGCTGTTGTAAAATCAGGGCGATTTAAATTAAAGGTTATAAAGTCACCTTGCATAAACGGGCTTTTAACTTCACGCTCTACTGTTGCGCCACTGGGGATGCGCCCCACCGTCGGGGTATTAATAACAACACGGCTGCCGTCAGCACCTTGTGCACCTAGGCCTCCAACAATTAAACTGCCTTGAGCTACAGCATATACATTGCCATCAGCCCCTTTTAAAAACGTTTGCAACAAAGTACCGCCACGCAAGCTACCCGCACTACCGATAGATGAAACGGTTATGTCAATTGTTTGACCTGGCTTTCTAAAAGCAGGTAATTCAGCATGTACAGCAACGGCAGCAACGTTTTTAATTTTAGGACTTAAGCTTGCAGGTAGCGAAATTCCAAAATTGCTCAACATGCCTTTAAAGCTTTGTTGAGTAAACCGGCTTTGCTCACCTGTACCCGGTAAACCGACTACTAAGCCATAACCTACCAACTGGTTCGATCTAACCCCTTCGACCATAGAAATATCTTTAATACGCTCTGCATTTGCCGAAAAATGGCAACCTATTAGCGTGATTAAACAAATTAACTTTAATACATTCATAATGAATGCCCTCTAAAAAGGAAAAATCGAACTGCTGAAAAAACGTGTTAACCAACCTGCACTTTGCGCTTCTTGTGTTTGCCCTTTGCCAGAGTACTGAATACGTGCATTGGCTATTCGGTTTGACTCAACTGTATTATCAGAACTCACATCTTGCGGGCGTACCAAACCTTCCAAACGAATAAATTCTTCGCCAGTGTTTAACGTTAACCACTTTTCGCCGCGAATCACTAAGTTACCGTTAGGTAGAACACGCATAACATTGACCGAAATATTGCCAAATAAGCTGTTGGATTGATTTGATTTAGAATCACCCGTAAAAGAGGCATCGCTACCAATACCAAACTGAATACTATCGCCACCAATGTTAACGGGTAAACCACCAAGCCCTATTACAGGGTCTAGGCTTGCATCAGATTGCTTATCAGTTTCTGTTTTAGCAGCTTTTGTTGCTTGAGTAGACTCTTGTAGATTAACAGTAATAATATCGCCAGTACGCAGTGCTTTTCTGTCTGCGTATAAGTCGTTTGATACATTAGTATTAAATAACGAACCCGTTGCAACTACCGGCTCCATACTTGGTTCAGGATACATTGGCGCATAATAGGGGTCATCTTGAACAACATCACTATTTTGTGTTGAGACACAGCCACTTAAAAATAATGTACCTACCGCAAATAACATATAATGACGCATAATTCCCCCTACACCTTATAATTGCTGATTGATGTAACTCATCATTTCGTCAACAGCCGAAATAACTTTTGAGTTCATTTCATAGATTCGCTGCGTTTCAATCAGGTTAACCAATTCTTCTGTTACATTTACATTTGATGTTTCAAGTGAACCCTGAATAATTGTGCCTAAGCCTTCTACACCCGGGTTACCTTGCACCGGCGCGCCACTTACTGCCGTTTCGGTATAAAGATTTTGCCCTACAGGCTCAAGACCCGATGGATTAATAAAATCACTAATTGTAAGCTGGCCAATAACAACGTTGTCGGCTTGGCCTGAAATACGCACAGATACCTCACCATCTTGTGAAATAGTGATTGATTGAGCATCATCGGGAACATTCATCTCTGGTTGCACAACATAGCCAGAACCAGACGTTACAATTCGACCATCGCCATCGGTAGTAAACTGCCCATTACGAGAATAAGCAATATTGCCATCGGGTTGTAATACTTCAAAAAAGCCAGGCCCTGAGATCATCCAATCCAATGAATTCTCAGTAGTTAGCATATTACCTTGAGAAAAGTTTTTTTGGTTAGCCACTACTTTTGCACCGGCACCTAACATTAAACCAGATGGCATTTCGGTGTCTTGTGACGAGCGGCCTCCGGGCTGGTTAATATTTTGATAGAGTAAATCTTCAAAAATAGCGCGGCTTTTTTTATAACCGACCGTACTGGCATTCGCTAAATTGTTTGATATAACCGAAATATCGGTTTGTTGAGCGTCTAGCCCCGTTTTACTGATCCACAATGCTGGATTCATAATCGTGTCCTCATTTAAAGTTAAACTATGCGCATCAGCTGATCTTGTGATCTATCAAGATCTTCAGCTGTTTTCATCAGTTTTACTTGTAACTCAAATTGACGTTGATGGCTGATCATATCGACCATTTCGTGAACAGGGTTCACATTAGACATTTCTAAGGTTCCGCTTAATACTTTGACATTGGCAGAAGTATCAACAACCTCTCCTGCCTTGGGCCTAAATAAACCATCGTTCCCTTTTTCTAGTTGAAAACTATTAGCTTCAACCACCTTCAAACGGTCAACTTCTTCTAAAAACGTAGCAGGCGCCCCCTGCGGACGAACTTGAATTGCGCCGTCTTCACTAAATTCAATTTTTTCGATCGGTACTGGTAAAATGACAGGCCCACCTTCGCCAATTACTTGACGACCATGGCTGGTCATTAACATACCTTCAGCGGTAATATTTAATGTACCCACCTTGGTGTAAGCTTCATTGCCTGAGGCATCCTGCACGCTTAACCACGCGTTATCGCTCATTGCAATATCTAGGTCTCTGCCTGTTTCGACTATGCCGCCAGATGTCATATTAGAACCCGGACGCTCTTGCATAGAAAAAACACGCGACGGCAACCCTTCGCCAAAAGCCTGCATAGAGCGAGCTTGTGCAAAGTCTGACTTAAATCCAGTGGTATTCGCATTCGCCAAATTATTGGCTTTGAGGGCCAGCCCCTGTAGGCTTTGTTTAGCGCCTGAGGCCGCAATGTAGACCATTTTGTCCATAGCATCGACTCGTTTCAAAAATCTCTATACACAGGAAATGCAAAATAGATGCCACAATAGGAAATGATGTGAAATGGTTATAAAACAAACTAAATGAAGTAAAAGTAAAAGTAAAAGTAAAAAGGGCCACTTTAAAAAGCAGCCCTTAAAATGGTGTTAAGTATTAAATTAACGAATCTGTAGAATTGCCTGTTGCAGTGTTGAGTTAACCTCAAGCGCACGAGAGTTAGCCTGGAAGTTACGCTGAGCACTAATTAGGTCAACCAACTCATTCGTTAAGTTCACATTAGATTGCTCTAGTGCTGATGAATTTATTGAACCTAATGTACCCGAACCTGGTTCACCTGCAATTGGCTCTCCTGACGTTAAGCTCTTTTTCCAAGAGGTATCACCAACTTGCGATAAACCCTGTGAATTAGAAAAACGAACCATCGCTACCTGACCTAAGAAAGATGTGTCGCCATTACTGTATGAAGCCACTATTTTTCCGTCGGTACCAATATCAATACCCGCTAAACGACCAACCGTAGCACCATCTTGGTCTAGCGCTTTAACTTCAAATCGGCTTGCGTACTGAGTTGGCTGCTTATTTGTAGTTGCAGCCTCATCTCGCCAATTAAGCTCTACGCCCGTATCAGGAAATGACGCGCCGTTAGTCAGTAACGAAGATAAACCAGTCCCAGCACCCGCAGGTAAAACTAACTCATCGAAACTGCTTGGGTTTGCATTAGCAACCCCATTTGTTGTTTCAGGTAAACCGCTTGAACTAAAACCTAGGGTAGTTAAAGGTGTATATGGCGCAGTAGTTTGCTCAGCGCCCGTTGCTGGATCAACAACTAAACCATCGAGCGTTGCATGTATATCCCACTCATTAGGGTTTGTCGTCGGATCATTTTTTACAAAAAAGTATTGTAAAACATGTGCCTCACCCAGTGAATCGTAAACAGTGGTTGAAGTTGATGAGTTATACGAAGCACTTTCTGTTGGATCAAATGGCAACGCAGGCGCATCTGCACGTGAATCTAAATTAAATGAGCTGTATACCGTTGCCGTTGCACGAGGTGATCCAGACGAATCAGGGATTTGCAGTGCTGACGAAGTACTTAAACTAACAGAGGTCGTATCGCCGGTAGCCTCATCTACAGGGAAACCTTGTAAAAAGTTACCTTTGGCATCAACGATAAAGTTATCTTTATCTAATTTAAAAGCCCCTGCTCGTGTGTAGGTAAAATCTTGTGCGCCCAAATCTTGGCTCATTGCAAAGTAGCCTTCACCTGTAATGGCTAAATCCAATGAGTTATTAGTAAATTGCAGCGAACCTTGGTGAAATTGCTGGGCAACCATAGTAGTTTGAACACCGTCACCATTTTTAGTTCTACCAGAACTAAACACTGAAGAGGCATATACATCAGCAAACTCAGCGCGTGACTCTTTAAAACCGGTTGTATTAACGTTCGCAATATTATTTGCGGTAACGTCTAAATCTTTTTGTGCGGCAGCTATGCCTGTTAATGCAATATTGAAGCTCATAATTGACCTCTAACCTATTAAATACAGCCTGCAAACAGGCGAAATATTATTAAACTCTATTACGCGATCTCTGCGACATCAGTCAGCCTAACCGCACCTTCTTTAGTGTTAATAATGATGCCATTAGCACCATTTATATTTACACTTTCAATATTTTTAAACGTAGCAATAGGAAGGCTTGAAAATTCACCGTTGGTGCTGCCTTCAGCCACTATATTGTATTCACCCTCAGGTAAACGTTCACCCGCTTCGTTTTTACCATCCCAAGCAAAACGTATTGCACCAGCAGATTGCGATCCTAGTTCAATACTTCTTACAAGTTGTCCAGATTCATCTGTAATACGAAGCGTTAAACTCTCTACTGGGCTTTCTGCAACCACTGACCCTTTGGCCTCACCCGTTGCATTTAAATCTAAAGAATCTGACTCTAGTAATGCTTGCTTTCCAACTAATGTTGACGCTTGTAAAGCGGAGTTAGATGTCATCGAAGCTGCAAGTGACTCAAAATTACTATTAAGGTTTGAGATGCCTTCAGCCATCGTGAAGTTGGTCATTTGCGCAATCATTTGATCGTTATCCGCAGGCTTGCTCGGATCTTGAAACGATAATTGCTGGGTTAACAACGAGAAGAAATCTTCTTGAGTTAACGCATCGCTTTGCTCTTCGGTTGTAGTTGGTGTTGTATCCTGCCACCGTAAAGAGTCTAAATAGGATGAAGATGTACTAATATCGTTACTCATAACCTACCCTCGGTTAACGCTGACCTAGCAGCAGAGTTTTACTTAACATTTGCTTAGCTGCATCTGCAACTTGCACGTTTGTTTCATAAGAGCGAGAGGCAGAAATCATGTTAGCCATCTCCTCTACAACATTAACGTTGGGTTTGTAAATATAACCATTTTCATCCGCACTCGGGTGATTAGGGTTGTATTCAATTTGTAATGGTGCACTGCTTTCAACAATGCCCAGCACCTTAACACCAACAGAGGAGCCCTGATTGTTACTTGCCGACTCAGAAGCTTTTGTAAGCTCTGCAGCAAATACAGGTTGTCGCGCCCGGTACGTTTTGTCTTGAGAAGAGCTAATTGTATTGGCATTCGAAATATTACTCGCAGTGGTATTTAAACGCACATTTTGTGCGCTCATACCAGAACCAGCAATATCAAAAACGTTATATAAACTCATAATTATTATCCTTGACTACCGAGGGCTTTATTCAGGCCTTTAAACTTGCCGCTTAAAAATTGTAAGCTGGCCTGATACTCCATAGCATTCTGTGTATACAAGTTCCGTTCCACTTGCACATCCACTGAGTTACCATCACCTGTATCTGTTTGATTTGGCGTACGAAATAATTCATCACCACCCACACTTCGGGTACCACCACCAATGTGTTTTTCATTAGTAGTTACCATTGTATTGCCGCTTTGCTGGTGTGATTTTGCCGCTTTTAATGCTGAGGCAAAATTAATATCTTTTGCTTTGTAGCCCGGCGTATCAGCATTAGCAATATTACTCGCTAGCACTTCTGCTCGTTGTGAACGGATCAACATAGTATGCTGATGCACACCTAAAGCTTTATCAAAACTGATAGCCATAACCATCTCCAAAAAATTGACTTAGTTTGAATAAAGCAATAAATAAGCCATTTATAATTGAGTGATTATATTTTTTGTAATCGAATGATTTAAAATGAAAAACGACACATAGTGTGTCGTTTTAAAGGAAAGAAAGAGGGTTTACTTCTTTTGGTAAATAATGCCAGGGTTGCATCTAACCATATCAAATTCGTCACTTAATCCGGCCATTGACTCCGAAGCCCCTAAAAATAAATAACCTTTAGGGTTAAGTGCTTGCGCAAATTGTTTAATAATTTTAGCTTTTACTTCAGGAGAAAAATAAATAAGTACATTACGGCAAAAAATAATATCGAATTTACCCATCAACGCATACGAATCGAGTAAATTTAAGTGCCTAAAACTCACTTGCTTTTTCAATGTATCGTTTACTTTTGCCATGCCATTGCCGCTGTCTGTAAAAAACTTTTTACGGCGCTCAGCCGATAGGCCTCGTGCTAAAGCTAGCGCGTCGTACTCGCCATTTTTGCACATATCTAGCATGGTATTAGAAATATCGGTACCAATTATTTGAGCACCCATTTTTAATACACCAGGCTGTTTAGCCTGAAACTCCGCAACCGACATAGAAATAGAGTAAGGCTCTTGCCCAGACGAACTGGCCGCAGACCAAATTTTTACTGGTCGCCTTAACTCTTTAAACTCAGGAAACAAGCGGTTTTGCAGAAGCTCAAACGGGTATTGATCTCTAAACCACAAAGTTTCGTTGGTGGTCATCGCATCAACAACAGCCGCTCGTAATTGCCTTTCATGTGGCCCTAGTGTTTTGCTAACAAGTTCAGATAACGACCCTACATCAAAACGAGCCATTAATGGCGCAAGCCTGCTTTTAACCAAGTATTGCTTATTTTCACCAAGAACAATACCACATTGCTGTTCTAAAAATGAACGAAATTGATCGTATTCATTTTGCTGCAAGTCTTTGTTATTCAAATTAGTAGCACCTGTTTTGATTATTCACAATGAACCCATTTTTTAACCGCAGTGGCTAATTCATCTGGGTTAAATTTAGCAATAAAATCGTCTGCCCCTACCTTTTCAATCATTGCTTGGTTAAATACACCACTGAGTGACGTATGCAAAATAACATGTAAAGGTGCAAGTTTTGGGTCTGCTTTTATTTCTGCCGTTAGTGTATAGCCATCCATTTCTGGCATTTCAACATCAGATATAAGCAGCGCCACACGTTCTGTAATATCGGTTTGGCAATCAAGCTCGGCAATTTCTTTGAGTCTTACGAGTGCTTCTTTACCATTTTTGGCAAGTTCCGTTTGCACACCAAGCGGCTCTAGCGCACGTTTTACCTGATTGCGTGCAACCGCACTATCATCAGCTATAAATACTATTCGCTCACCCAAGTCTTTCTGAATATCGCCACTTTCAGCAACTTCTGCGCTTACTTCGGTGTTAACAGGGCAAATTTCATTTAGGATTTTTTCAACGTCGAGTATTTCAACAAGTTCGTTCTCAATCTCTGTAACAGCAGTCAAGTAAGAATAACGACCCGCCCCCGATGGCGGCGGCATTATTTTTTCCCAGTTCATATTAACAATGCGCTCTACACCACCAACTAAAAAGCCCTGCACAGAGCGATTGTATTCGGCGATAATAATAAAGCTGTCTTGAATATTGTCTATCGGGCGTCCACCTACAGCCATTGATAAATCAATAACCGAAATAGTTTGACCACGAATATGTGCAACACCACGAATGTAAGTGTTCGACTTTGGCATACTAGTAAGCGGAGGACATTGAAGAACTTCTCTTACCTTAAATACATTGATCCCAAAACGCTGGCGCCCTCTGAGTTTAAATAATAGTAATTCTAGGCGGTTCTGGCCAACCAGCTGAGTACGCTGGTTTACTGAGTCTAAAATGCCTGCCATTAAAATCTCCTTTAGAAAACAAATAATACGGAACGATAATTGCTTCCTATATATACAAAGCTACACAACATCGTGGGTGCGTCTTAATTTTGACGCAAAATATTTATACCCTGTTTGAAACCATAAGCATAGTCGAAACATTATGAGTTTGTTAAAAAAAATCAAAAGATACAGTGTTTTTTATTTTGTTGCTAGCCTAGGTTTAGCATTCCCTGTATCTGCTCAGGTATTTAGTAAAGCATTACTTCAAGAAATGGCTGTAAATTACATCGCTGAACAAATTGGTGAACACGATAGTAAGCAAATACAACTTAGTGCATTACCGTTGGACAGCCGTATACCCGATCGTGCTTGTTCAACAACACCCACTATTATTTCATCGAGTGAACCCCCGTTTAACAGGCAAATTACAATACAAATAAAATGCGACGATCTGCAAAGCTGGGCGCAATACGTTCATATTAAGGTGCAAAAAATGGCGCCAGTTGTTGTTACTACTGATAATATTGCGCGGGGTGAAGTAATAACCAGCGATCATCTAACCATTGAAATGAAACCAACGCACTTTGTAAGAGTACAATATCTAGACGAACCAAAAGTACTTATTGGAAGCAGAAGTAAACGCAACATTCGCGAAGGTATGCCAATATTGCTGAATCAGATATGCATGGTGTGCAAAGGTGATGCAATTAACATTTATGCAAGTACCAAAGGGTTACAAATAAAAACAACTGGCGTTGCGCTTGAAGATGGTACATTAGGCGATCAAATACGTGTAGAGAACAAAAAAACAGGTAAAGTTTTAAATGCGCGTGTAGATGGTGTAGGGTCTGTACAAGTAAATATTTAATTAAAAATAATATTAAAGTTTACTAAAGATATGCCGATAAACTGGTATTAGTTGGGTAAATTATGGATTTTTATTATGGTTAATCAAGTCAATTCAGGTAATCAACAACCAAGCGCTTTAGCTAATGCTAAACAACAAAAGGTTGATTTGCAAAGAGATAATGCAAATACACAAGCGGCTCAATCGGCTACACCTAAAGCTGCCAGCGATTCTGTGAGCTTAACACCACAAGCACAGCAGTTAAAAACTTTGCAAGAAAAAGCACAACAGTCGTCTGGATTTGATAGTGACAAAGTTGCTGAGCTTAAAAAAGCAATCACTGAAGGTAAGTATCAAATTGACAGTGAAAAGCTTGCAAAAAATCTAGCTGACTTCGAGTTTGATGTATATGGCTGATCATAATAGCTTAATTATTGTTAAGCTAAACGAGCAAGATAAGTGCTTAGACTCTCTCGATGTTTTATTAAACGACGAGCTAACAGCTATTGCCTCAAGAAGAGGTGAAGGTTTAAAAGAAATTACCCAACAAAAAATGTCTTTATTAACCAAACTAAATACCCTCGACCAAGAGCTTAATAAGTTACTTGCTAAAAACGACGAACAATCAGAAGAGCTTCCAGAGCTTATTTCCCAAGTTCGTAGTAAGTTAGAAAAATGCCAAAAACAAAATGAAGTAAACGCACATGCAGCGCATCAAGCTCAGCTAAGCGTTAAACAATTAAAAAGCATTTTAATTGGAGCCCCGTCATCCACTACATACAACCAGTCTGGCGGTGAAGTTAACACTAACGGCCAACTCGTGCGAAACTTAAAAGCTTAATCAGAAACCATCCAGCTTAATAGCGCCGCCTTTAAAACATTACCTACCTGTTATTTAATATAAAGAATCTCAAAATCACTTAGCAAATGTAAATAAACTTCATTAGTGCGTGTTGTACTCTGGTGGGTTAATTTTCAGCAGTTTGTTTGGGTTTTAGGCAAGGCGGAGCCCATATAGTGTGAGATTCCCAATAAATTAACGATAACGCAGCATTGATGGTCAGCAGTCGCTGCTCGAAGGGGTATATCCAGAGGTTATTTACTCTTTATTGCCTACATGGATGTAATACCAATCCGCAATAATACTTAATCTTTTTGCGGGGCAAAACGCGTTAATAGCTTTAAAATAGATGACTTAATTAAGCGAATTGGTATACCCAGTAGAATAACGCAGGAGCAGTTATCCTACTGGCTTACATATCTCGTGCAGTGGCTAAATAACCTCTAGTTTGAAAAGTTTTAATCCGCAAAAATCAACAGGTCTTAGTAATAAGTCACTTTTTTAACTTCACGTGGTTTTATTTCACCAATATATAGGTCGTGCACACGCTTCATGTTGAGTTCAAGCTCAGTAACATAAGTATCGTCTACCGCATAAGTTTTAATAATTTGCGCACCTTTAATTACGCCTTGCACTTTGCTTTGTAAGTAATCGTCTTTTGCTACTGCGTTTTCAACACTCATACCTGCGGTCACCTTTTGCCCATAAACTTGTTCAGTGAGCTCTCGGTAGGCCTCTAGCTTAGAGGCTTTGATAGCCATAAGCTGTTTTTGAGAAGCACTCGCTCCTTTTTGTAAACTAATAGGCGCGTAACCTACCGCTTTTAACACGGGGTAATTATTAGGTTCAACGTATTTGTATTCTACGTGCTTATCAAACACGCTGCTGCATCCACTTAAAGTTAAACACCCTAATGTGATCAGTAATGAAATTGCTCGCATAGTTTTATGCCCTAATATATTAATTATTTTGATTTATGCACGTTTAATGCCATTAATAGCGTTATCTTCGTTGATAAATAACATTGGTACAGTCCTTGCTGCTTTGATAGTAAAGCTAACGTATATTTGGAGTAAAAGTATGAAATCGTTTTTATTAAAGGCATTTGCAGGACTAAGCGCAACTGCGTTATTTACGTTTTCGGCTTTTTCAAATGCGCAGTGGTATGAATCTACCGGGCATGCACTTATTCAAAACGACGACATAAGCACGGCCAAATCAGCAGCTATAAAAGATGCCATAACTCAAGCGTTGGTTTTTTCTGGGGCACGTGTTAGCTCTGTACAAACCTTGGTAGACGGCGTGTTAATGCAAGATCAGTTAAAAATTAGTAGCCACGGCGAAATTCAAAAAATTGAACTTGTAAGTGAAAATAAATACGACGATAAATTTGCCATTACCCTGCGTTTAGATATATTTGCGCAAACAGAGCAGTGCCCGCAAAGCAGCTTTAACAAATTTGTTGCCGTAACACAAAGTCAGCTAGCTCATCGAGAGCAAGCCAGAATGGGTCAAATATTTGACGTAAACAAAGCAATTAGCAAGCGAATATTCACCACCTTACAAAAATCAAAAATGAGCGCCCTACCCGTTGCTTATTACAATATACCTTTAAATGTAGATAATTACTTTTCACAACAGTATGACTATTCAAAAATACAGTTAGAGGAAATAGCATCCCGTACTAACGCTCAATACGTGTTACTTAGCCAAATTACCGACCTATCAACAAGCGATAAACTCAATAGCGATTATGCTTTTTGGCAAGACGACAGCTACCAACGCAATTACAAAATAGAGTTTAGCCTTTTTAATGGCACAACCTACGAGCAACTTTGGACTAATAGCTATCAAAGCCAAGGTATTTGGCCGTTTGATAAAACCGCTATTATTGATGTCAACAGTGATAGATTTTGGCAATCGCCTTACGGCCAAAGCATACAAGATATAAATCAAACCTTAAGTTATGATTTACAAGCTGTGCTAGCCTGTTTTCCAACACAAGGTAAAATAATGCATATGGAAAACAGCAAAATAGTGATTAATTTAGGTAAAGCTCATGGCCTAAAAAAAGGACAAATGCTAAGTATTGCACACCATAATTACCTAACTGATGCTGCAGGTAATGTAATGCCTCATACCACTACAACACTTAATAAAATACGTGTAGAGCAGTTATATCAACAAACTGCGGTTGCAGTTAGCATTGACGACCAACCTTTGCCCGGCGTACAAATCAACGATGTAGTTGAAGTAATAAGCCAAGATCTTTAAAGCGCTTTAGCAAGCTGTGTTTTTAAATTAGGGTGAGCCGACAACCACTCACCTAATTGCTCAACCCCTGCCAAATGCGGATAATGCTTTCTGCATGCAAATACAACATTACGCTGTTGGTTGGGAAATATAGGCATATAATCAATGCCTGTTCGCTGCGTGCAAGCTAACTTTGGCACAAAAGTAACCCCATCATCCATCGCCACTAATGCAAGTAACGTTTCTAGGCTATTGCCTTTATATTGACTAGACACATCAACCCCTGCTGAAAAACAAAACTTTTGGGCTTGATCTTTAAAGCAATGACCATCACTTAACATCAATAGGCTGCATCCTTGAAGATCGCTTAGCGCTACTTTTTTATGCTTAGCCAACGCGTTGTCTTGTGAAACAGCAACTAAAAAGTCTTCTTTATAAAGTGGGATAGTATGGTAGTGCTTAAGCTCTGGTACGTCGGCTAAAATTGCAAAATCAAGCTCACCATTATTAAGCGCATCTAATATGGTCGCTGTTTGCATTTCGATAAACGAAAATTGGCTGTCTACAAACGCCTCTTTCATCGAAGTTAACAACGTAGGCAATAAATACGGTGCGATAGTTGGAATAATACCAATTGTTAACTTACCTTGTAATGGGTCGTTAGAGGTAGAAGCAAGCTCTTTGAGTATTTGGGTTTGCTCTAAAATAACCTCTATTTGCGCTAGTAAACGTGCTCCTTTAGCCGTTAGGGTAACTTGTTTAGTTGAGCGGTCAAATAAAGAAACACCCAAGGTTTGCTCAAGCTTTTTAACCTGCCCACTCAGTGTTGGCTGGCTAACAAAGCACGCATCGGCTGCTTTACGAAAATGTTTATGTTGCGCTATAGCTTTAACGTATTCAAAATCTTTTAAGTTCATGTTCAGCTCCAACCTGATAGCTTTTGACTATCAGTTTAATACAAACAAACGATTAGAACTATATTTAAATTTTCGCCATAATGGCTTTAACAAATCAAGAGGAACTAAACCATGTTAAAAAATATTGAAGGTCAAACAATCCCTAACGTTACATTTGCAACACGTCAAAACGACGAATGGAAATCGGTAACAACAGACGAAATTTTTAAAGGCAGAACAGTCGCTGTATTTTCACTGCCAGGCGCATTTACCCCAACATGTTCATCTACTCACCTTCCTCGCTACAACGAGTTAGCTGGCGTATTTAAACAAAATGGCGTAGACGAAATTGTGTGTTTATCAGTAAACGATACATTTGTAATGAATGCATGGGCTGAACACCAAGAAGCGCAAAACATTACTTTACTACCAGACGGCAACGGCGAGTTTACAGACGGCATGGGCATGTTAGTAGACAAAAACGATTTAGGCTTTGGTAAGCGCAGCTGGAGATACTCTATGCTGGTAAAAGATGGCGTAATTGAAAAAATGTTCATCGAACCAGATCTACCAGGCGACCCGTTTGAAGTGTCTGACGCTGACACCATGCTTGATTACATCAACCCTAAACAAGCTAAACCAGAGCCAGTAAGCGTTTTCACTAAACCTGGTTGTCCATTCTGTAAAAAAGCAAAAGAGCTTCTTACAGAAAAAGGATTTGCCTATGAAGAAATTACTATGGGTGCAGGTGCATCATTAACAAGCCTTAAAGCAATCTCTGGCCGCGACACCGTTCCACAAATATTTATTGGTGGTAAACACATTGGTGGCTCAGACGACCTAGAAAAATACTTTGCTTAATAAGTAATTTTAAATAGGGGCCAAGCGCCCCTATTTACTAAAGGAAAAAAACGATGAAACAATTGCAAACCGACGTAGTAGTTATTGGCGCAGGTACCGCAGGACTCAGTGCATACCGAAACGCCAAACAGTTTACCCCTAACGTACTTATGATCGAATCAGGTCCCTATGGCACAACCTGCGCACGCGTTGGCTGTATGCCGAGTAAATTATTGATAGCTGCAGCAGAAGCTGCGCACTCTATCGAAATGGCACCTGCATTTGGTGTGCATAGCTCAAAGCCTGTAATAGACGGCAAAGCAGTTATGTCACGCGTTAAAAGTGAACGCGATCGTTTTGCAGGATTCGTAGTTGAAGCCGTAGATGAACTTCCTGACGAAGACAAAATTAAAGGTTACGCTAAATTTTTAGATGCAAACCGTGTACAAATTGATGACCATACTATTATTACAGCCAAGCGTTTTGTTATAGCCACAGGCTCTCGCCCTTCATACCCTGGTGTATTTAATAATTTTGGTGACAAATTAATCATTAACGACGACGTATTTGATTGGGACGACCTACCAGAATCTGTTGCCGTATTTGGCCCGGGCGTAATTGGCCTTGAAATAGGTCAAGCACTTAGTCGCTTAGGCGTTAATGTAAAATTATTTGGCGTTGGTGGCGCTATTGGCCCCCTCACCGACCCCGTAGTAAAAGACTATGCAAATACAGTTTTTGCAAAAGAATTTTTTGTTGATACCGACTCAAATGTATCAGACATGATGCAAGTGGGCGACAAAGCACAGCTTACATACACCGACAAGCAAGGTGAAAAACACACTGAACAGTTTGACTATGTGCTAGCCGCAACAGGCCGAGTCCCCAATGTTGACAAACTAGGCCTCGAAAATACAGGCATAGAGCTTGACGAGCGCGGTGTACCGCATGCCGATCCGCATACAATGCAATGTGGCGAATCAAACATATTCATAGCCGGCGATGCCAGCAACATGATCCCGCTACTTCACGAGGCGTCTGATCAGGGAACCATTGCAGGGCAAAATGCAGGGCGTTTTCCAGATGTACGCATTGGCCTACGCAGGGCCAAAATTGCCGCAGTATTCAGCGACCCACAAATAGCCATGGTAGGTGAAAGCTTTACCCAAATAACAGACCGTTTAGGTTCATGTGGCTGTTTTGAAGTAGGCGAAGTAAGCTTTGAAAATCAAGGCAGGAGCCGCGTAATGCTTAAAAATAAGGGCCATATGCGTGTATACGCAGAGCAAGGCACCGGCTTATTTTTAGGCGCCGAATTTATTGGCCCACAAGCCGAGCACATAGCGCATCTGCTTGCATGGGCAGTACAAAATAAAATGACCGTACCACAAATGCTTAATATGCCGTATTACCACCCGGTTATTGAAGAAGGCTTACGCACCGCACTGCGCGATTTAAACGCCAAGCTTAAGTTTGGCCCAGATATCATTAACCACTGCATGGAATGTGGCCCAGGCGCATAACTTACAAAAAATAAACACTTGCTATCAAAAAGCCAAAACGTCTGTTTTGGCTTTTTTATTTATATAATTTTTAAGCACTGGTATCTCAAAAAATAGTTTAGCTGTTACACTCAATGTGTAATTTAATTAAAAAGATGGAATAGCTATGCCCAATAATAAATTTAGACTAGTCACTCGTAGCGATTTTGATGGCCTTGTATGTGCTGTACTACTAAAAGATTTAGATCTAATTGATGACATTTTGTTTGTACACCCAAAAGACATGCAAGATGGAAAAATAGACATCACCGCTAACGATATTACCACTAACCTTCCCTACGTAGCGGGTTGTCACATAGCATTTGACCACCACTTAAGTGAAACCGTTCGAAACGCAAGCGACATTAAAAATCACATAATTGACCCTAAAGCGCCTTCTGCTGCGCGTGTAGTATACGACTACTACGGTGGCGCTGAAAAATTTCCTAATATTTCAGTAGACATGATGGACGCTGTAGACAAAGGCGATGCGGCACAGTTTTCAAAAGACGAAATACTCAATCCAACCGACTGGGTGTTAATGAACTTTATAATGGATGCCCGCACAGGCTTGGGCCGCTTCCGCGAATTTAAAATTTCAAACTACCAATTAATGATGAAACTAATTGATGCATGTAAAGATCAAAGCATCGACGACATTTTGCAAATGGAAGATGTTGCAGAGCGAGTTGCGCTTTATAATGAGCACAACGAAAAAGCAAAAGCACAAATAACACAGTGCGCAACAGTGCATAAAAACCTAGTGGTATTAGATCTAACTCAAGAAGAAACCATTTACGCCACCAACCGCTTTGTAATTTACGCTATGTACCCCGACTGCAATATTTCAATTCATAAAATGTGGGGGCTTAAAAAGCAAAACGTAGTGTATGCAATTGGTAAGTCAATTACTAACCGCAGCTCAAACACAAACGTAGGTGAGTTATGCCTTAAATACGGCGGCGGCGGCCATTTAAATGCAGGCACCTGCCAAGTAGAGACCAGCCAAGCCGACACAGTACTCACTGAGCTGATCGATAAAATTACTAATGATGGCTAATTACTAACGATTAAATATCAAAATAAAAAAGCGAGTAAATTTTCATTTACTCGCTTTTTTATGTGTAGTTATAAATTTTTAGCTATAAAAATAACTGTTTTACTAACGCTTCAACTCAATAGTTATTAATATTTTAGGTTTTTTAAAAGCAGCTTTGAACGAGAAGTAGTCGTTAACAGTTACTTTTCAATTTCGTCAAAGTATATTGCTTGCATAGTCAAGAAAACGACCTAATCGCTCATTTTTGCCCTTAAGTAAAAACCAGAACGTCTATATTTTGGTAGTGCTGGCAAATAGTTAAGAAGTTTGTTACAAATAAGTGATTTAAATAAACGAGCGACGCTGTGGTAGAAAAACGTGCAATTCGCTCGCTATAAACATGTTAAGCACACCAAAGGAGAGATATGCAGGAATTACTAAACTACCTTCAAGCTGGCTCAAATGGTGTTGCTCTGCTGGTTGCGGGCTGGATCTACGTAGCATATATAAAAAATTTGCGATCAACGGTTTCTGCCAAAGATGAGCAAATAAAAATAATCGAGAAGAATTTACAGCTCTGGAAAGATAAAGCTTCTGATTTCGAAAAGAAAACGCCTGAGTATATTGAGGAAGTCCTATCTAAACGCATTAAGCTCCGCGAAGAAGAAATCAGGCGATTAAGTGAAGATAAGGACGGAGATTTAGAGCTACTGTCTAGCAAAAATCGTGAAGTAACGCGGCTAAAGCATGAACTTGAAAAGGCCACCTACATTGGCAGGGCGCTAACCTACTACGACTTAGATTCCGATGAGGAAATCGTCATACCAGAATCAGAAATTGAGTATGAGCATCTAGGGGAAATATTTGTTGATTCTGCATCAATACTTATTACTGATCCTATGTACGCGGATAGGTATTGGCGAAAAGATGTCGAGTACGAGGATATAAGGCTCCATAAATACACCGAAAACGGAAAAATATACCAGTATGGCGTCGACTTTGAGCATTATGAAGATGTGATTGAAGAGCTAGGGAAAACACCTAACGAGCTTGCTAAAGAAGGAAAGTTAATCCCTATAGAAATAGAACGTGAATACACCTACTCTCTCCCTGGGGCGCTTTATGCAAGCCGCTCAAAAGAAAGCTACGGTGAGCTTAAATTCGAAAAAGGGCACACTGGTGCTGGAATATGTGTCAGGACCGTATATGGTGACGGCGGATATCAAGTATATGGAGAACGCTACAAGGGTGATCTCTATAGAATATATATCGAGCTTCAATAATGCTTAACAAGGCCAGCCAGAGGGAACAAAAAGCCGCCGCTTCGCTCTGGTTTTTCGTCCCCTGCTGGCGACGTTATGTTTTTCAGAGGTTGTTTTGAGTAAAAAAATAGACTATTCAAAATACTCCTTAAAAGAGCTGTACGAAGCTTTGGATAGCATTGATAGTGAAAAATTTCCTGAGAACTACAGACGGCTTCAAGATGAACTTTCTAAACCAGAAAGGTCTAGTGATGAAGTTCTCAGCGAATTAGAAGCTGAAATGGGCAACCAAGAAAGTGATTTCAAATCTTACTTCATAATTGCTATCGGAGCGTTTTTTCTTCTCTGGGGTTTTTTGGCAGAAGAAAAAGGCATCATTCATAAACATAGAAGCAAAGAAGTATTAGTTACATTGGCAGACAACCCAGATAAATTTTATTTTCACGTTTATTTATCAGCAGGAATTGGAATATGTTTAGTAATTTTTGGAGTGTATTTGCTAGTCAGAAACAGCAAAAAATAACAAGTGACTAAGGTTATGAGTGTCCTCAATTGGCACAAAGCAGCCTGAATGTAATTTAGCTATTTTAATAAAAGGACAGCGCTAAATTCTTTATATTTCAATTTACGACGCTACATATGTGCTACACAGAAATTGAAAAGCAGACGTGATGAAGCATAACTCATTGATTTTATTGGTAGCCCCTGCAGGAATCGAACCTGCAACTGCCCCTTAGGAGGGGGCCGTTATATCCATTTAACTAAGAGGCCACAGCGGTGTGCTAGAGTTAAATTATAACGGCATCTGATTTTCAATATCAAGGTTTAAATCAATGGGAATTTGAGTTAATTACTTGATAAATATATGTCTTCTTTACTTAGTACATAATGCGGAATAAGCTCTCGGCTGCTGGCCACAATCTGTTTGGTGTTAACATTTATAACGCGTGTATTTATTACTACACCGTTTTGTCTGTAAATTAAGGTGCCCGCTAATACATGGCTTGCCATGTGCTCTTCACTTAGCTTTTTAATATTTCGCGAAAACACAAAGTCACCACGTCTGTTTACGTCTATTGTGTTGGTGGTTTTAAAATCAACCACACTGTAACCAAACTTTTGTAGTTGATGTATTAGTGTTTCTGATATTTGGTTACCCAACTGGTTACTTTTATTGAGTGACGAGTCAAGGTTTACCAATGTGCTTACAGCAATATTAACCAATGTATCGGCCTCTGCGTCGTACTCGAGTGTGTCAACTAAGTCTAATGCCATTTGCTCTACGTAATTAACAAGCGTTTTATGATGCTTTAGTGGCTTAAAAGGTTTTGACGTATCGTAATCATTGTCTAGCTGCACAGTTTGGTTGTGTGTTTGTGCATCGTAATCACCATTTAGCATGTAGTCGTTATTTGCTTGCGTTGCTGTGTGTGTATTTGAATCATGCACATGGTGGTGTGTTAGTGAGCAACCAGATAGAGCAACGACTAACCCTGCTATTGATAACGTCCGTAAATTGGTGTTTAGTGTAAAGCGCATACTCACCTCACTCACTCGCTTGTTTTAGCATAATGCCATCGGTACGGTAGTTGCCATTTAACGCATCAATCACTGATTGCGGTAAAAACCCTTGCGCCGAACCAACAACAGCCTTACTGGTTAAGCCAACAATTCGTGCATTTACTAAAACTCCGCCTTGATGGCTTACTAATGTGCCTGCCAATACATATTGAAAGTTTTGCTCTGGGTCGAGCTCTAGGTAGTCTCGGCTAAAAACAAAGTCGCCGGTTTGCGTTACACGAACATAATCGGTGGTTTTAAAATCAATGACAGGTACACCAAAATTATGGAGCTCATGCATAAAGCTTTCTGCAATTTGATTCCCTAATAAACTGCCATTACTGTAATCGTCGTCTAAAAATACAAAGCTTGATACCGCTAGCGGTGTTTTGTCATTAACGTATTGTAAGTTTTCGACCATGTCTTGCATTATTCCGCGCACATAGTGATTTATATTTTTATGCATTGGCGGCGTCGATTTAGTGTAGTTAGTTTGCTGAGCTAATCCCGACTGAAACACGTTATCATGGTTAACTGGAGCACTTACTTTACGTTGGCTTGTAGCCAGCAGCGGTGCTTGGTTACTTTGCGCAACCGCTGAGTCGGTGCTAGTTGTGTTCGTTATTTGCGAACAGCCAAACCCTAATGGCAAACATAGCGTGATTAATAAGTTTCTCATTGTGTGCTCCTCGTTAATATTCACTGCGATAAAGTAAGCCATCGCGCTGCTGAATTTTTTCATTACCCCACATTACATTGATTGGGATCTCGGTACTGCCAGCAGATAAAACTTGTTTGTTGCTAATGTTAACCATACGCGCATTGACAATGTATGCATGCTGTTGGCGTGTAACAGTGCCTGTAATTATAAGGTCAATATTTTGGCGTTCTCGTAGCTGTTCTAAATTTCGCGTTAACGCACTATCGGCGTTATGAGATAAGTGTAGATTATTAGCTAAGCGGTATTCGACCGTGTGATAACCCATTTGCGTCATTTTAGTGAGTATACTTTCTTGTATTTGTTGGCTTAAGCCCGACACTTGTTGCGTCATTAGCTTAGAATCGAGCGCATCTGCAAAGTAAAAGCTACTAACCCCTATGCGAGTATTGTTGCTTAATGGGCCCTTTAAATGACTTAATTGCACAGTTAAGTTGTGCACGTAGTCACTTACTGTAAAAGGGGCCATCGCTGCTTTGGGGGCATACGTGCTCACACTCGGCTCGGGTTCAGGAATTAAACTGCACCCGGCCAAGTTAATTAGTAATAAGGGTAGTAAAAGGCGCATAGTTGCCATCCTCTTGTGATCATACAAGAGACTAAGCAATTATTATGCCTAGAGGGGTGGTTGTGGTTTTTGCTGCGTGTAATAAGTGACAAAACAACTCACTTTTTGCCGTTTTAATGCTTCGCAATCGGTTGTTGCCTGTTTACTTGTTTTATATGCGCCTAACTTTAAACGATAAAATGTATTGGTTTTTATTACTTTAGTTTCAATATTGACCGCTAAATTAGTGTTAAAAAACGCAGGTATTTTACGTTTTAAATTAGCCATTTCGGTATTTAATTTAGCTTCACTATTAAATGCTGCCACCTGAATAGCAAAAAAAGCCTGATCACTTTTTAAAATACTTTCTGTTGCAGGGGGTGTTAAAGCGGTGTTTTTCTGGGCCACATTGTTTTCGTCAATGGCTTTTAAGCGAGTCGTCAGCTTTGAAAGCTGGCCTTCTAATTCAAGTAAATCGTTAACTTTGGGCTCAACTGTTTTCCACTCTTTAGCCGATTGCTTAAGTGCTTGTAAGTCAGTATTTGAAATAAGAACGGTATTTGATGTCGCTAAACTTGGTTGTACTTTTTTTTGTGAACTGCACGCAGTTAGGTACAACAAAAACCCAATACAAAATAATGTATTAATAAATTCCTTTTTAATAACCATACTTTTTACCTACCATCCTTTTGACTATGGTGAGGTATTTTATGGATAAATAATTTTTTAGCAAGTTTCTATTTTAACTACAGCTTTACTGGTTTATCTGTGTAGTTACTGACTATGCAGTCGAGCTTGTATACTTTAAATACTTCACAGTCTGCTTTGGCATTTTTTAGATTTTGGTACGACCCTAGTTTAAGCCTATAAAACGTTTTTTTATTTATTTTTGCGGTTTCAACATTGGTTAGTATTTTTTTTCTGAATAGAGGTGCTGCTTTGGTATTTAGCTCTTTCCACGCTTTTGCTATGTCTTTTTCTGAATCAACCGATGCTACTTGCAAAGCAAAAATATGCCTTGGTGTATTAAGCTTAACTGTCTGCTTTTTGTTTCTGTATTGGTTAACACTTTGGCTACGTGACCTTGCAGCTTGCTGATTGTGAATTGTTCGCGTGCTGTACGAGTTGCTTGTAGGCTGACTAGACTGAGCTATTGCTTTACTGTTAATAATATCTATGTGATTAACAAGGTAGGTAATTTCTTTTTCTAGCTTTAAAATACGCTCTATACCTGCTCTGGCTTGCTGCCATTGCAATGCTGCATCTTTTAACTGAGCAAGCTCTAATGCAGTAATAGGTACATACTCGGGCGAATTGGTTTGCTTTTCAAGTGTGGGGACTGATTTTACTTCAGGTGTAATCGAGCATGCTGTACCAAATAGCAGTATCAGCAGGCTTAAAAGTAATCCTGTTATGTTTTTATTATTTATTAACATTTATTCGCTGTCCTGAAAGCAGTGTAATCACACTTACATTTCAGTTAAACATCCTCTTTAGAAAGCGTTTAACCTTACTTTAAGTTTTCGAGCCATACCCTAGCCCTTTATGTACATAAACGTATTTAATTCAATAGGCTTATGTTTTTTTGACTCCTTCATGAGAACACTTTTCAATACAATTTTAATGCCACTTAAAATAAACATTACAACATAAATTACATTATGTCTGTAAAGTAATCAAAACTATTCTAATTTTTACATTAAAAAAACAAATTATGCAAAAAACAATAAAAAAGGCGCCTAATTAGGCGCCTTTTGCTGATTTAATGTAAACGGTTATATGAGTGTTTTAATAAATGTTTTTAGCTCATCGGCAAATTCATCACGACGAAGTGCAAACTCAATGGTTGCTTTTAAATAACCAATTTTACTACCGCAATCGTGGCTTCGGCCTTTCATTGCGTACGCATCTACTTTTTCACTTTGCATAAGCATGGCAATAGCATCGGTAAGCTGAATTTCATCGCCAGCACCCTGTGGAGTTTTTGCGAGTAGCGGCCAAATATTTTCACTTAACACATAACGCCCAACCACGGCTAGGTTTGAAGGAGCCTCGTCAACCGGTGGCTTTTCTACCATGTTAACAATAGGCGAGCTTTCACCTTGCGCTATTTCGGTGCTACCTAAATCCACTACTCCAAACTTATCAACTTCCTGCATTGGTACAGGCTCTACCATTATTTGGTTGTGTTTTGTTTGTTCAAAATGAGCGATCATCTCGGCGAGGTTGTCTTTTTTAAGATCGCTTTCAACGTCGTCTATGATCACATCGGGTAAAATAACCACAAAAGGTTCGTTACCAATAATTGGGGCTGCACAGTTAATAGCATGACCTAGCCCTTTTGCTTCACCTTGGCGTACGTGAATTATTGTTACGTCTTTAGGGCAAATGGCTTGTACTTCGGCAAGTAATTGCCGCTTAACACGCTTTTCAAGCGTTGCCTCTAATTCAAAGCTGGTATCAAAATGGTTTTCAATAGAGTTTTTACTTGAGTGCGTTACAAGTACAATTTCTTTTATGCCTGCACATACCGCTTCGTTAACTACGTATTGTATTAAAGGACGGTCTACTACAGGAAGCATCTCTTTAGGAATTGCTTTAGTGGCTGGTAGCATGCGTGTACCAAGGCCCGCTACTGGGATCACTGCTTTCATGTTGTTTTCCTTAATCGGTTATTATACTGAAAATGGATATTGAATTGCGTCGTGGCATTGATAGCCAGTTACTTCAAAGTCGTCTCGGGTAACCCAGGTTTCTATGTCTTCTAGTGACTTAATCTTTGGGTTAATTGTAAGCTTGGGCGATTCAAATGGTTCGCGTTTAAGCTGTACGTCGCGCATTAACTCGAGCTGATTTTCGTAAATATGAGCATTAGCTATTTTATGATATGCCTTACCCGGTTTATGACCGGTAATTTGAGCGACCAGAGCAAGCAACACAAAGCATTGAATTTGATTGAAATTTAGCCCCAAAGGTTTTACAACCCCTAATTTGTGCACAATACGATAAAAATTAACTGATTTTGCAACATATCATACAGTGCATTTTAAAATTATGCACTGTATGTAGCTAAATTAGAACCATTTAGCATTTAATGGTTTACTGATGCCAAGCAGCCTCCATCATTCTAGAGTAACTGATCTCTAGTCCACCGATTTGTTCACAGATATCATTTTCTAGCATGCCTATCAAAGTATTTTTTTCTAATATGTTTGCACTTGCTAAATCGAAATCTGGATTATGAATGACCTTATTTCTAAACTCATTCAACTTTGACATAGTTTTAATAAATTCCTCACTAAGGTACTTTTTATTTTGGGCAAACTGCGTAAGTTCTTCCCAGTTTGAAAGTACTTCATACTGTTCTTTTTCTTCAGCATTCTTAGGAATGTAGTCAGTAAAGTCCCTTAGCGACAACAATAGCCTTTCCCAATTTTTAGAAAACTGGGAAAACTCCTCACTTGAAGTAGAGATTAGGTTCTCAGCAATTTCTTCTTTTTGCTCCTCAGTGACATTAACTTGCTTAAGCTTATCTATCGCTTCTTCAAAAACCTTATTAACTTCTTGAGTTCCTTTCTTTATTTCATTCAGCTCATCTTCTGTTATGAATCGATTGTGAGCAACTTTACATCTCAGGTCATAGAGTCGACTCCACTTTTTTTCTAAGAAAGAACTATTGCAATTAACTATAGGAGAAAAGTACCGTTGCCAATTCGATTGAGGAACTAACTCTCGTAGCTCATCGATATCTAAGCTTTCGATTGAAGTAGCCTTAGAGATTTTTTCATTTACTTTGTCTAGGCTGCCTGTTGCATATTCCTTAAAAAGTAACTTTGACAATTGAATAAAATCTAATTGGTAAAGGTAGTTGCCTGAACGATTAGAGGACTTTTTAGCTCTGGTTGATTTTTCATCATCGATGTTGTCACCTTTTATCGAGTTATCAACTTCTACAGGCACGGCCTCTTTTGTCCACCTTAGCCCTAAGTTAGCAAACATGAATTTTGTAATCAGTTTTCTAAGTAAGTTCTCAGTTTCATGTATTACAGGATAAGCTTCATTGCAGCGGTTACTTGAGATATCGTCCCACAATACCTCTGGCTGTCTTCCACTGATTTTACCAATAATAGATTTTAGCAATCTAAGCAACTCTAAGAACTGGCTCTCATTTCGAGTATCAAATAGAGTTAGGGTCAAGTGGAAATATCGTTGAATGGAACTATCTACATTATCAAAGCTGACATCATAGCCAAAACTACAATCAGCATATGTAATTTTATCGCCACTGATCTTAATGCCGTCATTAGCTTGAAGCAAATTTCCAAATGAATCAACCGACTTGCAGATAGGTTCCTTTGCATCTATTACAACTAAATATTCTACGTTCAATGTTCTTCCTTTTTAAATAAAGAAAACAGAGTTTTAAAGCAATCGTTTATGAAAACGACTGATGAAACTCATTACAAAAATGAACTTTGCCTTCTTTTGAGGCAGTTCCAGACAAACTCACATTTCCATGACTAGTATTCACAGTAAACCGATAGGTTCTGTATTCACTAAAGTCAGGAATAGTTACTAATATTCTTTCTTGTTCTTTTACGGTTAGAAACTCTACAGCTTCTGATATATATTTCTCTGAATATCCCAAGTCGCCCATCGGATTCCATTTATACCCAATAACTTTCTCGAAATCCCAGTCAAAATTTGAATCAAGTTTAGCTTTGATATAGTTTGAAATTGACCTTTTCTTAGGCGAAAACCTTGCTACATCAACACTATTTATTTTGAATGGTGTTGTTCTCATATTTGATAAGTGCAAAATAACTCGATCTAAATCATCAACACTTACAACATCAACTATCTCAATTGATGGCATTGTTTTAAAATATTCAATTTCTGTTACGTGCTTGGTAGACAAGGCTATCTGATAAGTATTTTCCGCCAACTTTCGTGTTTTTCGATGATTTAAATAAGCTGCTAAAGAAATTACCAGTGCACATACCGAAAGGTAAAGTTCCATGTCATCAATTGAAAAATTCAAATCTGCACCTTTATATAACTCGACTTGAATTAGATACCCTTGTTTGCCCAGTTATAGGCCCCAAGAACATTTGGTCATCAAGAAAACTAAGCACAAGCTTTAATTCTTTTTTTACATTGGGTAAGACTATCTCACCATCACTCACTTCAATATCGAAATTAACTTCATTTGCTTTCGCACTTAAGTCTTGCACTGAGAATGTCTCAAGTACATCGTTTCTTTGAATTCTTGCGATTGTTTGCCTAACAACATGATCAGCCATAAGCAAGAACGCTTCTTCTTCAATTGCAGTAAAGTGTTGATGACTAGCAAGTGCCAACACCTCTTGATTAGTGGCTTCTCTATAATGATTGGAAAGGTCAAATACTCGCCTTGTAAAGTGATATGACTTGAAGTGCAATTGGTTGTCTTTGTAGAGGGCAATCAATTTGGAATCAAGAGTCATCCCGTAATATTCAAGTTTTTGAAATTCATCATTTGCTCCAAACACAATATTCATCATATTTGGCTTGATTAAACGAGTACCCTCAAACAACTGAACCAAGACTGTATAACCTTCATCGCCATCATTAGAACCACAGAAAACGGCAACTATTTTCGAGTTTGTTTCCTCATTAAAGTGCAAAGGCTCCAACGTCATAGGACTATCAATCGCGTCTTTGAATACTTGTGGAAGGTCAAACCCACCTATTGCCAATACTTCATCGTGCTCAGGCTTATACTGACCGTCAAATGGTATGACTTGAGTGTCATTATTCAAAAATTCAGCTTCTTGGTGAGAAAACATAGTCGTAAGCTCAACTTGCAACTCATTACCAAGCGCTATCCTTTTTACTTCTATTTCATTTCCATCTTTTACCAAAACAAAGAAATTGTTCCGAGTTGTCATTTTTTATTTCCTTATATCAAGCAGCATATATTGTGTTAGTTGACAAACTGAATTTACATCAGCGTTTTTTCTAATTGTCTTTCTAGTTAAGAGCACATAGGTAATATTTTCTTTAGTTGTAACTTCATACGCGTTATACCCAAGAACACCCAAAAGCGGGTTAAAATGATAAGCGTTGCTATTCCATGCTATTACTACAAATAGCAAGTATATAAAGCCCATAAGCGCAAAGTTTACTTCATTGTAACTAGCATTGAGAATTGGAACCAAATAGGCCAAAACAAAGCCAACAATTTCATTATCAGCAGGTTTGATTGAGATACTATTAATGTTAAATACTTCTAGCTTTTTTGGCGCTTGATTCAATACATAGAAGCAAAACACAGTAAAAAGCAAAACAACCACTACTAAAGGTATGATTATCGACCAGTTTTTCTTAGTCAAAAACTCTACAAAGGCCAATGTTAAAAGTATTGGGGCCGTAGAAGTTAAAACCAAGAAAAGCTTTGCAAGTTTAGTCATTTAGACTCTCCAACTCCATTTGAAAATATCAACTATAAACCAACCGTTCTTTGCATACTCTGCATCCAAGAGACTTTAAAAGCTGGATCATTTGCAAATAGTTTATATAGATCTAACTCATCTTTACGTCTTGCCAACATTACCTCTTTAAGCATTTTTTCGAATGCTAGCTCTCGGTTATGTGGGTCCGGGTTGTTTTGGTATTTAGCTTCAAAATCTGGGTGCTGTTTAATACTTTCTGCAATATTAATAAACTTAACTTTCTGCTCCTCTGGAGTTGCACTCCAGCCTTGGAACCATCTTTCGTTAAAGTTCTTGATAATATCATCTAACGGGTCTCGTTCTTCCTTTCCGCCATGCGCACCTCGTGGATTAGGATTCTGCGGCGCTAATTCTGTTTCTTCAGCATCAAGTCCAATACCATAGTTCAACTTAACCCGTTGAAGGCCATAAGAACTTAAATCAACAGCCTCTAATAATTCATCAAGCGCTGCTGAATCAGGATCTATAACAATAAGCTTTGGTATTAAAAATTTTAGAAACCAAAATAGCTTTTCCCATGCAACAATTTCGTATGGCATGATTGAAGCCATCTGCCCATATATTTTCACGAACTGTTTCGCTTTTACTTTGAAATCAACTTTATCTTCGTCTTCAAGCTCTAATTCATAGTTAAAACGGTTGGCAGCGGTATCAATAATTGGACTAAGTGTCTGTGCATCTTCGTCATTGAAGTAACGTTTAATAAAATCTTCAACCTCATGCCATTCGTATACACCGACATCATCCATCGAATCTTTCAACTCATGCAATACATTAATGTCAGTGGCCTCTGATAAGGTTGTTGAGGTATAGAAAGGATCAAATGATGTTTTAATATCATCAACATTATTGAAGAAATCTAAAACAAACAAGTCTTCGGTCTTTTTGCCAAGTTTCGGTGCTGAGCGGTTGAGACGAGACAACGCTTGAACACAAAGTACACTCGCTAGTCTTTTATCAACGTACATTGCGCACAGTTTTGGCTGGTCAAAACCCGTAAGATATTTGTTTGCAACAATTAATAAACGGTATTCGTCTTGATTTATATGCTTTGGAATTGGATCACTAGGGTCTTTACGCTTAAAGTTAACATCGAAATAATCTTTAGTGTCTCCCTCAGGAAAGCCATTCATATCTGCTTCGGTATATTCAATACCATCAACTTCTTTGACTCCTGAAAACGCTATAACAGCTTTAAACGGATTGCCTTGCAGCTCTAGTAACCTAGTTATAGCTTTGTAATAACGAATAGCTGTTTCAATATTTTGAGTTATTACCATTCCTTTTGCTTTACCTTTTAACTTTTTACTATTCACCACTTGCGGTATGAAATGCTCAAGCATGATCTCAGCTTTTGTATCAATGGTTTGTTGGCTTGTCTCTACATATGCACGAAGTCGCTTCTGAGCTTTTTTGGTATCAAAGTCAGGGTTGTCCTGAATTGACTTTTCAATCTCATAGTAACTTTTATAAGTGGTGTAATTCGCTATGACATCAAGAATAAAGCCTTCCTCAATCGCTTGCTTCATTGAATACAGATGGAATGGCTTAAAACTACCGTCTTCTTGCTGCTGCCCGAATTTCTCTAAAGTACTGTTTTTTGGTGTTGCTGTGAATGCTAAGTAAGATGCGTTACCTCGCATCTTTCTTGAGCGCATGGCTTGAAGCACTTTATCTTGAGCGTCTTCAGCTTCCTCTATTTCAGATTTACCCATCGCTCGGTTCATGTTGTCGTGAGCAGATCCGGACTGAGAGCTATGCGCTTCATCAATGATCACAGCAAAACGTTTATCACTTAAATCACTAATACCGTCAATAATGAAAGGGAATTTTTGAATCGTGGTGATAATAATTTTCTTACCATTTTCAAGTGCTGACTTGAGTTCTGATGATTTAAAAGCAGGAGCAACAATATTCTTAACTTCAGAAAACTCTTTAATATTATCTCTTAGCTGTTTATCTAAAAGCCTTCTGTCCGTTACAACAATCACAGAATCAAATAACGGCTGTTCTACACCTCTACTTCCCGCTACATCTTCTGATTGTGGATAAGTTTCAATAAGCTGGTATGCAGCCCATGTAATCGAGTTGGATTTACCAGATCCAGCCGAATGCTGAATCAAATAGGTTTGACCCACGCCATGCGTGGCGGCATGATTTACTAACTTACGAACAACATCCATTTGATGGTAACGAGGGAAGAAAAGCGTGCGCTTTTTGAGATCATCTTTGCTTGAACCATCTAAGCGAACAAAATGTTGAATAATGTTAGCCAAGCTTTCTTTAGTAAACACTTCCTCCCACAAATACGCTGTCTTATGACCGAACATGTTTGGTGGATTACCTTGTCCATGTCCATTACCTTTGTTGAATGGCAAGAAGAAAGTACTTTTACCTGCAAGCTTCGTGGTCATATACACCTCATCGGTATCAACCGCCATATGAACTAAACAACGACTAAATTGCAGTAAGGGTTGAGTTATATCTCTATCATTACGATACTGCTTTTGACCGTGATATCTAGCTGTTTGTCCCGTCCATGCATTTTTAAGTTCTAGTGTTATTAAAGGAATACCATTGATGAACAGCACCATGTCGATCTCTTGAAGCGGGTTTGCTTTTGAATAATGAAGCTGTCTAGTTGCGCTGAAAATATTTGCCGCAAAGTTCTGGTGAACTTTGTCACTACTACTTGCCAGTGGTGCTGGGTACATTAAGTTTAAATGCGCGTCATCTACACTCAACCCTTTTTTGAGCAGATGCAAGATGCCGTGTTTTTTGATTAGTCTGTCAAAACGTTCTAGCACTTTACGCTGCCAATCATTCGGGCTATTACGCTTAAGTTTTTCCAACTCATCTTCTTGCGTATTTTCTAAAAACTGCCAGAAATAATTAGTGTCTAACGCATAATGCATATCAAAGTCGGTTGGTTTACCAAGCTTATAAAACTTGTTGCCAAAATCAGGTGCAGCTTCTTGCACACCTGCTTTAATGTCTTCTAGGCAAGTTCCCGTTAATGCTTTTTCTATCGCAGCTTCTAATGCTTGTTCGTTTGTTTGACTAACCATTTCTTATTCTCCTTAATGCGTTGACTGGCTTTTAACTATTTTTATTACACGCCAACTAGGGGTTCCTTTCTTGGGATCTTTGTCCCAAATTTTTGTTGCTTTGACATACTCTTGATCGTTAAAACCGTTCAATAAATAAGGAGCAACGAAAGCATCATCAACAAAGCCAAAGCCCTTGGGATTGAGCTTTAGAGTGCCTTCAATTAATTTCACTCTCTCACTTTGTTTTGGTTCAACCTTGTGCGCTTCCAATACTTCTAACTGCTGTCCGTCATTAGCAAGTTTTAACTCTAGCCACGTTCCTACCTCTGGTAATCCTTTACCAAAAAGCACACCTTTTCTTGCGGTTACTTTTTTGTTTAAGTCAAGATATATACTAAATCTCTTACCTGAACGGTGATGCGAATCAACAATACCCACCGCCACTTCTAACTTCTTGGTTGCATATTGAAGGGCATCATTTGCTCTGGTTTTAATAACTTCATTAAAGTTAACCGATTCAATAGCAGAGGCATCAAACCACCCTTGCTGAATAAGCTCTTCATGCTCTGGTTTTATTTGCCAGCCATTTGCGTTGTATATTTCTATTAATTTACTCAATGCTGCTGAAGCAAAACCAAACTCTTCTCTATAAGCAAATAATTGAGCCAGACCAAAATACATCGGTACGCTAGCTGGGGGTTCATGAGAACTTAAAATACCTTTGCAATAACAGGATATTGCAGCTTTGGAGTCTTGACTAATATAAGTATCAGCTAATGCCCTCCAAGCCCAAGGCTCTGATACTTTGCTCTTTATAATTTTTATTGCAATATTCCTCGCTTCATTGAACTTTCCGACACTAGCTAGGCATTTACAAGTATCATACTGAAGCCAAACTTTGTTTCTATCGAGGGCACTATTAAGCGCATAATTTAGTAAATCTAAAATACTTTCTAAACTTAGGTTCCATTCTTTATGGTGTAATAACCACGCTTTACTCGTTTGCCTTGCTAATCTAACAACTAGGCTTGGAGACTCACCTTTTTCTGTTTTATATGGCTCTAAATCGGCTGGTTGATAAAGATTAGAGCCATAGTAAGTTAACATCTGGATATAAGACTCGTAGTGCTCTCCACAGCCCTTAAACAAATTGAAAAATCGGAAGTCTAACTCTTCACATGGAACCGGAAGGTTTAATTCAGCAAGGCAATTAATCCATGAATTAACAATTTCTTGTTCATTACCATTCGGGGCTTTGTTTTCTCTAGCTAAAATCGGGTCTTGAATCGCCTTTATTGCCGCATAGCAAATCCAAAATAAGGAAGTTCTTAAATATGTATTTTGTGGTTCGTTTTGAAAAACTACGTAACCACAATTCCATGCATCAACAAAATTGCCTTGCTGCTTCAGTTCTCGAATTTGTGCAAATACTTCACTACTCATTTAAAGCTTCCTTAAAAAGACCTATAACCTCTTCAGAGGTCGCTTTTTCAGGCATTATTTTCGATAATAACCCAGTTTTTATTACCCAAGTTTTTAACTGAATAGCCTCTTTATCCTTCGCGCAAAGAACTTGCATCTCCCAGTCACCTGAACGCTTCGCGTCAACTATTTCGAAACCTAATTCTTCTACAAAATTTCGAAGTGATTGTAGAGCCGTATTTAGTCTAGATTCATCAAACGTTATTTCGCTTGCTAAGAGTGTTTTTAATTCTTCGCTTAAACTCGGCTCTTTTGACTCATCAGGAAAAGCTAATGTTTTGACTTTAATATTTTTGTCATAGGTAAATCGAACACGAACTTTCTTACCCGTACTGTGCTCAAAAGTATAAAGCTCTTGATAGCTATGCTGCTTTAATTCACTGATCCGCCACGAAGAGTTACTAAGACAATTTGATACGGAAAAGCAAATAGCTTTAAGCTCAACTACATCAGTATTCATTCCAACGGGATAATTGAATTTTTCTAATTCTGCTCGTTCAGGAATTTGATAGTTAAAGCCTTTGCTTACAGGAAACATTCCAATTTTACAATTGTTGTTTGGAATGAATTGAGTCTGATATAGCGGAGTTAATTTAGGGTATTTAAGTAACTTCAAACCATTTTCAGCAGACATACTTGCTGTATATAAAAACCTAAAAAAACCATCATTGGTAATAGAGTCACCACTAGGGCCTCTACTAGCATCCAAATAAACTAAATTCCATTGCCTTCCTTGCGCTCTATGTACCGTCATGGCGTATGCATATCGAATTCTAGCCGCATTTAATAAAGGACTATGGGCGATATGATTTTGTATTAATTCAGAATACTTTTTCTTCTCTGATAAATATTCATCAGATTTCTTGTCATTGATGCTGTCCAATTTACCTTTAAGCCCTTTAAATGCTTCGACAGCTTGCTCTCTTGCCTTAATACTTAGCACTAACATTTGATCAGTACTTAATTCCGGCTTATCCGCATGTAAATAATCAATAATATAAGAAACGTTCACATCACCTAAGCTTGGCACTCGGCAATTCAAATAACCTATACGCACAACTGTCGGCATATCGCGGCCTTTTAGCTGTAACTCAATGGTATCAATCTTGTCATCAACCTCAGTAACGCTAGCTATTTCTCCTGAATGCACCCAGTCATTGCTGGACTCTATATCAACCGATATATTTTTTGGGCTAATCACTGGTGAACTTGTGTGGAAATCAATAAGATCTCCAGCATTTAGAACATAAGGGTTGGCTTGTTTTAGAACTTTTTGCTTAGCCGCAAAATTGATTTTTTGAGCCATATCATTCAACGCTGTTAAATAAACACCGTGATAACGCCCTGATGTTATATCAGTACCAATTGTAGGACTATTTTCTATCTGTGATACAACTTCACTATCTGCAATAGGCAGTTTATTAAAGTGTTTGTGTTGCATCTGCTGTGCAATTTCAAACTGAAAGTCATGTAACTCTTTAGGTTCTGACTCGATCTGTTGTTCTAAAAATGCTTCGTCTATCGTTAGTTCTTTGTCTCGAATAGCTTGACCGGATAGCAAACATTGGTCTAAGTCGCCACGAGATAGTTGATATGGGTCGCCAACCAAAAGTAATTTTGGCGGATTATTCTCAAACGCAGTTAATAGATCATTAACCATATGGCCTGACCCAAAAATCGCATTATCCATGTCATAGTAACTATTGCTGATTAAATGTGACTCGACAACTACCAAAACTTTGTCTTTAACTTGTTCGCTACTAAGTATCACAGGGTGCTTAGCTAACTCAACGCCATTTGATTTCTTTACTACTCCATCACTCTTACTGCTGTAGAGTACTTGATATATTGAGTTAAACTCTCCAAGCCCCATCTCGGTATACTTATTTGCAATTCGAGCATTCGGGGCCAAGAGCAACAAACTCTTATTTTTATTCTCTATTCGCTTAATTATTTCTCTAACTAGGGTTCGTTTACCCGTGCTAGACATGCCTTTCACAACCAAAGCACATATATCAGATGTTAACCATCGCTCTGCTTGTTCTAAGGCTGTTTTTTGAAACCCAATAGGCGTAAATTCAGTTTCGAATGAGGTATAAGGCTCAACAGATATTGCTCTAGTAACAGGCTTACCATCAGGGAAGTATTCAGGCGCGGCAAAAGCATCAGCAATCATATTAAGCTCATGCAAAGACATATCAATCTCTGCGCTTGCTATACCGTCAATTGTTCGAATAGCTTTACTTAAGTCACATATATGAAACCAACTCTTAATTTGTTGTGGTATCTGAGTATCATCTATTTCTATTGGTTGATGAAAAATCACTAAACCCGCTATATGACCAAGGTTTGGTTTAGATTGAATTTCAATATGCCCGCTTTTTATGTAATCGAGTAGAGCAAACTTATTGCTGCGAAGCTGTAAAAATGGATTTCGACTGTTACCGCCTTTAACAACAACATCATCACAGTACCAAGGGCCATTTTCAGAAAATGTTAGCTCACCCCCAAAATTTTTGAAATCGATAACAATGATCGCATTATTCTTAACGATTAATGCATCAAACTCTTTGCCTGCAACAAAAAAGTTACCGAACAAATATAACTGATCATCACGTTCATCCCACTCTGCTTGCAGCATATCATGCAAAGCATTAAACGCTTGGTTCTCATGACTGTGGTTAAATGCGCTCCCTCTGAAAGCTTTAAATCCCATTAAATGCCTCTCGTCCTGAATAATGCTGTTCCAATAAACAGATCATCTCTTTTTGATGCTGCTTAATCTTGTCTTTGTCCCACTCATCGTTTTCCTTCAACTCAAAAATTTGTTTTAACTTGAGTGAGTCATATACTGGTTTAGCTTTGAAGTCTTCCTGTTTTTTACCAACGGTTTGATTACTGTAGGACGAATTTTCACCCGGACTCAGTAACACAAGGTTGCCAAAAGCATCCAAATAGCTACCTTCTAGCCGCATATCGTATTCTTCATGTTGCGGGTGAACATGCTCAACAGAATTTTTTGAGCTAATACGGTATTTTTTGAATTTCTCGTCAGTTCTATTTTGTTCATTTTTCCAGAGCACATATTCCAGCTTCTGAAACCAATAATGCTCAAACCCAGTGCCGTTGATTTGCTTTAAATAATCACTCATTTCATTTGAAGATCCAAAACTGCCTTCTGTTTTCGTAAGGTAGTTAAAACTTGCCTGCTTTTGGCTAAGTTCGGCATGGAACAAAGCGAGTGACATCTTATTATCAATATCTTCTAACTTAGCCAGTACTATATTTTTATCTTCCGTATTGTTTTTAACTAACCAGCCTAGAAAAGATGTAAGCCAATACTGAGCGCTTCGTTCACCTGTGAAGTATCGAACGCTTTGAAGTTGGCTTAGTTCTGTAATTTCTGTAGGTACTCGGTTTAATCTGCTTTGAGTCTTTGAGAAATTAACATTACTTAATCGTAAAACTGCCGTGGACTCTTCGCCCTTTTCTACCCACTTCACAACCCACTTATCAAATTGGTAGCGTACTTGCCATAAGCAATCTAAAAACTTAATTACTTCAGATTCAGAAGCATTTATTACAAACGATTCAAATGCTTGATTAAGGCGCTCACCATTAACACGGCTCTCAATGTCATCATTGCCTGATTGAGCGTTATAGATTCTAAATGTATGAATTAAAAGCAGCGGAAAACTAATAATAGAACGGCAATATACTTCATCATCTGTATCGTTAGCATTGCTGTTAGTGCCCTTTGTAGACTCAGACTTACCTAACAATGATACATCACTTACAATCTCTTCAAGCGTTAGTCCTCTAACATTATCAGATTCAGTATCTACACCATCTTGATACAAAGGGGCATCGGCAAGCTTAAACTTTGTTTTGTCAAAACTAGCTAGCTCTACATCTTGAATTTCTTTCCAGTCAGAAGCTGTAAACACTCGCCTCACATTGCGCTCAAAGTAGTTATTTAGGTTTTCGCACACTTGCCACAAGCCATCATACTCTTGGCGGTTTTTGCTCAGCTTACCTAATAGTTTCGATTTTAAAATATCGGATTGCTCTAACTGCACACCACTGGTATTCATAGTCGCGAACAGTTTATTTAAATCGGTTCCAGCAGGAATAATGTTGTTAACCCAACGCACTTGCTGATGAAAGTACTTAGCAAAATCAACTAAATGCGCTTCACCTTTTTTACTGTCCTTACGTATTTCTTTAATAAAGCTCGTTGCCGTATTTAACGCTTCGGCTAAATGTTTGGTGTACTCGTTCTTATGAATATCTTCATCAGAGGGCTTATGGGTAAACTCTAAATCAGTCCATGAGCACAATAAACCTTGTACCATTTCTCTAATTGAAAACGTAACACGAGGAGAATTCTCTAATATCGCAACGTTTGAAAGCTCACAATCAACATTGGCTTTTTTAAATGCAATGGCAATTAGCATTAAGGTAGTCATGCGCTGTTGCCCATCGATCAATTCAAAGCTCACGGAGGCATCTTTGTTAGCTTTTTTCGGCAATTGAGAAGAAAGCACAGTGCCAATATAATATTGATGCTCTTTGGCGATAAATGCTTGTTCTATGTCCTGTAACAGCTTTAAAACGCCTTCACCGCCCCACACATAAGGCCGCTGATAAGATGGGATTTCAAACGCGATTTTTTTTATTAATAAATCTTGTGGCGTTTGCACTTTTGTTTCGACCTGACTAACGCTAGAAGTGTTGTTAGATAAAGGTAAACTCATGCTACACACTCCTGTAATATTTTAATATTAGGCTCTTTTAGCTCTGCTAATTTGTTCGCTATGCCTTGTTTTAAATCAGCATCAAAAGACTCAGCTATTTGGTTACCAGTGCGCTCAGCTATAAGTATGTTAAAAAACTTAGCATAACCTTTTAAGAATTTTTGCTTCACACCACGAGCAAGCTTACTGTCTCTATCTGATATTCCAATGTTATCGGGTGTTATATCTCGCTCAAAACTTTGCAACATTGTAACTAGCTGCTTGTGCTCATAAGCCGTGGTTATCCAATCTAGTAAGGGGTACTTATTAACAAATGAAGAAATAGAATCTTCTCTAACTGTTTTTTCATTGTAAAGTCGAATAGAAAAAACACATCGAGCTAACCAAAAACAGGCTTCATTAAGATGCTCTGTTCCAAATTCACTAACGTATAGCAAAATAGCAATATCAAATAATTCCGTTAAAAAATCGCTGTTATTTGCCTTTAACACCACCTCGTTGTAAAACGAATAAAATGGCTCTAAGTAAGGTTGAGACTGCTCAACCATCAAGGTGTGATATAACTCATTAAAATAAGCTAAATAATTAACCGTATTTATACCTGCATTTAGGGGCTGCTTAGCTAAATAGCCATCAACAAGTTGCTGTGATATTGCTCCTGATAAACTTTTTATTTGAGCGCCACGGCTAAAGGCTAAATCTTCATTTTTACCGCCCGTGTTCTCGGCAAACTCTTTTACAATTGCTTTTTTAACATTTTCAGGTGTTCGGTGAGAAGGAACAGGTTTAAAACCCAATGCCTGCCAGCGCCTCGCTTTAAGTAGCCTATTAACTACACCATCTAAGTAGTTAAATGACTCCCACTTTCTCGCAAAGTTATTTTGTATTTCACTGGGTATCGCACGTAAATGGTGGGCTTTAATGACTTGTGGGCCAGATAGTCTTACGCCACCTGTATTTTGGGTTTCAAAAAAACGATAGGCTTCATCTTCAGATTGTGTGATTACAACTGTAAAGTTAATACGGTTTAAATCGAGTGCTAGCAAAGACTCCGGGAGCGATTGTGCTGTTAGCCATCGATAGTTTTTGGCTATGCGCTCATGACTGCTTGGCGAACCATAGTGCATATTTGGCAGGGAGTAACTGTTACCATTTTTTGCTGCAATTGCCATGCAAATCAACTGCAAGGTCGTAATACGCTGTTGACCATCAATAATATTTAAAATAGTTTCAGAGCCATTAGTAACCTGATGCAACACCACACTGCCTAAATAGAGCATCGGTTTATCATGCTTACTCTGCGAATCAATCATTTCAGTATTCGTATTAAAATAAGCCTCTAGGTCACCTAATAAAGCTTCTACATCGCTAGGAGACCATTTGTAGGGCCGCTGATATTCAGGAAGGTTTAATCGCGCCTTAAAGTCAGTTTGCGACTCTTTATCAACATCGATTACATCGCCAGAGAATAACTGAGCAGCCGTTACACTGGTAACGGCAATGTCCATTGGGTTGTTTACTACATCCTTACGCTTAGTCATCCCTACTAAACCACTCCCGGTACTTTAATTTTGCCCGTTACAGCGCTGTTAATTAGTGTGGTTTTATATTCTTTGAGTTTTTCTATCTGTGCTTGTTGTTGGCTTATAGCTTCATCATAACGCAAGCTCTCTTTCTCTAGAAAAGATACAATCATTTCTTGCTCATCCATCGGAGGTAAACATAGTTGATAGTTTCCGATAGATTCTTGAGAAATACCCAAGAAAGTAGCGCCAGTTCCGTTGATTTTGACGTAGTCTTGAAACTCTACACACATCATGTGGAAAAACATATACTTCGAATTGAAGTAAATATTGCCACTGTGTTTATCTTTCAAAGACCTAAATAAAAGCAAATGACTATTCAAACAAGCAGGACCGGGTAAATCACTGACAAATGCAAGTTTTCCCATATTTGCTCCATCTTTCATGAGCAAGATATCGCCTATTTGCAATTGAATATTTGTATCCATCAAATACCTTTCGTAAGAAACACGAGGGCATTTATTCCAATTGATAATATAATTATTAAAGTGAGCACTACTTAAAACATGTGGTCCTTCATCTGTATATTCTTCAGCTTTTAAACCTTGCCACCCTTGTCGCCCCTTCAAAGATGAAATATATTTAATTTTCGTTACTTCATTCCAATGCTCAGGTATTTTACCAATCCAATCGACACCAGAATCTTTCATTGGCACGGCTGGATTTAAACCTTGAGTAACTGCTTGTTGGATGATGATTTGCTTGCGCTCTTTTAACAGCTCAATTTGCTTCTCTTTGATGGCAATAGCTTCATCAATTTGCGCAGTTTTTTTATCGAGAAAGTTGGCAATGGCAGTTTGTTCATGCATCGGAGGCATTAATAGCAAGCTATTGGCTATATGATTAAAATTAATTGTTTGGCGAACACCTGAACCAAGCAATTTCATATAGGCAACATCATATCTATGTAGTAAGTATTTAAAGTACTCTTTGCTCATATTTACTTTATTTTTTAGCACGATATATCCAGCGCTAACTACAACGTCTATTTCTGACAATCCTATTCTTAAACTTATTAAATCGTAATTTAGATTAAGAGGATTTATTAAAAACTCACCGCTTAACACCTCTTGATATGAAGCCTTAGTTGAATGAGGGATTTTATCATCATCTTTAGTAACGACTTTACCAAAGCTAATTGATCCACAATTTAGACTCATATTTTGAGTATGCTTTTTCTCGAAAAAGATGTGTTTTAGTTTTTTTATTTCCCAATGTTCAGGTACTTTACTAATCCAACCTTCACCTGAGTCTTTATATGCCTCATACTTAGACATAGATGCTAACTCAGCCATTTTACTCTCCTTGTACTTCGGCTAAATCAACACCGAGAATATCCGCAATTAAGCCTTCAGCTTTTTGCTCTAAGTCGATAATATCGGTGGCAACTTCATCCATTGAACGCAATGGCTTGTGCTGATAGAAGTACTTGTTAAAGCTGATCTCATAGCCAATCTTAGTGCTGTCTAAATTAATCCAAGCCTCGCTAACATTTGGTTTTACTTCATCAAGAAAGTATTGGTGTATTTCGCTGTTATCTGTGTCTTTATCTTGGTTATAGGTCAGAGGTACTGATTCTGCATCACGTAAGTCTGTATTAGGTTCGTAAGTGGTAAATTCTAACTTTCTACCTTTTATCTCGTAATAACCAAATTCAGCTAATTCTGACGCTTCACAGCCTAGGTGATGTAATAGTTCGTCAAGCTTATCTTGTTTAAATTTAACGACTTTCTTGACCACTTTTACGGCATTTTCATCGTACCAACTTACTGCATCTAGAATGGCTTTCTTCTCTGAAGCACTAAGTTTAATTTCTAACGTTTTTAGCTCAGCATCAACATGTGCTTTGAATTGGTTGAAGTCGTTGCTTTCATTAGTAGAGCTACCACTTAAGCCCTTATTTTCAAAGGAAGCTTTTAATTGGTTAGCCGTATTTACAAGCTCTCTAAGTTTTTGCCACTGTTTGGTATCAAGCAGTTTGCTTTTTGCTTTGGCATTTAAACTAATGTCACTATCTTCACACCAAGCGACTACCTCTTTTTCAATACTCTTTAAGAAGCCTGTTTCATATACCTTGTCGCCATACTCACTAAACAAGTATTCCATAGGTTCTCGCAGTGATTTATCAAAACGCAGTGGTGCTATCAGCTCATCTTTAAATTGAGCGCAACGTCTGTCTGGGCGTTCAATGTTGACTTTGTAGTAACCGAAATCTTGGTTATCAAAAACCTTAGCTGCAATTCCGACAGGATCATTGTTGTCATTTAACTTACGCTCGACATTAGAAGCACTTAGGTATGTTTGCATAATCTCTGTAATATGCTCAGGCGCAAATTCACAATTTTTGTTACCTAAATTCTTTCGCAATTTTTTGAAGAGTAGACTGGAATCAATAAGCTGAACTTCACCTTTGCGCTCCTCAGGCTTGTTATTGCTAAGCAGCCAAATATAAGTAGTGATACCCGTGTTATAGAACAAGTTGTTTGGTAGTTGCACGATGGCATCGAGCATATCGTTTTCAATGATGTACCTGCGAATATTACTCTCACCAGAGCCTGCATCTCCTGTAAATAAGCTGGAGCCATTGTGAATAGAAGCCACGCGAGAACCCAATGGACTGATATCCAATGGCTTCATCTTGCTAACGACTTCCATGAGGAATAGCAACTGCCCATCGCTAGAGCGAGGGGTGGCATCGACTTTTGATTTATTGCCCCAATAATCAGCTAATTCAACGATAAAGCGCGGATCAATAACGTCAGAACCATCTTTAATATTCTTTAGTTCACTGGCCCAGCTTTTCCCATAAGGTGGATTTTGTGCAGAAAAATCAAAGGTTTTCCCAGCAAACTCATCAACTGAAAGCGTAGAGCCAACACGAATATTTTCTGGGTTATTGCCCTTGATCATCATATCTGACTTACATATGGCGTAAGTCTCATCATTAATTTCTTTACCAAACAGGTGAATATCGCGTTTTGTGCCTTCGATTGGGAACTTTTCTTCAATAAAGTTCTGCGCCTCAGTAAGCATACCGCCACTACCACACGCACTATCATAGATAGTTAATGGGTCAGGTAAATTACCTTTCAGCGGGTCAAACAACAGGTGGATCATCAATTCAATTACTTCGCGCGGAGTAAAGTGTTCACCTGCCTCTTCATTGTTTTCTTCATTAAACTTACGGATCAGCTCTTCGAAAACATAACCCATGCCAAGATTCGACAATGGCGGAAGCTTATTACCATCAGGATCTTCTTTATCGTGCGGGGTTAAGTTGATGTATGGCGATACAAACTTTTCGAGTACATCTAGTAATACATCTTTACCCGCCATATGCCGCACTTGTGCTTTAAGGTTAAAGCACTCGACTATCTCTTTTACGTTGGCACTAAAGCCGTTTAGGTATTCTTCAAAGTTTGCTAATAAGATTTGCTGGTTGTTTGTAGCCGTGCTGAACAAGCTTTTTAAAGTCCACTTTGACGTATTGTAAAACACATAACCAGTCTCTGCGGTTAAGGGCGCATCATCAAGCTCGGTAGCTTCCATTTCTTCTAGTTGAAACTTAACTTCAGCAAGCACTGCTTCTTTGGTTGGTTCTAGTAAAGTATCTAATCTGCGTAATACCACCATTGGCAAAATTACGTCACGATATTTACCTCGCACGTATACGTCTCGGAGGCAGTCGTCAGCAATTGACCAGATGAAAGAAACTAATTTGTTATGTACGCTGTGATCCATTGTTATTCCTATAAAAAGCGATTCTTTCACTTTGATTTAATCTTAAAATTCTATTTGTATCCGGGCGAGATTGTCATACTCGCCACGTTTTCCAATTCGTTTATATTGCTTAGCCAAAGTTGATACTCATCACCCACTAAGGAGGCATTTTTAGTACAATCTACATTCCACTGACGCATTAGGTAGCCAAGCAGGGCCTCTCTTACTTCTAACCGTAAAACACCATCAATCATGTTGTAATCTAGTTCTATCGCCTTTTTGTGCTTAATAGATGGATGAACACTTAACTCAACATTGATAATGTTGTTCCAACTGATGTCTTTTGCAGCGAGTTGATTGTCACTTACTGGCTGATGAATTTCTGAAACGTTTTGTAATCGCGTACAGACGAAATCACGAAACTCATTGGTTTTGCGATCGAGTGCTCTTACGTGCCATCGTTGACCGTTGTTAGCAATGGAATGTGGGACAATCTCTCTACTGCTTTCACCAGACGATAGGGAGACATAATCGCATCGGACCGCTTTCTTACTATTAATTGCACGCATTAAAGTCGCAATTACATTTGGTGATGGGTGGATTAAACGAGTCGCATCAAAACAATGTTTTGATGGTTGTGAACCATTCGATAATCCATCGCCAAAACCTCGGCAAAGACTAGTTAAAACGGCTTCAGGATTATGGGTAAATACAGGCTGGAATTCATTTGTACGATAATACTGTTTATCTTCATGCCTTAATTCAAGATTATCAGGCGCTAACTCTTTGTATAGAGTTAGATCTCTTGAGCAAGATGCAAGGCCAGTTTTGAAGTGATTGATCAGATCTGCACGCGCTATTTGCCCTACAAACTGTAGGCAAAAATCAATAAACGCAAGGCGCTCACGTTGTGCGTAGTTTAGCTTTTCTAAATCCATCTAATGCTTCATTAGTTATTTTTATGATTATTAATTATCAAAGTTACATTAATAAAAACCAATAAGCAATCATTTTGATAGCATCTTTTATATAAGTCCTAAAGTTCTGGTGCAAAGCTCCACTAACTGCTACTCAATAATTATGCTCAAAATCAATAACTCTCCTATTTTCTAAATAAATTGAAATTTTTGTTTGAATTTTTAGCGAATTTAACTAACTGATATTTAAATAAATAAAAATCACCACAGTGCTCACTGTGTACTATCTAGTTGATTTTATTGTATTTTTATAATTTTAAAACTGAGAAAACATATTATAATGAAATAAAAATCGTCGTTGATTGGTTGATTGGTTGATTGGTTGATTGGTTGAGATTAAAGAGAGTAAGCGTGAAAAAAGAAAGTTCTGTTATTGAGTTAAAGAAATCAGGTAGAAAGCCAAAAATTTCGCTAGAGCAAGTAATAAAAGCATCGGGAATATTACAGCAGCAAAAAAGAGAGATAACGGGATGGACATTACGTGATGTTATCGGCTCTGGTGGTCCGCAGTATTTACTGGGACTATGGAATGAATATGAAGAAAAAGAAGGCTTGGTATCTAAGGATACCGAGGTAACTACAGAAGGGCATGTTCTTTCCGCAGAGTTAGAAGAAAAAGTAAGTACATTTCTGATGGATATTTCTAAACAAGTAAATGACTTTGCTTTAGAAAGTGATCAAGCAGCAACGCGTATATCTGAGAAGAAGGCTAGAGCCGCATACGAAACTTTGATGACAACTAATAAACAATTAGTCGATGAGCAAGATTTGGCAAATCGATTAATAGAAGAAGCGGATACATTGAATGAACAGCAGCTAGAAGCGATAAAGCTATTGGAAGACGCAAATTTAGCACTATCTGAAAAAGAGCAAAATTTACTATTAAAGATAGAACAACTTGAGTCTATTAATGCAGAAGCACTGAAAGAATTAGATTTATGTAAAGAGCAGCTTCATATTGAAAAAATCCAAACTTCAGAATTAGAAAAGGTTGAAGTAAGACTTAAAACTCAAGTAGAGGTTGCTATAGAAGATAAAAATCAAGCAACCGATAAATTAACAAATATTCAAAGAAAATTGGCAGAAAAGGAATTCACTATTGAATCACTTGAGAAGTTGCTGAAAGAAAGAGAACTTGAATTTAAATCGAAAGGAATAGGCGAGGTATGAAACCTAGCACAATATTGTTCGATTGGTTCATTGTGGAAATTGTTCCAGCAACTCCAATTAAAAGCAGTGCAAAATCCTTGTTTTTGTGGGGGCTTGTGAAGAAAGATCAACTAGAACGGTACTGTTACGGGGATTACGCATGTACTTCTATGATCAAATCTATCTCGCCAGCTATGAGACAAGTAGTTACTGCGTCAAATCATATTTATACGCTATTGGGGCCGGGACACCGTATCAAAGTATCTGTTGATGAGTTTGAAATGCTTAGAAATGGTTACTCTCCCAGTGAAATCAAATTTATAAAATCCAATTAAGAGGTAATTAAATGCAAAATGTAATCGATACAGATCAGAAGTTAACAGAGGCGTTGAACAGCGGAAATATATTGGTTCTTGATCAACCTGCGAAGCAATGGCTGCTTTTTGAGAATGGGGAACAGAATGATGTAGAAATATCTATAACAGTTAACGTTGACCAGTTTGAAACGTTGGAAAGCTTGGCATCTGCTGGTGCGATTTACAAGAACTCCTTCATGACATCAAATACGATGATGCTTCTTAGTTATATGAGCTGGGATGTAGCAAACGAAATTCAGAAAAATGAAGAACCTGAATTCGAGATGTAACATGGCAAAAATTGGCTTCGCTAGGGTTTCGACAAATCAACAAGATCTCCGTATTCAACTAGATACGCTTAAAGAAATTGGCTGTGACCCTATATTTTATGGAAAACAATCAGGTGTATCAGACGAGAATGAAAAACAGCTTGATGAGTTAATCCAATACATTCGTAATGACGATGTAATATTTGTAACAAAACTGGATAGGTTGGGACGGTCACTCAAATCTGTTCTATCTACAATAGAAAGTATACATCATAAAGGTGCCACCATTAAAAGCTTGGATGGCGTTATTGATACTAGTAATCAGAGTCCATTTGCTAAGGCAATGGTTAACTTAATAGGCACTTTTGCTCAGCTAGAGCGTGATCTTATTGTTTCTAGAACAAGTGAAGGGCGCAATGCTGCAATCAAAGCTGGAGTAACTTTTGGCAGACCTCTGTCGCTGCTAAAACAAGATAGAGACAACATAAGAAAACTGTTAAGTAGCAAGTCTTTTAGTATTAACCAACTAGCCGAAAAATATAAAGTTTCAAGAACTACTATTAGAAGAATTCGTGATGAATGAATTTTTACCCTATACGAATTAAAAAAGCGGGCAATCTAAATGCACAAATTAAAAATAAAACAAAGTTGCGTTATTTCTCTTTATGATGAAGTTATCAAGCCTGAGTTTCATCATGCTGATATTCTCTTACTCTTGATTGAATACAAAGACACAATGGGCTTGACTCGTTATAAAGAAGCAGTGACATCAAAAATAATTAGCCGCGTAATAAAAGCAGATAGATTAGAAATCTCAACGTATTTCGGAAACTCTTATCTTATCGACTCAAAGTATGATGTTATTGAAATGACAATGATGGATTTTGTGGTTCATGTTAGCGATCAGTTTATGCACGAAGATAGAGCACAATTTTTTACTCGGAATTCATTAACAAAGAAGTAACTTGAGAAATTAAATTAACCATTGCTTAAGCAACTAACCTGAGGTCCCAAACATGGAAAAATCGCAGCTACCTAATTCGTCACCTAAAACTCCATCCGCTGTTAAAATTGATAACATCGACATCTATCGAGAATTTTCCAGAACAGCGCTTTGTTTTGTAGGAGAAAAGAAGCTTGCATGTCACTTAGATAAATCAAAGGATTTTAACAAGTGTAATAATTGCCTTTACTATGTTCAGATCAAGTAGCAAGTAATCTTATCCAAGCCTTGTTTGGCAAGGCTCCAAATTCACCACTGCCACTACAAAGTAAGTGGACACAAGTATTAATATTTGTTCACCTTGTTTTAGGGATGAACATAAGTTTGATATTAGAGTTATGTTCATGGACAAAAGTAAAATCAAACTTTTGTCCATATTGGTTTCCAAATTTTAAGAATTTAAATCGCGACAGGCGCTTTAATATTTGGATGTGCGTCGTAACCGACAATTTCAAAATCTTCAAACTTGTAATCATAAATAGATTCTGGTTTTCTATTTATCTTAAGTTCGGGTAAAGATTTAGGCTCACGAGACATTTGCTCTTGAATTTGCTCCATGTGATTAGAGTAGGCATGTAAATCACCAAAGCTCACTATAACTTCACCCGGCTCAAGATCACATTGTTGGCAGAGCATATGAACGAGCAAAGACAGGCTAGCAATATTGTATGGAAGTCCCAAGAAAATATCTGAGCTTCTAATATACAATTGACCAGAGAGCTTTCCGTTAGCTACATAGAATTGATAAAGCAAGTGACAAGGAGGTAATGCCATTTTGCCATTTTTTACGTTTTCATGAGGGCTGACGGTTTCATCAGGCAGATACTCAACATTCCATCCATGAAATAGTATTCTTCGGCTATTTGGGTTGTTTTTAAGTGTATCAACTACATAGTCAATTTGGTTTATTGTTCCGCCATCTTTTGTAGGCCATGCCGTCCATTGAGCACCATAGATTGGCCCTAATGAACCATCCTCTAAAGCCCACTCATCCCAAATTTTTACACCATTTTCATTTAACCAATTGTTGTTTGTATCACCATTCAAAAACCAAATTAACTCATTGGCAATACTTTTAAAGTGAAGTTTTTTGGTAGTCAGTAACGGAAATCCTTTTGAAAGATCATGCCTAATCTGGCGGCCAAAAACAGAAGTTGTACCAGTCCCCGTTCGATCACCTTTTTGCGTGCCGTTTTCGAGTACATCTTTTAATAATTCTAAATATGCTTTCATTATTTTAAATCTCTTAGTAAATCTTGTAATTGTTCATTTTTAGCTTGAAGAGCCTTTATTGTTTCTTTCTGTTTGTCGAACTCTCGTTTGTAATAACTTGCATTATCAATCGATCTTTGTAGCTGTCTTTCAAAATCATCCCTATCATCTTTTGCTTTTACAAATTCAGAAAACCAATAAACAACTTCTTTTGCGATTTTATCACGTTCTTCTGTAATAGTTTCGAGTTCAGTTTGCTTTTGTACTTTATTCTCAAGAGCCTTTTTTTCTCTTTGTTCTTTTATTTCTTTAAGTCTAGTTTTTGGAAACCCTCTATCGGCAACAGTATTTCTACTAACTCCGGATAACCTAGAGACTTCTTGGATGGTAGCTTTTAAACTGTTGTTCTTACTTATTTCATTAAGGGCATTATTTAATTTACGGGTGTTTTCATCATAATCGAGCTGATTTTTCTCATCATAGGCTTGTGTGCTCATCAATCAACAGCCTCCCCTAAATAAATTAAAACTTGTTTAGCCTCTTCAATTGCTTCAGTTAGCTGGCTTTGTCTATCTTCATAACCATCTTTACCAAGTAAGGCAACGTTAGACGCGTAAACCTCTTTCCATTTGGGGATATTTGCTTTTCCCACTATAGCATTTTTACATCTAATTGGGTTGCACCTGAGGGAGCCAATACAAGGGATACTTTTGTCATAATCTTCCATTCCACCAAAGCAAAACCCAGTTCCAACATTAATCACCGCCATTCCCTGCTCTGCCATAGCATCAAAGATCTCATCCTTGGTATACCCTAGATCCATATAGCCTTGAAAAACTTTATTTAACCTAGCTTTGTGCTCTTGAGCTTTAGGACCAGCATAAACACCATCAGGATCCATAACCGTTTTAATTCGCTCAACTTCAGCGTCGCGTCTAATTGACTTATTCATCGACTTATTAGCTATTATGTTTTCCGCTATTTCACCGTAACCCAAAGTTGTTCCACTTGAACTTCCAAAACTTGTGTATTTACCAACGTCATCAACAACATGTTTCAACTGAAAAGAAATAAATGGCAGCCCAAGTTCAATTCGGTGCAGTTGATAGGCTAAGGAATGACGAAACATATAAGCATTGAATTTAATTGCCTTAGTTCGTTCTTTTCCTAAAACAACATTTAAGTAGTTATCAATAAAGTGCTTAATTCCCGCTGAACCCATACTACTTGCAGTTTTTTCTGGTGAAACTGTATCCATGTTGCTAAATAAAAAGTCGTTATTCTTTAAAGGTGAAATCAACGAAGCTGCTTTAATAGCGTCCTTCATTATTGGTATTGCAACCCATTTATCGTCAAACAAGGTTAAGTTTTCTAAATCATTTTTCTTAACATTTGAAACTAAGACGTCAAACCCTTCATGTTCAATCAAACAACTACTAATTCTAATTTCACTCAACTCCTCTGGCCGCATGCCAGTTAACTGAGCAGTTAAAAATGACGAAGCGTAATAAACTTGGTTGACATAGTTTCTGACATGATCAAAGTGCCGAATATTATGTTTACTATTCATGACTTTTCGAATTTCCTCGTGGTAATATAACTTTCCTGAAGGATCGCAAAACTCACTTGGGATCTGGCATTTAGAAGCAATAAAACTTTGAGAGTAACCTTTTGACCATAGTCTCAATAGAACATAATCATTAAGAGTGCTTTCATCAAAATCAAAGTTTAAATCGCGCTTCTTATTGAAAGCATTAAAATGTTTTAAAGCAGTTTTATCTTCAATTTCCTGAGATATTCGAGTTAAGAAATCAATTACAGTAAAAGTGGAATGAAGCATCAACTGTTCAAAGTCTTCGTTTTCAAAATATTGCTTTGCTTCTCTTTTTTTAATCTCATGTGCAGGCCATTCCAATGACTCAAAATCGATTTTAATGCTAGAGCCTAAAATATTTTTGGTAAAAGGATGGGTCAAATAATAAAAAAACCTTCTCAGCTCTGTCCCAGCTATATATTCAAAACTTTTCGCGGTTTCCCTAAAATCACTATCCAAGATATCTGTCAAACTTTGAAAGCGCTCGTCTACGAACTCTTGGCCTAAAGAGCTTAAATCTTCAAATACTTTATCGATGTACCTTAACCCAGCTCGAAACTGGGTTATCACTGTATTTGGCCTGATAGCAATTCGTTCTTTTCTTTTAGTCTTTTTCTTCTTTTTACTAAAAGCTATAGGAATTACTGTACACATGTGCAGAAGGCACTTGATCTCTGTCATAACAAAATCAGGAATACTGGGATAATCATTAAAGTCAATTCGAAGCTTAGCCCCCTGAACTGATTTAGGAGGATTAAGGTAGTCCTCATTATAATCCCAGACATGCTCATGAAACTGACTTTTCTTTGTGACTTTTAAATTTAATAAATTAGGTAACCAACTGACGGTAGCTGGCAATTCCATATCATTTTTAAGTTCGTTGAATTGTCCAATAATTGGAATCAAAACAGTTTTATTTTGAGCGAAGTTTTTAACTAATGTCACGCTTGCATCGATGTTGTAATTTTCCATTATGCTGTTACTCCATCTATGACTGCTGTTTCTTCAAATTGTGCAAGTTTCTCAGCTTTAAACAGAACTTCTGCATCAAAATCAGACTTCTTAGGATTAAGAATCTCATCTAACAGACATAGATTTTCTTCAATTACATAACCATGTGGAGTATCCATAATTCGATTTCTTTGCATCAAGAGCATGTAATCTCTCTTCATTGCAAAAAGCATTGGTAGCTTATCAACGGTTATCATTACATTTTCACATGACAGGCATTTATTATACTGAGAGCAAGGACTTCCCTTCTTAAATCCTGACATTTTCTTAACAAAATCTGGTGGCGAGAATATATTTGAGCAGCCCCCAAGTGGGGTTGTGAAAATGACTTTATCCGGATTGTCTAAAAACTTATTAGACACTTCATCATCAGCTTTAACAAAAATACGATTATGGATTTTACTAATTGCTTCAGTCAACTTCTCTCTAGCTATCCTATTAAAGTCTAACTTGTCCAAATAATTCATTGTTGTTTCTATGTTTGAATGGCCAAGCATTAATTGGATTTCTCTAATACTTACACCTGCCTCAACTAACTCACTAACGAACGTTGGTCTAAATCGACTAATTGTAAATACTAATGGTTCCCCACTTTCAGACTTTAAATCATGTTTCACGACAAAATTAGAATAGATAGAAGTTGTTTGCCGCTTCAAATCGGAAAAAGATCTAATTTCTCCATGTGTTGTTTGCCCTGTACTCTTATATATGAACAACTTATCTTTAATATGCTCCGGAGCATCTTTGCGGATGCTCTCAGTAACTCTAATGACGTTCTCGAATACGTCCTTTACTTCTTCGCTTTGCTTTTTCGATAACCACTGAAGCTTAGATTCAAAAAGGTCTAAATGGAGTTGCATACCTCCAGAGCTTCTCTCTTTCCAATATCTCAAACATGGTTTTTGTGTGGTTTCGTGGGCAATTACAAAATCATCTACGTACAGATCAAATAGAGGATCCGCATTCATTCCAGTAATTTGCGCTAAACGAAAAACAAATGGTGCGATCACATCCGCATCAATAATCGAAGGTACTCCCCAACTTCGATATACATTGTGCAACCCAATATCTAGCTTTCCGATTATTTTAAGAAAGCCTTTTTCTTCAGGCGTTTGAGCATCATTGAAAGAAGTCGGAGTGCAATTTAAATTATTTTCAAACAAATATCTTGCATTTTCAATTTTAGAAAAACTGGGCTTAATGAAACCATTTTCATCTAAAGGATATTCACCTTCTCCTGATTTTTGGTATGGTTCAAATAAAACTATGATGTCATCAATTGAGGCTTGAATAGCCTCAGTTATCGCCTGACGCTCACTTTTTAAATAAGGCTTATAAGTATCTGTAACACGACCGCGAGTTTTCATTTCTACGTCATAGAAACTGTGAAAATTGATGTCCTTGAGTTTTGTAGCGCGTTTCAGTAGCTGTCGAACCGAACTAACGATTGTTGGAGCGTTGCTAGGTGCAATGCTTCCGCCATGCATTTTAGGGATAACATAGTCTTGCTTAAATCTAACTAGTAAAAACTCACTTAAAATATCTTGAAGCGATGATTTGGGATCAATATCATTCTGCTCTAAAAATCTGCACAAGTGACTGTACGCTTCCTGCGGCTTCTTTTTACTTGAGGCTGATGCTGCTCCATTTCTAACTAAAGCGGCTAATTGCTTTAGCTGCACGAATGGTTCATCGGAACTTTCAACTCCAACAAATTCTTTATATGAATTGAGTGACTTTGTCGCTAATTCGTCCCACCGTTGCACTGCTTCTTGTTGTTTGTTCCTATATTCTTGATCATAAAGAACATCTCTGTCCTTAACTGCGCGGTAATTGCAATCAAGCCCTCCTAATTCTATTAGCTCAGCGTTCAACTCGTTACCAAGATCTGTAACAATTTGATACCCTTTACCTCCGCGCCAATTCTTAATATACGTCTTAAAACGAATTGAATTTCCGAAAGTTTTAACACTAAGCTTTTCTTCTGTAGTTAGGTTATCCCACCAATACTTTGTTGTTCTTCGGACTTCCAGTGCTGACGCGATCTGCTCTTTTAAAATTACACCTTCTTCTTTAAGAATATTGTTCAATTTCTCAAGATAAGGGCTGTATGCATTACTTTTAGATGAAGCAATCTTAAGTCCAAGATTTCTGTTTAACTCAGCACAAGATGCGGCTGCTGAATATCCATTTTTCTTAGGGATATGAGAAACCGAAATACCCCAAGCTTTATTGCGGTTCGTATCTATTTCATTTACGAAGTTTTCTAAAGTTTTAACTTTTGGATTTTGCATTATTAACTCCTGACTACTTTCTTTTAGTCTTAGTTTGAGCGTTCAACTGCTCCATCAAACGCGAACGAGTTAATATTTCTCCATTATTGTCGGCAATCTTGCCGTAGGTTTCGTAAGGTAATTGAGTATAAACTTGAGTTGTTTTCAAATATGCATGTCCAAGACATGTCTGAAGCAATACTAATTTATCAACAGCATGATCGCCTAAATCCGGGGATCTTAATACAGACCCAGCGAAGCCATGTCTTAACATATGTGGATGAATTGCTCTCTTTATCAGCCCTTTTTTTAATGCACGTTTAGATACACGACTTAATAACTTACTTACAGATCCCGAATTGTATGGTGTACCATGAGAATTAAGAAATGCGGGGGCGTCTATGCCAAACTCTTTCGTTCTAACTCTATATTCAGGTGTTGAAAAGTATCGTCGCAACCTCGCTAAAGTGTGAATACTTGTTAATGTATATCTTTCATTAATTTGGCGCTTCCTACCTTTTGAGCCTGCTACAAATACTTGTTTATATTCCGATGGTATTGAAATGGTGTCAGCATCTACTATGTAGATTTGTTTATCTGTATTTAATGCTGTATCGATGTGTTCTTTCTTCACTCTGGGTATTTCAGAACGCCTAAGACCAGTGTCGTACATGAATTGAAGTAAGACTTTTTCTCGTTCGTGATTTGTACATAACATCAGTGCAGTCAATTCATCTAAACTGCACATTTCAACTAACTTAGACTTTGAAGAACCGTAAATTAAACCGTCTTCGTAAGGATTATCATCACGAAGTGCTTTACCATCATTTCGAGCCTTACAGAGATAGTCATTAAAAAACGCTTGGAATGTAGCGTCCCGGTTACTAATAGTGGTTGAAGCAAGACCTTTGCCTTGCCTTAAGTAAGCAAAATATTCACTAAAATTATGCTCTTGAATATCCAGCAATGCATTATCGAGTTCCTGATGTTTCAATGTGCTTTGTTCGTTTAAATAATCAAACAAATACGAAAGATTTTTTGCGTAAGTGGATATTGTAGTTAGCGGAGTTTTTCCATGCCGTAAAGCTTCTGACAGCCAATTTGAAACGTTTGGAAGCACTTGATGTTTCGAATTGAACACAGCAACTCCAGTTACTGTAACTTCTTCATTTAGACATTCATATTCTGAAACTGACTTTGCTGCTTCTGATTCCTTTAAATCAATTTGCTCTCCTTCTACTATTTTAAATCTCATTTAACACCCACTTCGCCCTAAGTCACAGTACTCATAGCATACTGTGCAATTAATTAATGTATCGAATTACCTTTATTATAGTACAAAAAAAAGGAATTTTTAATTTCCTCATTTCCATACTGTGCATTTCTATTATAGGGTAATAAAAGAGGAACATCACAACTACGCTGATAAGATGTTAAGTAAAGCGTATCACCTAATAGTGAAAACGTATGTGTATGCATACAAGGTCTTAGACAACCCAGTTCAAATTCACCTGGGTTATAAAACGTGATTATTTCGCCGCGATCATCAATGCCATTTTTTAAATTGTTAATTACTTTTGCTAGCTGATCGAGTGTTGAACCATCAGGGCGTTGCCAACCTCGCCCTTGAACACCGTAAACGCGCCCCATGTCATCTTCACCTTTACGGTTTGGATTATTAAGCCAGGCTTGGTTATCGTTGGCATTAGCATCCCAGGTTTTACAGCCAATATTACGAAACTGCTCTGCACTATCGTAGCCTCGTAAATAGCCAAGCAACTCTGCAATGGCCGCTTTATAGTAACTTTTACGCGTGGTGATCATAGGAAACTGATTGTTTGCTACATCGTACTCTAAATCGGCGTTTATAACGGTTAAGCAACGTGTGCCTGTGCGTTTGTTTTCTACCCATTGACCTTCGTCAACGATACGCTGACATAATTTTAAATATTGTTTCATGCTTTTATTATGCCTTTGCTGCTGTTACTTGCTGCGGGTTTTTATATGCCCAAATTAATAAACCTAAACCACCTATAATCATAGGGAGTGACAGTATTTGACCCATAGAGATAAAGTCGGCAAATAAGCCTAGTTGCGCGTCTGGTTGGCGGAAGTATTCAATACCAAACCTAAACACCCCGTAACCTAGTAAAAATACGCCGCCAACACTGCCAGCTGGGCGTGGTTTTTTAATAAACCATAGCATAATTAAAAATAAAACAAGCCCTTCAAAAAAGGCTTCGTATAACTGCGACGGGTGGCGAGCAAGCGGCCCACCGGTTGGAAATACCATAGCCCAAGGAACGTCTGATACACGCCCCCATAATTCACCATTTATGAAGTTACCTATACGCCCTGCTAATAACCCCACTGGCACTAGTGGCGCTACAAAATCGCCAACTTGTAGAAGTGACTTTTTACGTGTCCACGAAAAAATGGCAACGGCTGTAATTACACCCAACGTACCACCATGAAACGACATGCCGCCCTGATCGATGCGGAATAAATACAGTGGATTTTCTAAAAAATAACTAAATTGGTAAAACAATACATAACCGATACGACCACCAAGTATTACCCCCAGCATGCCATAAAATAATAGATCGCTTACCTGCTCTTTGGTCCAGCCAGAATTAGGCTTTGCCGCTTGACGATTTGCAAACCACATCGCAAATGCAAAACCAATTAAATACATCAATCCGTACCAACGTACGCTCAGTGGTCCAATCGAAAAAATAATTGGATCGATTTGAGGAAACTCAAGTGCCATAAAAATAAACCTTTAACTAAAAACCATTTTAATTGCGATAACAACAAGCAGTACCGCGAAAACTTTCTTTATTGTATTAACAGGTAAATAATGAGTTGCTTTAGCCCCGTAAGGCGCCACAAACCACGATGTAATAACAATACCAAATAACGCAGGTAAATATACAAACCCTGCAAAACCATGTGCTAAGTCGGTCACCTTCCAACCCGCACTAATGTAGCCAATAGAGCCAAATAAAGCGATTACAATGCCCGAGACGGCAGCACACCCAATGGCTTTTCTTATATCAATGGAGAAATAATTGAGCATAGGTACAATTAACGCTCCACCACCAATACCAATCAACCCTGATAAACCGCCCATAATAGCGGAAATACACCCTAAAATAGGCCCTGGTGGGAGCGACTTAGTGGATGAGGGTTTATTACGTGATGATAGCGCCATTCTGGCTGCAATAAATACAACACTCACTGCAAATACACTGCGTAGTAACTGCTCTGGTATTAAGCTTGCTGCAAACCCACTAATTAAAGCCCCTATTGCTACACCTGTCATAACCCAAGGTGCAACATGCCAAGGCACATTATCATTTTTATGATGAGCCAATGCTGAAGACGTAGAAGTAAATAAAATAGAGGCCAAAGAGGTCGCAATCGAAATAACCACAACATGTTCTGCAGATGTAACATTAAATAAAATCAGCAATGTGCTCAGTGCAGGCACAATTATTAACCCACCGCCAATACCTAATAATCCTGCTAAAAAACCGACAATACAGCCTAGTAGTGCGCAACATGCGACCAACAAACCTAAGTCATACATAGTTATCTCAAATGCCTTTTGAAGGCTTATATGGTAAAGGATTATAAAACGAATAGCATCTGCGTATTAAAATTAATTAAGTAAGCACCTTTTACTTTGGGGTATAAAATAGGTCACCTAATTTATGCTCTAACATAAAATTGCGCGTTAAACGCAAAACTTGTTTAGCTGTTGATTGTGCTAAGCACTCGCTTAACAACTGTTCCATGTCGGCAACGCTTAAACGCCTAAGCACCCATTTCACTTTATTTAAAGACGATAAGTTCATACTCAGCCGTCTATATCCCATGGCTATTAGCAATATGGCCCCCTCTGGGTCCCCCCCTAATTCACCACATAAACTAAAGGGTAATTCATAATTTTCACACTCATCGGCTATTTTACTTAAAACCCTAAGCACCCCTGGGTGGTAAGGATTAAAAAGCTCAGCAACACGCGCGTTGGCTCTATCTACCGCCAATAAATATTGTGTTAAGTCGTTACTGCCTACTGAACAAAAATCTACCTTTTTAGACCATTCAGGTAACATAAACACACTGGAAGGCACCTCAAGCATAATACCAATATCGGGGCGATCTATTTGCTGCTCAGGGAAGTTTTCGTTTAGTTCAAAGTAAGCTTGTTCAAATAGCCCCAATGCTTCATCTACCTCTTCTGTGCCGCTGATCATCGGCAGCATTATTTTTAAATTGCCTAAACCTATATTTGCCTTAAGCATTGCTTTGAGTTGGTCTAAAAATAACTCGGGATGATCAAGGCTAATACGTATACCACGCCAACCTAAAAATGGGTTTTCTTCGGTTATATTAAAGTAGTCAAGCACTTTATCGCCGCCAATGTCGAGCGTACGCATTACGACGGGGTTTGGGTAATAACTGGTGAGCACTTCTCGATACCAATTTTCTTGCTCTAACTGAGAAGGAAACTGGCCTTTTTGCATAAACCACGCTTCAGTACGGTATAAGCCGACGCCGTCGCACACATGTGCGTTGTTTTGATCTGTTTTTAATTCTAGCCCTGCATTTAACAATAAACTGACGTGTTCACCATCTAAAGTAATAGACTCGTACTCTTTCTCTGCTAAAAAACGATTATTTAACAGATTATCTTGATGCTGTAGGTCTGCGTACTCGTCTAATAACATTTGCGAGGGTGAGATATACAAACGCCCTGCAAACGCATCTAATATCATTGGTTTACCATCAAATTGAAGTAATGGTAAATCTTCTATCCCCCAAATAGCGGGGATCCCCATTGCGCGAGTCAAAATAGATGCATGACTATTGGCTGAGCCATTAACACTAACAACCCCTGCTAAATGCCCTTTTGGTACTTCAGCAAGCATCGCGGGGGTTAATGTATTTGCAATTAATATGGTATCTGCTGGATAATCTTTTACTGCGTGTTCGGTGTTAACTAAGTGATGTAATACGCGTAAACCAATGTCTTTCACATCAACAGCACGCTCTTTTATGTATGGGTCTTGCATCGCATTAAATTGCGAAATTAGACGCTCAATCACAATTTTAAGTGCGCTTTTTGCACACCATCCCTCGAGTAACTGAACCTCAACATTGTGACCTAAACTTTTAGCATCTAATAACTGTTGATACACATCAAATACGGCTAATGCCTCTTGAGGAATAGAGTCACTCAACGTCATCGAAAGCGTATTAAACTCTTTACGTGTAGCCGCCACTGCTTGCGTAAACAGGCGACGCTGCTCAGTCACATCACTATTTTTTTGGAGCTCAATTGATTTAAAGTCAAGTTTTGGTAAAAGTACAAATGCGGTACCTATACCTATACCCGGCGCACTAGATACACCTTTTAAAACAGATGTTTGATGAGATGACTCGTCTTGACGAAGTACTTCTTTAATTTCGGCATGAGCCAATTGTGAAGCAAGTTGAGCAGAAAGCGTTATTAAAAACGACTCTTCATCTTGGCTAAATACACGGGCCATTTTTTGTTGAACAACAATAACGCCCAGTACTTTTTTTTGATGAACCACAGGTACCGATAAAAAAGCATTATAGCCTTCTTCGTTTACCTCAGGAGAGAGCTTAAAGCGCGGATGCGATTTAGCAAAAGCTATATTAATGGGTTCTTCGCGTTGAGCAACTAACCCCACTAAACCTTCTGTAAAACCAATTCTAAACTTGCCTACCGCATCAGGGTTTAACCCTTCGGTAGCCATTAATACAAAATTGTCTTGGCTGTAGTCGGCAAAATAAATAGAGCAGCACTGGGTTTTCATGGCGTCTTTCACCATTTGCACAAAGCACACTAAAGCAGTGTCTAAATTCGCTTGTTGCGATACAGACTCAGCAATAGATCTTAGTGTTGCCAGCATGTCCTGCTCCTTTATTTTATTATAAAGTTATTACCTTTTACTTCGCCAATGGTCTTTATGGTGTTCTCTTTTATTAAAGGGCATAGCAAAAGGAGCAAACTCCTTCATTACACGTCGGTAAACATCCCGTTTAAACGACACAACCTGCCTAACAGGGTACCAGTAACTCACCCAACGCCAATCATCAAACTCTGGGTGATGAGTTTTAAGTAAGTTTACATCTTCATCTTTACAACGAAGTTTCAGTAAAAACCATTTTTGTTTTTGCCCAATACACACCGGACTTGAGTCGCGACGAATTAATCGTTTGGGTAATTTATAGCGTAACCAATGTTTTGAACTTGCGACAATTTCTACATCTTCTGGTCGCAGTCCGACCTCTTCGTGTAATTCACGGTACATAGTTTGTTCTGGTGTTTCACCATCATCAACACCGCCTTGGGGAAATTGCCAAGAGTGCTGACCGTAGCGTCTGGCCCAAAATACTTGTCCCTGATTATTGCAAATTACAATTCCGACATTGGCACGAAAACCTTCGGCATCAATCACCTTAGTGCCTCATTTGTAAGTCGATTTTTAATGATTGTTCCACATTAGTCGCAATACGGCAAACACTATTATAGACAAGCCCACGGGTGAATGACGTTTATGCTTTAACCCAGTAGATAAAACATACAGATGAGAGCAATAAATTTTAAAAAAATGTGCAAAAGCTATTGCAGTTATTGTTTTACTCTAGTTACTCACAGTTTGTGCATAACTTTTAAAAAACACGTTCATTTTGCAAACAAATCCACAATATAAGATCTAAAACGTGTTGTTCTCCACAGATTCTGTGGATAAACATGTTCATATAGTTGTATTTATCCCATTAACTTTTAAAACGACCAATACGAACAAAACTTACAAACTAAAAAAAACCAAGTTAGTCAGTAACTTAACGAGTTATCCATAATTTTAACTATGTATAAAATTAACACACCACAACAGCGAACAAAAAACACACAAACCTAAAGATATCCACGGCTTAGCTGTTTTGCTATCATGGCAGTGGTATTTATTCAACTAAAATTAATATTATGCGCCCAACTAAACCACTTTCAATTAATGATCTTACTCAACGTGTAAACAGTATTGCTGGCCTTACGCTTGGGCAGCTTGCTGAACAATATAACTTTAAAACCCCTGACGACTTATTAAGAGAAAAAGGCTGGACGGGTCAATTAATTGAATACGTTTTAGGTGCAACCGCGGGTTCTAAACCCCTACCCGATTTTGAAGATTTAGGTATTGAACTTAAAACGCTACCTATTTCTTATAAAGGCAAACCTCTTGAAACCACCTTTGTATCTGTAACGCCATTAATAAATGTAACAGGCATGACATGGCACACTAGTACGGTTCGTAAAAAGCTTAACCATGTTTTATGGCTTCCAGTTTTAAGCGAGCGTGATATCGCACCGTTTAATAGAACCATAGGCAGCGGCTTTTTATGGCAACCAACGCCCGAGCAAGATGCAAAACTACAGCGAGATTGGGAAGAACAAATGGAGTTGATTGCGCTTGGTAGGGTTGATGAAATATCAGGCCATTTAGGCGATGCAATGCAAATACGCCCAAAAGCCGCGAATAGCAAAATTGTGACCGATGCCATTGGCCCAAACGGGCAAATAATTAAAACTCTTCCGCGTGGTTTTTACTTAAAAACCTGTTTTACAGGTGACATTTTAAAGCAGCAATTCACTTTGTGAGCATTTTATTATCAGGGACTTCGTTGAGCACTTTGTTAATAACGTAAAACAAATGAAATAGACCAAAAAAGATATTCACAAATGTCAAAACCAAACTCAAACCTATACTACTTTTAGTATTAGAGTTTTTATTTAGAAAAAAAATCAAGCCTGAAAAAATAAGCAAAAATGGTAAAACGATAATGTAATAAAAAGATGAGTGAAAATACATTATTTAAAACTCCTAAAAAAGGGGGGAATTCCCCCACTAGATTAAAATTATTGAGTGTTACAATCTCGCTTTTTTATTGATGTATAAATACACCAAATAAAATGTGCAAACCCTGCAGGAAAAAATAACATCGTTAAAATAAAATTAAGCATAACGTTATGCTTAACGTTTGTTTTAGATGTCACTTTTTTTAATAAAAAAACCATTATAATTGCTACAGGCAAAATAAATAACAAGTAGCTAAGATCATTGACATGAATATCCATTTTAATTATAGCCATTAAGTTGTATATGCATTGATAAGGAAAGCACTGCAGAAAAAATGAAAAGTTTTAGCACTACAATTCCCTGTAAATTGAAGCTCATACTAACAAAAAAAACTACAAGCAACATAAAAAATCCCCGCATTGGCGAGGATTTATAGCTTAAAATTTAAAATCAGCGTCTAAAAAAGAATTACTGACCTTTAACTTCTTTTAAACCATTGTACGGTGCTTTAGCGCCTAATTGCTCTTCAATACGAAGCAATTGGTTGTACTTAGCAACACGGTCAGAACGGCTCAATGAACCTGTTTTAATTTGACCTGCAGCAGTACCAACAGCTAAATCAGCAATTGTTGAATCTTCAGTTTCACCAGAACGGTGAGAAATAACAACAGTAAAACCAGCGTCTTTTGCCATTTTAATAGCCGCTAACGTTTCAGTTAGTGAACCGATTTGGTTAAACTTAATTAAGATTGAGTTAGCAATACCGTTGTCGATACCACGTTTTAAAATCTTAGTATTAGTTACAAATAAATCATCACCTACTAATTGGATTTTATCGCCCATTAATTTAGTTTGGTGTGCAAAGCCATCCCAATCTGACTCATCTAAGCCATCTTCAATTGAAACGATTGGGTATTGATTAGTAAGATCTTGTAAGAAGAAGTTAAATTCTTCAGACGTGAATTTTTTACCTTCACCTTTAAGATCGTAAATGTTTGCCTCTTTGTCGTAAAACTCAGATGCAGCGCAATCCATCGCTAAAGTAATATCTTTACCTAGCTCGTAACCTGCGTTTGCTACCGCAACTTTAATTGCTGCAAGTGCCGCTTCGTTAGACTCAAGGTTTGGCGCAAAACCACCTTCATCGCCAACCGCTGTTGAATGACCGTCTGCTTTAAGTACTTTTGCAAGGCTGTGGAAAACCTCTGCGCCCATACGTAGGCCTTCGCGGAAGTTTGCAGCGCCAACAGGTTGGATCATAAACTCTTGAATATCTACTGAGTTATCTGCGTGTTCACCACCATTGATGATGTTCATCATTGGCAATGGCATAGAGTAAACACCCGGTGTGCCGTTTAAATCAGCAATGTGCTCGTAAAGCTCTACTTTTTTAGACTGTGCAGCTGCTTTAGCAGTTGCAAGTGATACTGCTAAGATTGCATTTGCACCTAATTTTTCTTTGTTTTCAGTGCCGTCTAAATCTAGCATTACTTTATCAACTGCACTTTGGTTAAGTGCATCTTGGCCAGCTAACGCATCAGCAATTTCTTTATTGATGTAACCAACCGCGTTTAATACGCCTTTACCTAAGTAACGTGCTTTGTCACCATCACGTAACTCTAATGCTTCGCGAGTACCAGTAGATGCGCCTGAAGGTGCTGCCGCACGACCCCAAGAACCATCGGCTAAATGTACGTCTGCTTCAACAGTTGGGTTACCACGCGAGTCCATGATTTCGCGACCAATTACTTTTACGATATTTGACATCTTGTTTCCTCTATATTCCCAAAATGGTGAGTTTTGTTAACTTTACTATGTTTGATATAGCTTAGTCAGTCTTAAAAACAAAAAAGCCGTACAATACATGCACGGCTTTTTATAAGTTACGATGACGCTTTTTGGTGGATATGCGCTGCTGCTACAAACCCTTCAAATAGCGGATGACCATCACGTGGTGTTGACGTGAATTCCGGGTGGAACTGCGCGGCAATAAACCAAGGGTGATCTTTGTTTTCAATAATTTCTACCAGTTTTTTATCTTCAGATAAACCAGAGAATGTTAAACCCGCTTTTTCTAGCTGGTCTACAAAGTTGTTATTTACTTCGTAACGATGGCGGTGGCGTTCTACAATTTCGTCGCTACCGTAAACTTCGTGCACTTTAGAGCCTGGTGTTAAGTAACATTTTTGTGCGCCTAAACGCATTGTGCCACCAAGATCCGATTTTTCGTCACGAACTTCTACTTTGCCTTCGGCGTCTAACCACTCGGTGATTAAGCCAACAACCGGCGCTGCAGATTTGGCATTAAACTCAGTAGAGTTAGCATCAGCTAAGCCTGCTACATTACGTGCATACTCAATAAGCGCTACTTGCATACCTAAACAAATGCCTAAGTAAGGCACTTTATTTTCACGAGCGTATTTAGCTGCTAAAATTTTACCTTCAACACCACGACCACCAAAACCGCCTGGAACTAAAATAGCATCAAGGTGAGAAAGTAATTCTACGCCTTTACTTTCTAGGTCTTGTGAATCTACATATTCGATGTTAATTGTTAAACGGTTTTTAAGACCCGCATGTTTTAATGCTTCGTTAACCGACTTATACGCATCGGGTAATTCAATGTATTTACCAACCATACCAATGGTCACTTCGCCCGTAGGGTTAGACTCTTGGTATAGTACTTGTTCCCACTCAACTAAGTCAGCTTCAGGCGCGTCTAAGTGAAAACGACGACATACAAAATTGTCTAGCTCTTGTGATTTTAACAATGCTGGAATTTTGTAAATACTGTCTACATCGGGTAGTGAAATTACCGCTTTTTCTTCAACATTGGTAAACAATGCAATTTTTGCACGCTCGTTATTAGGTAACTTACGATCTGAGCGACAAATAAGAATATCTGGCTGAATACCAACAGAACGAAGCTCTTTAACCGAGTGCTGTGTTGGTTTTGTTTTTACTTCGCCCGCAGGGCCTAAGAAAGGCACTAACGTTAGGTGAATAAAGAGTGCGCGTTCGCGACCGATCTCTGTGCCCATTTGACGAATTGCTTCGATAAACGGTTGTGATTCAATATCACCTACCGTGCCACCAATTTCAACAATGGCAATATCGTGCCCCTCAGCGCCTTCATAAACACGCTGTTTAATATCGTTAGTGATATGAGGAATAACCTGAATAGTGGCGCCTAGGTATTCACCACGACGCTCGCGACGTAATACGTCTTCATATACGCGGCCTTGCGTGAAGTTATTTCGGCTAGTCATTTTGGTGCGAATAAAACGTTCGTAGTGACCTAAATCAAGATCAGTCTCTGCGCCGTCTTCTGTAACGTATACTTCACCGTGTTGAATTGGGCTCATTGTGCCTGGGTCAACGTTGATGTAAGGATCCAGCTTTAAAATAGTAACATTTAAGCCACGGGCTTCTAAAATAGCCGCCAACGATGCTGCTGCAATACCTTTACCCAACGAAGAAACAACCCCGCCAGTAACGAAGATAAATTTTGTACTCATGCGAACCCTAGAATATCAGGAATTAAAAGGAATATAACACCCAAAAAAGTGGCTATGGGCATATCATCAAGACGGGGCGAAATTGTACCAAAACACGCTTTAGCAATCCAGCTAAAATTAGCGAATGGGCGATTAAAAAACGTGCGCTATTTTATTTATGTTTTTTAATTGCTTCCCACGCATTATCCATTTCTTCAAGGCTTGCTGTCTCTAGGCTTTTACCTTGCGCTTGCAAATATGCTTGTACCTTTTCAAATCGGGCAGAAAACTTATCGTTTGCATTTCTGAGGAGCTGCTCTGGGTCACGTTTGACGTGGCGAGCCACATTAACGGTGGCAAATAGTAAATCGCCAAGCTCTTCTGCTGTGTGATCCGATAAGGGGTCGTGCGTTATTGCTTCTTTAACTTCAAGTACTTCTTCGTTTACTTTATCAAGCGCACCATGATAAGTCGGCCAGTCAAAACCCATTGAAGCCACTCGCTGTTGAATTTTTTTAGCCTTACTAAGGCTTGGCATATTTGCAGGAATATCTTGCCACAACAATGATGTATTGGTTAATGCTTTTTCGCTTCGCTCTTGGGCTTTAATAGCTTGCCACTGCAATGATAACTGCTCATCATTGAGCGGTTTTTTGTCGCCAAAAACATGAGGATGACGACGTGTTAACTTTGCATTTAATTGTTCTATTACATCGTTAAAATCAAACAAGCTTTGTTCTTGCGCTAATTGGGCATAAAACACAATTTGAAACAGTAAGTCACCAAGCTCATTTTTAAGCTCATTTAAATTACCCGATTCGATGCAGTCGGCAACTTCATAGGCTTCTTCAAGTGTATGCGGCACAATTGATTTAAAGTCTTGTTTAAGATCCCACGGGCAGCCGCCATTGGGATCTCTGAGTGTTTGCATAATACTCAAAAGTTCTGTTAATGCTGAATGGTTAGCCAAAGCTACTGCCCTCGCTTAGCGTGGTGAACACCTTCAATTTGGTGCAATTTAGAGAGCACTCGGTTTGTACCCGATAAATCGTGTACTTCTATTTGCATGGTAAATACCGCTAACTGGTCAGCACCCACAGTATTAACGTTCATATTAATTACGTTTACTTTTTCGTTAGCAAGTACAGAGCTTATATCGCGAATGAGTCCAGATCTGTCGCTTGCTTCAATTTTTATACTAAGCGCGTATGATCCATTTATATCTTCAGACCAGCTAACTTCTACAACACGCTCTGGATGCTGTTTTTTCAAGTTATTAAATGCATCACAATCATCACGGTGAACGCCTATACCACGGCCTTGCGTAATATAACCAATAATTTCATCGCCTGGCACTGGTCGGCAACATTTAGCTACATGACTCATTAAACTGCCCACGCCATCAACCACTATGCCGTTTTTATCGCCCGTTACTTTGCTTGGTGCTTTAAAACGAATAACGGGTTCGTCTTCTGTGCGGTCAGTAACAAAATTAAGCATTTGGTTAAGGCGCACATCCCCCGCCCCTATCGCGACCATTAAGTCATCAAGCTCTTTAAAGTTAAATCGCTTAATTGCTGGAGCTAAATCTTTGTATGTTAAATCAAGCTTTTGTAGCTCATTATCAAGAATTTCTTTACCCGCACTTAAATTTTTATCACGATCAAGTTGCTTGAACCAATGGTGTATTTTGGCCCGCGCACGAGACGATTTAATGTAGCCCAATGACGGATTTAACCAATCTCTACTCGGGTTAGCCTGCTTTTGTGTGAGAATTTCGACCTGATCGCCCGTCGTTAATTGATGCGTAAACGGCACTATTTTGCCAAATACTTTTGCGCCAATACAACGGTGTCCCACATTAGAATGAATGTAGTAAGCAAAATCGAGCGGCGTGGCCCCTAATGGTAGGTCAAAAATATCGCCACGCGGGGTGAATACATACACACGGTCTTCAACAACTTGGTTTTTTAGCTCTTCAGCTAAATCGCCGCCATCCACCACTTCTTCTTGCCATTGCAGTAATTTACGTAGCCAGCTAATTTTTTGCTCGTAACCCGAACCACGTCCGGGTAAGGCCCCTTCTTTGTACATCCAATGAGCAGCTACGCCTAGTTCTGCATCCTGATGCATGTCTTGTGTACGAATTTGTATTTCTACGGTTTTACCCTCAGGGCCAAAAACAACGGTATGAATTGACTGGTAACCATTTTGCTTAGGCGTTGCAACATAATCATCAAATTCTTTATTTAAATGGCGCCAGTTGGTATGCACTATACCCAGCGCACCGTAGCAATCTTGCAAGCGGTCAACCACAATACGCATGGCACGAATATCAAAAAGTTGATCAAACTCGTAGTTTTTTTGCGCCATTTTTTTGTAAATACTGTAGATATGCTTAGGCCGGCCATATACCTCAGCTTCTATACCTGCTTCACTTAAACGGCTTTTAACTTGCTCTACCATGTCTTCCATGTAGGCTTCGCGGGCAAGTCGTTTATCATCAAGTTGCTTGGCTATTTTTTTGTAAGTGTCTGGGAGTAAATACCTGAACGATAAATCTTCAAGCTCCCACTTTAATTGGCCAATTCCAAGTCGGTTTGCTAAAGGAGCAAAAATATCCGCGGTTTCTTTAGCGGCAATAACCCGCTCCTCTTCACCGGCGTCTTTCACGTTTCGTAAATGACAAACCTGCTCGGCAAGCTTTATTACCACAGCCCGCACATCTTCAACCATGGTTAATAACATTTTACGAATATTATCAACTTGAACAGTGCCTTTGCCTTGATGCGACAAAGTACTGATAGTCGCCATTTGAGAAACGCCCGTTAACAGCAACGATATATTACTACCGAGCTGCTCTTGAACGGTTTCAAGGGAGACAACGTCATTTAAAAAATAAGGTGTTAAGTAGGCCGTGGCTAACGATTCGGCATCAAGGTTTAGCTCGACTAAAATTTCTACCATTTCGATGGCTGTATTTTGCCAAGCTTGGTTATCACTTTTAACACAAAGCGCTTGCGCCTTATTAAGCAACTGAATCTTTTCTGTAGACAGATCGAGTGCTTTTAACCGTGTAAAAAGATCACCCGTTTCATCTTGTTGATGTGATTGACGTGTCGCTACCATAATGCGCTTTACCTCCGTTGAAATAACGCCATAGTTTCAATATGCCCAGTATGAGGGAACATATTCATTAGCCCAATTTTGTTGAGCTCAAAGCCTGCTTGCAAAATAATAGCGCTGTCACGGGCTAAAGTAACAGGGTCACAAGAGACGTATAAAATTGTTTTAAATTGCTTTAAAGGTAATTGCTCTAATATAGCCATTGCACCAGTACGTGAAGGATCTAGTACCAACACATCTAGGTTTTTATTAAACCATTGCGCATTTTGTATTTTTTGCGTTAAATCGTAACAATGAAACTGCGCATTACTGATAGAGTTAGTTTGCGCATTTTGCGCGGCCATTGCAACCGCAGAAGCAACCCCTTCTATACCAATTACCGTTTTTGCTTGTTTTGCCAGCACGAGCGAAAAGTTACCAATACCACAAAATAAATCTAATATATTTTCATCGCCATTTAAACCAAGCCAATCTACCGATTGTTTTAACATAGCTTGATTAACTTGCGCATTAACTTGAATAAAATTACCTAAACCGAACTCTAATTTTAGTTTAAATTCATCTAGGTAATAGTAAGGCATAGTAATATTAGTATGGTCAATTACATCACTTTCGCTTTGCCAAATGACTGAGTATTTGTAAGGCATACAGGCTTTTTTAACCACTGCCTTTACTTCATCATTAATCGCTTTAGTGTGACGAATAACCACAAAGTTATGCGTTTCACTTTGGCATAATTGCAAGTGGCTTATACTGTGTAGTGACTTATTGTGATTAATTAATTCATCAAAAAGTGTAAAAACAGCTTCATAGACATCAGTCAAAACTGCACACTTATTGATACTAACAACATTTTTAGAACCGCTCGCTCTGTAACCTATACGCATTTTTTTAGCAGCCTTATCAAACATAACCGCTATTCGTGCACTTCGCCTATAATGTGTTGGTTTACTTAATAATGGAGTTTGCCAGTTTAAATTTGCCTGTTTGGCAAATTTTTCGAAAAGCTGCTCAACCGCGGTTTGCTTTTCAACTACTTGCTGATTCACATCTAAGTGCTGTAATTGACAGCCACCACAGTGATTATAATGCTCACAAAAAGGCGCTACCCTTGCTTTACTTTCTTTAATCACTTTGTGTGTAACAGCATTACTGTAACGCGCTTTATCATCAACAAGCGTTGCTTTTACTTGCTCGCCTGGTAATGCACCTGCAACAAAGCATACTTTATTGTTATATTTTGCTATGCCACGGCCCTGGTGATCCATATTTGTTATATCGAGCACCACTGACTTTTGTTGAAGAGGTTTTTTTTTCGCTTTAAAAATTTGTGCCATGTGGCATTACCTTACATTTATTTAGGTTAAAACTCGTTACTAATCACACCTAGGGGAAGCTTTGAGAATAAGCATCGAAACGTATATACTCAAAACATACTAATAATGATAATAATGCTCCCACTATGACCAAATTAGGCTTACGTGATTCTGTTTTAACTTTGACCCTGATCCCTACGGTGATCATTGGATTGCTGCTTGGTGGTTATTTTACAGTAAATCGTTACATTGAGCTTGATGAAATTTTATATCAACAAGGTGCAACTATTTCAGAGCCCTTAGCTATTGCCCTAGAGCAGCCACTTCTTGATAAAAATAAAGTATTACTTAATCGTTTAATCAGTTTTACACATAATCGCCACTCACCGTCTATTAAATCAATTGCTATATTTGACACTAACAACGAGCTGTTGATGACGAGTAATTACCACCGCTCATTTGATGAATTAATTAATCAAACGTCTCTTGAATCACTTAAAGTCACTAAAATAGAGTCCTCAAAAGATATCATCACGTTTTATACCCCCATTATTGGGCACTCTTCCCCTAACACTCAGTGGGATTCTTCTGCTTTTCAAACAACATTGGGCACGGTTATTTTACAGCTAAACAAAGATAAAGCCGTGATTGGTCAACAACGCGCCTTACTTGTTAGTGGCATTGTTATTATTTTATCTTTGGTATTAGCGGCAATTATGGCATTTAAACTTAGCCGTATGTTTATGACCCCTTTGAATAAGTTAGTACTTGCAACCGACAAGCTCGTTGAAGGAAAAAGAAGTACAGGCCTTACCGATACCATGTTAGGTGAATTTGATATTCTTCGTGAAGGGCTAAACACGATAGCCGATACCATGGTGATGCAAAAAGACGAAATGCAAAAAAATATTGACCAAGCAACCAGTGATTACCGTGAAACGCTTGAACAGTATGAAACGCAGAATATTCAGCTCACAATGGCAAAAAAAGAAGCGCAGGATGCTAACCGTGTTAAGTCTGACTTTTTAGCAAAAATGAGTCACGAGTTACGTACGCCACTCAATGGTGTAATGGGGTTTACTCGCCAGCTTTATAAAACACCACTGAACAAGCACCAAAAAGATTACCTAGATACAATCATGTTGTCGGCTAATAGCTTAATGACCATTATCAGCGATATTTTAGATTTTTCTAAACTAGAAGCTGGTGCGATGGAACTTGAGTCTATTCAATTTCAATTGCGCGATGCTGTAAACGAAGTCATGACACTGCTTGCTCCAAGCGCTCATGAAAAACAGCTTGAGCTCTCTATTTATATAAACCCGCAAGTCCCTGACGATTTGACTGGCGATCCCACTCGCTTTAAACAAGTACTTATTAATTTACTAAGTAACGCAATTAAATTTACCGAACAAGGTTCTATAAAAGTAGATATTAGCTACCGCTTACTTGATGAAGAAAGTGCCTCTGTTTTAGTGTCGGTAACAGACACCGGTGTGGGTATACCAATGGATAAACAAGATTCATTGTTTACCCCTTTTGGCCAAGCAGATTCGAGCATTACGCGTAAATTTGGGGGTACCGGACTCGGCCTGATTATCACCAAACATATTGTTGAAGCGATGAATGGGCGCATATCGTTAAACTCAGCGCCTGGTAACGGAACATGCTTTACATTTAATAGCGTTTTTAGACTCCCTAATCACGTATTTACCAACGATCTGCCAAGTAAATCACTTATTGGTAAACGTATTTTATACTTAGAGCCACACGAGCATACGCATCATGCAGTATTGTCGTTGTTGACAGAGTGGCAAGCAAACGTAACGCCGTGCTTTAACGAAGCCAGCTTTTTGTCAGCCATAGAAAATACCCAAACTAAATTTGATATTTGTTTAATAGGTCACATGGCATCGGTTGATCATATGCAACTATTAAAAGGCTATGTAAAAACAGTAAGAGACTCGACCGATTATTTATATTTAATGCTCAACACCGTTTCACATAATATGCGAGAGGCGTTTATTGGCAGCGGTGCAGATGCCTGTTTAAGTAAGCCGCTTAATCATCGTAAGCTATGCGAGGTGCTTGCTGCGCCATATAGACTCGACCACCCTGTTCACAATATAGAGCAGAGCGAGCAAAAGTTGTTGCCACTCAAAGTGTTAGTTGTTGATGATAACGACGCTAATTTAAAACTGATATGTACACTGCTTGATGAGCAAGTTGAGCTTATTGATACCGCTCACAATGGCTCACAGGCTTATAGTTTAAGTAAAAGCCATAAGTACGATGTTATTTTTATGGACATTCAAATGCCAATAATGGATGGCATAACCGCGTGTAAACTTATTCAAGAGTCGTCGCTTAATGAAGACACGCCTATTATTGCGGTAACCGCACATGCATTGCATAGCGAAAAAGAACAACTACTGAAAGATGGCTTTAAAGGGTATTTAACCAAGCCTATTGATGAAGATACGCTTAAACAAATTATTAGCGACCACAGCCCACAAACGCCAATAAACCGTGACAAAAGCAAAAATGAAATACCCCAAAGCCCAGCGCCTTTTGAGAGTAGCCGAATAGATTGGCCGCTCGCATTACAACGGGCTGGTGGAAAAAACGAATTGGCGCTTGAAATGCTCAATATGCTGCTTTTAAGCGTACCAGAAACGCTGAATTTACTTACTAAAGCTATTGATGATGAAGATTGTGAACAAGTACTCAGCATTGTGCATAAATTCCATGGTGCGTGCTGCTACACTGGTGTACCAAAATTAAAATCGTTAGCTGAAACTATTGAAACTTCACTTAAAAATGAGTGCGTGCTCGAAAATGTAGAGCCTGAACTTTTTGAGCTACAAGATGAGCTTGAAAACCTATTGGTTGACGCAAAAATGAATGGTAAAAATAAAAAAGACGCATTGTAATCGCGTCTTTTTATTTTTGAATACTGACTCAAAACCAGCTGGTGTCAGCTACGTCTTAAAAGTAAAGTTTACTATTAAATACGCGCTTCAAGCATCAAGCGCTTCATATCTCGTACTGCTTTATCTAAGCCGTCAATAGCGGCGCGCGCAATAATAGCGTGGCCTATATTTAACTCATAAATTTCTGGCATTGCGGCTATTGGTTTTACATTATGGTAGTTTAAACCATGCCCTGCGTTCACAATTAGACCTAAACTTGCTGCGTATTGTACACCTTGACGAATGTGTTCAAGCTCTTTGCTTAAGTCAGTATCGTTTGTAGCATCTGCGTAAGCACCGGTGTGTATTTCAACATAAGGTGCGCCACAGGCTTTTGCAGCATCTAATTGTGCAGTATCCGCGTCAATGAATAATGAGACTTTGATACCTGCATCGCTAAGGGTTTTAGTTGCCGCTTTTATTTTGTCTATGTTACCCGCAACGTCTAAACCGCCTTCTGTAGTTAATTCCTCACGTTTTTCTGGTACCAAACAAACATACTCAGGCATTACCTCAAGAGCGATAGCAATCATTTCATCAGTTACTGCTGTTTCGAGGTTCATACGCGTTTGAATTGTTTTTGCCATTACATATACGTCACGATCTTGAATGTGACGGCGGTCTTCACGTAAATGAATGGTAATGCCATCTGCACCGGCGTGCTCAGCAACGCTCGCTGCATGCGCTGGGTCGGGATAAGTTGTGCCTCGTGCTTGGCGAAGCGTTGCAATATGATCAACGTTTACACCCAAAAGAATATCTTTCATTATTTTACCTGTAAAATTACGTTTATTGAGAGGCCGTAAATAATTCACGACTTTTTAATGGCTTATTACCTAGTAAAGGTTTTAGTAAATAGCGACTTAACTGTTTTGCCATATATAACACATCTTTTCGACTAAAGTCATGATTTGCTATTGCTTGGAGCTGTTCACCGCTAAAGCCTGAGCGGGTATCTTCTTGAATAACAAACCCAAGCTCAGGAAAATAACTATACGTAAGCGCTTCATCTATTGGCTCACCATTGGTATCAAAACTAAAATCAACACCGTAACCCAATAATTCGAGTAATTGAAATTCGTAAGAACGCAAAACAGATTGCAAATCGGCACCACTGTTTAAGTTTTCTAAATGAGATTTATAAAGCTCATAAGCTTGTTCTATTGGCTCATTAACAGGCACTATTCTGTTTGTTAACTCGTTTAAATAAAAACCACAATAAAGCTCATCACCTGATAGAAAAAGCGGTGCGCCGTGCAGCTCAAATTTATTAATGTATTTTAAATCGTACTTACCACTGTAGTGAACAAGTAGAGGTTGAAAAGGCTGTAATTGCGCTTTGTGTTTAGTGGCCTGGCGGCCACTAATTCTTGCGATCATTCTAAGCTGACCGACTCCTTCTACTAGCATATCAAGCATTACTTGTGAGTCACTATAAGGACGTCGGTGTAATAAATATGCAGTATAGAAGTCACTATCCATAAAGTAGGCTACTTATTGTCTTAGTCTTCACCGTAGCCTAGGCTTCTAAGGGCACGTTCATCATCAGCCCAACCAGATTTAACCTTTACCCAAAGCTCTAAAAATACTTTGTTATCAAGCATTTCTTCTAGATCTTTTCGAGCTTCACGGCCAATCACTTTTAGCTTTTCGCCTTTGTTACCAATAACCATGCGCTTTTGTGTTTCACGTTCAACTAAAATTAACCCGTTGATATGCCAAACACCGTTTTCTTGCCATTTAAACTGTTCTATTTCAACAGTGACCGAGTAAGGTAGCTCTTCACCCATAAAACGCATTAGCTTTTCACGGATCACTTCGGCAGCCATAAAACGCATCGAGCGATCGGTTACGTAGTCATCTGGAAAATAAAACTCACATGGCGGAAGACGCTTTGTTACTTCATCTTTAATAAGGTCGATATTTTTACCTTGCTTTGCCGAAACCGGCATAATGCTTACAAAGTCAAACTTATCGCCTAATAACTTCATATGAGGAAGCACTAAATCACGGTCTTTTACTTGGTCAATTTTATTAATGACCAACATCACTGGTTTACCGCTTTGCGATACTTTATTTAGTACCATTTCATCATCAGCAGTCCAGTGCGTTCCTTCAACCACAAAAATAATCAGTTCTACGTCACCAATTGAACTAGACGCAGCACGGTTCATTAAACGGTTAATTGCGCGCTTTTCTTCTATGTGAAGTCCCGGCGTATCAACATAAACAGCTTGATACTTACCTTCTGTATGAATACCCATAATACGGTGGCGCGTTGTTTGCGGCTTACGAGAGGTAATACTTACTTTTTGCTCAATAATCTCATTGAGTAAAGTCGATTTACCTACGTTAGGACGTCCTACAATGGCAATCATGCCACAAAATGTATCAACATCGCCTTCATGAGGTTGTATTAGGGTATCAAGATTCATTTTTAATTATCTTCAATGCTTTTTCAGCAGCTTTTTGTTCAGCCTTACGGCGTGAGCTACCAACAGAAATTATGCTATCCATTCCATCAACAATACATTCAACCGTGAATGTTTGATTGTGCGCTTGGCCTTTTGTATCTACAACAGTGTAGCCTGGTAAAGGCAATTTTCGGCCTTGTAGATGCTCTTGCAGCAGGGTCTTCGGATCTTTTTGGTTAAGCCCTGGTGAAATAGCATCTAAGCGTGATTCGTACCACGATAAAATAAGCTCGCTGCAACGCTCAATACCTGAATCTAAAAACGCCGCACCAATAATGGCTTCTACTGCATCGGCAAGTGTCGATTCACGGCGGAAACCCCCACTTTTTAGCTCACCGGGGCCTAAACGCAGGTAATCACCTAAACCAAATTCAACACCAAACTCAGCAAGTGTTTGACCACGTACCAATGTTGAACGCATGCGGCTTAAGTCGCCTTCTCGTGCCTTTGGAAATTTGGCATAAAGTGCATTGGCAATAACAAAACTCAAAATTGAGTCGCCTAAAAACTCTAAGCGCTCATTATGTTGACCTTTGTGGCTACGGTGTGTCATTGCTTGTTCAAGTAAACCTTGATCAGAAAACTCGTAGCCGATTTTGTTGTATAACTCTGTTACATTTTTTTTCATTGTTACTGAATATTACCTAGGCGTTCAAAGCGAACACCAGTTGGAACCCATCCTGGTAAAACATCATCAGGGCCATTCTCAAATTCAAAACTCATCCATATAAAGACAGCTTTCCCCACCAAGTTTTCTTTTGGTACAAATCCCCAAAATCGACCATCTTCACTATTATCTCGGTTGTCACCCATCATAAAATAGTGGTCTGCGGGTACAACCCACTCATCGGTGCGAGTACCAGCTTGTCTGAAGTAGCGACCTTTTTTCTCTGGAACCTCAGGGTAAATTAAAATATCGTGACCATCTTCTGTAAGCGATTCATTTATTCGAACCGATTCCATGCCTTTTAGCATAAATTCGCCTCTATCTTTCACTTCCATGTCAATCTTGTTGTACTCACCACATTGTAAGTTACTGCGGCTTACTTCACCTTCGCCGCACTTTGGCTGAATGTATAGGTGTTTATCGCGGTATACAACCTTATCGCCAGGTAGCCCTATTGTTCTTTTAATGTAGTCAATTGTTTCATTACCAGGAAACTTAAAAACAACAATGTCACCACGTTCAGGCTCGTCCATCTCAACTAATTGAGTACGCCAAACAGGGTCTTTTATACCGTATGAATACTTTTGTACTAAAATAAAATCGCCCACCAATAGTGTTGGCATCATCGAACCTGACGGAATTTGAAAAGGTTCAAATATAAACGATCTGAAAATAGTAATAGCAGCAATCATCGGAAAAATCGATTTTGCAGTTTCAGTTAATACTGGCTCTGGTGCAATTAATGCTGCTGTTTCATCATCTAACTTTGCGCCAGCAGACGTTTGCGCTAACGCTAAACGCTCTTGCCTTTTTGGTGCATACAGTAAGTGGTCTATTAACCATATTAAGCCTGAGCCTAAGGTTAACAGCACCAATAAAATTGAAAAGTAACCAGCCATTTATAATCCTTTGTTGTTATTTGCCAACTTTCAGAATAGCTAAAAACGCCTCTTGAGGTACTTCTACATTACCTACTTGTTTCATGCGTTTTTTACCATCTTTTTGTTTCTTGAGTAGCTTTTTCTTACGACTCACATCGCCACCGTAACATTTAGCAATTACGTTTTTACGTAGTTGTTTTACAGTTGTACGCGCAATAACATGCTGACCAATCGCGGCTTGAATTGCAATATCAAACATTTGACGCGGAATAAGCTCTTTAAGCGCATCAGCAAGCTGACGACCACGTGATTGCGCACTGTCTCTGTGTGCAATAATTGCTAGCGCATCAACACGTTCACCATTAATTAAAATGTCAACGCGAACCATGTCTGATGTTTGAAAGTGCTTAAAGTTATAATCAAGTGATGCAAAACCACGGCTTGTAGATTTAAGCTTATCAAAGAAATCCATTACCACTTCAGCCATTGGTAACTCATACGTTACTGCAACTTGCTTACCATGATAAGTCATTTTAGTTTGACTACCGCGCTTCTCAATACATAAAGTAATGACATTACCTAAGTATTCCTGCGGCACTAATATGTTTGCTTCTACAATCGGCTCTCGAATTTCTACAATGTCATTAACTGCAGGTAAATCAGACGGATTGTCGATTTGGAAAGTGCGCTCGTCTTTCGTTACTATTTCGTAAATTACCGTTGGAGCTGTTGTGATCAAGTCAATATCGTATTCACGCTCTAAACGCTCTTGAATAATTTCCATATGGAGCATACCCAAAAAGCCACAACGAAAACCAAAGCCAAGTGCCGTTGAATTTTCTGGCTCAAAAAATAACGACGCATCGTTTAAGCTTAGCTTGTTAAGGGCATCGCGGAATGATTCATACTCGTCAGACGCAATTGGGAACATACCTGCATAAACTTGCGGTTTAATTTTTTGAAAGCCAGGTAAACGCTGTGGCGCTGCGTTTCTTTGATGCGTAATCGTATCACCAACTGGTGCACCGTGAATTTCTTTAATGCCCGCAATAACAAAACCTACTTCACCGGTACGTAAAACCCCTGTATTGGTTTGCTTAGGTGTAAATATACCCACTTGATCGGCTGTATGAATGTGCTCGTTAGACATGATTTTAATTTTGTCGCCCGTACGTAGCTCACCATGCTTGATACGCACAAGTGATACAACACCTTGATATGGGTCAAACCATGAATCAATAATTAGCGCTTGAAGAGGCTCGTCTTTTTCACCGACTGGTGGCGGAATGTCCTTAACGATCATTTCAAGCACTTCGGCAATACCAACACCGGTTTTAGCACTACACTGAACAGCATCTAGGGCATCAATACCAATAATTTCTTCAATTTCTTCAGCAACACGCAGTGGATCTGCTTGCGGTAAATCAATTTTGTTTAATACTGGAATTACTTCCAAGTCCATTTCTATCGCGGTGTAACAGTTTGCTAAAGTTTGCGCTTCAACGCCTTGTCCTGCATCAACAACTAATAATGCGCCTTCACATGCAGCTAAAGAACGCGATACTTCATAGGTAAAGTCAACGTGTCCTGGTGTATCAATGAAGTTAAGTTGGTATGTTTCGCCGTCATTTGCTTTGTAGTTCAACGTTACACTTTGCGCTTTAATGGTAATACCACGTTCGCGCTCAATATCCATTGAATCTAAAACTTGTTTTTGCATTTCACGGTCGGTTAAACCGCCACAAACTTGAATCAAACGATCTGAAAGGGTCGATTTACCGTGGTCAATATGGGCGATTATCGAAAAATTACGGATATGCTTCATAAACTGAGTTCAATACTTCTTAATTAAAGGACTAAATATGGATACCTAAGTGACTTGCAAATACTTGCTTTAGCATGTTTTGTGTTAATTAATTTAACAACATACATAATGACGAAAAATGATATAAACAATCAATAATTGATAACACAACAACTGCACTGGTTAACTTTTATTACACTGCTTTAAATCACGACTTCCTGTATTTCCAAGTTACTTGGGTATAAAGCACCAATTTTACATTTAATTGGCGTCAATCACCATCTATTTGAGTTAAAGGGATACTAATTGGATGAATTTTTACTACTTTTATATCGTGTCTCAGCGATTTAACCCGTGTTTTGGCAATATAAAACCCCAAAAGCCCCCCCAAAACAGCTGCGACTATTTGCCAACCTTCGCCCATTATTAATAACTCAGAAGTTACAAGTGCAAAAGTAATACTTAAAAACAGCGGCAGCATGTACACAGCAAACGCATGTTTTACCATATGGCTATCATCAAGGGATAAAGTGACCTTCTGCCCTATTTCGACAGGAGACTCAAATTTATAAGGAAGTGTTTTTTTTTCAGTGCCAAATAATTTACTAAATACCTGAGAGCCACAACGACCGTTGCAGCCAGCGCAAGCTTGCTTTTGCTCGGCTTTTAAATGCGCTGTGTGGCCACTAAGGGCCACAACAGTAAGAGTTTGTTCAATCATAACAATCCTTGCGAATCGTTTATAATGCGCGCGTAACAGATTCGGCTATAGCCTTAGCGGTTAAACTTGGCACATTACCAACAACCGATACATCAAAATTACCGCCATTATGCACATAAACCGTAGTGGCGCCAGAGGTGAGTGCACCACTTAAGCGCTTGCCTGGTAGTGGTCGCTGAATAAACACAGATATCTCAACAAACCCATCTGAATAAAGGTAGTAATCCGTTAACTCATTGTTTAAATCGAGTTTATGCCTGTCAGACTTAAGTAATTCAAAACCAGCTGGTAACCAGCTTATCTCCCAATTAGTTGAAGAACTATCAACTCCTTCCAATTCGTTTTCAGGTAGTGGTGTAGGGAAGTTTCGATTTAATACTTCAAGTAGCATTGGTGCTGGTTGCTCAGTCACACTAATATGGGTTAACTGAAGCTGTTCAAGTGCTTCACCCTGATGGTTAACATACGCAGCTTTTAATAGCAGCGCAGACTCCATATCAAGCCAAATCCAGTAGTTATACTTGTGCTCGTCTTTTGACTCTATGCGCACTAACTGCGCTGCCCTACCTGCAATACGGCCTTTTCCGCCTAATACAAAATCATAGTGTTCACTTAATTGCTGTATATCTTTAAAAAGAACTTCAGGGATAGGGCCTGCAATAGAATCTGTTTTTAGTGAATAAGGTTCAGACTGAGGTTCAAAGTACGTTACTTGGTCGTTGACTCTAATCATTTCAAGGCCTGCGCCATTGAGCAAACTTAAGTGTTCGAGTTCAGTTTCACCTTGTTTAGCGTGCACCCATCGGTAGGGTTCCATTGATTTACCTTTAACAACCACAAACGAGGCATCAAAGTTACGATTATGGACAGCATTGGCCATTTCTAATAATAGCGTTTTGGCAGGGTTTGTGTCGTTGGCAACGGCAGTAAAGCTTAGTACCAACGACAGAACAAAAGTAATTACTTTCATTTAATTAGTTTTTTTCCTCTTGCGCTTTCGTTTCATTTTGCGCTGTTTGAAGAGAGTTAGCAACACGTGCTTGACGCTGATGCTCTAACACTAACGCACCAATGCGTTGTTGTTGTAACTCACGCAAACCTTGCTCTGCGTTTTCAAGGGCTGGCGCTGATGAGTAGCTCACTGGTGACGCCATACCTGTTAACGGTGTGGTTTGAAGTAATGGAATTTCATTTTGCTGTGGATCACTTTGCGGCAAAGTACTCACTCCCACAATCGCAAACATTGCCACGCTTGCAGCTATTGCAAGCTGCGCAACCGGTTTGCGCCAATTAAATGCCACTACGTTATTTTCGTCTGACTTATCGGCCACTTTTGACTGCTCTTTCGACTGAGTAAAGTCGGCATAAACAGGCTCGCTTTCTAGTACTAATGCAACGCGTTCGCTAATATCAATATGGATGTCGTGATTATTTTTTTGAGCACGCATTGCATCACCAATTAACGCATAACGACCAAACGTAGAAACATCTTGCTCTGCAATTTTTGCATCAGCTAGGTGCTGCTCGCCATCAAGTAATGCAGATAACGATTCGTTATCTAACTTGTTAAGGTGTGCTTTTGTCATACTAAGACTCGCCTATTAATGGGTTTAATTTGTTATCAATTGCTTCACGGGCACGAAATATACGCGAACGTACTGTACCTACAGGGCAATCCATTACCACAGCTATTTCCTCATAGCTCATACCCTCAATTTCTCTGAGAGTTATTGCGGTTTTAAGGTCTTCAGGCAAACTATCAATTGTATTAAAAATTACAGCGCGAACCTCTTCACTCAATAAAAGGTTCTCAGGTGATGCGTTTGAACGCATGGAGTCACCACAATCATAAAATTCAGCTTCTTCGGCGTCAATATCATTGGCTGGCGGCTTACGCCCCTGCGCAACTAGATAATTTTTAGCACAATTAACGGCAATACGGTATAACCAAGTATAGAAAGCGCTATCGCCTCTAAAGTTGGGAAGTGCACGGTAAGCTTTTATAAAAGCCTCTTGCGCTACATCAGCAATATCACCTTGGTTTGATACATAACGAGAGATCAAACCTGCAATCTTGTTTTGATACTTCTTTACTAATAGATTGAAGGCATTTTTATCGCCCTGCTGCACTCTTCTTACTAGCACTAAATCCAATTCCTGCTCGCTCATTCGAGCCGGTACTCCTATGTCTGATTTTTGCTTGTTATTCATATTATCGCCATTGTTCACAAATACTCTGACCCCGACATGAATAAAAAGTTCTGCTTAATATTATTTTTATATAAAATAGTTCATAAATAACGGCGCTAAGCCATTAAAATCACTACGTAGTGGTATGGCAAATATGATACAACTACGGATATTAAAAACAAATACTGCTTTATTTAAGCATTGTAACCGCAAAGTACCCCTGACATGAACCAAAATAAACATCACATCGCAGATGTCGCTATTATCGGAAGCGGCGCGGCTGGCTTATCTCTTGCCTTATCTTTAGCTAATTATTGTAACGTGACCGTTATTAGTAAAGGTGCGCTTACCGAAGGCTCTACACTTTATGCACAAGGTGGCATAGCCGCAGTATTTGATAAACAAAATGACAGTATTGAATCGCATGTTGAAGATACCCTCGATGCTGGCGGCGGCCTATGTGACCGTAAAGCAGTTCATTATACAGCAAGTAATGCACACGATTGCCTACAATGGCTAATTGACCAAGGCGTGCCTTTTGACATGGAGTTTGACAGCAAAGGCAAAGAACGTTTTCACTTAACGCGAGAAGGCGGACATAGCCATCGTCGAATTTTGCATGCCGCCGATGCTACAGGTAAAGCCGTTCAAACAACGTTAATAAGCCAAGTAAAATTACATAAAAATATCACTCTACTTGAGCAATATAATGCAATTGATTTAATCACTGATAAAAATACAGGCCGAACAGGTACACACGTAGAGGGTATGTATGTGTGGAACAAAAAAGCTAAAAAAGTCGAAACTATATCAGCTAAATTTGTAGCGCTTGCCACCGGTGGAGCTAGTAAGGTGTACTTATATACATCTAACCCTGATGTATCGAGCGGTGACGGTATTGCTATGGCTTGGCGAGCTGGCTGTAAAGTGGCTAATATGGAGTTTAACCAATTTCACCCCACCAGCTTATACCATCCAGAATTACAAAACTTTTTAATTACCGAAGCAATGCGCGGTGAAGGCGCCTATTTAAAACGGCCCGACGGCACCCGCTTTATGAAAGACTTTGACGAACGCGAAGAGTTAGCCCCTCGTGACATAGTGGCTCGTGCAATTGATTTTGAAATGAAACGCTTAGGCGCAAATTGTGTTTATTTAGATATTAGTCACAAAGATAAAGAGTTTATTATTGAGCACTTCCCTACCATTTATGCAAAATGCTTAAGTGTTGGGTTAGATATCACAAAAGAAGCGATTCCGGTTGTCCCTGCCGCACACTATACTTGCGGTGGTGTAATAACCGACTTCAACGGTAAAACAGATTTAGATAATCTTTATGCCGTGGGTGAAGTTGCCTACACCGGTTTACACGGTGCAAACCGAATGGCAAGCAACTCATTGTTAGAATGCATTGTGTTTGCCCATGCCGCAGCAAAAGATATTTTAAGCAAAATTGAACATGCGCCAGAGCCAATGACCTTGCCACAATGGGATGAAAGCCGCGTAACTAACTCTGACGAAGAAATAGTCATCACTCATAATTGGCATGAGCTACGTCTGTTTATGTGGGATTATGTTGGTATTGTTCGTTCAACTAAACGGTTAGAGCGCGCATTGCATCGCGTTGAGCTGCTGCAACAAGAAATACACGATTATTATGCTAACTTTAGAGTAAGTAACAACCTGCTAGAACTACGTAATTTAGTACAAGTGGCAGAGTTAATAATTAGAAGTGCCATGCAAAGAAAAGAAAGTAGAGGGCTTCATTACACGATTGATTATCCTGATCAAAACGAAAACCCAACTCCCACTATTTTGACTCCTGAGCGCCATTAACAGCGCTCAAAACAGCTCGTTTTAATCGGGCATAGCTTTGCTTATCAACACCATTGGCTGAAATAATAAGCCAATGGTTGTTACTAAATCCTTTTATGAATAGCCAAACACTGCCCGTGAACACTCTGCTTTTGGTACTTATTTGCCCTTCTACTTTATAAGCGTGATTTTCGAATCTAAACAAATTGGGCTCTAAAATAATCACGCCCATGTGCGGTTGGCATACAGTTATTTTACGCTCTACTAAAATCCCAGCTATTAGATTGGCAATAACACAAATTATAATAGACAGGACAGAACTTAAAAATAAGCACATTATTAATGTAAGCACACAAAAAAAGACCACAATGGGTTTGTGGTCTGCTTTATTATTTCTTACTGTGAACCTATACACGAACTCTGTTTAATATAAGTTGAACCATGCTATTTAGCTGCTCGTCTTTACATTTTTCATGCCCCATAAACCATGCAAATAAATCAGGGTCTTCTTGTGTTAACAAGCGCTGAAATATAGCTTGTTGCTCTGCATTTAAAGAATCGTATGCTTCTTCTATAAACGGCATAAACAAAACATCTAGCTCTAACATACCACGACGACAAGCCCAACGAATACGTGCTTTACTATGAATTTCAACCATTTTAAACCTCATACTGAATTGACTCGAGTTTAACAAACACAAGCCGGTTTAGCAGCTATTAATCAACTATAAAATAAATACACCCCTGCGGGTGCTTGTCTGTACCATACGTAACAACTGCGTTATTATGTCACTTCATTTGTATTGCAAAGAAGGTTTTTATGTCTAGCGTTTACGCATGTCCGTTATCTCACCAACTTATTAGCCTTACGGGTGCTGATAAATTATCTTATCTGCACGGGCAAATTACTCAAGATCTAAATAAATTAACCACCAGCAATTTTTTATGGACCGGTCATTGTAGTGCCAAAGGAAAACTTTGGGGTGTATTTAAGCTCTTTTCTCACCAAGACAGTTATTACTTATCTGGCAGCAGTGCCGAGGTAGAGCAATCATTAGTTGAGCTAAAAAAATACGCTGTATTTGCAAAAGTAGACATAAGCGCCTCTTCAAAGCGCCTCATTGGTCTTATTGGTGATGACTTATCCGCTACATTAGATGAGCTGAATATTACCTTTAACGAAAGCACTTCAGCATGCGATTTTGCAAGCGGTAAGGCATTAAAACTGGCTAATAACCGAGTTCTGCTTATGGTCGATAACCAGTTTGCAGTACCTGACACTGTTTCTACGCTCGATAATGATACCCCATGGCAACAAGCAGCAATTTTAGCTGGCGAGCCACAACTTAACAGTGATGCAATTGGTGAATATGTGCCGCAAATGGTTAACTTACAAGCCATTGGTGGAATCAGCTTTAAAAAAGGCTGCTATACAGGGCAAGAAACTGTAGCCCGTATGAAATACCTTGGTAAAAATAAGCGAGCCATGTATATCGTATCAGGCCAAAGTGAAAGTATGCTGGACGAACCCGAACTTGAAGTACAACTGGGTGAAAACTGGCGTCGTGCTGGTAAGCTTATTGCGCAAAGCTTTGATGAAAAAACAAAGATCTTAACTGGCCTTGTTGTGTTGCCAAACGATACTGAAACAACGCAAGTACTTCGTGCAAAACACGCGCCTCAGGTAGAGCTAAACATTCTGCCTCTGCCCTACTCTTTAGATGATGAATAAATAGGAATGACTATGACCGTTGCGGCAAACAAAGTGGTAAAAATGCATTATTCAGTGATGGATAATGATGGTAACAGCATTGATAACTCGTTCGGTGGTGAGCCGCTACATTTTATTGTGGGTACTGGTTATCTAATTTCGGGCCTTGAAAACGCACTACTAGGTAAGCAACCTGGTGACACGCTAAGCGTAAAAGTAGAACCTGAAGATGGTTACGGTGAACGCCATGACAACCTAATGCAAGCTGTACCAAAGTCGATGTTCGATGGTATGGAAATTGAAGTGGGTATGCAATTTCGTGCATCAACAGATGATGGCGACCAATCAGTAATGATTATTGATATCCAAGATGAAGAGGTCATTGTTGATGGCAATAACCCGCTTGCAGGTATTACACTAAACTTCGATGTTGAAATACTTGAAGTACGAGATGCAACAGCTGATGAGCTTACCCATGGCCATGTACATGGCGAAGGTGGTTGTGGTCACGACCACTAATAAAACCTTTTATAAAAAAAGCGCCTAAGGCGCTTTTTTTATATCATATTATTACGTTTAACCACCTTGGGGTCACTTTGTTGCTTTTTAGGCTGTGCCACTGGTACGTTCTGTTTTTTTAGTGCGTCTAGTAACCCTTGTTGGTCGTTTGTACCCACTCTATACAAGGTGCCATCGTTAAGCGTTAGCTGAACAGCACTAAAACCAGACACAGTATAAACCCACCCATCGTGAGTTATACGAATACCAATACCATGCCTGTAAGAGTTTTGAACTGCTTTCGCCTCAGAGATATCGCTAAGCGTAATTTGCTGGCCTGCCACACCAGGGCCAAATCCCCAGCTAATTGTTTTATCGTTTACTTTAACTGTTAAGCCATGAAACAAAAAGCCCACCAGTACCAATACACCTGCAAAAATAATTAACGGCCAATCTGCCCCAATTAAATTCCACGCTAAAGCAACAAAGCCACCAATCCAGGTCAAAACAAAAAAAATAAACACCGCATACTGTTTATGCTGATACATATTATTCTCTAATTAAATAAAATACTTAAAAACTATACACTAAAGTAGCACTGAGCTCAGAATCAAACTTAAGTTTATCATCTTCTGGTTTTGAATTATAACGATACATATAAGCAAACTTAAGAGACACCGCCCCTATAACCTGACTAATCAGCGCAGTTTCAGATTTTAATCGTGAATTTAACCCTGACAATGACTGCTCTATACTCACATCTTGATTAAAACGTGTGCGTTTTGAAACCAGTCGCTCCCATTGCATAGCAACACGAAGTAAGTAACCGGTTTTACTTTCTTCGCTTTCACTCACCGCTGAGTCTTCATCAGCTACAGAACGGTACAAACCAGGCCCGATATCAATATCTACTTTGTTCTTGGTGCCCTGATAAACACGCGCACCATACCCTGTTGCAATGGTGCTTTTAAATTTAAGGCCACTAAACTGATCTTCTTCGTAATCGCCATAAATAAAAAACGATGAATTTTTAACGCCTACTTTGTAGTTACCTTGTGCAGATACAAACACACGGTTTGCAGTTACATCGCTGTCTCCAGTGTCGTCATTTTCGTCGCGCTTATAAAGGGAGTCAATTTTGAATTGGTTTCGCCACTTTTCAAAATCTTGGTAAAGGTTACCTTTGAGCTTAAAGCTGGTTGAATTGATATTACCCCGAGACAAAATAAACCCAAACTCAGTATCGCCGTAAAGCATTTCGCCTTTGTGTAAATCATGAATTTCTTCGTCAGAAAGCTGCCCATACTCATGAAAATCTTCAAATGGATCAACAGCCCAGCAAGAGCCACTAATTAAAATAAAAATTAAAAATAAATACTTACGCAAAATTCTATCTCGCCACTTAATCAAAAATAAACAAACAGCATGGCTTATTCACTTTCTTTCCATAAAATATGGCAAAACGGGGCGTCTTTATCACGGCTAATTAAAATTTTTGCAAATAGCACATCTTCATTATCAAACTCTAAACCCACTAGCACTTGAATAAAGTGTTCTGGCTCAATTTCAAGCGCAACAAAATCTTGCCACTGGTCGTCCGGTTCATCTTCTTCAATAAAGCCAAGATCTTCTCGGTACTCATTAAAGTTTTCAACGTCATCATCGCTTAAGTTACTCGGTGCTAACTCTAAAAAAATATCATAAGCTTGATGTGTTGCTTCTTCGATTGTAAATAAACGTGGACCCGACATATCTGCGTAACCTTAAACTTTATAATTGGCGCTATGTTATCAAATCTGATTACCTATTTGATAAAAAAAGCGTTTAAAAACCTGACTTTTTTAACCTCAAATCACACTTTATGTATTACCAAAATAAAACCAAGTAATTCAGACTGCCCATTTGCAAATAAATTCAATCTATTTTAAAAACCACATCACTTTACTTCCCTTTTGTAACCGCATAAGCTCGAGCAACAGGTCAGAGGAGTTGATAATGATAAAACTAGAAAAACAAGACAGTATTGCAACGGTTACCTTGAGTCGTGCCGACAAACAAAACGCATTAAACTTTGCCATGTTTGTATCGTTAAATAACACGATTAAAAACATAAAAAAGGATCGTACTATTCGTGCAGTGATTATAAAAGGTGATGGCGAACATTTTTGTTCAGGGCTTGATATTACCGCGGTTATGGCCTCACCTGTAAATATAATAAAATTACTGTTTAAATGGTTACCCGGCAACCAAAACTTAGCGCAAAAAGTTGTACTAGGGTGGCAATCGTTAAGCGTACCTGTTATTGCACAAATTAATGGCAACTGCTTAGGAGGAGGGTTACAAATAGCGTTAGGAGCAGATTACAGAATTGTACACAATGACGCCAAGCTAGCCATAATGGAAGCTCGCTGGGGGCTTTGCCCTGACATGGGGGCAAATGTAATGATGGGCGGCCTTGTTAAACGCGACCAAGCACTTTTTCTTGCAAGCCATGCAACCCCTATAACCGCAGAGCAAGCAAACGAGCTAGGGCTCGTCACACAGCTAACAAACAACACAGAACTTGCTACCCAAACACTGCTAAGTACATTACTTGAGCGCTCACCCGATACCCTAGCTGCTATTAAGCGTATTACTCAATTAAGCTATCAGTCACAGCAACGAAAAATACTCGCAAAAGAAACTTGGAGCCAAATTCGTTTACTAACAAACCCAAATACAAAAAAAGCCATCGCAAAAGCAAAGGGTAAATCCGATATAGAATACAACAACGCTAAGCGGTGGTAATTAAATCGGCGTTAATACTAAAACGACGTTAATACTAAAACGACGTTAATACTAAGGGACAATGTACACATTGTTATTGGTTGTTAAACTAAAAGCCCTCTATAAAATTGAGTAATAATGATGAAATACCTGTTAAGTAGCGCAATCATTTTGCTGTGTTTAGCCTGTGCTAAACTTATTATGCATTTTACAGGAGGCAGCTTCCCTGCCCCTTTACTCGCTATGGTTATTTTATTAGTGTTACTGCTAGCAGGGATAGTAAAAGAGGATCATCTAAAACCCTGCGCCTCTCCAATTTTAAATGTGATGCCTATTTTTTTTATTCCCGCTGGCGTTGGCTTTATTGAACATCTAAACCTTATAAAATCTAACTGGCCTTTTTTAATGTCTGTTATTTTTTTTGTGCCAGTAAGTACATTATTGTTAGTTAGCTCAGTGATGTTTTTTTTCAAAAGCAGAAAAAACAATGACTGAATTAAAGCCTGACATTTGGTGGTTGTGTGTTCCTATAATTATTGCTTTGTTTTTACTGCTTAGGGCGTTTAACGTACGCATGAAAAGCAGTGCTTTAAAGTCAATAACAAACCCTGTTTTTTTAAGTATTGCCGTTATTGCTTTGTTATTGATTAACTTAAACCTGCCTTACTCCAAGTTTGCTTATCATAGTCAGCTACTAAGCTGGCTTTTAGAGCCCGCCATAGTGGCTTTAGCACTGCCTTTATATCAGCAATTTATTCATGTTCGTAAAAATCTATTACTCATAGTAGGCACTTGCAGTTTAGGTATAGTAAATGCAACTTTTGTGGCTTTTTTATTAAGTGTATTTTTTAAGGTTCCTTCTGAGCTAAGTGCCTCTGTGGCGGCACTTAGCGTCACAACGCCTATTTCGTTAATTGTTACAGATTCATTGGGGGGGATCAGCTCTTTGGCCGCCGCTATGGTTATTTTTATTGGCTTATTAGGGGCATTATTTGGTTTCATGCTGTTTAAATTGGTAAAAATAGGCAGTCATGAATCCCAAGGTGTTGCTATGGGGACGGCCTGCCACGCTATTGGGACAGCAGCGGCACTTGCTGAACACCCTAAAATAGGTGCATTTTCATCAGTAGCTATGGCGCTCAGTGCATTGCTAACCGCCATAATAGTCCCACTCCTCTATCCTTTTTTAGTAAACAGTTTGCTATAGTTTACAAAAATTTAATTACACGAGTTAAGAGCCCATAATGATCAGTTCTGAAATCGAACAGTTTGAAAAGTATTACAACATGCTCACTGAGTATTTAGTTACCTACAGCATGCAAATTGTAGGGGCTGTTTTTATATTGTTGATTGGCCTTTGGATAGCACAAAAACTATCTAAAATAGTCGCCAATTTAATGACTCGCCATAATGTGGATATTACGCTTACAAACTTTGTTAGTAGTGTTGTAAAAGTACTGCTTATTGTTATGGTTATTATTATAGCGCTTGGCAAAATAGGGATAAGTGTTACTCCCTTTGTGGCGGCAATAGGTGCAGCTTCTTTGGGTGCAGGTTTAGCACTACAGGGCATGTTGTCTAATTATGGTGCTGGCCTTGCCATTATCGCTACACGCCCATTTGTAGTTGGCGATACCATTGAAGTTAAAAATGTAAGCGGTCAAGTTAAAACAATAGAGCTTGGCTACACCATTTTAATAGATGAAGAAAAAGTAGAAATCACCATCCCTAACAAACATATTATGGGCGAAATAATTCATAACTCATTTAGTTACTCGTTAGTTAAGGGTGAAATAGATATTGCCTATAGCGCATGTGCTGATACCGCTATTGATCTTATTGAAGAGGTACTGAACGCACACGAGTTAGTTGCTCAAAACCCGCACTCACAAATAGGCATAGAGCGCTTTGCCGATAGCGGCGTTACCCTTAGCTACCGATACTGGGTACCCACTACGAAAATTATAGAAACAAAGTTAGCTATAAACGGCGGTGTATACAAAGCCATTAACGACGCCAATATCGAAATACCTTTCCCGCAACGTGTTGTTACTATAAATAAAAACGACTCATAACTGTAAATACAACGCTGGTCTAGCCAAGGGCTGGCGTTAAACTAACTCAACACCACTGACTAAAGTCATATTGGTTTGTTATTTTTTCTGTACTATTAAGTTACAGCTTAAAAACCGATACATTTTTAGAACCACAAAAACAATAATGAGTCACTATGAACCTCAGCCCATTTTATTTAGGCGATTGGCAGGTAAGCCCCCTATCAAACAGCATTCAACATGCAGGTAAAAACAAGCAGCTAGAACCAAAAGCCATGGATGTTTTAATTTATTTATGCTTAAAAAAAGGGGAGCTTGTTAGTAGTGACGAACTACTTACCCACTGTTGGAAAAATATTGAAGTAGGCGATAACCCGCTACATAAAATAATTACACAGTTACGTAAAGCCCTTGGCGATAAAGCAAGTGCACCACAATACATAGAAACAATAAGAAAACGTGGCTACCGTATTATTGCAAAGTTAGACTTTCCTTTAAGTGAAGAAGCCCCCAAAGTAACAAGCTGGCAAGGTGGATCGCCCTTTTTAGGATTAAGCGCTTATAATACAACCGATAACCACCTGTTTTTTGGCCGTAACCAGGCCATTGCCACTTTATTAGAAAGGGTAGCTAGCCAAGTGAATTTTGGTCGCGCTTTTTGCTTAATTTTAGGCCCAAGTGGTACAGGTAAATCATCCTTAGTGAGCGCGGGCATTTTACCTAAACTGCTTGATAAGCGCGGCTACAATGGGATTGGTGTGGTTTCGTATACTCAACTAGATTTCGCAGATATTGACCACAGTCGGCTTTATTTAGATTTAGCGTCAGCCATGCTTGATTGGGATATAAATAACCTGCCTGTCTTTGATGGTTTGAGTGCCGAAAAACTTGCCCAGCAATTAACGCAAAACACCAATAATGTTATTAATACTTTAACTAATGCCTTAAATAAATCAGTACCAACACTTAACAAACCGCAATTATTTTTGTTCATTGATCGCTTAGAAGTCCTTCTTTCATCACCTTTATTTGATGATGAAACGCGTAGCCAATTTTTATCGGTTATTGAACGCTTAGCAACGTCTAAAGCGGTGATTGTATTTAGTGCGTGCAGAAACGACTTTTATCCTTTAGTGGTTGAGCAACCAAGCCTAATGGCTGGCAAAGCTAATGGCGCGCATTACGACTTAACACCACCGAACAGGCACGAACTTCAACAAATTATTCGCTTGCCAGCAATAACCGCTAATTTAACCTTTTCACATGACCCACAAACCCAAACACCACTGGATGAAATACTCTGCGCCGATACCGCCAACAATCCCGATGCACTCCCCATGCTGCAATACACACTGCAAGAGCTGTATTTACAGCGCAGTGATAATAATGAGTTGTTACACAGTGTGTATAAAAAACTTGGCGGTATTGAGGGCGCGATAGGCAAAAAAGCAGAAGATGTATTTATAGGGCTTTCTAAAGCGCAACAACAGCAACTAAAAAGCGTGTTATCACAATTAATAACGCTAAACCCTGATGGTAAAACTATTACTAGCCGCGCTGCCCGCTGGAAAGCGTTAACCAACACCAGCCAAAAAGAGCTTGCGCAAGCTATGGTCGACAGCCGCTTATTTGTATCGCACTTACAAAATGGCGAAGCCTGTTTTAGCCTTTCGCACGAAGCATTATTACGTCAATGGCCACGCGCGAAGCAGTGGATAAGCGATCACAAAGATTCATTAGCAATAAAAAGCCGTTTACAACACCAAGCACAAAATTGGATAGATGAAGGTAAAAGTAATGCTTACCTCCTTGCGACAGGAAAACCGCTGCAAGAGGCCGTTACCTTATTGAACGACAACACATTCGAACTAGGCGATGACGAACACGCCCTTATAACCAGCTCTCTTAAGCATAGTAAGACAAAAACCACCCTGAAACGCGGTACCGTCTCTTTGCTTTGCTTACTTACCTGTGTTGCCCTATTTATGAGTGTTACCAGCTTTCAAGCGCAGCAACTAGCACAGCAAAAACGCCAAGAGGCCGAAAGCTTACTAGGGTTTATGGTAGGTGATTTTGCCGATAAATTACGCAGCGTAAAGCGTATGGACTTACTTGATGGCATTAGTAATAAAGCACTTGAGTATTTTACCAATCAAGTTGATGAACCAAGCTCGCTATTTAACTTTAGTAATCAACAAGCCAAATTTAAAAGTCGCTTTCAGTACGCACAAACCCTGGAAGCTATGGGGGAAGTGGCCTATTCTCGCGGGAAAACCATTGAGGCCTTCACCGCCTTTGAAAACGCCCGCATACGCCTTGAGGCATTATTAAAAATTCAGCAAAACAACTTAGAGCTTCTCACACTCGCCGGTGCGAATGCCTTTTGGCTCGGCCAGCTTCATTACGATAAAAGCGATTACGCTGCCACTGAGCCATTATTTAAAAAGTACCATTCATATAGCGAAATCATGTATTCATTAGCACCAAATGATTTTAACTCAATTATGGAGTTATCGTATTCACATAATTCGCTGGGATCTTTATATTTAAAGCAATTTAACTACACTGGCGCAAAACAACGCTTTACAAAATCGCTCACCCTTAAAAATAAAGCGCTTGAGCTTAAACCCAATTATAAAAACTTATTGCGCGATAAAGCCGATACTCTAAGTTGGCTTGCAAAAACAGAAGAAAGGCTAGGTAATCTCAATACAGCATTATTAATATATAAAGATGTAGCAACTGAATTAGATAATATGTTGATGCTATATCCTAATGATGCGAGCTTATTTAAAGCCGTTGCAAATAATTATATCCAACAAAGCTACCTTCTGAGTTACCTACCAGATAAAAAACATGCCTACGAAAAGGCACAACAAGCAACAAAAATAGTTAATGATGCACGATTACAAGATCCAAAAAGCAAATACTTTCAGCGTGCTTACTATCGATTTTTAGCCCACAACTTAACTATTTCAGCAGATAAAAATATCGATAAGCAAGTTTTTGAAATTATTAATTTCACAAAAAATAAAGATTTTAGAAATAACCTCATAATTAATACTCAATTGAGTCTCATACAGTATTTTATTGATAGAAAGTCACCGCTTAACGCACAGGTGTTATTAACGGCGCTTGAAAATAATGATAATTTTCAAAAATATAAAATCAGCCAAATACAAAGTGGCGATCATTTAGTACTTACGAAGATAAGCTTAATTAAAGCACAATTGGCTACAACTAGTATAAATCGGGAGCAGTTCTGCTTAGATGCACTTGAAGCCATAACAAAAACAGTAAAAAAAAATCAGAGTATTAAAATAATGTACCCGCTGGTACAGGCGTACACTTGTTTAAATCGAGCTAACGAAGTCCCCAAGATAAAAGCACGCCTAGTTAAACTGGGCATTAATAACTTTCAACTATGAATACAAAGGAAGTAATATGAATAACACTCAAGAACAAATTCACTTTACAGTTAACATTGTACTAGGCAGTGACGACGAAGCTAACTTCACATACTTTATAAATGACAAAGAAGTGACTGGCGGCGGAGTTGTAAGAACCGAAACCGCGGGTATTTATAGTTTAGATGAAGCCACGCTTGCTAAAGGCTTTTTATTTACTGGCGCCACTATCACCGATGTTAATAAAGAAACGCCTTGCGCCCAAGACTTCAGTTTTAAAGTAAGCGATAACGGCCGTACAATTGCTATTATCGACACTGATGAAAACCCTGGCATTGCCTGTTTAGTATTTAACGTTGAGTGCAATGGTAATCCTTATACAAGTACCGACCCTCAAGTTGAAAATGAAGAAGAAAACTAATTAACAACGATTAATTTCTAAATTACACAGGGCTGATTTAGCCTTGTGCAACATTTGATACTTTAGGCACCTTCCCAGCTACTCTGAAAACTAAGAAGCCAAACTATTAGCACCAAAAAAAACAAAACAAGCAAATAAAAATCAATAAGTTAAACCAGAAGGTTATCGAAAGGTTTAAAAACCATAAATTGAATAAACTGCTAGACATCAAGTTTCATTAACAATAAAAATGAGCAACACCATGTCTAACAATAATGAAAATAGCAGAGCAAATAACACCGACAACGCTGTATCTGCATTAATGAGCAGCATTTCTAATACCGTTAACAATGAAAAAATAAGCGCGATTATTAATGTTACTAATGTGATGGCCGATGCTATTTTTATTGTAAATGCACACGGTGTGTTTGAATCGGTAAACCCAGTAGCTGCAAGATTTTTTAATGTTCCTTCAGATATACTAATTGGTAAAAAGTGGCAGCATTTTTTACAAGAGCAATACCGTAACGATTATGAATACATGTTTGAAAGTTGGAAAAACAATTATCAAACGCCCCTTAATCATGGCCCCAAAGAAGTAAAAATAATTAAAGCCAATGGTAATTTTTTAGATGTAGAACTTTCGGTTTCGTGCATTCCACCAGCCACAACCAATAATACTCCTTTATTTATTTGCATCATGCATGACATTTCTAAACATATAAAAAAGTATAAAGTACTCGAAACACTTTCAAAGCTCGATCACCTAACGGGTATTGCAAATCGTGGCACGCTAGAAAAAACAATCCACAAAGATTGGCAAACATGCCTAATGAACAAGCAGCCATTAAGTTTTATATTGATTGATATTGATTATTTTAAACTATTTAACGATAACTTTGGGCATGTAAAAGGTGACAAGTGTTTACAAAAAGTAGCAAAAACAATTGAAGAATGCCTACCGTCAAAAGACAGCTTAGTTGCCCGATACGGTGGAGAAGAGTTTGCCGTGATATTACCACGGTCTCATATTTCGAACGCTGAAATGATAGCCAAGCGTATCCAAGATAGAATTTTAAATTTAAATTTTAGAGAAATAGGCCTACATGACAACGTTAAAATTAGTGTTAGCCAAGGCTTAGCATGTGAATACAATAACCAATACAGAACATCTGAAGCATTAATGTGTGCGGCCGATACCGCTTTGTATAGAGCTAAATCGGAAGGAAGAAACATGATTTGTATCAGGTAATGATTACTATTTAAAACAATAAACTTTTTAAAAGCCATTTTATAAGTGAAGTAGCTTTTAAATTTATCCAGAACTGACAATAAATATTTACATTTCTTTACAAATTCCGTTTAAAATCCAAGCCTTTATTAACGGTTTTATTTATTTAAATTCATAAACTTGCAATAATAAAACCGCCTAAATAACAAGTTAAGTTAGTATAAATTTAAAACAACATGATAGACCTTTTATTTTTGTTAACATATAATAATACTTAATAATTAATAATTAATACAAAATAACTAGAACAGCCTCGGAACGCCTTCCTTTGAGCAATAGTTTAAAATTAATATAACGAATCATTAATGAAATATATTTTATGGCTTTTGCTTTTAGTATCAGCGCAGTTACTAGCAAAACCCGTTAATAACAGCATCGCATTTTACTACTCAGCCCCAATGCCCCTAGCCGAAATGACTTTTTACTCGCGCGTTGTTGTGCAACCTGAGTTAGTGACTGAGCATGAATTAAATTGGTTTAAAGAACGTAACATTTCAGTTTATGCTTATTTGAGCATTGGCGAATCATACAATGAAAGTGATTATTCACTCACCACAAACCCTAATTGGAATAGCTACATTTCCGATTTAACTTCAACACAATGGCAACAACAATTAAATAGCTCGGCTGTTGCATTAAAAAAACGTGGCTTTAGTGGGTTGTTTTTAGACACCCTTGATAGCTATCAATTATTAGACAATGCACGCTACAACAAATCAGCGCAGCAGGCTGGATTAGTTTCAATAATAAAAGATCTTTCTTTAGTATTTCAAAAGCAATTAGTGCTCAATCGTGGCTTTGAGTTACTCCCTAACCTACAAAACCTTGCAACCGATTTAGTCGCTGAGGGGTTATTTAGCCATTTTAATCCGCTTGATGATAGCTACAAATTTACCACTGAGAGCGATCAAGCTTGGTTAGCTGCCCAACTTAAAAAAGCGCAAAGTTTAGGTTTTAACGTTCAAGTTATTGATTATGCAAAACCTGATAAACGTCTTGTAATGGCTGAAAAAATTATTGCTTCAGGGTTTAATGCTTGGGTGACCGATGGGCATTTACAAACCTGGGGAACATCAGCTATTAGCCCCGTACCTAGGCGTGTGCTTATTCCGTACAATAGTGACTTAAAACCTCTTATTTATTCTACGGTTCACTTAAAGCTGGCCACTCTTATTGAATATTTAGGTTATATTCCTGACTATATTGATATGGCCAAGCGAGACCTGCCATTAGTTGACCCAAGTTTACATGCTGGAATTATTTCGTGGACCAACATGGCCGGCTTCTACTCCGCGACGGTTATAAACTGGCTTGAGAGCAACTTAGGCGTTGTGCCTCAATTAATTGTTGATGAGCTACCACAATCATCTAAATTATTAGCAGCATTAGGCGTGCAAACGCTGAACAGCTCCCCACCAGGGCCTTATAAACTTAACTATTTAGCACCATGGTTAAAAGGTGAGTCAGGTTCTTCACCAGCCATTACCAAACCTTATTTATTAAAATTAGCGCCAGAAGCCACCACTCTTATTGATATCAAAGCAGCTGATAGCAGCACAATTGTACAAAGTGCCAAAACCAAATATGGCGCGGTTATTGTTGCCCCATGGTTAATTGATACGCTACCAATGGAAGGCAGTAACTGGGTTGTTGACCCACTTACACTGCTTACTAAAGCAATGGGATTACCCGCTATATTAGCACCCGATACAACAACCGAAAGTGGCAGACGAATGCTTACTATGCATATAGATGGTGATGGCTTTACCAGCATTGCACACTTTGAAGGAAGTCCTTATGCCGCAGAGGTCATTCGCGATGACATTATTAAACCTTATAAACTTCCCATAACATCTTCCATTATTCAGGCTGATATTGAGCCTGGAGGGATTCATGCTAAACACAGTAATAAGCTAGAAAAAATTGCGCGCAGTATTTTTGAGCTTCCCTATGTAGAAGTGGCTTCGCATACTTATAGCCACCCTTACTTTTGGACCGCGCTTTCGGGCCGAAAAGAGATTGACGAAGAAGATACAGACTATGGGTTTCACTTAGATGTACCTGGCTATGACACAATTAGCTTAGAAAAAGAAATTACCGGCACCATTAATTACATTAACGAAAGGCTAGTACCTAAAGGAAAAAAAACAGTACTTATGTTGTGGTCGGGCGATGCTACACCTGGTCCAGACGCATTAAAAATAGCGCGTAATGCTGGTGTACTAAACGTAAATGGCGGCAATACTGATGTAAATAGTGATAACCCTAGCCTTTCACATATATCGCCGATTGCGCGCCCTGAGGGTGATTTACTGTATCAAATTTACGCACCAATACTGAACGAAAACGTATACACTAATTTATGGCATGGCCCGTATTACGGATTTAAGCGACTAACAGAAACCTTTGAAATAACCGAAAAGCCATACAGGTTAAAGCCCTATACTATTTACTATCATTTTTATTCTGGCGAAGTTCCTGCAGGGCTTGATGCCCTAAAGCATAATATTGACTATGTATTACAAAGACCTAATACACCGGTATACTTAAGCCACTATGCAAAAATTGCGAAAGATTTTTACTTTTCTGCTTTAGCTAAAAATAGTAAAGGTGACTGGTTGTTTAGTTCAAAAAATATTCGCACCCTTCGCATACCCAGCGACTTTGATATTGCAAACATATCACAAAGCGATGGGCTGCTAGGGGTAACTCAACAAGGCAACTACGTACACACTATTGAGGGTATCTCGCGTATTAGTTTTGACCACAGCCAAAAAAATAATACCCCTTATTTAGCCTCTGCCAATGTAGTAATAGATACATGGCAAGTAAATGGCGCTGTTAGTTTTAAAGCGTGGATACCTGCAACACTTGATTTAGTGAATGCCCGCTCATGCCAATTTATATCTCACATGGGAAAAAGGTATAAAGGTATCACTCGTGGAAAAATAACCCACTTTAAACTGCCTGCAGGTGATTTTTTTGGTTATTTAAACTGCGCAGGGGTTGCTAAGTAATGAATACCAAAAAGCGCCCTCATTTGGTTTCAATAAAAACAATTTTAACAATACTCGCTGTTAGCTGTTTTTCGTTGTATGCGCTATTTCCGCACACCTTATTTTTTGAAGACGATGCACTTTCACAAGACTACACGTTCGAAAAGTCATACCTACACGCTGCACTTAATACTGACCCAAACAATGAAAAACTGCGTGCTAAATTAGTTGAACTGCATATTGCATTGAGTGAATATTCAAACGCAACTAATGAGCTAGGAAGACTAACAAAAAGTCGGCGTAAAACAGAACTTGAAATAAAGTTACTTTACTCATTATGGCTTGCAAGTGGTGCCAATGTAGATGATCGATTTGAAGAGCTTTCATTGAAGGTTAGTGCCTATAAACCATGGAACGAAGACATTCTTAGCATCGCTAAGGCACTCGGTTTGAATGTTAAGCTTGCACATTATTATCAAACACACAAAAAGCCGTTAATTGCCGCTGATTATTGGCTAACCGCAGGCGAGCCTGCAAAAGCGCTGCTGCTTTACAAAAATAACATGAGCGAAACAATAGCTGAAAAAGCCATTGAAACCGCTCTCGGGGCAAACGAAGCGGTGCAAGCTTATGCGTGGTGGAAGCAATATGGGGATCAATCAAACATAAAGCGCACACTTTATCTCGCTGACTTAGCAGGCAATAAAGAAGATGCAATTATTGCAGCTACAAAACTGCTGCGCGAAGAACCTAACAATAATAAATACTTAACACAGTCAATGCAGCTTCACTTAGCTAATGGCGATGCTAATGGCGCTGAAATATTGCTTTCAAAACTACTAAAACAAAAGCCTAACGATAAAGAGCTTCATTTACTTAACTGGAAAGTAAAGCGCTGGCTTAATAAGCCAAAAGAAGCACTTAAAGAATTTAAATGGTTAATGATAAATAAAGCTGTTACCGCATCAATGCTTACAGACAGTATTAACGATGCAACGGCTTTATACTTGTACCAAGACGCTAACGACATTTACGCTTATAAAGCTAAAAATAGGCAACTAAAAGGCAATGGCTTTACTAAATGGATGCAAACTAACGAATTTATTGGCGATGCCAAACAAGAGCTCAGACACATAGAGCGTTTTGAAAGCATAAACGGTAAAAGCGTTTTATCGCAATATTGGAAAGCAAAAGTATTACATGACACAGGTAATTTAAACGGTTTACGTAATTTGTGGCCTATTTATCAGGGTCCCAAAAACGAAGAGGATTTAATGTGGCTAGCTCGCGCGTTTTGGTTAAAAAACGACTTTAACACGGCACTAACTATTTTAAAGCAAAAGCAGCAAAGTACAGATGACGAGTTTTGGAGTGCCCGCGTTGACATGGCGCTTAGGGTAAAAAATAAAAAAGAACAGCTTCATGCCCTTGAGCAACTCAAAGCACTGGGTAAATTAGGCGCAGGCGATTTATTGCAGTACCAGCAACTTAGATTTGAAGGCAACCCACATGAATTATTGACGTATTTGTGGCAGCAACCTTCACTGAGCGAAAGTCAGCTAATTGACATTGCTAACTTAAGTACGCAAATAAACGATTCAAACGCCGTTGAACGAATCCACAACGAACTAAACAAGCAACGCTACAACAAGGCGCTCTACCCTGCTTGGTTAATTATTTCTAACTGGTATCAAAATCAAAGCGATTTGAATTCAGCGTATACAACACTTAACCGCGCCGCAAAACTGAGCGAATACAGCCCCGATGTGGTACTAGCACAAGGCTGGTTAGCACTGCAAATGCATGACAGCATTATGATTTCACGTATTTTAAATAACTATGCAGGCAACGACCCAACGTATGCGTGGGGTCAGCTTTTGGCGAGTTTATCAATTTATGAAAAGTCATATAACAGTGCTTATTTTTACCTACGAAAACTAGCGATAGCTGAGCCCAGTGACTTAACCACATTAGTAAATTTAGCCGATGTAATGAAACAACTTGGCTATTACGCTAACGCCACCGAGCTTAATCATTATCTTCTTCAGCATTTACCGAAAGATAAATACGCATACCGAGGGCTTATGTTTAGATGGGCTGGCGCTATGGCTATGCCACATTTAATGCAGCTAAACACACTCGATGAGCTAGCCCCTGAAACCATAGGCACAGCACAAGCAAATTGGTGGTTATCGCGCCGTGCGGCGCAAAAACTTGAACCTTGGCAAACACTCCAGTTGTACATGACCCAAGGTGAATTTAGTAAAATTAAACAATTAGTTGACAAAAATACGCTTAGCGAAAACGATCAATTAAGCGCGCTTTTATACCTAAATCAACCTTATGCAACTATGCAACGTTGGTATGAAGAGCTAATTAACGAACCAAACGAAGCTCAACTAGGCTTTTTAAGAAACGCACGAACAGCTTATTTTCGCGCACTTGAAGTAAACCTATCACCGCAAGCCGGGCTAAATAGTACGCAATACGACATAAATGTCTATTTTCCTTATGCAAAAGGCCAGTGGAAACTGAGCCTTAGCGATCAGCAAAACCTTGGTAATAACGGACTGCTGTTCGCAATAGAAAACACTATGACGTTTGGCCGGTGGGCTTTTAATGCAAAAGTTGATACGCATCAGGGCGATATTGTTAGCCGACAAGGCTTAAGTTTAGACTCTCGTTATCAGTGGGATACGCGTACTCAAGTTGGCGTAAACTTACAATACAACGCCGAAAACCGCCAATCTGAAGTGTTATTAAGTTATGCGCAACTTAATAAAGCCACGGCTTATATAAATTATAATATTGATAACAGACAAAGTCTGCAGCTATCGGCTGCTGCAATGTCGTTCACGCGTAGAGACAACAACAGCACACTCGTTAATGGACAAGAATATAACGCACGCTACCAATACAGTATTTTAAAAGATCGCCCTATTTGGAACGCCTACTTTAGTGCGCAATGGCAAGACTTTGAACGAGTAAATACTGCGATTAATACAGACAGAAGACCCAGACGAATAGTTATTGAGCCGTTTAGGCGCTTTGCCCTAGGTACTTCATTTGCATCAACAGGCTCATTAACGCCCCCATACTTGGGTGCCAGCCCGTCTTGGCTATTTGACATAAGTACAGGCTATCAAACACTGAACGATACAATAGATGTGTCTATTTCCAGTGGCGCCGGGTGGTCTGTCCTTGGTGATGATTTATTTAAATTACAGCTCGGTTACCAAAGTAGTAATAAAGTCGGTAACTCAGATACACAGTTACAATTAGGATATTACATACATTTTTAATGTTAGGAGAGAATATGTTTCGCTTAGTTTTACTTAGTTTGGTTTTGCTCTTGTCGGCGTGTACAACAAGCCGAATTGCTGATGACATCGAAATTAGCCCATCAACAACCGTGGCTTTATTACCGCTTGTTAATCATGCACAAACACCACTGGCAGGTGAACGCGCTGAAGATATTTTAGCGAGTATTTGGCAACAAAATAAGCTACCTAAGTTACTTCGTGCGCCAAGAAATAGCAGTAAAGACCTCCCACCTTTAGACGATCAATACCGTTTAAACAATGCAATGCAATGGCTCAATACTCAACAAGCTGACTATGTACTTAGTGGCAGTATTGAAGAATGGCGTTATAAAGCAGGTCTTGATGGAGAGCCTGTGGTTGCACTTACTTTATCGCTTACAAAAAACGGGGAAACAACACCCATTTGGACCGGCACCATTGCAAAGAGCGGTTGGGGACGCGATAGCATTGCAGCAACGGCGCAAGATGTCATTGCCGATTTAGTGTCTTACATTGAGGTTAGTGAGTGAAAACACATTTCTTACGCCCAAGAGACGTTCCTGAGCTGCAGATATGGGCTGAGGTATGTTTTTTTACCGCTTTAGCTTTAGGGCTGCCTGTTCTATTTAACGCTGAGGATCCCTATTGGACGCAAGGAGGGTTTTCTTGGCCGGTATTAGGACCGCTACTTGTGGCTCTTCGCTATGGGTTCTCAAAAGGTTTTATTAGTATTTTAACCTTACTCGTAGGGCAATTATTGCTAATACAAAGCACTATATTAGACCCTCAAAGTGAGTTTAATATTAACGCTATGATTGGCTACATTATTGTGGTTATGGTGGCAGGTGAATTTAGAGATGTATGGGAGCGCACTAATCAACAGCAAAGTATTCAACTTGCATATGTATCTGATCGACTTGAAAAATTTACGCGCCAATATCATTTAATTAGCTCATCACATGACCGCATTGAACAAATGCTTGCTGGACATACGCTTAGTTTACGTGAGTCATTACAAGCCGTACGCGAATCAATTGGAAAGTTAAAAGAAAGGCGCTTAGACAGTGCCGCAGAGGTTATTTTAAATCTATTTATAGAATATGGTTCGATTGAAAAAGCAGGCCTATATAAAGTAGAAAACGATAAAATACGAGAGCCTGCACTAGCTGCTATAGGTAAAATGAGCGAGCCATCTAATTCAGACCCGTTAATAGCCGCCATGTTTGACGAAAAAGAACTGGTGTCACTTAAAAACCCAAAAGCTTCATCGGGTGATAGCAAGTATCATATTGCTATCCCATTGATTGATGTTAACGACACAATTTATGGGGCTATTTTAGTTGAAAAAGTGAAGTTTTTTGCTCTTAAAGAAAACACCCTCACTTTACTTGCAGTCATGGCCGGACACATTGGTGATTTATTGCGTCACGAAATCACTAACCCAATAATGACACGTGAAGAGTCGCCCTACTTTAAGCGCCAAGTTAAACACGCAAACAAAGAAGCAAAGCGTTATAAAATACCTTCATACTTTTTAAAGGTAAACGCGCTAAGTATTAACGATGAATCTCGAAGGCTAATGGAGTATTTAACCGAGGCTCGCCGAGGGTTAGACATTTATTTATACGATAATGAAAAACAAGTTTTATTAATACTGATGCCGCTTGCCGATGAACTTGAAAAAGACGGCTTTGTAATGCGAATGAACAGCTGGTGTAAAGAGCGTACCGGTAAAACCTTAACAGAACTCGATATTATTATAGAGAAAGAAGTGGCATTTCCGGTCAATAAAGACGAACTATCAAAACTGGTAACCCTACATGATTAAAGTAGTGATAGCCGCCTTAGTTGCATTTTTATGTGAATATTTTGCACTGCGAGAGATTCTAGGCACACCAAACTGGCTTATTGTTATTTTACTGCATTGCATTGCAAGCATACTTTTTACCTTTGTAAGCTACGTTTTTATTCCTAATAAATATAAAACAACGCTTATAAATGGCTCGCTATTATTTTTCTTGTTACTGTTTAGCCTACCTGTTTTTGGTATTTTAGGTGTCGTGCTGGCGCTTACGTTCGCGCTATGTAAGCCACTTAAAAATGACGATACCGAAATAATAGAACATGAAATTCCAGAGCTCCCCTTTGAAGTTCGCGATATTTCAATAAACCCTACTTATTCAATTGGTGGCATAAAAGCTATTTTAAAGTATGCAACAGAACCCAATAAACGCTTAACCGCGGTAATGGCTGCTCGGCACATGCGCGACAGCCAAGCAATCCCAATTTTAAAACTAGCCCTCAAAGATTTAGAAGACGATATACGCTTACTGGCTTACTCAACACTTGACGCTAAAGAAACAAAATTAAACGAAAAAATTAGTGTTTATCAGCAACAAATAGCCAGCACCACAAAACAACCTGAGCTGAGTAATTTACAGCAACAATTAGCCCAAGTGTATTGGGAGCTTAGTTATTTAGGGCTCGCACAAGGCGCTCTAAAAACATATGTATTAGAAAAAGCTGAAGCGCTCAGTTTACAGAGTATTGAGTACGCGCAAAAACCAGCTAATTATGTATTTTTAGGGCGTGTTTATTTAGCGCTGGGTCATTACGAACGTGCGCTTGATTTTCTTGTACAAGCAACTGAATTAGGTATGGCGCGTCGCCATGTTTTACCCTACAAAGCCGAAGTTGCCTTTTGTATGAATAAATATGATGACTGTAAACGCTACTTAAGTGAGCTACCTGAACAACCTAAAGGAAGCGAGCTTCGCCAATTACAGGAGTATTGGAATGCCTAAATCCAATGCTGATATATTATTATTGTTAGAAGGTACTTATCCCTATGTGCGTGGGGGGGTATCAAGTTGGGTTCATCAAATTATCGAAGGGCTACCTCATTATAACTTTGAGCTTATTTTTTTAGGCGGTGCTTCTGAGCATTATGGTGACATTAAATATACACTTCCAAAAAATGTCACAAAATTGCATGTTCATTATTTAGTAGAGCAAAATAATACTGATATAAAAGCAAAGCACGGCGTTAAATATAAAAAAGAGTTATTTGAATTTTGGCAGCAACTACAAAGTTACTTTAGAGACTCAAAAGAGCCTATTCCTACTGAATTACTTAAATTTGCATTTGAACAACTTGGACAAAAAAAAGGCATAAACGAGGCTGATTTTTTATATAGCGAGTCATCTTGGCAAGTATTAGCTGATTACTATTTTACATTTTGCGACGAATCATCTTTTATTGATTTTTTTTGGTCGTATCGTAACTTGTATAAACCTTTGTTTAAAATTGCAGATATTGCCCGCCAATTACCAAAAGTTAAACTCATACACTCTATTTCGACAGGTTATGCCGGTTTTTTAGGTGCTGGTGCAAGTGTAATTAATAGCACGCCTTACCTCTTAACTGAGCATGGTATTTATACAAAAGAGCGAAAAATAGACTTAATTCAAGCCGATTGGATAAAAGAGTCTGAAGCAATTTTAGGTAAAAATTTAAATACAGAAATGGGCTTTATTCGCCGAATGTGGATCACTTTCTTTGAACAAGTAGGCCGCACAAGTTATCACCAAGCCGATAAAATCATTTCACTTTACGAAGGCAATAGGCAACGCCAAATTAAAGATGGAGCCTTAGAAGAGCGCTCGCTAGTCGTACCTAACGGCATTAAAACCGCTCATTATGCTAAAGCTCTTGCTGCACGTTCTAAAACTATTCCATTAACCGTCGGATTAATTGGCCGCGTAGTACCAATAAAAGACATTAAAACCTTTATTCGTGCCATCAAAGAAGTGCAATCAAGCATGCCCACAATAGAGGGCTGGATCATAGGCCCTTTTGAAGAAGACCCTAAATACTACAAGGAGTGTCAATTATTGGTGGGAAGCCTTGATTTAGAACACCATGTTAAATTTTTAGGTATGCAAAATATTGCCGAAATACTCCCTAAATTAGGCCTTGTTGCTTTAACATCTATTTCTGAAGCGCAACCCTTAGTATTACTAGAAGCAATGGCAGCAGGCGTTCCTGTACTGGCCAATGATGTGGGTTCATGCCGAGAAATTATTGAAGGAGCAACAGATCAAGACAAAGCACTGGGTAAAGCTGGTGAAGTCGTCTCAATTGCATCTCCTAGCGAAACTGCATTACAAATAGCAAACATACTAAAGAACAATGAAAAATGGCATGAGTATCAAACCAGTGGTTTAAAACGTGTAAAAGCGTTTTATGACGAAAGCCACATGTTTGCCCGATACAACAAGCTGTATAAGGATACAATGTCATGGCCGGAATAGGTTTTGAGATTCGAAAAATTCTCAAAAAAAACACGCTTCTTTCTGTATTTGAAGCCTATAGCTACGCAGGTTTAATTGGCTCGGGCCCTTGGTTATTATCAATTATTGCACTGATGCTGATTGGTATTTTAAGCCTTGGGATTGTACTACCTAAATTACTGATTATTCAGTTTTTAACGCTTATCACTTACATGATGGCGGCCTCGTTAATATTAACTGGCGGCTTACAGCTAATGCTTACGCGGTTTGTTGCTGATTTATTTTTTACAAAAGATGATGACTCGGTACTACCCAATTTACTTGGTGCGCAACTTATTACAACGATAGGTGCATTACTGGTTGGGTTTGCTGTGTGGCCATTTTTGCCTTTACCCGTTGTAACTAAAATTATTATTTTAGGTGGTTTTGTTAGCCTATGTAATCAATGGCTAGGTGCTATATTTTTATCGGGTATGAAGGAGTACCGCCTTATATTAATTACCATGCTCAGCGGCTACGCGTTCATGGTACTACTCGCATTTTTACTACGAGATTGGCAGCTCGATGGACTATTTTTTGCTTTTTTTGCTGGTGAAGCGCTGCTGTTTTTTAGTTTTTTATTCATGATTATTCGCCGCTACCCTGGAAATAAGCTAATCAGCTTTGACTTTCTTAGTCGAAAAAAAGTCTATTACATGCTGTTTTTTTGCGGGCTATTTTACAATATTGGTGTGTGGGCTGACAAAATTTTGTTTTGGTTTTCACCAAGCACATCCATTCATATCATAGGTCCCCTGAGGGCCAGCCCAATTTACGATCTTCCCATATTTCTGGCTTATTTATCGATTATCCCCGGGATGGCTGTATTTTTAGTAAGAATGGAAACCGACTTTGTAGAGCAATATGACCGTTTTTATTCTGCAATTAGGGGGGGCTCCTCACTCGAAGAGATATACTTTTTAAAAGATAACATGATCACGACAGCAAGAGGCGGCTTGTACGACATATTTAAAATTCAAGGCATTACCGTTGCGTGTTTATTATTATGGGGCGAGCAAATCCTTACCTATATTGGCATTGATCCTAACTATAAAACACTCCTTTTTATTGATGTAGTGGGCGTAGGCGTGCAGGTAATATTTTTATCTATTCTCAATATATTGTTCTATCTTGATAAGCGCTTTACTGTGTTAGTGCTCTCAGGCCTATTTTTAGCATTAAACATTGTGCTTACGTATTTATCTATTGCACTTGGGCCACAGTTTTATGGCTACGGGTTTGCTCTCTCTACAATAATTACCTCTGTAGTAGGCTTGTTTTGGCTATCAAAGCAGTTTGAAGACCTAGAATACGAAACGTTTATGTTGCAATAAAGACGCTTATACCTAATAAAAGTAGCCAATATATTTATTGTTTATTAGGTGTAAACTTTATTTACTTACCCAGCGGGCTTTAAAGCCACGTGTATCTACATGAATAAATGCCCCTCGGTGCGCTTTAGGGCCATAAACTCCTAACCCGCCCAATAAACCTTTGAATGATTCACGTCTGGCTAACGACTCTACGACGTTGGCCATCATTTTCGCGTCTTCAATAGTATATTTGGCATCTTTATTTATATCATCCATACGGTAATTTCCATCGTTATCGATAAAAATATCCGCAGCGTCTCCAAACACATGACGGCTTAGTTTCACATTCCCAATGGCTCTATTGTAATAAGGTGTTCGGTAACCACTCATCACCACCATGTTACTAACTGGAATGCCTTCTAAAATTAGTTCCTTACGAATTATTTCTAGCTTAAGCAGCAGTTTGCTTTGCAAAAAAAGATACTTGGGATGATTACTTTTTTGCTTACTCACAAATTCTTTTAAAGAAAAGTGAGGCGATAATTTGGTACTTTCATTCTTAGGAGTCACTTCAACAAACCCATCAGGAACAATATAATGTTTTGAATCTTTGATTTGCGATGGCTTCGGGTAGTGCCCTATTTGGTAATATTTTAACTTACCCCCCTCTACTTTATCGGCAGGTACTTTTACAAACACATTTATTACCATACGTTGTTTTTTATTTGGCGATTCAATTATTACCGATGTTAAACCGGGAGTATCCGGGGCCTGCCATTGCCAACGATTAGTATCAGTTAGCATGGACTTTTGATCGCTAATTAATGTGTAGGCGTCAGGTGATTGCGCATAGAGCACTTCAAATTCAACCTGCTCATTGGGCATTACAAACACCGAAAAAAGCGAGTATGGCATGACAATATCGTTAATTTTTAAACTAAATTCTGCGTCCTCAAAAGCAGGCCTGTTTTGTATATCAACAACCTGATGAGCCGTTTTAGCAGGCTGAGAGGCAAATAAATGCGTACTAAGCAGAGTAGCCAACATACTGATTAATAAAAAACCGATTAATTTCATATTACCTCTCATTATTTACTTTCTAATAATGCCGCAATAACCGACTGGTTATCATTTTTAAGGCGTGCTTTTTGATCGCGATTGTAAATATCATTTCTAAAGTTAACGAGCTTATTTTCATCCACCCACGCAGTCCAATAAACTAAATGAATGGGTAATGGCTCGTCCAAATAAAATGTTTGTGTGCTGTTTTCACTGCGTGCATCGTTAACTTGTGTCAATGCATGTTCTTCACCTTGGTGTTTAATTATTTCTTGTGCAAGTGAAAAAGGGTCTTCAATTCTTATACAGCCATGCGATAGCGCACGTCTTGTTTGTCTAAAGAGCTGCTTTGCAGGTGTATCATGTACATAAATTGCCTCAGGGTTAGGGAACAAATATTTTACTTCACCAAGGGGATTTTTTTCACCCGCACGTTTCACTAAAAAATGATCAAACTGATAAGGCTTAATTGAATCCCAATCAATATTACTGGGGTTAACTGTTTGTGAGTCTATGTAGCTGTTTTTTCTGATTTCAATATTGTTTTTAACAAGGTAATCAGGATCTTCTGCTACTTTAGGGGCTATTTCCCTAGTAGCAATTGAAATAGGTATGCGCCACTCAGGGTTAACTACAAATTTTTCTATTTCGTCACTAAATGCCGGTGTTTCCCAGCTAGGTTTACCAACAATCACGTTGTTTTGAAGTTTTACATCACCTACTTTCACATAACGCAACTGATACTCAGGAATGTTTACAAACACGTAGTGTTCATCGCTCGAACCGGCAAAGTTAGTAATTCTATAAAAGTTTAACTTTAATGTATTGAGTTTTTGCTCAGCTGAAATATTAAGCTTGGCAAACGTGTTCTGGCCTACTCGCCCATCAACGTTTAAGCCATGACGATATTGAAACTGTTTTACAGCGCGCTCAATATGTTTATCAAAAAGGCATGGCGATTCACCGCATACGTTAGTGTGTAAATCTTGTTCTTGAAATAAACGCATTGCTAATAAACTCACAGCTCTACTGTTACTGCCTAGTTCTAGCAACTCGCTGGCTGGTAAAGGAATAAACCCACCACGATTCACTATCTCTTGGTACCAATTAATCGCTTTTTCAGTACGCTTTATTAATTGGGCTGAATATTGATCAAAGTAATAGCTATCACTTGTTTGCGTGTAGTGCTGCGAGCTGTATGTGGTCAGTGAAGTGCTGGCAAGTAAAGTACCGTCTAGATCATCACTCGCTAGTATGGGTGAAGCAAACATACTTACTAAACTCACAAACAAAGCCCCCTTCAAAGTAGCTTTGTTTGTTTTAGTAAAACATTTTTTTATAAATAGTCCCTTCACGTTGTACCCCTCGCTAAATAGTGTTGATAAAAAAATTTGTACTTGCCGTTAATTTATCAACTAAGGGTGCAACGTAAGTGCCAATAACAAAAAACACAGTAAACTACTGATATTATTTAATTTTAAAAATAAAATTTAATTCATCTAAGTTATAACGCAGCCTATTTGTGTAATTAATATACTCAAGTGTGTAAAGTTGCTATCCCGATTAATCATTTAAAAATGCTAAAAAACCACGTTCGTAACGGCTCAAATATTTTGTCTTTCGAGGTAAAGTAAGTGACTCACGCCACGCATTTTGTGCTGCTTCATCTTTTTTACATAGGGCAATTAAAGCCGGATGAACGTAAGATTTGCGCGCTATTGCTGGGGTATTGCCTAATTGTTGAGACACACAATCGAGCATGCTTTTTAAGGTAAGTGCGCCTTTGGCCTTAGCGAGCTGCTTAAATGCAATTACGCTTGCTCGCCAAGTTCTAAAATGTTTTGCACTAAACTCCTCTCCCATTATTAGCTGTATGTATTGGTTTATTTCGCTCGATGTTACGTTAGTACGCTCACCTTCACTTATATACTGAAATAAATGCTGGCCAGGCAAATCTTGTAAGTCTTTAATTACATGGCTTAGCACTCTGTCAGTAATGTTGACCTCACGTTCTTTTCCCGATTTTGCCCGGTATTTTAACTGAATATTTTTCCCAGTCAGCTTTGCGTGTCGTGTGCGTAATGTTGTAGCGCCAAAGCTTTTATTTTGTTTTACGTTCCGCTCATTGCCAACTCTTAGCGCTCCTAAATCCATAAGCCTAACTACCGCAGCTAATGTTCGCTCTATATTTAGCTCACCACCTTGTAAATCTGATTCTAAACGGGCTCTCAATAAAGGAAGTTTGTGGCCAAATACACCACAAGCTTGGTATTTTTTAGCTTCTTGCTGTGCTCTATACTCTGGGTGGTATCGGTATTGTTTTCGCCCTTTACTATCAAAACCTGTGGCTAAAATATGTCCGTTTTCTTCGGGGCAAAACCATGCGCATTTGTAAGCAGGCGGAAATGCTAAGCCATTCAAACGCTCAATAACCGCTTCATCTTTTATTAATTTGCCAATGGGATCGAAATACTGCCATTGCTTATTTTTAAGCTTTCGAGTGATACCAGGTAAATTATCATCCACATAGATTAACTTCATAAGCACTGCACTCCGATTTGATCATGACAACCTTAAAAGATTTAAACTAACATATTCAAATAACCTTAAACTGAACAATATTATTGATATACAATCAAAAATTAAGCAATAATGTTTAAAGTGTATACGTTATTGTAACTCTGCTGATATTCCCTTTTTAGGGTATGCTATTTATAAGGAGCATTTAATGGCTTTTGATTACGGATCAATCGATCTTGGACTAAAAAACCCTTTTAAACTGGAGGGAAAAGTAAAGGCCGTAAGAGGACTTATTGAGTCTGTTGTAGGTGTTGGCCTATTAGTTACCGCATCTGGCTCAGTAAAAGAAGATGCAACCGCAGGTTGGATTTTAATGATATTTGGCATGCTGATACTCGCACTCGGTATTCGTACCTTATCGGGTGGCATTTACGCCACACTTAAGTACTTTGTAGGCAGGAACCACCCTACATCGCTGGCATTTAACTTTAGTAAATCACAAACATCTACTGCACAAGAAGAAAAAAACGAAGTAGCCTACACGGCACAAACACTAGAAGAAATGCTTGTTGGGCGCAAAAATAGTACGTTTAAAGAACCAAACGGCTTTTTATCTCGCTTACTACACAGCTTAATACCAAAGCTATTATTTTTACCCTATCCAATACGTAATGTTGCCCAACGTTTATTTGGCTCATGGGTTAGCACGCTGGTTGCACTTATTGCTTATGCGTTGGTTGCATTTGTATCACTATCAGGCTTTACAGGCGAAGCGGGGGAACTTGCTTTTCCAATATATAGCGCAATTTTAATGTTTTATGTGCTGTTTTCTTGGCGTTCGTCTGGCAAACCTATTTCTCGTCATGCAGAAAAAAACATTGAAGCATTGGGCACGGGTGCGCTTGCTAAGATCATTTCTTTATCGTTTATATTACCCATTGCTATAGGCCTTTCTATGTCGTGGCTAATGCAGGAGCAACGCATTAGTAAACAACAAATAGACAACTGGCTAGAACAATTACCCAGCCTCAATGCAGGGCTGTATTTAACAGCCATTATTATACTAGCCGCACTGAGTTGTGCTCTCGTATTTGTAATGATTAAAGCACGTTTAAACGTAGTGACCCCCAGTGCAGAAGTATCAGAACTTCGAGAAAACTGGCAAGAGTCTGTTCACCCTGACGAAATTTTTATAAACCTTGATAATTTAGTGATGGCAAACCGTCGTTACAAAGAAGTACCAAATAGGGTTTACCGTGAATTAGACCCTAAGCTACAAGAGCAAATTGAAGGTAAAGGCGGATTTAAAGGTGAAATGATTCAAGAAATTCAACCTAAACTGCACACTATGGATTTAGGTAGACAGTTTAGCCTTTCGCGTTTAGTTGCGTTAATTAGCGGTAACTTGCTCTACATTGCAGCGCTTAGCTTTACCGTATTACTTGCTTATTCATTTATTAATATTTACCACTATATTGAAGCTGCAAATATAAACACCATTGAACAAGCGTTTAATAATCAAAATATTATAGAGTTTAGTGAGCTATTAATGGCAAGTGTTCACTTATTACTGATTGGTGTATTAATTAAAGCCTTTGCACAGCTGTTAAGTAACAGTGCCCATTTGTTTTTTGCCGAAATGCAATTTGAATCATTACTGGTGTATTTTAAATGTGAAGGCACATTTACAGAGTCCAAAATATCAACAGGTACAGGGATTCACGACAGTACACGCTCTGAAAACACCCTAGTACGCAGCAGCATAACGCCTTGGGTTATTGTTTCACGTATTGTTTCGACAACCTTTGCCGCAACAGGTATGAAAAACCTTGAACATCCTCGCCATATTATGGAAATGCACAAAGATGAAGGTCAATTACAAGCAATCAAAAAAGATGTAATCGCCTTTTTGAAAGACCGCGAATCAATTGCGTCAATAACGAGTGAACGCGATTTAGGTAATGCCTCTCAACTGCATCAGCTAAATCAACAAACCCGCGCAATGCCTATGCAACCTGCTTTAACTAAAGACGATGAAGAAGCCGCTGGTTTTTTACGCCAAGAGGACGACTTGGCATCTAAGCCAAAAACCTAACTTATTTATAAAAATGCCACTGGTAATTGGGTGGCATTTTTCTACTTCTACCATCACGCCAAGCTATTATTAAACTAAAAATTAACGCAAGCCCCCCAATAACATGATTAATATTTGATTAGCCCACAAAGCCCTTGCTTTATGTGTTAAAACACAAATAATGAAACATTAATCACAGGGTAAGAATGAGGAAAATGAGTTACATACTAACCACCCAATGTGCCGACGATGTAGGTTTAATTGCTAAAATCACCGGACTTTGCCATAAAAACAACTTGAACATTACACGTAATAATGAATTTGTAGACAAAGACGCGAAACGTTTTTTTATGCGCACTGAGCTGACAGGGCAACCACAAAGTGACTTTTTAGAGCAGCTACGCGCTTTATTACCTGAAGGCGCCAAGCTTGCACTGCATGACGATGCAAAAACTAAAGTAGTGTTGCTTGCCACCAAAGAAGCACACTGCTTAGGTGGTATGCTATTAAAACAGTTTGAACAAACACTTAATATTGAAGTACTCGCTGTTATTGCTAACTACCCTGACTTAGAACCACTTGCGAAAGGATTTGATGTGCCATTTCATGTGGTATCGCATGTTGGGCTAAGCCGAAGTGAACATGACCAACAAGTAGGTGATTTAATTGCTAGTTATAACCCAGATATAATTGGTTTAGCCAAATATATGCGTATTTTAAGCCCTGAATTTGTAGGCCGATTTGACGGTAAAATTATTAATATTCATCACTCTTTTTTACCCGCATTTATTGGTGCAAAACCGTATCATCAGGCATTTGAGCGCGGCGTAAAAATTATTGGTGCAACGGCTCACTTTGTAAATAATGAATTAGATGAAGGCCCAATTATTTTGCAAGACGTGACAAGTGTGACTCACGCTAACACAGCTGAAATGATGGCAAAAATGGGGAAAGACGTTGAAAAAACGGTTTTTTGTAAAGCGTTGCAACTTGCTTCAGAGCACAAGCTATTTATAAATGGTAATAAAACCGTGGTGTTTAGCTAACGCGTATAAGCTTTTGTAGTTACCCCGCGTTCATTTTATAAAAAAAGCCAGCTTAGCTGGCTTTTTATTGTTCGCATATAATAAGTAATTATGGCGTGTAATATGTTGGAGACTCAGGCCCTACCGGCATGCCCAGTAAAAATACCCATACATAAAACAAAATGACCCACCCAATAAAAAATATAATGCTGTATGGCAGCATGGTGGCAACCAGAGTACCTATTCCCATATCTTTTTTGTACTTAACAGCCACAGCAAGGATTAAACCAAAGTAACTCATCATCGGGGTTATTAAGTTTGTTACCGAGTCACCAATACGGTAAGCCGCTTGAATAGTTTCTGGCGCGTAATCGATTAGCATAAGCATAGGAACAAAAATAGGCGCTGTAATCGCCCATTGCGCTGACGACGAGCCTAAGCTTAGGTTTACTAGTGCACACATTAAAATAAACAATACAAATACTTCAGGACCTGTCAGGTTTAAAGCTTGTAAAAGCGCCGCACCATTTATAGCTAAAATAGTGCCTAAATTAGTCCACTTAAAGAATGCTACAAACTGAGCCGCAAAAAATACCAAAACAATATATAACCCCATCGAGCTCATACTTTTACTCATGGCGTTAATAACATCCTTATCGTTTTTCATAGTGCCAACAACACGACCATATACAAAACCAGGAATACTAAATGTCACAAAAATAATAACCACAATCCCTTTTAAAAAAGGAGAGCCCGCGACTTCACCCGTTGCAGGATTTCGTAAAATGCCATCGTCAGGAACTATGGTCCAAGCAAGTAATAAAGAAACTGCTAATAAAGACACGCCTGCCCATTTTAAACCTGACTTTTCTTTTTGGGTAAGGGTATCGATGCTGTTTTGTGACAGGTCAATACTGGCTTCATCTGGATTATATTTGCCTAGGCGTGGCTCAACTATTTTTTCAGTTACTAAAGTACCCAGCACTGAAATTAAAAGCACCGATATCATCATGAAATACCAGTTTGCCTCTGCGCCAACAACATAGGTTGGATCGATCATTTGAGCTGCAGGAGTTGTAATACCTGCAAGGAGCGGATCAATAGTACCTAATAATAAGTTAGCACTATAGCCCCCCGACACACCTGCAAATGCAGCAGCAAGGCCAGCTAATGGGTGACGCCCTAAGCTATGAAAAATCATCGCTGCGAGCGGAATTAAAACCACATAGCCAAGCTCTGAAGCCGTATTTGACATAATAGCGGCAAACACGACCATAAACGTAACTAAACGTTTAGAGGCGCCCATTACCATGCCTCGCATAGCCGCAGAGAGCAAACCCGAGTGCTCAGCAACGCTCACACCCAATAATGCAACCAACACGGTACCTAGGGGAGCAAACCCTGTGAAATTGGTAACGAGCCCAGCCATAATGCGTTGTAAACCTTCAGCGCTTAATAAGCTTACGACTTCAATAACGCCGTCAGCGGCGCGCCCTGGAGCGCCTAACGGGCGAGGGTCTATTGCACTTAATCCAAACCAATCTGCAATGCCGCTAAACACAACAATCGCCACTGCAAATATTGCAAATAGTGTAATTGGATGAGGCAGCATATTGCCTAAAAATTCGACGGTGGCTAAAAACCGATTAAATAATCCCTTATTTGGGTTGTTGCTAGGTGAGTGTGTGGAGTCTGTCATACCCTGCTCTTAAAGTTATAAAATTGCCGTAACCTAGCATTATTTGTAATTTAGATCATGTTTAAAAGGTGAATGGTTTGTGAGTAAAGTCAAATAACACAAAAGGAGGAATAGGTATTAAGCGTGTTTTTTTATCAGTAAAAGATAAAAAAGCATAAATGCTAAGCAGACGCTGCCTAGAGGAGTTAACCTACGCCTGCTCTAAATTTAGCGAGTTTCAAAACATAACCGTCAATATGCGCTTGCGCCAAAATACCAATTCAAAATAGCGGGTAAAATATAACGGTAATAAATCGCTTCAAAACCCTTAAAACTATTATTGAGCTGGCTCAATAGGCTCTAGTTGTAATTTAGCCGCGATAAGTACGGCTTGAGTGCGGTTATAGACACCGAGTTTTCTAAAAATTGCGGTAATGTGTGCTTTTACTGTTGCTTCTGAAATATGCAACTCATAAGCAATTTGTTTATTGAGTAGTCCTTCATGTAAATACTGTAAAACGCGGTATTGCTGAGGTGTAAGCGAAGCGACTTGCGCTGCAATTTCTCTGTCTTCACCTTCAATCTCGGCTACTTTATTTTTAAGCTCTTTCGGCAGCCACGTATCGCCTTCAAGTATTTGGTTTATAGCACTGGCAATATCGTCAGATGGTGATGATTTGGGAATAAATCCCATAGCGCCATAACCCATTACTTTAGAAACAATATTAACGTCTTCACTGCCTGAAACCACAGCAATGGGTAAACTTGGGTGCTCTTCTCGGATACGAATAAGACCATACAAATCGCCATTTCCTGGCATATGAAGGTCTAGCAGTAATATATCAAGATCTTCTTGTTCGCTTAACACCTGCAATGTACTGTCAAAATCTGACGACTCGAATACTTCAAGCCCTTCAAATTTAGAGCTCAATGCGCCCTTTAGTGCTTCACGAAATAACGGATGATCGTCCGCTATTAAAAACTGACTCATGGTTCACTCCTAAATATTCGGCTGATACTTATTCCTAAGTAACAGCCGATATACTACGTTTAGAATTAACTTGTAATCAAGCTTTTAACGCATATTTAACGATTTAATCGATTTTCAATAAGCTCATCCACAACCGACGGATCGGCAAGTGTTGACGTATCACCTAGCTGCTGGTGTTCATTAGCAGCAATTTTACGCAATATACGACGCATTATTTTACCTGAGCGTGTTTTAGGCAAACCCGGCGACCATTGAATCATATCTGGTGAGGCTATTGGGCTAAGTTCTTTACGAACCCAATTTCGAACCTCTTTTGTAAGCTCGTCACTCACCGTGACCCCTTCGTTGGGCGTAATGTAAACATAAATCCCCTGGCCTTTAATATTATGTGGGTAACCGACTACGGCGGCTTCGGCTACAGCTTCATGTGCAACTAAGGCGCTTTCAATTTCGGCAGTACCCAAGCGATGCCCAGATACATTGAGCACATCATCAACACGCCCTGTGATCCAGTAATACTCATCTTCATCACGACGACAACCATCACCTGTAAAGTAGACTCCAGGGTATGCGCTAAAGTAAGTTTGCTCAAAACGCTCATGATCGCCATAAACAGTTCGCGCTTGTGATGGCCAGCTATCTAAAATAACCAAATTACCGTCAACCGCACCTTCTAGTGTATTCCCTTCAGCATCATAAAGTGCCGGTGCAATTCCAAAAAACGGATGTGTTGCAGAACCGGGTTTTGTATCTGTTGCACCCGGTAATGGCGTGATCATAATACCGCCCGTTTCTGTTTGCCACCAGGTATCGACAATTGGGCAATTAGACTTTCCTATGCTTTCGTAATACCAGTTCCATGCTTCTGGGTTAATTGGTTCTCCTACAGAACCCAAAATGCGTAAACTATCGCGATTTGAGGTTGCTGTGGGTTCATCACCTTTAGCCATTAATGCTCGAATCGCTGTAGGTGCGGTATATAAAATAGTGACACCATGTTTATCGACCACTTCCCCCATTCTTCCTGCCGTTGGGTATGTTGGTACGCCTTCAAATACAACTTGTGTACAACCGTTGACTAGCGGTCCATATGCAATATAACTGTGCCCTGTGATCCAGCCTACATCTGCGCTACACCAATATACATCGTCGTCTTGCAAATCAAACACGTACTCATGGGTCATTGACGCATAAACTAAGTAACCGCCAGTTGTGTGAACAACACCCTTAGGTTGGCCTGTTGAACCTGATGTATACAAAATAAATAGCGGATCTTCTGCATTCATTGGCTCCGGTTCACACTGTGCTGGTAAGTCAGCAACTAATTCGTGCCACCAAATATCGTGATCATGCCAATCAACTTCCCCTTTGGTCAGCTGGTGGACAATCACATGCTCAATAGTGGTTACAGAATCTTGTAACACAGCTTCATCAACATTCGCTTTTAATGGCACGCAGTTACCCGCACGTCGACCTTCGTCTGACGTTATTACCACTTTTGCGCCTGAATCTTTTATGCGATCGGCAATTGCTGATGGTGAGAAACCACCAAAAACAACCGAGTGAATGGCACCAATTCGTGCACACGCCTGCATGGCATAAATTGCCTGTGGAGTCATAGGCATATAAATAGCAACTCGGTCACCTTTTTTCACGCCTAGCTTTTTTAAACCATTAGCAAATTTGGCAACTTCGTCATGTAACTGTTGGTATGTGATGTTTTCACTTTGTGACGGATCATCCCCTTCCCAAATAAGCGCGACTTTATCGGCTTTGGTTTTTAAATGGCGATCGATACAATTGTAAGATGCATTTAAATAACCATCTTCATACCATTTTATACTGATATGGCCCTTATCGAACGATGTATTTTTTACAATTGAATAAGGAGTAGACCAGTCAAGACGTTGCCCATGCTCTTTCCAAAAGCTTTCAGGGTCGTTAATTGACTGTTGGTACATCGAATTATATTTATTTTTATCAACGAGTGTTGTGTCTTTTATATGCTTAGGAACTGGATAGATACTTTGTGACATCTTAGTCTCCGTTTTAATTACTTGCCTTAGGCTCTTAACAAGGATTACTCAGCAGTGCTTTATTAAGTATTAGACCTTAGTTGTACTCACCTACTTATTGCGTGTTTGTACTATATAATTAATAAACTTAAATATTTTTACGTAAACAATACAAAGTGTTAAATAAAGGTAACAAGAAGCTACCTAATTGTTAAACCTTAGTCTTATAGACCAATAGGTAATTGAGTAAACACTACACATAACTAAAGTATTTATGGTGAACAATTAAGCAAACAAACCTATTGCATGCATTGTTTAAAAATTACAAAAATATTTATAAACACTAAACACACTGACAACATTTATTTTTATTCGTAATTTGTACTTGTAGCAAATATTGAGCAAAAACGAGTGAAAAATAATAAACAACAAGTAGCCTAAACAAGGGATACCAGTATGAAATTTACTCCATTAAAAACACTCGCAGCAAGCGCTGTTTTATGTGCACTATCAAGCACTTCTTATGCAGCGACGGCTGCAAAAATTGGTGACACTGAGTTCACTTACGGCGGATATATTAAACTCGACACAATGTGGAGTGATTATTCAGCGGGTGCCTCTGCTGGTACAAGTGTTGGTCGTGATTTTTATGTGCCAAGCACACTAACGGTAGGTGATGATGACAGCTCAGATGCAGTATTTGATATGCATGCACGTCAATCGCGTTTTAATTTTGGTACGTCGACTTTACTCGATAACGGCAAAAAAATTAACAGCAAAATTGAAATCGATTTTCTTGCATCTGCAGCTGGTGGTAATGAGCGCGTATCAAACTCCTTCGCACCACGTATTCGCCATGCTTTTATAACCTATGACGGATGGTTATTTGGTCAAACATGGTCAAACTTTCAAAACGTGGGTGCCCTTCCTGAAACGCTAGACTTTGTAGGCCCTGCTGAAGGAACTGTATTCGTTCGCCAAGCTCAAATTAAATACACAACTGGCGCATGGTCTTTTTCATTAGAAAACCCTGAAAGCACAATTACAACAGCAGGTGGAGCACGTGTTGCAACAGATGATGCGTCACTTCCTGACTTTACTGCACGATATACCCACAAAGCGGATTGGGGTAATCTTGTCGTTACCGCGCTAGCTCGCCAATTAACATATAAAGTAGGTAGTATTGATGCCGATGAAACGTCATTTGGTATTAGTGCATCGGGTATGTTTAAAGTAGGCGACGACAACATTAAATTTATGCTTACACAAGGTAAAGGGTTAGGTCGGTATGTGGGTTTAAATGTTGCTCATGGTGCCGTACTTAATGGGGATGAACTAGACGCAATTGACTCAACTTCAGGCTTTGTGGCTTATCAGCATAAATGGAGCAGCCAATGGCGCTCAACATTCCTTTACTCGTTCTTTTCTGCAGATAATAACACCGACTTGCTAAGTGTTTCTGGAGATCCAACCGAATCGACTCAAAGTTACAGCGCTAATATTTTATACTCGCCAGTTAAACGCCTGACGCTCGGTGCAGAGTTAAAACATGCTGAACGAGAAACCCAAAGCGGTGTTGATGGTGATTTAGACCGCCTGCAATTCTCTGTTAAATACGCTTTTTAATTTTAAAGTTGACTTAATAAATTAAGCGGCCTAGGCCGCTTTTTTATGTATTTAACCTACGTATTTACAGCAAGCGTCTACATAACAATTTAAGTAATTTATAAAGGGTTGAAGCGATTACAGCCTATTTATTTTTAAGGATTAACATTTTATTAGCTCATATACCAAACAGGCTGCTGTAAATTAAACCTCAAAGCATAAGCCCCCCGCCTGGTTAAATAAAATTGAACTTGTACCAATCCATAATACTAGTTAATCACTTTACAGGGCTAAACGTGTCGCTACCTATATTAATAAATTTTTCATTTACGACTGCATGAATGCAGAAGGTAGAGCAATACAGGAGCAATTGCCGAGAACAACTAAATAGCGAGTTTTTTGCCTAGCTATCTAGCATATCTCCCCCCTCGCTCAAAATAGCCACTAAATTAAGTAAATTGGTATTAATAAAAAATAGCAACCAACGCAATTGCAAATCAATATCATTTAGATTAACATAAATTCCAATTTAAACTTACTGGAACCATTATGTCGTCCCCTACTATTTTACGTTTGTCAAAATTAAGCCTTGTTACCTCTTTAATTTTATCTGGTTATGCATTTGCTGATGAAGAAAATAAAAAAGGTGACCCGCTAGAAAAAATAGCTGTGTACGGGCAACATCATAAAAATTACATTACCGAAGAAGCACAGTCTGCAACAAAATTAGGCCTTTCAATTAAAGAAACACCGCAAAGCATATCTGTTGTATCACGTGCACTAATGGACGACTTTTCACTAGACAACATTAACGCTGTGCTTGAAAGTACACCGGGTGTCACAGTAGAACAAATAGAAACAGACCGAACTTACTTCAAAGCTCGTGGTTTTGAAATAACTAACTTTCAGGTAGATGGTTTAGGTATTCCACAAAGCTCAGGTTCAATTCAAGGTACTTTAGATACGTCTATATACGACCGTGTAGAAATAGTTCGTGGTGCCAACGGCTTAATGACGGGAGCAGGAAACCCGTCCGCAACCGTTAATATGGTACTTAAAAAGCCAACTTACATAACACAAGCTCATGCATCTGCATCTTATGGTTCTTGGAATAACAAGCGTTTAGAGCTTGATGTTTCAACACCTATAAACGATGAACATGCGGTGCGCGCCGTATTTACTAAGCAACAAGCCGAGTCATACTTAGATCGTTACGAAACAGATAAAACAATTGGTTATTTAGCCTACGAAGGCAAAATAACAAATGACACAACGCTAAGCCTTAACTACGTTAATCAACAAAAAGATGCCGACAGCCCACTTTGGGGAGCATTACCACTTTATTATACTGATGGCTCAGCCACAGACTACGATTCATCTACCAGCACCGCTTCTGACTGGTCATACTGGGATAATAGCGCTGAGCAAGTTTATGTAACTCTTGAACAAAATTTGTCGACTACATGGGTTGCAACTGCTCGTTATGCACACATTGAAAACGAGCAAGACTCGGAGCTTTTTTACGTTTATGGCACGCCTAATAAAGAAACAGGACTTGGCTTAACAGGTTACGCTAGTCGTTATGATTACGAAGACAAACACGATCTGTTTGATTTATACGCCAGTGGTAAGTTTGATTTATTTGGCTTAGAGCATGACCTATCGTTTGGGGTAAGCCAAGCCAATATGGATTATACCGAACAGTCACTCTATGATTATACTACGGGCAATGGCTTTCCTGCCATGCCGTCACTTGATACATGGGATGGAGTAGCGCCAGAGGCAACACTTGCAGACGGTTTAAACGGTAGTGACATTGAAAACAAACAGCAATCAGCTTATATCTCAACTCGCATAAAACTAAGTGCACCACTAAGTATACTTGCGGGCGTTCGTTATACAGACTGGGAAACAAAAGGCACAGCATATGGTGTAGCGCAAACACGTGATGACAGCGAAGTAATCCCTTATGTTGGTGCTGTTTACGACTTTACTGAGTCACTCTCGGCTTATGCAAGCTACACCGAAACGTTCGTGCCACAAAACGAACTTGATATAAACGCAGAACAACTTGCACCAATTACAGGTAAAAGTAGTGAAATAGGTTTAAAAGCACAGCTTTTAGACGATCAAGTGTTTTTAACTTTAGCGTATTTTGATGCTAAGCAAGAAGGGCTTGCAGTCGCACTTCCTGATTCACTACCAAGTGATACACGCTACTACGGTGCCGAAGGTATTAACAGCGACGGCTTTGAAATAGAACTAAGTGGGAAACTTACCGAAGACTTAAGTGCAAGCATAAGCTTTAGTAACCTGAGCATTGAAGGTGATGATTTAGTAAAAGACTACACCCCCGAGAACCAATTAAAAGTGGCCGCTACTTACCAAGTACCGCTTGTTGAGGGTTTAACATTTGGCGCAAACTACCGCTGGCAAGATTCCGTTAGCCGAGTGCAAGTATCAGATCCAACGGGGGCAGCGCTTGTAACAACAAACCAAGGTGCTTACGGTATTCTTGATTTAATGGCTAACTACAAAGTCACTCAAAACGTAGGGGTTACTTTTAACATTAATAACACCACTGACGAAAAATACTTACATAGCCTATATTGGGCGCAAGGTTACTATGGCGCGCCACGCAACTACGCCCTATCGGTTAATTGGCAGTTATAAAGCAAATTAAACGTCTTTATATAACTTAATTTAAACGACACATACTCTGTGTCGTTTTTTAATTTGTAATAGCACCCGCAATAATAATTTAGGAAATCAACCTAATGCTATTTGGACTTACTTTCGCAAAAATAGCTCAGCTAGTTAAGCGAATCGTTATTATTGACTTAATAGATGTTTAAACATAAAAAAACGCTAACCATTACTGGTTAGCGTTTTTATAAAGCTCGGGTCAAATCAAGCTTAGAGAACATTGTAAAGCTTAAAGGTCGCCTTCATCACCTAGCACATCTTCACCGTCTTCTGGCTCAATTGTCGCTTTAAGCAATAACATATCGCGTAGTTTGCCTTCAATTTCGTTCGCAATTTCTACATTTTCTTTTAGGAATTTTATCGAATTATTTTTACCTTGGCCTACCTTGTTGCCATTGTAACTGTACCAAGCACCTGCTTTTTCAACAATTTTGTGCTTAACACCTAAATCAATTAGTTCACCTTGCTTAGAAATACCTTCACCATACATGATGATAAATTCGGCTTGTTTAAACGGAGGCGCTACCTTATTTTTAACAATTTTAACACGCGTTTCATTACCAACAACTTCATCGCCTTCCTTTACAGAACCAATTCTGCGTATATCAATACGAACTGACGCGTAAAACTTAAGTGCGTTACCACCGGTTGTTGTTTCAGGGTTACCGAACATTACACCAATTTTCATACGAATTTGGTTGATGAAAATACATAACGTATTAGAACGTTTAATATTACCCGTAAGCTTACGTAATGCTTGCGACATTAAACGTGCTTGTAAGCCCATGTGCGAGTCGCCCATGTCGCCTTCAATTTCAGCTTTTGGTGTAAGTGCAGCAACAGAATCGACAATAACCACGTCAACCGCACTTGAACGTACTAACATGTCACAAATTTCTAGCGCTTGCTCACCCGTATCTGGTTGAGATACTAAAAGCTCATCAATGTTAACACCTAGTTTTTGTGCATATACTGGATCTAGAGCATGCTCAGCATCAACAAAGGCACATGTTTTGCCTTCTTTTTGAGCCTGTGCGATAACTTGCAAAGTCAGCGTAGTTTTACCCGATGATTCAGGACCATACACTTCTACAATACGACCCATTGGTAAACCGCCTATGCCTAAAGCAATGTCGATCCCTAGTGAACCTGTAGACACGGCGTCAATATTTAGGGCTTTGTTGTCACCCAACTTCATGATTGATCCTTTACCAAATTGACGCTCAATTTGTGATAGGGCTGCATCTAACGCTTTTTGTTTATTATCGTTCATTTTGTTCTCCAAATCCGGCTAATGCAAACAAGTATACTGTATGAAATCACAGTATCAAGCAAAATTTATAACTTTATCTTTTTAATCGCAAATTTTAATGAAAATTCAATAGCTTGGGCTCTTACACTTGCCCTGTCACCACTAAATATATGTTTAAATGTAAATTGTTTATCTGCAATTTGTAGGCAAAACCATACAAAACCTACAGGCTTATCTTGTGTTGCTCCACCCGGCCCAGCTATACCCGATATAGCAATAGCAACGTCAGCATTAGCGATATTTTTTGCACCCAGCGCCATTTCTTTTACTGTTTGCTCGCTCACAGCACCATATCGCTCTAACGTATTCGTCGCTACATTGAGTAATTCGTGCTTCGCTTCATTGCTGTATGTAACAAAAGCTCGGCCTAAATATCCAGAGCTACCGGGGGTATCTGTGAGGGCATAACTGACCCCTCCACCTGTACATGATTCAGCAGTAGTGATCCATAAGCATTTATCCGTTAAAATAGCACCTAATTGCGCAGCAAGTGTTTTAATCTCTTGATGTAATTCCATATTCAGCCTTTGGGTAAATACATGTCGTTTGATCTTTTTGCACCACACACTATAAAACAACAAACCCCTATGATGCAGCAGTATCTAAAAATAAAATCAGAGCATCGCGATATTTTATTGTTTTATCGTATGGGTGATTTTTATGAGCTTTTCTTTGACGACGCAAAACGTGCAGCGCAATTGCTCGATATTTCGCAAACCCAGCGCGGCAAAGCCGGTGGCGACCCAATTCCTATGGCCGGTGTACCTTATCATGCCGTAGAAAACTACTTAGCCCGTTTAGTACAAATGGGCGAATCTGTTGCTATTTGTGAACAAGTTGGCGACCCAGCAACCAGTAAAGGTCCTGTTGAGCGAAAAGTAGTGCGTATTGTAACACCGGGCACCATTTCGGATGAAGCGCTGCTACAAGAGCGACAAGACAATTTACTGACTAGTGTTTGGCAGAATAAAAAGGGCCAATACGGAATCGCTTACCTTGATATAAATTCTGGTCGTTTTAACATTGTAGAGGTCAGTACCGATGAGGCATTTAGTTCGACACTACAGCGTTTGTCACCAGCAGAACTTTTATATAGCGAAAGCTTTGAAAACACCCATTTGATTGAGCATATCAAAGGCGCTCGCCGCCGCCCTGAATGGGAGTTCGATTTAGATACGGCCCAGCACTTATTATGCGATCAATTTGGTACAAAAGATTTAGTCGGCTTTGGTGTAGATAAAGCACATACTGCACTCGTAGCCGCCGGCTGTTTAATGCAATACGTAAAAGATACACAACGAATTGCTTTACCTCACATTCGCGCCATTACGCTTGAACATAACGAGCATGCTGTTATTTTAGATGCCGCAACCCGTAAAAACTTAGAGCTTACTGTTAACCTATCTGGCGGGTTTGAAAATACGCTTGCCCAAGTACTTGATAAAACCGCTACAGCAATGGGATCGCGCTTATTAAAACGCCGCATTCATACACCTGTTCGAAATAAAGACGAGCTTAATTCTCGCCTAAATGCTATTAGCGCAATTTTAGACGTACAACTTTGCGGCGAATTACACGAGTCGCTAAAAGATATTGGTGATATAGAGCGTGTAATAGCGCGTTTAGCATTATGTACTGCACGCCCAAGAGATTTAACACGCCTGCGCAGTGCACTACAGGCACTTGCACCACTACATAACTTATTAAATGATGCGAGCGACCCGCGCATAGCGAGTATTATCAAACACTCGCCAGAACTACCTGAGCTACAAGCATTACTAGAGCGTGCTGTTATTGATAATCCACCAGTACTTATTCGTGATGGGGGCGTAATTGCACCTGGTTATAATAGTGAATTAGATGAGTGGCGTAACCTAAGTAAAGGTGCCACAAATGTACTTGAGCAGCTTGAACAACGCGAGCGTGAACGCACAGGTATTAGCACATTAAAAATTGGCTATAACCGAGTGCACGGCTTTTTCATAGAAGTAAGCCGTGCTAATTCTCATTTAGTACCAGCTGATTACATTCGTCGCCAGACGCTTAAAAATAATGAGCGCTATATTATTCCTGAGCTTAAAGAGCATGAAGACAAAGTACTTGGTAGCCAATCAAAAGCACTCGCGCTTGAAAAACAACTATACGAAGAGTTATTTGAATTTATAGCCCCTCACATTGAACAGCTGCAAATAATGGCCGCATCGCTTGCTGACTTAGATGTGCTAAACAACTTAGCAGAGCGCGCCTTTGCGCTTAATTATGCTAAACCAGAGTTATGCGACAACGACAACATTAGCATTAAACAAGGCCGTCACCCCGTTGTAGAGCAAGTAATGAAAGAACCCTTCATTGCAAATCCTGTAGAGCTGAATAGCCAGCGCAAAATGTTGATTATTACAGGTCCAAATATGGGTGGTAAATCAACCTATATGCGCCAAACAGCGCTTATTGTACTCATGGCGCACATTGGCAGCTATGTGCCTGCTGATAGCGCGAAAATAGGTAATATAGACCGTATATTTACGCGTATCGGTGCAAGTGATGATTTAGCCTCTGGCCGCTCAACCTTCATGGTTGAAATGACCGAAACCGCCACTATTTTAAATAATGCGACAGCGCAGTCGTTGGTGTTAATGGATGAAATTGGGCGAGGAACAAGCACCTACGACGGGCTTTCGCTTGCGTATGCCACGGCCGATCATTTAGCATCAAAAATTTCAGCTAAAACACTATTTGCAACACACTACTTTGAACTTACAGAGCTTGCAGAGCAAACTCAAGGCCTTGTAAACGTTCACCTAGATGCAATAGAGCATAATGACACAATCGCATTTATGCATACCGTGCTAGACGGTGCAGCAAGCAAAAGCTTTGGTTTACAAGTCGCCGCTCTTGCAGGCGTACCTAAAGCTGTAATTGCGCAAGCTAAACAAAAACTTAAGCTACTTGAAAACCATCAAAGTGTAACGGCGCCTAATACAGAACAACAAACATTTTCATTTAATAACGAAGCAATTATTGAGCCTTCACAAGTGGAAGAACAGTTAAAGTCAATTGATCCAGATAACTTAACACCCAGACAAGCTCACGAATTGCTTTATAAATTAAAAACATTGCTTTAAGTTTGCCTTGTAAAAAACATAAAAAAGCCGAAGATTAATTTCTTCGGCTTTTTTATTCCAGCCTTGTAAGGCCTTAAATGTGCTATTAAGAAAACTGATTAAATAAGCTATCAGTGCTTAACCCTTCTTGTTGCAAAATATCTTTTAAACGACGTAGTGCTTCGACTTGTATTTGTCTTACTCGCTCTCGTGTTAGGCCTATTTCCCGGCCTACATCTTCAAGTGTAGATGGCTCGTAGCCGAGTAACCCAAACCTGCGAGCGAGCACTTCACGTTGCTTGAGGTTTAACTCTCCTAACCAATCAACAATGTGCTTATTAATTTCGTTGTCTTGTACTTCACCTTCTGGACCATTGCCTTTTTCGTCAGGTAAAATATCTAGCAGTACGCTGTCGTTTTCGCCGCCAATAGGCATATCAACCGAGGCTATTTTTTCGTTTAAACGTAGCATTTTGGTTACGTCTTCAACTGGCTTATCTAAGCACTCAGCTATTTCTTCAGCAGTTGGTTCATGGTCGAGCTTTTGGGTTAACTCTCGTGCTGTACGTAAGTAAACATTAAGCTCTTTCACTACATGGATAGGCAAACGAATGGTGCGTGTTTGGTTCATAATGGCACGTTCAATTGTTTGACGTATCCACCATGTTGCGTAAGTTGAAAATCTAAACCCGCGCTCAGGGTCAAACTTTTCAACAGCGCGAATTAAACCTAAGTTACCTTCTTCAATTAAATCAAGTAGTGCAAGTCCACGGTTATTGTATCTACGGGCAATTTTAACAACTAAACGTAAATTGCTTTCAATCATGCGTTTACGAGAGGCTTCGCAGCCTTTTAAAGATTTGCGAGCAAAAAATACTTCTTCTTCTGCGCTTAATAATGGAGAGAAACCTATTTCACCTAAGTAAAGTTGTGTGGCATCAAGGTTTTTAGTAACTTCTTCTTTTGCAAATATGTCTTCGTCATCTACTTTTTCAAGTAACGGTGTTGCTTCTTCAACGGTGTTTTCATCAAACTTGTCGTCATTGCTGATATTTTTTTCAATTTTTGCTGCATTAGCCATAAGCCTTCTCCAGAGCAATTATCAATACCTAAAATCTAAGGAAGGTATTTAGCAGGGTTGACAGCTTTCCCCCGGTAACGAATTTCAAAGCGAAGCGCGGTAACCGAAGACTCTGAATTGCCAATTTCTGCTATTTTTTGTCCTGCCTTAACTTTTTGCTTTTCTTTTACAAGTAATTTCGAGTTATGTGCATAAGCACTTAGATAATCATCATTATGTTTCAAAATGATTAAATTACCGTAGCCTCGAAGAGCGTTACCCGCATACACCACCGTTCCTTGTGCAGCGGCTAAAACTGTAGCCCCCATTTTATTAGTAATTTGTAAGCCTTTATAGCCGTTTTCCTTATTAGAAAAGCGTTTGGTAATTTTGCCCTTTGCTGGCCAAAACCACGCTAATTTACCGCTCGATAACTGCTTTTGGTTACTAACTTTATTACTGGCTTGTTTTTGAACATACTCTCGTTTTTTTGGCTGATCAAGTCCTTTCTTTAATTTTTTGTTATTATTTTGTGTGTTTTTTATAGACTTTTTACTCAAATTCGTATATTTTTTTGAGCTTTTTATTTTTTTGCTCGTGGATATCAGGGATATTGACTGGCCGGGGTATATAACATAAGGGCTTGAAATTAAATTGTTTTCAGCAATTTCTCTAAAATCCTTCCCTGCGCTAAACGCGATAGAATAAAGCGTATCGCCTTTTTGTACTGTGTATTTGCCACCCACAATGTTAATTAAATGATTTGAGTCATTAACATTGTTATTTAAACTACTAACAGGAGCCGGAACGTGGCGAGATGAACAACCAAAGAGAAAAACACTAATGAACAAAGCAACATAAAGTATAAATTGTTTATTCATCGTACTTTTCTCCATGTTTAAATAACGCTATTTTATGTAGCTTAACGCAATAAAAAGTACGCAACAGCAATTAATACCACTAATGCCCAGCCAAGCACTTCAATATATTGACGTAATTTTTTCTCCATTTGCGCTCCCCCCCATTTCATAAGCGCTGCAACCAGAAAAAATCGGGCGCCGCGCCCAATTGCTGAAGCGATTAAAAAGGGGAAAAATGCCATCTGTAAAACGCCAGCACCAATTGTAAATACTTTATAAGGTATGGGTGAAAAGCCAGCTAAAAATACCACCCAAACGCCATACTCTTTAAACCAATTTAACGCTACATCAAACTTTTCTTGCCAATGCATTTGTGCAATTAGCGGCTCTACAACAGGTTCAAAAAGCCAAAATCCAAGTAAATAACCAATTACACCGCCCAGGACAGAAGCAATGGTAGTAAAGCTTGCAAAACGCCACGCCTTGCTAGGTTGTGCAAGCGACATTGGCGCTAACATTACATCTGGTGGGATTGGAAAAAAAACAGACTCAGCAAAACTCATTCCTGCTAAATAACGCTCCGCATGACGGTGCTTTGCCCATACTAGGGCCATATCGTACAACTTAGTAAACAACTTCAAAGTGAATTCCTATTCAATATCACCAGGCACCAAAGGTACAAATCTTACTGGTGCAATAACATGTTCTGTAAAGCTTTCGCCCTTTCGAATAACCATTGTTAACTTTTGCTCAACTTCACCAATCGGCGCTAATAATACACCGCCATCGGCTAATTGACTTAACAAGTCCTGAGGTAAGGTAGCAGCCGCAGCCGTAACAATAATACCGTTAAATGGTGCTTGAGATTGCCAACCTTGCCAGCCATCTCCATGCTTCATTGTTACGTTGTATAAATCAAGCTGCTGCAAGCGACGTTTTGCTTGCCATTGCAGTGCTTTTATACGCTCTACCGAGTAAACCTTAGTAAACGTTTTAGCAAGCACCGCTGTTTGATAGCCAGAGCCCGTGCCAATTTCTAATACTTTATCGCGCACACCTGCAAGCCTAAGTAGCTCAGTCATACGGGCAACAATATAGGGTTGTGAAATAGTTTGTCCTTGGCCTATAGGTAGCGCAGTATTTTCATAAGCTTTATGTTGCAACACATCATCAATAAATAAATGACGCGGTATATTTGCAATAGCATCAAGTACACCTTGATCCTCAACGCCTTCACGTTTAAGTAAATCTGATAATACTTTCGCGCTGCGTGTGTAATTAGCAAGCACGGTTTATTTCCAAATCAGATAACCAGTTTCCAAGGGCATTTATGCTGTCGTGCGCTGTCATATCAACGCTTAAAGGTGTTACAGATGCAAAGCCATTATTAATTGCATAAAAGTCTGTTCCTTCGCCTGCATCACTCTCAGTACCAAGCGAGCCATACCAATAGATACTTCTTCCCCATGGATCGGTTTGCTTGGTCATGGTTTCGGCTTTATGCCGAGCACCTAAACGCGTAACCTGCACACCTTTTAACTCGCTTAGCGGAACATCGGGCACGTTAATATTAATGATTTGATCTTTTGGTAATGGGTGCGATGCAAGCTCTTTAATAATATTGACTGTGACCGCTGCAGCTGTTTCGAAGTGCTCGCCATGGTGTGAGCAAAGGGAAACCGCAATTGCAGGCAACCCTAAATGACGCCCCTCAGTAGCAGCGGCAACAGTGCCAGAGTAAAGCGTATCGTCACCTAAGTTGGCACCATGGTTAATACCTGCCACTACTAAGTCTGGTTTTTCTGAAACCAATTGATTAACACCTAAATGCACACAATCGGTAGGTGTGCCATTGACCGATATGAATCCGTTTTCTAGCGGTGTTGCCCGCAATGGGTTCATTAATGTTAGCGAGTTACTCGCACCACTGCAATTACGGTCTGGAGCCACCAAAGTGACGTCTGCAATTTGCGTAAGTGCGTTATATAAAACCGCTATGCCTTTAGCATTAACGCCATCATCGTTACTTAACAGTATTTTCATTTATGCCATCATCCTTATCTTTTCGCTCTTTGGGACTTGCATCTTTATAGTCCACCAGCTCACGTAATAACGCGGTGGCAAAACACCCTTTGGGTAAACCAAAACTGAGCTTAAGGGTCGCGTCATCTAGCGTTTCTACAGCTAAACTATCAGGAATCAAACGTAACATTCTGCGCTCATTTTTAAGCCCTAACTCACCTAAGCCATCGCACCATGCTTGATACGGTTTAAGCCATATTTTTTCTTGCTCAGTTAACCCTTTATCACTTTTACCAGCCATTGGTGCCGACATAACTATATCGCCAGAAGCTAAACGTTCTATGTTTTCGTCGTTAATCGCATCTTCAAAAAACGCATTGCTACCACTGAGCATAAACACTTCGCGATGCATCGTTTTAGCCAGACCGTGCTCTTTTACACGTAAACTTACAAGCTGATTAAAAATATGTGAACGCGCAGCTGAAATAATAATACCGCGTAACTTTTTATCGCGAATACGCTCGCCAGCAAACATTTTTTCGGCCATCACTAAATTATGACCATCGCGACCAAAACGCTGCTCGCCAAAATAATTAGGTACACCCGCGCGAACCGCGTTTATGCGGCATAATATATCAAGCGGCTCGGTTACATTACGAAGAGTAATGGTAAATTTATTGCCTTTGTGGCAACCCGTTCGTAGCTTTCGCTCATGGCGCTGCTGAGATACTACAAAAATACTCTCGCTGTTAAGCTCTGTAAAATCTATGTGCTTTTTAATTGGTACTTTTACACTAAACCATTGACTACACACACCATGGCGATCTTTCATGCCTGCATAACTTACTTCACGAGGCGATACCCCGGCCTTTTGAGCGATAATTTTAGCCACGTATTGTGTATTTTCGCCCTTTTTAACCACCTGCAAGCATATATGCTCACCACTACCAGTAAACTCAATACCCAGCTCTTCATCCACCATAAAGTCTTCAGCAATGGTTTTAAAATCAGCTTTAGAAAGTGGCGCACCGTATAAATAATTTAAGTCGCTCATGCGTTTGTTGTACTCGTAGGTTCTTTACTCATAATAACCACTGCATGACTAGAAATACCCTCTTTGCGCCCTTCAAAACCGAGCTTTTCGGTTGTGGTAGCTTTAACATTTATTTGGCTAAGATCGCAGTTTAAATCGCTGGCTAAATTTACGCGCATAGCCTGTATGTGCGGTAGCATTTTTGGTGCTTGTGCCACAATAGTTACATCGCCATTACCTAAAACGTAACCTTGGTCTTTAGCTAATTTAACAACATGACGAAGCAAAATACGGCTGTCTATATTTTCATATTCGCTCGCTGTATCAGGAAAGTGCTTACCAATATCCCCCATAGCAAGTGAACCTAAAATAGCATCACATAATGCATGAATAGCTACATCGCCATCAGAGTGTGCTAAAAAGCCTTGCGGGTAATCAATTTTTTCACCACATAAAGTTAACGGGCCTTCGCCGCCAAATTTATGAACGTCAAAACCATGGCCAATTCGTATCATACTGCGCTCTCGTTTTGTTGTTTATTTAATAAAAACCCCGCCAAAGCTAAGTCTTCTGGCGTGGTTATTTTAATGTTATCGCTGCGACCAGCTACAAGCTTTACTGGTTGATTTACCCACTCAATAGCACTGGCTTCGTCAGTAATAGTTGCGCCATTTTGTAACGCATTTTGCAGCGCATCTTTAAGATCATTGTACTTAAAAAATTGAGGCGTGAGCGCTTGCCATAAATCATCCCTTGGTACGGTTTGCTTTGAGTGTGTACCGCCACGTTTAATGGTATCTTTTACTTTACTGGCTAAAATCCCGCCTTCATTTGCACTAAGGCACTCATTAATCAGACGCTCTATATCTGTTATGTCCACCAGCGGGCGCGCTGCATCGTGCACTAATACCCAATCTGGTGGGTTAGGTGCTAAAAATAACAAACTATTTAGCACTGAGTCAGCTCGCTCTTTTCCACCAGTAGTTCGAACGATACGAGCATCTGTTAGTAGTAAATCGTCAAAGTATGGATCTGTATCACTGAGGGCAACAACAATAGCTTGTAGTTGTGGTAATTGAGATAGTTTTGTTAGGGTGTGTTCTAAAATTGTTTTACCCGCTAATTGTATATATTGTTTAGGTGCATTGTGCTTCATTCTGCTGCCTACACCCGCTGCGGGTACAATCGCGACTATGGTTTGTTTATTTCTCATATTGGTTACCCGGTAAAACACGAATAAATGTTTCGTCCGGTTTAATCATTCCTAATTCGTTACGAGCACGTTCTTCAATGCCTTCAAGGCCAAGTTTTAAATCTTCTATATCGGCTTTAAGCACTTTATTACGTTTTATTAGCTTTTCGTTCGTGTCTTGGTGGGTTGCCACCGCGCCTTTTAAGCGCGAGTAGTCTTGCACACCATTTTGGCCAAACCATAATCTGTATTGAACAAACAGTGCTAAGCACAGTAAACAAACTTGAAAAACACGCATTTAACACTCCTTATTTAATAATTTAAAAGTTTTAGCTTAACTAAGCTAAAGGACGTTTTATATTGCGCCAGTTAATATTCCCTGCCAGTAGCATTTCACGTAATGATAAAATACGTGGCGTGCAACGTTTTGAAAACTGCCACTGATGCCCACAGCACGCAGCGGCTAAACTCAACTTACTTGGCTTTAAAAGTTGTGCATATTGCTGCTCTAGGGCATTACCTAAAAAATCAAACCACCCTAGCTCGTTGCAATGCAACTTATTTTCAGACACCTGATCAATGCTGTCTATTCTGAGGTGTAACTTGTCATATTGGTTTACTATAACAGGAACAATCAACCCCACTTTGGCATGTGCATGAAAAAAAAGTTCATTGGCTTGTTCATTTACATCGGGCGGTGTTGCTTTTTGTTTTTCGAGCCACGTGCCATTTTGTGCATCAAGCGTAAAAGGTGAATGCCCGTTTACTACAAGCGATGCAGCTCGTTCAATGTAATAAGGCAAACTTTTTAACTGCCTACGCAGCTTATCGGCATTAGGTTCAGCAACTAACCGCTGAACTTCTCGCTGATAAAATGCATTGCACAACTGCGCATAAAGCGCTTTTTGCGCATCAGTTTGCCAAATTTCAACTTGCTGCTGTTCACCAAGTGACTGATTTTTCGCGACCAATTGTTCTACTCAAAAACATTCAGATAACTGTTTTATAACACAGTACTGAATAGTTTTTAAGCATGCATAATAAATTAAGCGCTTGGCTTTTCACCTAACTTAGCTTTCCCCGACTCTAAAAATTGCACAACACTGTTGCGTTTTTTACCAATTAGTAAACTGCCATCGGCTAAAAACATAAAATTTTGCCAATTACGTTTAAATACATCAAACGACGTCTCAATAATATTGTCGCGTGCCATACAAAAATAAACAGTGGTATTTGCTTCCCATCCTAAAAACTCTAAAATTTCTTGAGGTGGTAAAGCATCGCCATTTTCCCAAGCAGCTTCCCAGTTAACTTCACCACTAAAGCTTTTATCTTGGCCGCACCACATGCTGTCATCAAAAAAATCGGGGTGGTCAAACTCACGACTTACCATTGTGCTCCAAAGCACCGCTGCGCGCTCGTCACTCATTGGTTTTATTTTAACTGCGTCATCGCTTGATACCGGAATATCTTTATGGCGAAAAACCCACGCCTTTTTGTAATCATCTAACGAAATATAGTTCATAATATTGGCAAATTAGTTAGCATTCAAAGTGCAAACGTAAATTATACAAGAGATCAAAACATGACTACAGCAATAAAACCAATTTCCCTCAAATCAGGTTTATATCAACACTACAAAGGCCCGCAGTACAAAGTTTTATATCAAGCAACCCATAGCGAAACAGACGAGCAACTAGTTATTTACCAGGCCTTGTACGGTGAATTTGGTATTTGGGCACGCCCACTTAGTATGTTTTTAGAAACCGTTGAAAAAGAGGGTAAAACTATACCTCGTTTTGCCTACCTTGGACCTGCAGATTAACTGTGGCATTATAAGCCCATTCAATACTGCTCAGACCAGACAAGGGTAAACCGTGCAATTTAATTCTACTGACAATTACATCGCAAGCAGCTCGCTAAAACAGGCTGTAAATGCTGCCATTATGCTCGAAAAACCATTATTAATTAAAGGTGAACCAGGCACGGGTAAAACCATGTTGGCCGAAGAGCTTGCAAAAAGTTTAGATACCGAGCTTATTCAGTGGCACATTAAATCGACCACCAAAGCGCAGCAAGGTTTGTACGAGTACGATGCCGTATCGCGCCTGCGCGACAGCCAACTCGGTGACGAACGCGTACACAACATTGGCAACTATATTGTTAAAGGTAAACTGTGGCAAGCGTTTAACTATGCCGAGCTTAACGGTAAACGCCCTGTACTTTTAATTGATGAAATAGATAAAGCCGACATTGAGTTCCCAAACGATTTACTACTCGAACTCGATAAAATGGAGTTTCATGTTTATGAAACCAACGAGCGCATTGTAGCCAAAGAGCGCCCTATTGTGATCATCACTTCAAACAATGAAAAAGAATTGCCAGATGCCTTTTTACGCCGCTGCTTTTTTCATTATATTGATTTTCCAAGTAGTGACGAAATGCAGCAAATTATTGACGTACACTACCCCAATGTTAAACAAGATTTAGTACGCCAAGCGCTAGAGGTATTTTTTAACTTACGTGAAGCCAATGGCCTGAAAAAGAAGCCCTCCACCAGCGAATTACTCGATTGGTTAAAGCTTTTAATGGCAGAAGACATAGACGCAAAAACACTGCACGACAAAGCACAAAAAGGCGGTTTAATGCCAATGTTTGGCGCCTTACTTAAAAACGAGCAAGACATAAGTCTAATCGAAAAACTCGCGTTTATGAGCCGTCGCTAGGGCCTGTTGACCTTTCAGGATTAAAATTTGTTCTAACTAGGGACGATTTAATCATGGCGCGAGGTTTGTAACCTAGTGGGCTAAGTAAAAGCCGAGCAACAAAGAGTTAATCGTCCCTAGAACGAACCTTCAGGCAGCGCGTGTTTGGTATTTATGCTGTGTTATCGCCTATTTATGGGGAATAACCACACTACATAGGCTCTGCCTTGCCTAAATACCAAACACACTGCTGCAAATTTAACCTCGAAAGATAAACAGGCCCTTATATGTTAGTACAGTTTTTTTTCAAACTGCGCAAATACCGCCTACCGGTAAGCCTGCGCGAGCTGCTCGATTTAATTAACGCCTTAAAAAAAGGCGTTATATTTGCCGACGTAGACGCCTTTTACCATCTAGCCCGTACCATAATGGTAAAAGACGAAACTCATTTTGACAGGTTTGACAAAGCCTTTAGCGACTACTTTAGCGGTATTGCCGACTTAGACCTGCTCGAGAGCTTAAAGCAGCAACACAACCTACCTGAAGATTGGTTGCGTAAAGAGTTTGAAAAGCACCTAAGCGATGAAGAAAAAGCCCAACTAAAAGCGATGGGTGGGCTAGACGAGCTAATGAAAACCCTGAAAGAGCGTTTAGAAGAGCAACAAAAACGCCACGCTGGCGGCAATAAATGGGTGGGCACCGGCGGTACATCACCTTTTGGTGCATACGGCTATAACCCAGAAGGCGTGCGTATAGGACAAGACGGCAACCGCAACCGCCAAGCAGTAAAAGTGTGGGATAAGCGCGAATACCGTAACCTAGATTCTGACCTCGAAATTGGTTCACGCACCATAAAACTGGCCCTTAAAAAGCTACGCAAATTTGCCCGCACTGGCGCAAGCGACACCCTTGATTTAAACGAGACCATTCGTGCAACTGCCAAACAAGGCGGCATGCTAGATGTAAAAATGGCACCCGAGCGCCATAATGCCGTAAAAGTATTGATGCTATTTGATATTGGCGGCTCAATGGATGACTACATTCATACCTGCGAAGAATTATTTAGCGCCGCCCACGGCGAATTTAAACACCTAGAGTTTTACTACTTTCATAACTGTTTATACGAGCACGTATGGCAAGACAATGCGCGCCGCCATTCAAACGTTATTGACACCATGACGCTCATAAACAAGTTTACCAGCGACTATAAAGTAATATTTGTGGGTGATGCCACTATGGGCCCATACGAAATAGCCTACCCGGGCGGCTCGGTAGAGCATTACAATGAAGAGCCCGGCAGTGCATGGTTGCAACGTATAACAAATCACTTTGATAAAGTCGCGTGGCTCAACCCACAACCCGTTGAACACTGGCCGTACTATCAATCAATTGATTTTATAAAGCAGCTAATGAACAACCGCATGTATGCGCTGAGTTTAGATGGGATAAGTAGAGCAATAAAAGAGCTGAGCTAGATATTAATTTACCTCGGCTCAACGCTAGCAACTGAACTTCAGGCGTGAGCCTATAACTTTGTTGGGTGACGCCTTCGACTTAACCAACCTTTTCAAAGTTACTTTTGGCGTAAGTGGGATAAGTGACGAAGCCGCGGCATCCGCCAAAAATGATGAATTAACTAGAAACAACCCACTTACCGAGTTGCAAATAACACTCGCATAAATTGCGCCATCGAAAACAACAAAATTATTGTACCCCGAAAGCTACTTAATACTCAATTTTAAGATCTTTATCAGCGGAGAACGGTTGAACATGAGGCTTCCTCCTAACTTCATTCATTAACTCCCAGTAACAGTTTTTCGTAAACTGGGTTTTTATATTACAAGGAATCAAGTACTTATAACTACCTTCATCCCTATTTATCCATGTATGACTACGCTGAAACTCTGGAAGCAAATATAAATGTATCCCCCAGCGAATATTATTTATCATTTCACAAAGGTAGCTAGCGTGGTAGCTTAATATGCCTGTATGAAACCTTTCATGGAAGTCTTCAAGCGCTAGGAATGATTCTTCTTCTGATATGTTTTTACCATTATTTTGAAATATTTTGCGCAGATCATTTGCTGTTTTAGTAAGTCTGCCAAGACTGTGCTTGCAGGTATTACCGCAGATTTTTATAAAATCAAAACGTCGAATTTTTAAGTCTATATTCAGCTCAATAGAAGGAAACCACGTATCTATGCTAACTTCTTCCTCAAGCCATTCTTTAAAAATAAAAACATTTTTTCAAGACAGGCTATTGAGTTGCTAGCATTGAAGGATGGGCTATTACATACTTCTCTTAATGCCTTGAGGCAAGACGAAGAGTTATTAAATAAACCTTTATCAAGATTTGATAGGAAATCTACAAGTAAGATGTTAAAAACTTTTTTGTGAGTGCTTGACGAAAAACCTACGATTACATCAGTATTTCGTTTCGGGAAATTCATGGCCTCATGATTGACCATTTCATCTATTGCCTCTGTTATAACTTTCAGCTGAATAGTTTCAATTTCAATGGCGTTGTATTCCATAAAACCCTACAACTCAGCTATCTGATTTAGTGTCTCAGGGTGTCGCTGCACAAGCTTTAATAAAGTTATCGCTTGCCCATTCGGTGCACTCCGTCCTTGTTCCCAGTTTTCGAGCGTTCTTGCTGAAGTATGTAAAATGTTTGCAAATACACCACGCGACATATTAAATGTTTCTCGAATATTTACTATTTCATCAGGTGAGATAGCAAGATCGTTGATATCATTTACCGTATGAGTACGTAACGTAAGTTTTCCTTGTGAATGCGCTTTGGCGTCCACAAGTGCTGTAGTTAATTCTGAAAATAAATCACGTTTGCTCATTACGCCATACCTCTAAGAATTCTTTTAATTGCTTTTTCTGATCTACTGTTAAATCGGTTACTTCGTTTTTACTGTAAATAGTGAGTAAATAAAAACGTCTTTTGTCGTCCAAGTAATAATATATAACTCTTGAACCACCACGCTTACCCTTTCCTTTGCTCGCAACTCGTATTTTACGTAAGCCGCCTGTTCCTTGAATAACATCGCCCTGTTTTGGGTTAACCATGAGATCTGCTTGAAATAAACGATACTCGTCATCACTCAAGTACAACTCTCGGTACTTTTCGAATATGTTTGATTCAACAAATAGGCTTTTCATACATTAAAGTATACGCAGATAGCGTACAAATTCAATTAAAGATTTTAGACAAGTAGCGGCAGGTATCTCTTGCTTTAGCTAAAGCACTTTACTCATAAACAAGCTATACGGATCTAACTCATAATCACCAAACGGTTCGCACTCTTTAAAGCAAAACTGAGTATAAAGCTTTTGTGCGGGCAAAAATGCCTTTGCCGTGCCGGTCTCTAAGCTTAACTTTTTGTAACCTCGCAAAGTTGCTTGCTCAATAATATGCGTGAGCAATTTAGCAGCGATGCCTTGGCGTAAATAGCTGCTTGAAGTGCGCATTGATTTAATTTCGCCATGAGTGGCATTGAGCGCTTTTAATGCGCCAACACCCGCCAAATTATTATCAATCCATAAGCTATAAAAGATTATATTGGGCTGAGTGAGTTTAGTTACATCAAGCGCATGTACGCTTTCTACAGGCGAGTGTTTTAGCATATCGTTATGATGCGCTTGTAGTAACTTTATAACGTGGGGGTTTGAAAGCTCGCCTGTTCTTATATCCATTTATGCCTCGTTTAATTTTAAGCTTTAGGGCTTTAACTAATGCACTTAAGTAAAGCCCTTAAGTAAATAGCGAAATTTAAGCTGCTAATTTCCACACTACAAACGCAGCAGCAAAACCGACTAAATACACTAGCCCTAACCACGTTAAGCTGCGTAATAGCACGCTGTGTTTAATGGCGGGCTCTGAGCGTACAAGGCTAAAGTTAAGCCATGCAAAAACGGGGGTGGTTACAAAAGCAAGTGTCATGGCAAAGGTAAGCATGGGGCCAAGGGCTGATTTAAAAAATAAAATAACGGCCATGCCAGCTAGTGCTTGTAGTACAAGCCAACTATTTAAGCTGTGTTTTGATTGCTTAAAACCAAGTAGTTTTTGTGATTCGTTAAGTGTACGCGCGTAGCCGTCAAGCACGGTGAGTGTGGTGCCAAACATACATAAAAAAGCAATGGCTGATACTAGCGGCCTTGCCCACTCGCCTATTGTGAGTGCGTACATATCGATAAGTTGTTTAGCAAAAGCAACACCGCCAAGTTCTATATTGCTGCTTTGCCCGTATTGCACCAGCACGCCTAAGCTAAAAAACACCAATGCTAAGCACGCTGTTAACCAATACCCTACGTTAAAATCAAACAAGCCTTGGCTTTTAGTGACTGTTTGCTGGGCTTGTTTTTCTTTTAGCCAAAGCGAGCTAAGCGCCGATATTTCTATTGGTGCTGGCATCCAGCCCATTAACGCGACCATAAAGCTTAGCATAGCCAGCTCGTAAGGTGATGGGCCAACATAATCAGCTGGCGCCATTGGGTCATTACTAAACGCAATAACCAGTGCAATAACTGTAGCTAACGTTAATAGCCCCATTATGCCTTTAGCAACGCTGTCTAGCGCTTTAAAGTGCCCTAACAATAATATGGCTAAGCATACACCGAGCAATATCCAACATAGCAGCGTTACTTCTATCACTATTGGCAACGCATAATGCAGTAAACTTGCTGTGAGCAGTAATACACCAGCGGTATTTACTATGGCTGCAAGTATGTTAAGCCCTATAAAGCTATAAAAATAAACGGGCCCTTTGTTTTTATAGCCTTCTACTAAGCTATTCTTAGTGGTTAAGGTGTATTCCATACCAAAACGAAAAAAAGGATATTTTAATACGTTTACCGCCAATATAAGCCAAAAAAGTTGCCAACCAAATAATGCGCCTGCTTGAGTTGATGCAACTAAGTGTGAGCCTCCAATTGCGGCGGTGGCCATTAAAATACCCGGGCCAAGGGCGCCTATGCGAGATTTCCATATTGCTTGTGTTTGCTGCATTAATTTCTCAAAATATGTGTGCCGTGTGTTCTTTTTATTAACTTTTACAATTAATAAACCGAAAGAGCGAATAACTTACCTAAATTACAGGCAATAAAAAAGAGCCTAAAGGCTCTTTTTTATGTAACATTTTGACCGTTTATTTAAGATCCATCTCTTGGATGATCTCATGAGCTATTTCTGGTGTTGTACTAACAGGCTTTTCGTGTAAGTTTGCTTTTATTTGGCCTTTTCGATGTTTTAGTGCTGCATCGAGTTTTTTAGCTGCGCTTGCAATAGCTGGGTACATTACTTCGTTTTCCCCTTTTACTGATATTCGCGCACCTTCGTAATTAGTGCTAATTTCTGCTTGGATTTTATGATGCTCTTTAGACAAGATCATATCGAGAGAAATAAGTGATGGAAAATGGCTCTCAATTTTAGAAAATTTTTCGTTGATGTGCTCTCTAATAGAGTCAGTAACTTCAACATGGTGACCAGAAAGATTAATTTTCATAGGGTATCCTTTTATTTGTTACCTCATAAATAGTATTGGGGGCTATTTAGATTAACACAAGGAAAAAAGAGAGATTTTTGAGGTTTATTTACTCGTTTATCTGATTTAAATCATAGGTTGCGCAAACTTTATGCAAAGCCCATAAGGTATGGGCTTTCAGACGTCTAACGTTTAGTCTGTGTAAGAACAGCAGTAATCGGCAAAGTCTGTTACTTTTACTTTAAAGCTTACGTTAGCATCTACATTAAACGATTCGCCCGCGTTAAATGTTTTCCACTCACTCTCGCCTGGTAATAAAATATCCCACTGACCACCTAACAACTCCATGAGTTCTTTTTTACTGGTATCAAATACAAATTCACCCGGCTGCATAAAGCCTAGTGTTTTAGTTGTTCCATCGCTAAACACAACCGTACGGCTCGATACTTTACCGTCAAAATACACGTTTGCTTTTTTAACTACACTTACATTTTCAAACTGAGACATTTTAGCTCCTGCTATTAATTTAAATATTATGATTCATAAATTTTATCGCACTACCTTGCCTGATAGCTCACTTTCTTGCAAGAAAAGCGATACGGGGTAAGGTGAAGTTGTTTCATATAAGGCATAAAAAAACCCGCAAACATATGCGGGTTTTTAGATTGCTTAACTTACTTAATCAAAGCGATTAAAAAAGGGCGTTTGCTTTGCTTACAATGTTTTCTACTGTGAAGCCAAAGTGCTCAAATAGCTCGTTAGCTGGTGCAGACTCACCAAAAGTAGTCATACCCACTACTGCGCCATTTAAGCCTACGTATTTGTACCAGTAATCTGCAATACCCGCTTCTACCGCTACGCGGCGTGAAACGCTTGCTGGTAATACGCTTTCTTTGTACTGTGCAGATTGATCTTCAAATGCATCAGTACATGGCATAGATACAACACGTACCTTTTTACCTTGGCTGCGTAATTCAGTAGCTGAATCTTGTGCCAATTGCACCTCAGAGCCTGTTGCAATAATAATTAGCTCAGGGTTGCCATCACAGCTTAGAATGTAACCACCCTTTTTAACATCGCTTAATTGTTGTGCGTCACGCGCTTGTTGCTCTAAGCCTTGGCGTGTAAATATTAACGATGTAGGACCATCTTTACGTTCAATAGCTTGTTGCCATGCAATTGCCGACTCAACTTGGTCACATGGGCGCCAGTTGTAAAGGTTAGGCGTTAAACGCATGCTGGCAATTTGCTCAACTGGTTGGTGAGTTGGACCATCTTCACCTAGACCGATTGAATCGTGCGTGTATACAAAAATGCTTGGTTGCTTCATTAATGCAGCCATACGCACTGCGTTGCGTGCGTACTCCATAAACATTAAGAACGTTGCACCATATGGAATAAACCCTTTATGAAGCGCAATACCGTTCATAATAGCCGACATACCAAACTCACGTACACCATAGTAAACGTAGTTTCCGCTTGCATCGTCAGCAGTTAGGCCTTTAGAGCCATCCCAAATTGTTAAGTTTGAACCTGCTAAATCGGCAGAGCCACCCATAAATTCTGGTAATAATGGGCCAAATGCATTTAATGCATTTTGTGACGCTTTACGTGACGCTGGATTCGCCGGGTTTGCTTGTAACTCTTCAATGTACGCTTGAGACTTTTCAGCCCAATCCGCAGGTAAATCTGAATTTGTACGGCGTTTGTATTCAGCGGCAAGCTCTGGGTGTGCTTTTGCATAGGCTGCAAACTTTTCGTCCCAGCTTGATTCAAGCTCTTGACCTTTAGCCTTTCCATCCCACTGTGCGTAAATGTCTTCAGGAATTTCAAAGGCATCGCCTGTCCAACCTAAAAACTCACGAGACGCTTTAATTTCGTCATCGCCAAGTGGTGCACCGTGACAATCGTGGCTACCTGATTTATTAGGTGAACCGTAACCAATAATTGTTTTACAACAAATTAGCGTTGGTTTATCAGTAACGCTTTTTGCTTCTGCTATTGCAGCACTTACCGCATCGCCGTCGTGGCCATCAACATCACTAATTACGTGCCAGCCATATGCTTTAAAACGTGCTGGTGTGTCATCGCTAAACCAACCTTCAACTTCACCATCAATAGAAATACCGTTGTCGTCCCAAAAGGCAACTAGCTTACCTAGGCCTAATGTGCCGGCAAGTGAACAGGCTTCGTGCGAAATACCTTCCATTAAACAACCGTCGCCCATAAATGCGTAGGTATGGTGATCGACAATGTCGTGCCCTTCACGGTTAAATTGTGCCGCAAGCGCTTTTTCAGCAATTGCCATACCTACCGCGTTTGTGATCCCTTGACCTAATGGGCCCGTAGTAGTCTCGATACCTGGCGCATAACCATATTCTGGGTGACCTGGTGTTTTAGAGTGCATTTGACGGAAGTTTTTAATTTCGTCCAGCGGTAAATCATAACCACTTAAGTGCAATAAAGAATAGATAAGCATTGAACCGTGGCCGTTTGAAAGAATAAATCGATCTCGGTCTGCCCACTCTGGATTTGATGGATTATGTTTTAGATAATCGCGCCATAATACTTCTGCGATATCAGCCATGCCCATAGGGGCTCCAGGGTGACCAGATTTGGCCTTTTGTACTGCGTCCATTGACAAGACGCGAATAGCATTTGCAAGTTCTTTGCGAGATGGCATGAATTCTCCTACCTTATATATGTATTTGCGCGGGTATTTATGTGTTCGTTTATGTACTCAAATTATATGAGCACTGTTATAACGACCATTCTTACTTATTGTGGGGGCTGTGTGCAATTAAAAACCCTATAAAAATGAGGTATTATGAATATTTTTTAAGACCATAATGTCATAACTAATTTTATTTAGACGTCTAGGCGTAAAAACACTATGCAAGGTGTTTTGTTTTAGATAAAATACGCCCCTTAATTTTTTAGCGCTAATACCGACGTTTGTGAAGCGCAATATTTGTGAGCAGAAATACAATGGCAAAACATTTATTTACTTCTGAATCTGTTTCTGAAGGTCATCCGGATAAAATCGCCGACCAAATCTCTGATGCGGTTCTTGATGCTATCCTAGAGCAAGACTCTCATGCCCGCGTTGCGTGCGAAACATACGTGAAAACTGGTATGGTTATGGTTGGTGGTGAAATCACGACTAGCGCATGGGTTGATATAGAAGAGATTACACGTAAAACAGTACGTGAAATTGGCTACACGCATTCAGACATGGGTTTTGATGCAGACTCGTGTGCAATTTTAAACACAATTGGTAAACAGTCTCCTGATATTAACCAAGGTGTTGACCGCACTAGCCCAGAAGAACAAGGCGCTGGTGACCAAGGTTTAATGTTTGGTTATGCATGTAACGAAACCGAAGTATTAATGCCTGCACCAATAACGTATTCTCACCGTTTAGTTCAACGCCAAGCGCAAGTGCGTAAAAGCGGCGAGCTTAACTGGTTACGTCCAGATGCAAAATCTCAAGTTACTTTTGCATACGAAAATGGCAAGCCAGTTGGTATTGACGCAGTTGTTCTGTCAACTCAGCACAACGAAGATATCTCACAAAATGACTTAGTTGAAGCAGTGATGGAAACAATCATCAAGCCAGTACTTCCTGCTGAACTAATCACAAGCGCAACTAAATTCTTCATTAACCCAACAGGTCGCTTTGTAATTGGTGGCCCAATGGGTGACTGTGGTTTAACTGGTCGTAAAATCATCGTAGATACCTACGGCGGCATGGCCCGTCATGGTGGTGGTGCTTTCTCTGGTAAAGATCCATCAAAAGTTGACCGCTCAGCTGCATACGCTGCACGTTACGTGGCTAAAAACGTAGTAGCTGCTGGCCTTGCTGATAAGTGTGAATTACAAGTGTCTTACGCTATTGGTGTTGCAGAGCCTACTTCAATCAGTGTTGAAACGTTTGGAACTGGGAAATTAGAAGAAGCACGTTTAATCGAACTAATTCGTGAACATTTTGACTTACGCCCATACGGCTTAATTCAAATGCTTGATTTAGAGCGCCCTATCTACCTTCCTACTGCAGCTTACGGCCATTTTGGCCGTGACGAATTCCCGTGGGAACGCACAGATAAAGCAGAAGCACTTCGCGCAGCTTCAGGTCTTTAAGACCAAAGCAATAAAAAAACGGTCCTTTTAAGGGCCGTTTTTTATAGCTTCTTATTTTGTTTAACACTGCTAATTTATGGTTATACAAATAACTATTAATTGGTCCTCGAACTTTTTTATACTTTAGGTATATACTCATTAAATTATAAAGCTTTAGGGATATTTAAATGACCGATAATTTTCGCGTTATGTTTGCTGGACTCGCTGATAACGTTGACACAAAAACAGCGTGTACAAACCTGGCGGCAAAACTAAAGATCTCAGAAGAAAAAGTAGCCTTATTTTTTAATGGTAAGCCTTTATTTGCGCCTAGCGATAAAAACAAAGCGTTAAAACAAGCTAAGCTACTTGTGGGTTTGGGCATTAAAAGTAAACTTCAAGCGGTATCAACAAGTACAGAAAAAGCCACTCAAACGGTAAGTGATAACCAACGAGATGAACGTATTTTTGATGCGCTAGACTACATAACTAGCAGCTTAATTAGGTTAGAAGAAAAACTCGAAGACTTAGAACAGCGCCTACCCGAAAACCAAACAAAAAACCCTGAAGTAGATGAAGACGAATGGCAAGACGAAGAGCTATTGCTTGAAGATGAGCTAATAACTCAGCCTAAAAAACGCAGTAATGCATTGCTTTATTCGTTAATTGCTACGGTTGTTACGTTGCTTATTATACTTGCGGTGTACTTGGCGTTTCCTGATCTGGTTTCTTTTTAACTAAGTGGTAAGTTTACAAAATGAGCGAATCACGCGCCCAAATAAGAAAATCCATTCGCGAATTACGTAATAATTTGTCTAGTAAACAGCAAAATTTAGCATCTCAATCATTAAGTATGAATTTTATTCAATACTTAAAATCAAAAAAAACAGCTGAAAGTCAGCATATCGCCATTTATTTAAGTAATGACGGAGAACTTGATACCTCCTTGTTAATTAAAGAATTATGGAACTTAAATCACGTTATTTACCTACCAGTAATACACCCATTTAATGGCGCCACCTTATTGTTTCAGCGCTATGAGAAAAACTCACCCATGAGGGCAAATCGCTATGGTATCTTTGAACCTAAGCTAAATTGCAGTCAAATATGCCCTTTACCCAAGCTTGACTACTTACTTATGCCGTTAGTTGCATTCGATAACCAAGGTAATCGCTTAGGAATGGGAGGTGGGTTTTACGATAGAACGTTGGCTCGTTTACATGATGAAAACTGGCAAAAACCACAACTTATAGGCCTTGCACATGAGTGCCAAAAAGTTGATTTATTACCAGTAGAATCTTGGGACGTACCACTTAAAACTATAATAACACCGAGCAAAAATTACTGCTGGTGATGTGATTATTCACATGCTTACAGCACACGTTTGACATACAAGAGCACAAAATAATGACACAAGATGAATTAAAAAAAGCAGCCGCATGGGCTGCACTCGAGTTTGTAAAAGAAAACACCATAGTAGGTGTAGGCACAGGCTCAACCGTTAATCACTTTATTGATGCCCTTGGCACCGTTAAAGATACCTTGGTAGGCGCTGTATCAAGCTCTGAAGCCTCAACTGCACGTTTAAAAGAACTCGGCATTGAAGTATTTGAGCTAAACGAGGTAGATACACTCGATGTTTACGTCGATGGCGCGGATGAAATTAACGCCCTAAACGAAATGATCAAAGGCGGTGGTGCAGCACTTACCCGTGAAAAAATTGTGGCTGCAGTTGCTAAGCAGTTTGTGTGTATTGTTGACGACACAAAACTAGTAGACACATTGGGTGACTTCCCACTTCCAGTTGAAGTTATTCCAATGGCGCGCAGTTACGTAGCACGTAAATTATTGAAATTAGGCGGCGATCCAGTCTATCGCCAAGGTGTAGTTACCGATAACGGTAACGTTATTTTAGACGTATATAATTTAAATATTACCAATGCTAAACAACTTGAAACAGATATAAATCAAATTGTTGGCGTAGTTACCAATGGCCTATTTGCGATGCGTGGTGCTGATAAAGTAATTATCGGCACTAAAAATGGGCCTCAAATTAAATAGGATGAGGTTATGAGTAAGGTATCGTTAGCAAAAGACAAAATTAAAATTCTCTTGCTTGAAGGTGTGCACCAAAGCGCAGTTGAAACGCTAAAACGAAATGGTTACAGCAATATAGACTACGTTAAAACATCGCTGCCTGAAGACGAGCTAAAAGAGCGTATAAAAGACGCGCACTTTGTAGGTCTGCGTTCTCGTACTCATATTAATGAAGCTGTTTTAAATGCAGCAGAAAAGCTAATTGCTATAGGCTGGTTTTGTATCGGTACTAACCAAGTTGACTTAAATAGTGCTCGCGAACGTGGCATTGCAGTATTTAACGCCCCATTTTCTAATACTCGCTCTGTTGCAGAGCTAGTACTTGGCGAAATTTTGCTTTTACTACGCGGGATCCCTGAGCGCAATGCTGCGGCTCACCGTGGTGAGTGGTTAAAAACAGCAACAGGCTCGTTTGAAGCTCGTGGTAAAACCTTGGGTATTATTGGCTATGGCCACATTGGTACTCAGCTCGGTATCATGGCTGAAAACATTGGTATGAACGTCGAGTTTTACGACATTGAAGATAAGCTAACACTCGGTAATGCAAAACAAGTGCATAATCTTACTCAACTACTTCAGCGATCTGACGTAATTAGTTTGCATGTGCCAGAAACACCGCAAACTAAAAACTTAATTGGTTCAGCTGAACTTGCTGTAATGAAACAAGGCGCTATTTTAATTAACGCCTCGCGCGGCACGGTAGTTGATATTGACGCCCTTGCAGAAGCACTTACTGAGAAAAAGCTAAGCGGTGCAGCAATCGATGTTTTCCCTGTTGAACCTAAATCTAACGATGAAGAATTTATCTCGCCACTACGTGATTTTGATAACGTTATTTTAACCCCGCATATTGGTGGTTCAACACAAGAAGCCCAAGAAAATATTGGTATTGAAGTGGCTGGTAAATTAGCTAAATATTCAGATAACGGCTCGACTATCACTGCAGTTAATTTTCCTGAAGTATCTCTGCCAGAGCTTGCTAACCGCAGCCGCTTATTGCACGTTCATCACAACCGCCCTGGTGTACTTACGCAAATTAACCAAGCGTTTGCTCAGCACGGCATTAACATTGCAGCTCAGTACTTACAAACTGATGAAGCAATTGGTTATGTGGTAATTGACGTTGATACCGACCACTCTGAAGTAGCACTAAAAGAGCTGAGTGCAGTAGAAGGAACAATCAGAGCACGTATTCTTCACTAAACATTATCTATAATAAAAGCCGCATTTGATTAAACAAGTGCGGCTTTTTAAATTATGATTTAACAACTTATCGTGATTAGTCGCCCTTAACTTCTAAATTTATAAACTTAACCAGTTCTTCTGGCTTACCAGCTAGCATCATTAATTGCTGGTTAACTTCCATCATAGTTTGGCCTTCAGGTAGCTTTGCTGAAACAGTTAACGAATTTAAACCGCTGGCAAAGCTTGTTAACTCACTAGCAATTTCTTCAGTAATAGGTGCTTGCTCTAACTGCTGGGCTAGCATTGTTTGCATTTGCTCAATAGTCATACCTTGCTTTGAAAGCTCACTTTCTAATAACTCTTTAAGTTTACCTTGGTTATTTATGACAAAGCTTGCGTTACGTGGTTCAAGTTTGCTCATTGCTTGCATCATACGTGTTTGTTGTTGCAGCTGCTGCTCATAAGTTAGAGGGGTATCGCCCGCTTGCTTTTGCTCTTTGCTCATAGCAAGCGACGTATCCATAAGCGGTTTAGAATTAGCTAATCCTATATCCATATTAAAACTAATCACATCTTTAGCATTAAGCTTTACAACCATATCGCTCTCACCCGACTCTTCATTATAATCTAAGGATGAATGCAGGTTGTAACTTGCTGACGCTAATATTGCGTTTGTGTCAGCTGGCAGTGTGGCAATAAAGTCTTTACTCAGTGTCAGATTTTTTACATCAAGCGATGTATGCGGTGAAATTTTATCGGTTTCGTAGCCTTTAACTTCAATACTTTGAACGTTGGCAACACTCTCGCCCTCAGGGCTTATTACTTCCATGTTTGTAATTTCAACACTTTTTGAAATAACACTTGCTGATAAGCCTGCATATTTAAATGTTGCACCCGTTTGCTCACTCACCATGGCCAGCTGCTTGTCTACTTCAGCACGAACCTCTTGGGTTGCAACATAGTTAGCATAGCTAACGCCGCCAACACCTGCGGCAATAATCGCTGCAGCTATTATTAATTTTTTCATGTTATTTCCTTATTTTATTTTTTATAAAAATTGTACTTGCTTAAGAGTAACATTGCATAGCAACCGCTGTAAGCGTTAATTAATTAGGCTCAATAACTCATGTACCGTTTTTACTGGAGTTATTTTAGCGCCTAAGCCTTCCATTGATTTATGGTAATTACGAAACGGGATAAATATTTCTGTAAAGCCATGCTGCGCAGCTTCTTTAACTCGAGGTACACCGCTGTCTATTGGGCGGACATCGCCATTTAAGCTAAGCTCGCCCATAATACACGTTGTGCGTGGTACAACAAATTCATTCAAGCTACTAAGCAGTGCGGTAACGAGCGCTAAATCTATGCAAGTTTCTGACTCATCAATTTTTAAACCACCTACAATATTAAAAAAGGTGTCATGAAATATTTTAGTTTTTGTATGCTTGCGTAAAATACCGGTAAGCATTTTTATTCGGTTCATATTTAAACCAACACAGACGCGCTGTGGAAATTCAGCTTCGGTTTCTGTTGTTAAGCATTGTATTTCTAGTAATAAATTACGATTACCTTTACGGATACAGGTAATAGACGAACCCGGAGAGTCAGTTGTCGACCCCGACAAAAATATCTCACTTGGGTTATCTACACTTAACATTCCGCGTTCACACATTTTAAAAATACCGACCGTATCAATATCACCAAAACGGTTTTTATTGGCGCGTAAGGTACGAATTTGTCCGTCATTGGTGTCTATGTGTAATAGCGCGTCAACAATGTGCACTAAAGTTTGCGGGCCTGCTATTTCATTGTTTTTATTCACATGAGCAATAATAAACATAGTCACGTCATTTTGCTTACAATACTGGGTAAGCGCTTGAGCTGCACTTTTAACTTGCGAAGGTGAGCCCGGACTACCATTTGCTGTATCGGTAACAACAGCCTGAATAGAGTCAATAACTGCAAACTTAATTTTATTTTTATCGAGCTCTTCAATAATGGTTTCAACGCTAGTTTCTGAGAGTAAATAAAGCTCGTCGGCGTCATAGTCTAGCTTTAAGCGGTTAACGCGATTTTTAAACTGCGACAAAGACTCTTCTGCTGTACAGTATAGAGATGGCATACGCTTTGACATTCTTGCGACTAAGTCAGATAAAAGCGTTGTTTTACCCGCACCCGGATCGCCCGAAATAATATTTACCGAGCCCGTAGTAACACCACCACTTAACACTCGATCCAGCTCGCCTATATCAGTGAGTTGTTTTTCGGCTTCAACGGTCGCAATATCATTAATTTTTTTAGAACCACCACCAACTCCGCCGGCATAGCCGCCAACACTTGCTCTTGCTGCAGTTTTTTTGCTTTGCCCTGCTGAGGGTTTAAATTCAGCTAATGTGTTCCAAGCACCGCAGCGACATTGTCCCTGCCAACGTTGGTAATTCATGCCACACTCTGTACAAACAAACTCTACTTTTGCCGCTTTAGCCATTAATAACCTTATTTATTAATCATTGAATTTAAAAATACGTATTGTTTTGTTGTTATTTTGCCATTTCACCTATTTACATAGCAACATAGCTTGCCTGTGGAAATTTCTTAAGCCACAATCATTACCTAATTAACTGTTTTGCTTTTATATATCTTAGGGCACAGTTTTTGCTTTAAAATTGAATAAAAGTAACTTGCCAATAAAATGGCGCATAACACATAATAATAAAGACTAAATTGTAGTTACTCAAAAAATCGTACCTATATTAATAACATAGCATGATTTACGTTTATTGAATTTCTAATAAATGGATTTAATAGTATACCTACTTTTCAAAGAGACGGTGATGGTTTTATAAATGGCTGATGACATCATGCTCAAACACGAGTCCCTCGTGAATGAGCTAAAACAATATTTAGGCAACGCTAAGTTTGACCTAATTTTTAAATCAAAAACAGCAGAGCTTACAAAGCCTGAGCAGTTTTTGATTAAAATGGAAATGTCGCGCCTTTCTCAGCCTGTTGCGCGCTTTATCGATCTACGTGGTTTAGTTACAGGGCAAGTAAAACCTTACGAACACAACGGTAAACAGCATTTTATGGATGAAACGGCTATTGAAGTGTTTGAAAATGCTCTAAAACAGCATGGCGAATACACACTTGCTGTCTATGAAGCGGTTATGAATACGGAAAATAATCACCGTGTAATGCAAAAAGAAGCCGCCGAAAAAGGGAATAAGCAAGAGCAAGAAGATTTACTAAATACCAATGTAATAAAGTTTGCATCTTACGAAAGCCGCGCAGAAGAAAGAATGAATTATTCAATTAAAGTAACAATTGAATATAACGATAACAAAAATATTAAGGCAAGTACCTCTGATATCTCTTTGAGTGGCTGTAAAATTAAGCTTGCAAAGCGAAATATAATTAGAAAAGGCCAACTAATAGCAATGCGTTTGGTGGGCCTAGAACAAGACTTTGAACTAGGTTTAAAAAATGGTATTCAATATGAAGTGGTTGCCGTTGAGAATATTTCACGTGAATTCAACCATATTCGCTTAAAGCGAACTTATGTTGAGAATAATGAAGCCTTTGATAACTTTTTAGAAAGCTTTATCCACGGAAATAAACGCCGCTACAAAGTTAATTTAGATAACACGCTTGATGCCGTTGTATCTAAGGGGTATGAGCAATATTACATACCTCGCGTTACTTCGTTGTATGTGTTTTTAAGTAAAAAAGATGACCAGTATTATCCTAGCTTAAGCTTAACCACCGAAAACAATATTTTTATTCAGCGTTATTTTACCGATGAAAAAAGTGTACCTTGTTTATATAACATACTTAACCACAAACGTGTGTCGGAACTATTAACACAAACAACCGCAGTAAAAGAAGATTACCTGTATACATTTACTCACGTCTCATCAGGGAAAGTTTATTTTTACTCTGCAACACGAACCGAACTTAATAAAAACCCAAAACTTCGTGATTTATTCTTGGGATTTGGTAGCCAAAAAGAAAGCTGGCAGTGTTTTAAAATTCAAATAATGCCAAGTCATCCTGATGATGCATACATACCGCTTTCACTGCCTAACTCTGCGGGCAGTAATATTGAAAAACTCAATAAGCCGCCCTCCCCACGTGTTGAAGGACTAGTAAAAGACGTAAAATATATTGTGGTGCTAACCAGTATAGGTAACAGTGTTGAGCAAGCTCATTATAAAGCGCGAACTTACGATAAGGCACTTGTTAATCAGCTTAAGCTTTTTGGTCATGCAAAGCATAAAACAGCTCCCTATTTAGACATTGTTGCGCTCGAGTATGTAAATTTACGTTCTCATAAGCGTTATTTATATAAAACCGACGTCAAATTGCATATAAATGATACTGTGCTTAATGGCCATACTCGTGACTTTTCAGTTATGGGACTGCAGCTAGAGTGCGATCAGCCTGTTAACTTTAAAAAAGGCGATATCGTCCTTTTAACATTTCCTGAGTTACAAAAAATAACTAAAAAACATAAATTGGGCGAGCTCAAGTATGAAGTTATGGCCATTAGTAAATCACTGACCACCGTTAATTTAAAAGCAAATAGAGTGGCTGATTTACCTCATGCAGGCGTTAGCTTTTTTACGCAGTTAATTGAAAATAACAAAAATAAATTAAAAGTAAGCGAAGAAGCGCCTAAAATAGAAGGGCTTTCAACCGCATTAAGAAACATGGTCACTAAAAGTGTTTGCCAATTCCCGCTGTATTTACATAAAGAAGCGGCACATTTTAAAGTGGGCGCAATTGGCTTCGGTCTTTATTCAAACCCGCTGCATGTACTTTTGCAAAACTTTGGCTTACTTAGTAATAAAACAGATGTATCGAGTATATTAACAGACGAGCAAATTTTAAATGTGATCACCCCAAATATAAAAGATCGCAGCAGGCAAGACCCACCGCTTGCGTTTACTCTCGCAATCAATTTTGATCCCCGTAAAGATAAAGCCACCGATGCAATCCAAAGTCAGTGCATACTCGGTGAAGATTACAGCAGTTTTAACGAACAAATTAGCAAAGGGATTAAATCCGAAATTATATTTGTTATGCGTTTATATATTTCACGTACCGGTCGCCCAGATACAGACTACCTCTCTAACGAGCTTAGCTATGTTAGCCAATACGCTCTGCATAAAGCCAAAGAGTTAGAAGAAGCTTTATGGTCTGTAACAGGTGTAGGTGATGTGGTTGATATTACCGAAGAAGCGTTGAGCCATTTTGAGTTCGATCAACAAAAAGTTGACCAAATGGGACGCCGGAAACTGATTTGGTTAAACCGCTCTCGCTGAGCGGTTTAACATTGACTATTACTTTTTACCTAGCGGAATAGCTAACATATAAAGTAACTGTAATAACGAGCCTTTACAAATAGCGGCTTGCGCTTGTTCAACAACCTTAGGTTTACCATGTACTGCCACACCAAGGCCAGCTTTTGCCATCATAACAAGATCGTTAGCGCCATCGCCAATCGCTACGGTTTGTGTTGTTTTAAGACCTAACTTAGCCTGCAAGGACTCTAAAATAACTGCCTTTTGCTGTGCATCTACAATAGTACCTAACACTTTACCTGTTAGCTTATCGTCTTCGAATTCAAGCACATTTGCATGTACTTCGTCTAAATCAATAAGCTGCTGAACACGCTCTGCAAATGGTACAAAACCACCAGAGGCAATAGCTAAATACCAATTGTGATGTTTTAATACTTGGCATAAAGCTTTTATGCCTGGCATAAGTGGTAAGGTACTTTTTAACTCATCTATAAGGCTTTTTTCAATGCCTTTAAGCTTAGCGACTCGTTGATTTAAGCTTTCACTAAAATCAAGTTTACCCGCCATGGCAAGTGCAGTTACGGATGCTACATCATCATAAACATTTGCTAAACGCGCTATTTCATCGATGCATTCAATAGTAATCGCTGTTGAATCCATATCCATCACTAGCAAGCCTGGCTCGTATAGGTTAGGCGGGGTATTAATTTGTACTAGTTGACATTCTAGTGTTTCTGAAAACGCTTTAAGCGTTAGTGGGTTGATAGATTGCATTGTATTTTGAGTATAAAAGCACAGTGCTGGTGATAACCCTAAGTCAGGTTGATATTGGCAAAGCGCAGTAACCGTTTGCCCATGGTGAGCTAAAAACTGAATGAATGTATCTATACTCGTTGCATTAAAATCACCTGCAAACGCAATGCTAAATAATCCGTCTTGTGTATTTGGTACACCGTCAAACAGCGTAAAAACCCCATTTTTATGAGCAAACCATTGGTTAAGCGTTAACATTGATAATGATTGCTGTGAAATAAGCTGTGCCATGCTGATTTGCGACATGGGATCTCCGTGTTTATTTTTATTTACCTGATTTAAAAAAGTTGATGAAAATAGTGCTAAATTCGCCATCAGGGTCAGTTTAAGGTTATAGTAGTAGTTGTAACATCAAATCAAAATTCTGTCAGCAGCATATACGGTGACTATGAAAAATAACCATCTAAAAAATCCAATATCAGCATCACAAAAAAAGCGACTCTTGCGGTTATTGCTAGCTGCGGGCTGTTTTGTATTACTTAGCTGGGTTGGTGTAAATAGTAGCTTTCAAAGTCATCAATTGTTGTACGATAGCGCCGATAACACGGCAAAAAGTTTAACCCAATTTATGGCATTAAATGTTAAAACGCCACTGATAGAAAAAAACAAACCCGAACTAAATGCGATATGTAACGATATAGCTAAAGACGAATTTGTACTTTCGGCTACCATTTATGATCACCAAGGCATTTTAGTCGCCAGCAGTGATAATTGGCAGTCACACCACATTTTAGGTCAACTTCCAGAGTCGACTCCAGGAATAAGTAAGCTAAAAACCCCTTTTGTAGAGCCCGTTGTAAGCGATGATGATCGCCCTCTAGGGTTTGTTTCCGTAACCTATTTAACACGAGCTGCTATTTCAGATAGCCACAGCCATTTTCATGATTTGGGTCGTCAGGTTTTGTTAATGCTAGTTATTGCATGTATTTTCACATGGCAACTGGGGCGTGGCTTAAAGCGTTGGCAAGTCAACCGCTATATACGAAAAACCTCTGAGCAAGAGTCGTAGAGCATTTTAGCTAGCACCTCTTTATCGCTACTTTGTTTTAAACTACACAGTACGTTGAACACATTAGGGATATGAAGCGGCGTATTAATCTCACCTTGATGACCATTTAGTGGCATTGAGGGCGAATCGGTTTCGAGCACTAAGTGCTGAGGTTCAATCTGAGTAATTACATTACGGGTTTTAGCTGCGCGCTCGTAAGTTATAATCCCACCCACACCTAATTTAAAACCCTGTTTAATATAATACCGTGCTTGCTGTAGTGAGCCAGAAAACGCATGTATCACCCCGCCATATTTTGGCTTGCAGCGCTTAAACGCATGCGCAATTAAATCATGGCTTTGTCTGTGATGCACAATAAGCGGCAAATTTAGCTCATTAGCAATTTTTATTTGCTGCTCAAACAATCTCGTTTGCTTTGCAAGGTCTTCGATACTTCTATCAAGCCCACACTCACCTATAGCTACTAAATGATGCTTATTTGCAACCCCGAACTCAAAAAGTGCTTCTATGTGCGATTCTTTATGTTGATCTAAAAAGTAAGGATGTAACCCTGCTGCTATTTTTATACTTGGAAAAGTAGCTTTGAGTTTGATAAGAGTATGCGATTGAGCGAGCGTAATACCCGGCACAACAAACTGATTGACTCCCTTTGCTATACACTCGTTTATGAGCGATTCACGAATTGAATCAAACTCGCTAAAGTCGAGATGGCAATGAGAGTCAATAAATTGCACGGTTACTTAATCATCTATTTATTAAGGGTTTAAGCGTGTAACTTGCCAGCTATTATCATCTTGGCGCTGGTACATAAAGCGGTCGTGTAGACGGTGAGCGCCGCCTTGCCAAAACTCAATTTTAGTAGGCACTACACAGTACCCCCCCCAAAAATCTGGCAATGGGATTTCACCTTTGGCAAACTTGCTTTTCATATTCGCAAAAGTTTCCATAAGTACTTTTCGCGACGACACGGGCCTGCTTTGTGCTGAAGCCCAGGCCGCTAATTGGCTTTCTTTAGGACGCGATAAAAAGTATTTTGCCACGGCAGATGTAGGCAGCGGTTTAGCCTCGCCGTACACAATTACTTGGCGCTCCATATGGTGCCACGGAAAATGCAACGATATTTTGTTATTACCTTTTAGCTCTTGTGCTTTACGTGAGCCGGTATTAGTAAAAAATACAAACCCGTTATCGTCTAAATGTTTTAACAATACAATACGCTGTGAAGGTTGCCCGGTTTCATCAACCGTAGCGACCACCATGGCCGTTGGGTCTGGGATATTACTGCCCACAGCATGCTCAAGCCACGTTTCAAATTGTTTGAATGGATCATCTTGCAAATTATCTTCGCTTAGCGCGTCTTGCAGGTATTCACGACGGATGTCTTCGAGTTTCATAAACAAATCCTTCTAAAGAGCTATCAGCTATCAGCTATCAGCTATCAGCTATCAGCTATCAGCTACAAAATTGATGCACATATAGGAGACGGCAAGTATAAACACCTAACAATATCTGCAAGTGTAGGAGTGCTGACAAGGCGAAATGATTTTTTATGCCAAGGAGCATACAATTAGTATGTGACTTAGGCTAAAAAAGCACGACAACGCAGTCAAAGCGAACTACACGAAGCAGACGTTCACCTAAGTAGTTTAGCCTAAGACAAGGCATCCAACCCTACTTATCCCTATGAGCATACGGTTTGTATGTGATTAGGGTAAGTCGGGGTGGATAACGCAGTATTAGGTTAAAATACGACGGTGATTACATTTGCTCCATGACTTCAATACCCAGCAAATCCAATCCAGTTTTTAACGTATCTGCCACTAAATTACACAACACTAAACGGCTGTCACGCACGCTTGGCTCTACGCCTTCTTTAAGTACTGGGCAAGCTTCGTAGAATGTCATGTATAAGCTGGCTAGCTCGTATAAGTAACCACATAATACGTGCGGAGTGGCCTCATTGATCATTAAATCAAGCACTTCTTCAAGCTGAAGTAGTTTAAGCGCTAGCGCTTTTTCTTGCGGCTCAGCGATGGCTACATCAGCATTTAGCGTAGCGGCATCGACACCAGATTTACGGAAAATACTACGCACGCGAGTATAAGCATATTGTAAGTAAGGTGCTGTAGCGCCTTCAAAGCTTAGCATGCTGTCCCAGTTGAATATGTAATCGCTGGTACGGTGCTTAGAAAGATCAGCATATTTAACTGCGCCAATACCTACTTTACGCGCAATTTCGCTGCGATCATGATCCGATAAGTCAGATTCACGCTCTGCTAGTTTTGTTGCTGCACGGCTGATTGACTCTTCAAGTAAATCAGCAAGTTTAACAGTGCCACCAGTACGGGTTTTAAAGGGTTTACCATCGGCGCCCATCATGGTGCCAAACGGGCAAAACTCGTAGCTTGTTTCATCACGTAAAAGGCCAGCTTTACGTGCTGTAAGCTCTACCTGATTAAAGTGAAGGCTCTGGCGTGCATCAACAAATATTAAAATACGTTCAGCACCCAATTTATTTGAGCGGTAATCACACGCGGCTAAATCGGTGGTTGCATATAAAAAACCACCGCCTGATTTTTGCACGATAAACGCAGATGGCTCGCCATCTTTATTTGCAAGCTCATCTAAAAACACCACTTGTGCGCCTTGCGACTCTACAGCAATGTTTTTATCTTTTAATAAGCTAATAATATCGTTAAGCTCGCTGTTGTAGGCACTTTCAGCCATAATATCAGCTTGAGTAAGCGTTACATTTAGACGTTTGTAAACTTCTTCAGAGTGCTTAACTGAGGTTGCTATAAATAATTTCCATAGTTTTTCACAGTGCGCATCGCCGCCTTGTAGTTTAACTACATAGTCGCGGGCTTTATCGGCAAAGCCTTCTTCATCGTCAAAGCGTTTTTTAGCGTCGCGGTAAAACGTTTCTAAATCAGCAAGCGCTACCGACTCTAAGTCCACGCCTTGGCTAATTTGATCTTCTAAATGCGCGATTAGCATACCAAATTGTGTGCCCCAATCGCCCATGTGGTTTTGACGAATTACTTTATCGCCTCTAAATTCAAGGGCGCGTACAATGGCATCACCAATAATGGTTGAACGTAAATGGCCTACGTGCATTTCTTTTGCAAGGTTAGGCGATGAGTAATCTACCACAACAGTTTGCGGGTTAGCGTGCTCGTTTACGGCAAGCTTTGCATCGCTGTTAGCCGCTTCTACGCTTTTGGCTAAAAACTCAGGCTTTAAATGAATATTTATAAAACCAGGGCCAGCAATTTCTGTTTTTTCAGCAATGTCGGTCACATCTAGGTTATCAATAATTTTTTGCGCAAGCTCACGTGGGTTGCTTTTCATTTTTTTAGCGGCGCCCATTGCACCGTTAATTTGGTAATCACCAAACTGTGGGCGTGTGCTTTGTGTAACCGCTGGGTTTGTATCTTCAGGTAGGCCTGCTGCGATCATAGCTGCAATGGCTTTTTCTACTAAAATAGTACGAATGTTCATTATATTATTTACCTTTGTAAGCCCGCCTAAGCAGGCTTTCAGTTGACTGTAGTCAGTTGATTCTAGTTTTCGCGCGTATGGTTAAAGGTTACTTCTGGGTAACGCTCTGTTGATAAATTAAGGTTTACACGGCTCGGTGCTATGTAAGTTAGGTTATCGCCACCATCAAGTGCTAAGTTGCTTTCGCACTTACGTTTAAACTCTTCAAACTTTTTAACGTCAGTTGAGCTTACCCAGCGCGCTGTATTTACGTTTACACCTTCGTAAATAGCATCTACGTTGTACTCAGCTTTTAAGCGCGCTACCACTACGTCAAACTGTAGTACACCTACCGCGCCTACAATTAAATCGTTATTAATCAGCGGTCTAAATACTTGTACTGCACCTTCTTCAGAAAGTTGTACCAACCCTTTTAATAGCTGCTTTTGTTTAAGCGGATCGCGCAAACGAATACGACGAAACAGTTCAGGGGCAAAGTTAGGAATACCGCTAAACTTAAGCTTTTCGCCTTGCGTAAAGGTATCACCAATTTGAATGGTACCGTGGTTGTGAAGGCCTATAATGTCGCCTGCGAATGCATCTGCTGCACGCTCACGATCGCCCGCCATAAACGTTACCGCATCAGAAATACTGACTTGTTTACCAAGGCGTACATGGTTCATTTTCATGCCTTGGCTGTATTTGCCCGACACAATGCGCATAAAAGCAATACGGTCACGGTGTTTAGGGTCCATATTGGCCTGAATTTTAAACACAAAACCGGTAAAGTTTTCTTCTGATGCAACGACTTGGCGGTCTTCTGTTTCACGTGGTAATGGCGTAGGCGCCCACTGCGTTAAACCGTCAAGAACGTGGTCAACACCAAAGTTACCAAGGGCGGTACCAAAGTACACTGGCGAAAGTTCACCCGCTAAAAATAGTTCAAGATCAAATTCGTTTGAAGCACCAATGACAAGCTCTAACTCTTCACGTAGTTGCTCTGCGAGTTCTTCACCAATAGCAGTATCAAGCTCTGGGTTATCAAGGCCTTTTACTGTACGTACTTCTTGAATAGTATGGCCTTGGCCTGTTTTATATAAAACCGCTTCGTCGTTATGAATATGGTAAACACCTTTAAACTCTTTACCACAACCAATTGGCCACGTAATAGGCGCACAGGCAATGTTTAGCTCTGTTTCTACTTCATCAAGGAGCTCCATTGGGTCACGAATATCACGGTCACACTTATTCATAAAGGTAACAATAGGGGTAGTACGTAGGCGCGTAACTTCCATCAGTTTACGAGTACGTTCTTCTACACCTTTTGCGGCATCAATAACCATTAAGCACGAATCTACCGCAGTCAGCGTGCGGTAAGTATCTTCTGAGAAGTCTTCGTGTCCAGGAGTATCAAGTAAATTAACCAGCGCATTGTTATACGGAAATTGCATTACAGAGGTCGTAACCGATATACCACGCTCTTTTTCCATTTCCATCCAGTCAGACTTTGCATGCTGATTAGAGCCACGGCCTTTTACAGTGCCGGCTTTTTGAATCGCTTGTCCGAACAATAGTACTTTTTCGGTGATGGTGGTTTTACCCGCATCCGGATGCGAGATGATTGCGAAGGTACGTCGTTTACTTATTTCGCTAAGGAGATTTTGGTCTGCCATTAAAAAGTTCTTATAGTTTAAATACGGATAATATCACTATGAAGTGTGCAGACGTTTAAAGGCTAAAATAACTAAACCTCGAAACCTCAACACACCAAAACAAAGAGCAAATTAGCGCCTCGTTTGCGATCCGTTATGTTAATCGTAATTAAAGACTATTTTCGCTGATCTTGACCCTTTAAACAATCAATGGTTAGTTATTAACTGATCTTTTTTATTAATATTTGAGCTTAAGCCATTTTGTTTGTAAATAAGACGCTGCCTAAATACAAACTATCGACTAATTAAGTAATTAAAACCTCTGTTTATTGGAGCGTATATCTCTAACTAAAGTGTATATTTTAACGATGAGTAAATCGCAGGCTTGTTTAATAAACTTGTAACGCATACTATAAAAAGATTGCGTAAAGGATATTAGTTAGTTAATGAAAACCAGTAAGTTAAGCATTAGATTATTATGGTATATAACCCCGCTTGTTATATTGCCCCTGCTATTTTTAGGTGGCTTTACGTTAACTAATGTAACGAACTCAACTCAAAAACAAGCCGATTTGATCATGAGCCGCTTTGTTGAGCAGCAGCAACAAAAAGCGTTTAACTACATAGACTCTTTTCACTCTACCACTAAGTTACTTTCTCGTTCTCCGGTACTTAACGACTTTTTAGCCAATGACGCTCTTTCAGACGGAAATTATACACGTAGGCTTGGCGCTCTGATGGATGTATTTGCCAGTTATAATGAAGCCTACCCTGATATTATTAGCATAAATTTAGTGTCGGCTAGCGGTAAAAGTGACGCCTATCATTCAAATAATTTAACTATAGCGCCTAAAAACTACCCCTTTTTTAATCAGGTTATACAAAGTAATTTAAGCCAACAGCAGTTTATGGTTCAAAAACCCGACGGTACCACTAGCTTATATTTTGTACAGCGAATCGACAGCGTGGGTTATTACCTAAAGCGTCCTCAACAACTTGGCTTTATTGTTGTAAATGTTGAACCTTCAATTTTAAATACCAGTATTTTAGAAGCGCCCTATAACAACACGCTTAATTTGTTACTGACCAAAGACGGTAAAATATTATTTAGCTCTAACTACAATTTACGTGGCCAATATATTAGCGAATACGAACTTAATAAGGTTCATGATTTAGCTGACATCGGCACACTCTCTACTATTGAGCTGTCGAGTATAGATAAAATAGAACGTATGATTTTTGCCGTACAAATGAGCGGTGGTTACTATTACGTATCAACGATCCCCAAAGCGGTGCTTCACCAGTCGGGCAAGGCAATTAGTTTAATTACAGGTCTGATTGTTATTATTTCAGTGATCTCGTTACCCATTTTAATATTTGTTGTTGTACGTAACTTATTGTTAAACCCAATAGAACTGTTAGGTGCAGCCAGCCACAGAGTCGGTGACGGAGACTTAGCGGTAAGCTTACCTGCTCATACCGATGACGAAGTGGGCATATTGTTTAACGACTTTAATCACATGGTTAATCAAATTAGGCATTATCAGCAACAGCTCGAAGAATACAAACACCATCTAGAAGACAAGGTAGAAAGCCGAACTCAAGCGCTTGAGTCAATGAACAGCCAACTTGAACTCGCCATTACTCAAGCAGAGCAAGCTAACCAACTTAAAAGCCGCTTTTTAGCAAACATGAGCCATGAAATACGAACCCCTCTCACCGCTATTATGGGCTTTACGGAGCAGTTGCTACATAACGATAAAATAGTAAACGACAAACAACATTTAAGTACTATTTTACGAAATTCAAAGCACTTACTTGAACTGATTAACAATATTTTGGATTTATCTAAAATTGAAGCTGAAAAGTTAGCTGTCGAGCAAACCTCAGTGAGCGTTGTACAGTTAATTCATGATATTGAATCAATCATAACGCCGCTGGCTCAAGAAAAGCGTTTAGAACTTAATATTATTTATGACCTACCAATACCACAAACTATATACACGGATGTAACACGCTTAAAGCAAATTTTAATTAATGTAGCAAACAACGCTGTTAAATTTACAGAGCAAGGGCATGTCACTATTTGTGTACATTATCATGCTAAAAGCAACCTTATTGAATTTGTAATCTCCGATACCGGTATTGGTATGTCTGAGCATCAAATTTCTCGTGTTTTTAAGCCATTTGAACAAGCAGATGCGACAACCACGCGACGCTTTGGTGGTACAGGATTAGGATTATGCATATCTAAAAACCTTGCACAATTACTTGGCGGCGACATAAAACTAGAAAGCGAAGTCGGCGAAGGAAGTAAATTTTCTATTAGTGCTGCTTGCCACTTAAAAGGCAAAACACCAGCGCTTGAGCTCCTTGTAGAGCATGCACAATTAACCCCTGAAAAAGACCCTCTTTTATCATTTGCTACCAACAGCTTTGACGCAAATATTTTGGTAGCCGAAGATAACCCAGATAATCAGTTACTCATTAAGTTGCTTTTGCAAACTTGGGGGCTTGAGCCTGATATAGCAAATAATGGTGCACAAGCCGTAGAAATGGCACTAGTAAACGACTATCAGCTAATTATTATGGATATGCAAATGCCTGTTATGGGTGGGCTTGAAGCCACTAAAATGCTGCGACATGCTGCGTACGACGGTCCTATTATTGCGCTTACCGCAAACGTAATGAATCACGATATTGGCACCTATATTGAGGCTGGCTGCGACAAAGCTTTAGGAAAACCAATAGACAAAGATGCGCTCGAAAACGTACTTGTTAGCTACTTGCATCTTGAAAAAGATAATCAAAATAAGTGGGATGATTTATTGAAAAGTGAAAAATTTCAGCAAATATCTAATAATTACTTAGCTAATTTACCTGATTATTTGAAGCAAATAAAAACGTTGCATCACACGCAAGATTGGGAAAGCCTAAAAGCAGTAGCACATAGTGTTAAAGGCAGCGCAGGATGTTTTAACTTTGATGCTATTTACAAAAGCGCAGGCGACCTTGAAGAAAACCTAAAAAGTAACGATAAATCACAAAGAGATGAAATTATAAACTCAGTAATAGTGGCAATACAGCAGGCAATTAACTCAAAATAAAACCGTTAGCTGCCCGCAACTAAAGATCACATAAACCCTAAGCTTAATGCCATACCCATTAAAATGGCATCTTCAAAGCCGTTTTTAGTTGCATCGTCACTTGGGTAATAATTCTTTCGTACCGACATCTCTATAAATCCGGCTTGCCCATAAAGCTTAATTGCACGTGTATTTGACTCGCGTACTTCTAAAAATAAATTCTCGGCATTTTGCTGTTCACCGTGCTCTATAAATTTACTCAATAGCTGCTTAGCAATCCCCTTACCTTGATGCTCAGGCGTCACGCATATATCCATAAGCGTAAAATCAGGCCCCGCTTTTTCACCAATGTAAAAACCAACGAGTACATCACCATCAAAGGCGGCTAAATTAAAATAACGTCCACCAATACAAGAACTCATTGTTTTTAAAGTCCAAGGATGACTGTGGCATGCCTTTTCGATAGCCATAAGCGTCTCTACAGCATCGTTATTTACAGGTTTAAAGTTTATCAAGGTGTTCACTTATTAAAGCCCACAAAGCACGTTTTTCGGTTGCATTGAGTTGTGAGGATGGTAATTCGAGCTGATCACCCGTTAATTGCATGTGCTCACCTTTAACCACACTATTTATAGCTACAGGCACTGCTGCACGATGAATATCTGCAAGTAATGAGCTAGAAAGCTCAAGGGATTCAAGTAAAACAGGTGTTAATTCTTTTTCCACATTACTTATAGGATTTTCAGAGCTGGCAGGTAAAAAATGAGTATTTAGTTCGAGGTTTTCAATACCAAAAACAGCTGCGTACCGTGAATGCATAACGACTCGATGAAATTAGTAAGTAAGGTAATATAAGAATTAATAAATACGATGTAAAGAAGAAATGGCAGGGGCGGAGAGATTCGAACTCCCAACCGTCGGTTTTGGAGACCGCTGTTCTACCAATTGGAACTACGCCCCTGCAATGACGTCGAATTATAGAGAAGTTTCGCTAAAGGTAAAGAGAAAAATCACACATTTAGTTCAACTGCTTTTTTAATAAGCAAAACGGTGAATTAGCATGCTAATTCACCGTTTTTATCAGTTTAATTTACCAAACTTAATTCAGGGTAAATTATTCCCACTCAATAGTTGCAGGTGGCTTACCAGAAATATCGTAAACTACACGTGAAATACCATCTATCTCGTTAATGATACGGTTAGAAACCACACCTAAAAACTCATAGGGTAAATGTGACCAACGCGCAGTCATAAAGTCGATAGTTTCAACACAACGAAGTGAAACAACCCAATCGTATTTACGTGCATCACCCATAACCCCTACCGATTTAACCGGTAAGAACACAGTAAACGCTTGGCTTACTTTATGGTATAGGTCGGCTTTGTGTAGCTCTTCAATGAAGATAGCATCAGCACGGCGTAATAAATCACAGTACTCTTTTTTAATTTCACCTAGTACACGTACACCTAAACCTGGTCCAGGGAATGGGTGGCGGTAAAGCATGTCGTACGGTAAACCTAACTCTAAACCAATTTTACGTACTTCATCTTTAAATAACTCACGAAGTGGCTCAACTAGGCCCATTTTCATGTCATCTGGTAATCCGCCCACATTGTGGTGAGATTTAATAACGTGCGCTTTACCAGTCGCTGAAGCCGCTGATTCAATTACGTCAGGGTAAATAGTACCTTGACCTAACCATTTTGCGTTTTTAAGCTTTTTAGCTTGCTCATCAAATACATTAATAAACGTGTGGCCAATAGCCTTACGCTTATCTTCTGGATCTGATTTACCGGCAAGGTCATTTAAGAATTGATCTTCAGCATCTACTTTTACAATGTTTAAGCCAAATTTATTGCCAAACATATCCATTACTTGCTGACCTTCGTTTAAACGAAGCAGCCCGTTATCAACAAATACACAGGTTAGTCGCTCACCAATAGCACGATGAATAAGCATAGCCACAACCGATGAATCAACACCACCTGATAAGCCTAAAATAACTTCATCATCGCCAACAGTGTCTTTGATACGCTCAATGGCATCATCAATAATTTTTGCAGGAGTCCACAGTTTTTCACAACCACAAATATCAATTGCAAAGCGCTCTAGTAAACGTTGCCCTTGATGAGTGTGCGTTACTTCTGGGTGAAACTGCACGCCGTAAAAACGTTTTTCTTCATTAGACATAGCAGCATGCGGACACGTTGGTGTTTTAGCTGTTGTGCTAAAGCTTGCTGGTACTTCCATAACTTTATCGCCGTGGCTCATCCATACGTCTAAAACGCCGTTGCCGCCATCGGTAATATGATCTTCAATTGCATCAAACAATGCACAATTGCCGACCTTTTCAACTTGCGCGTAACCAAATTCTTTTTTGTCAGAGCTGTGAACGCTGCCACCAAGTTGAGTTGCCATTGTTTGCATACCGTAACAAATGCCTAATACAGGAACGCCTGCATTAAACACATACTCAGGAGCACGCGGGCTGTTTTCAAGTGTTGTTGATTCTGGGCCACCAGAAAGAATGATACCTTGTGGGTTAAACTCGCGGATTTGCTCTTCAGTCACATCCCATGCCCACAGCTCACAGTAAACACCAATTTCGCGGATACGGCGCGCGATTAATTGCGTGTATTGTGAACCAAAGTCTAAAATGAGAATTCGTGAATCGTGAATATCTTTGCTCATGGAGTATCTCGTAAAGTAGATGCTAATGCTAAATGCCGCTTTGAATACCAATTTTATTAAACATTACTAATTCTTGCAGGCTAAATAACTCACTAACCACGTTAAAAACTTCATATTTAGAAGAAACTAAAAATCGAAATTTCTGCCTCGTTATTGAGCCATTTATCTGTCGCAATAATTGACCACTTTATTAATGCAATTGGTATTTATATAAACGACTAAAAAGAGGGCTTGCAAAGCAAGCCCAATAAATTATTAATTACGCGCTTAACCTAAGCGGTAATTTGGTGCTTCTTTGGTAATTTGCACATCATGTACGTGCGACTCACCCATACCTGCAGATGTAACACGTACAAACTGAGGTTTTGTATTAAGCTCTTCAATAGTTGCACAACCCGTTAAGCCCATTGCACTACGAAGACCGCCTACCTGCTGGTGAATAATAGTCGCAATTGGCCCTTTATAAGCTACGCGACCTTCAATACCTTCAGGTACCAACTTGTCTGCTTCGTTTGATTTTTGGAAGTAACGATCCGATGAACCTTCTTTTTGGTCCATCGCGCCTAAGCTGCCCATACCACGGTATGATTTGTAGTAACGCCCTTGGTATAGTTCTACTTCACCAGGCGCCTCTTCAGTACCAGCAAGCATTGAGCCCACCATCACACACGATGCACCTGCAACAAGCGCTTTTACGATGTCGCCAGAGAAACGAATACCGCCATCAGCAATTACTGGAATGTCGCGACCTTTTAAACCATCAACTGCATCAGAAATAGCCGTAATTTGTGGTACACCACAACCAGTAACAATACGCGTTGTACAAATTGAACCTGGGCCGATACCTACTTTTACTGCATCAACACCTGCATCAGCAAGCGCTATTGCTCCTTCAGCAGTTGCAACATTACCCGCTACAATTTGAAGGTCTGGATAAGCTTGACGAGTTTGCGATACACGGTCAATTACGCCTTGAGAGTGGCCATGAGAAGTATCAATAAGTAATACATCAACACCCGCCTCAACTAATGCAGCAATACGCTCATCAGTACCGGCACCAACACCTACAGCAGCACCTACACGTAAACGACCTAACTCGTCTTTACATGCATGTGGTTTATCTTGCGCTTTTTGGTAATCTTTTACTGTGATCATGCCTTTAAGTTTAAACGCATCATCAACAACTAAAATCTTCTCAATACGATGCTCATGCATTAGGCCTAAAATTTCTTCGCGAGCTGCGCCTTCCTTAACGGTAACAAGCTTTTCTTTTTTAGTCATAACAGTCGAAATTGGCTGTTCAAGTTTTGTTTCAAAACGCATATCGCGACTCGTAACAATACCTACTAAGGTGTTTTCTGGGTCGGTAACTGGAAAGCCTGAAAACCCTTTTTCTTCAGCAAGGTCCATAGCATCTGCAATTGTTAAATCAGCAGTCACTGTTACCGGGTAAGACACAATACCCGCTTCGTAGGTTTTAACTTTACGTACGTTTTTCGCTTGTTCTTCAATAGTCATGTTTTTATGAATAAAACCAAGACCACCTTCTTGCGCAAGGGCAATAGCTAAACGAGCTTCTGTAACAGTATCCATAGATGCTGAAATAAGCGGCAAGTTAAGTTTGATACCACGCGTTAAGCGAGTTGAAATATTTGCCGTGTGTGGCAAAACAGTAGAATGACCAGGTACTAAAAGTACGTCATCAAAGGTAAGAGCTTCTTTAGCAATTCTAAGCATTTTGGCAACTTCTCACATGTGGATCTAAGATAAGGAATTGCGGCCAAATTTTAACAGCGTTGTTGGCATTCGTAAATAATATTTCGCAAATATTTATGATAAACTTGCCTCATAAATAGTTTTAGGTTGTTTTTTATGTTTTCGAAGCCTTCGCAGACGGTTTATACCGTTTCGCGCCTTAATAGAGAGATCAGAGCAGTATTAGAGCAAGGCTTTGCTTCATTAGTGCTGACTGGCGAAATTTCTAATTTTATTGCGCCAGCATCTGGGCATTGGTATTTTTCGTTAAAAGATGACAAAGCACAAATTAAAGCCGCTATGTGGCGAGGTAACAACCGAAGCCAAAGTTACCGCCCTGCAAATGGCGCACAAGTTAGCGTAAAGGCACGCGTCTCACTTTATGAGCCTCGCGGCGATTACCAGCTTATTGTTGAGCATATGGAACCCGCAGGTGAGGGCCAACTTAAACAAGAGTTTGACGCGCTAAAAATGCGCCTTGCTGCTGAAGGACTGTTTAGCTCTGCGCATAAAAAGCCTTTACCGCTAAATATAAACCGCATTGGTGTGGTTACCTCAGCAACCGGCGCTGCCATAAAAGATATTTTAACCGTACTTAAACGCCGTGCGCCGCAATTAGAAGTTATCATTTATCCTGCTATGGTGCAGGGCAAAGAAGCTCATGTGCATTTAATTAATCAAATAGAATTAGCTAATGCACGTAATGAAGTAGACGTACTTATTTTAGGACGCGGCGGCGGTTCACTTGAAGATTTATGGTGTTTTAACCACGAACAACTTTCGCGTGCTATTTATCAAAGTAAATTACCCATAGTCAGTGCGGTAGGCCACGAGATAGACACAACCATTAGCGATTATGTTGCCGATGTTCGCGCTGCAACTCCATCAGCGGCTGCTGAGCTTGTAAGCCCTAACACCCAAGAGCTACATAACAAAGTAACGCAACTCATTAACCGTTTAAGCAATGCCTTTAAACACGATATTGCTGATAAGCGCGCGCTTGCTACGCAATTACAGCACCGTCTTAACTTGTGCCATCCGCGCAATCAGCTCAATCAAAAAGCGCAACGATTAGACGAGCTAAGCATTGCTTTGCAACAAGCAATGCTGCAGCGTTTGTACCAACAAGAACGTAATCTAAACAGTTTAACACCGCGCTTAATGCGCCAATCACCGGATAAAAAGCTAGCGCAGGCTTCGCATCAACTGTCGCAGTTACAAGCAAGGTTATACCAGGCTATTCAACAGCAATTACAGCAAGCCAATAATAGCCTAGCATTACAAGCAAGTAAGCTCGACTCAGTAAGCCCCCTCAATGTTTTAGCGCGTGGTTACAGCATCACTAAAACGCCACAGGGGAAAGTAGTTAAATCGGTGGGCCAAATTAAAACAGGCGATGTGTTAATTACAGAGCTTGGCGATGGCATAATAAAATCAACAGCATTATAAAATACGCTTTCAGTTAAAGCTCTGTTGTCATTAATAGGGTTAATTCACTGTCGCTCGAGGTGGAGGTTGTTCTTTTAAACTGTAACCAAAACTCTTGCTTCATTAACTTATCGTTAAGCTCTCGCCAATGGGTATGATCAAATGTATCGTTACCCGTTGGCGCTGCTAGTTTAAATTTACAAACCGATGACTTACATTCTGCGCTCACAATATCAGGCATTGAGGTTAAATCTGCGGTAAGTAAAAAATCCTGCAATGCGGTTTCAGTTTGATAAGCCCATTCTTCATTACGTTGTTGTTCATCAAACTGAGCCTGTAAAGCGGCTTCAACATCATTTGGGGCACGCAACTGCTTCACCACATTTTCCATTAACGACTTTTGCTTAGCTAATTGCAGCTTAAGTTGTGTAACTTGTTCTTCTAGGGGGAGCCCATCAATTTCTTGAGGTTCTAAAGCGGTGGAGGTGGTATTTTCATTTTGTTCTAAGCTAACGGCTTGTTGAGTTACAGCTGGTACAGTATTGTTTGCTGCTACTTCGTGACTTGTTGGTTGTGGAGTATGAGTTTTCTGCAAAAGAGTATTACTTTGCTGCAACTTATCTGGCTCTAAATCATTTGAAGCCAAATTAAAATATCCCCAAGTTAAACCCACACCAGCAATAAACCCAACTCCAAGTGTTAAAACGTTATTTTTGTTCATCTTAATTCCTTTTAAATTTTATTTTTTATTCTATGTCACAGCATAGCGCTGGTGTGCGATTCGTTTTCTGGCTCTGGTGTAGCTAAAAAGTTTTGGTTCATACTTTGCGCAGGACACGGGCATTCAGGTCTGCCAATAATTTTGGCCGGTACGCCAACGGCCGTTGTATGAGGTGGCACAGCAGTTAATACCACCGACCCGGCACCAATACGTGCGCCCTCACCCACTTCAATATTACCCAGCACTTTTGCACCTGCGCCAATTAACACACCGGCTCTAATTTTAGGATGACGATCGCCCTGCTCATTACCAGTACCACCAAGCGTTACCGATTGCAGTATTGATACATTATCTTCAATAACTGCCGTTTCACCGATGACAATACCCGTTGCGTGGTCAAACATGATGCCTTTACCAACTTTACAGGCTGGATGAATATCTACGCCAAACACTTCAGAAGTTCGACTTTGAATAAAGCGCGCCAGTTCTTTACGATTCTGTCGCCATAGGCAATTAGCTAATCGGTGAGCCTGAATAGCATGAAAACCTTTTAAGTTTAAAATAACAGTGAGGTAGGTTTCAGCGGCAGGGTCTCTATCTTTCACAGCTTTTATGTCTTCTGCAACAAAAGACAGCATACGGTCGCATTTTACAAATGATTGATCGAATAATTCGCGAATAGTGAATGCCGATACAACTGCATCCGCCAATTTATTAGCAACAATAAAGCTTAACGCCGAACCCAAGCACTCATGATTCAAAATACATGAATACACGTGACTTGCCAAAAGAGGTTCGCGAGTGACGACTTCATTTGCTTCACTTCGAAGCTGTTGCCAAATTTCATGACGCATAATACTGAACTGCCTTAAATTGATATAAAAAAGAGCCTTTGGTCAAGTCTAACGGATTTAAAGCTCTAAGTGTTAACGCCTTAGTTATTTGTTCTGGTTATTAGGTATAACAAAGCATAACTCATAACAACTTATCATTTAGTCAACCACTGTTAAATCGGCCACACATAATAAGTTTTTACCTGTGGCTTTTGCTTTGTACAATAAGTCATCAGCCTCTTTAATCATACTTTCTATCGTGTAATCACTACAGGGAATAACACTTGCTAAACCAATACTGACTGTAAGTGTTTTGCTGGGTAAAGACAGTTCGTTACAAATGTTAAGCTGTTTTAGCTGCTCTACAATAGCGTTAATAACCGTGGTTGCTTGTTCAGAGCTTGTGTTGCCATAAACAAGTGCAAACTCCTCCCCGCCAAAACGAGCACAAATATCACTAGGTCTTTTTGTATATTGCTCAAGAATTGCCGCAACTTGCTTTAAACACTCATCACCTTGTTGATGACCATAAGTGTCGTTTAGTAATTTAAAATCGTCTAAGTCAATGATTGCTAATGAAAGGGGCATATTTAAACGCTTGCACCTATTCCACTCTTGCTCTAAAAAGCTATCAAAATAACCTCGATTAAATATATCGGTTAATCCATCAATATTTGCCAGTTGCTGAACTTCTTCTTCAGCGAGTTTTCGCTCTGTAATATTTTGATGCGTAATTACATAGTAAAAATCGGTATTAAGTTTAAATGGTACAACACGCATCATAAACCAGCGTTTTTCATCATCACTATGACATGGGTATTCTAAATATAAATCGTCTTGCTGTTCGTTAATGACAGCATTAATTCCTTCCAATGCCCTTACGCCTATTTCGTCACCATTGTCTGCTGCTTTTTTACAGGTAAATAAATAATTTTCTTTTTCCCAAGCACCGCATGAGCAGTCATTTTCTTCACCAAAGTTTTGCCATCCCTTATTTATAAAAACGATATCTCCTTCTTTGTTTATTACGACAACCTGTTCTGGCATGGTATCCAATACCAACTTTAAAAATAATTTATCATCTAGCACGCTTACCTTCAGATTTATTAGAATAATCGTCAGAAAGTATATGTACTTAGCGTTTTTTTGACAAAAATAAATCCGTACTTTTCTTTAATTTTTTTATTTACCTAACCACTAGTTAAAAATGACATGACAGCAACACTAATTTTCAATCAGATCAAAAAGTAAATAAAACATATTAAAATCAGTAATTAAACATACATGACATACACAGTGTCATATGCCAAACTGTTTGCTGGCATACTCCTGACGGCGTAAAAAATAATAATAAACGCTAAATTAGCATCATCAACTCAACAAGGATAACGATGATGAAAAACGACATATTAAATACTAAAAAACTCGGCTATAAATTTTACTTTCACGATGGTGATAATCAGATAGCCTGCTTTGGAAGTTACTTTACCGGTAAAGAAGAAGTGTTTATAAATGATGATTTATTTAGTAAAAAGCGCAATATAAATTGTACAAGCACCCACTCTTTTGATTTTGAGAGCTCACAGTACCAAGTAAAGTTTGACATGCTCAACATACTCACAGGGCGAATGGAGTGCACACTTTATAAAGATACAAAAGTCGTTGCCAAACAAATTCAATGCAGTCTTCCTGACGATCCTAAAAAGGCTTTCTTTTTTATTGCTGGTTGCGCATTAGGCGGTGCGGTGTTTGGCTATGCAATTGCAACCATTGTTGAACTATTTGTAGGAAAGCTTTAACGTGCAATTAAATCCTACAACTGTTAAATCACTCAGAGGCCAGTTAAATTGGACTCAGCAGCAACTTGCTGACGCCTGCGATATTAGTTTACGAACAATTCAACGGGTAGAGAAAGAAGGTGCAGCATCAAAAGAAACAACGATGGCTTTATGTGCAGTATTAGAAGTACGTCAAGGTGAATTAATTAAACTTGAAGATGACACTAACTCTTCTACTGTTAATCCAGCTTTAAGCACACAAAATATAACCTCAATTTTAGCATTGTCGTCAGTCATCAGCTTTATATTAGGGATGATCACTGTATTTTTTATAATGAGTTAAGGTAGCAAAAAATGTCGAAATATAAAGCAAAAGAACGACGAGGCCCATTACTTTAATAGCCATAGCAAGCGCAATAATACTTTTAGGGTTAGGGATAAAGGTTGGCTCAATGCTATAAAAAGCCCCAAACGTGGGGCTTTTCATTATCTACAAGTCGTTTTCGTTTAATGTTTTATTTAAAAACACTGTCCACTTTTACTACTTCGATGTTGTTAGCCTCAATGGCTAATTTATAATCGGCAATGATTTTATCTTCTGCAACAAGCTCTGCTGGTTTTTCTGTGTTGTAAACCATTGGCGAGGTTTGCTCTGACGCTAAACGTTTTTTCATGTCTTCGCCGTCACCGGTAATAAACACATACTGCACGTTATCAGTTTGCAGATTATCTTTAATTACGCGATTCACATCACCAAGCGTTAGCTTTTCAAGCTTACTTGTCACGTATTTTACAAACGATTCTGTGTTATAAAATTCGCTATCCAATGCATAACCTAACTGACGGTTTTGACTTGCTACAAGCTGCGGCACGTAGTTAATTAAAAAATTACGTGTTGCCTCAAAGTCTTTTTCGGTCATGCCATTTTTAATTAATTTATCTAGCTCAAATAATGCGGTACGCGTTGCAAAGTGTGCATCGTTATTAGAGCGCAGCGGGCGCAACCAAATTTGGAATATTTGCTCAGAGCGTCCTAAATTTGCATCTGGTTTAGTTTGAAACATACCACGTGGGAAGTATTCTATGTACGAATAATCACCGTAATTCATACCGCGTGTTTGACGAATTCGCTCATACAAGTATGAGTTAGAACTACGATGCTCACCAAAGTATGAGCGCACAAGCCAAAGTGCTGTCCAATCTTCGCTGCTGCGAATAGTATCAATTGGGAAACCAAACGATACCGCCGTAGATTGCGCCGATTTTTCAACAATAGTAGCATGATGACCTTTAAGTTCTGGTGCATCAGGGATACTTAAACGGCTTTGCTCGCCTTTAGGTAGGGTTGCTAAATCGCTCATCATTTCGGCTTTAAGCGCGTTAGGCACAGCGCCAATTAAACCCAATGTTAGTTTAGATTGGGTAAGCTCTGTGTTGTAAAATGCTTTTACATCATCAAGAGTAAGTGCTTCTAAGTCTGAAATATCACCATAGTTGTAGCTCTCGTATGGGTGGCCTTTATAAAGCGTACTGTAAAGTACTTCTTTACCTAGCTCTTCATCATTAGAGGCTTTTAAGCCCGACTTAATACCGTCGATCATTTCTTTTTTAAGGCGTTTAAAGTCATCGTCTCTAAAACCTGGGTTAAGTAGTTGCTCGCTTATAAGTGCATACCAAGTTTCAGCGTTATCTTTATGAATACGCCCCTGGAACGACAGCATTTCTTTATCTATTTGGTAACCAAAGCTACCCGCAAGCGGATAAAGCGCTTTTTGGATTTCTTTGTAGCTGGTACTTTGCGAACCACCTCGAGCAAGCATAGCGGCGGTAAGCGCGGCTACACCTTTTTTACCCTTCGGATCAGCAGCTGCACCTGTATTGAATAAAAAGTTTACATCAATCAGCACCGAGCTATTAGTTTTATCAAGCACTTTAAATGACGGTGCCTCTGGCGCTTGCTCAAGCTTTGCAACCACCTCGCTTAAACTCGCCTCTTGCTCAAACCCCGGTGCTTTCTCAAGTGCCGACATTGTCACTGTAGTGCGGGCGTTATCTACAAAGTATTTATTGGCAACCGCTTTAATATCCTCAGCGGTGATGTTGTCGGCTGATTTATAAAGCTGGTTAATAACCTCAGGGTCGCGCTCAAAATGCATGTAACTCGCAAGCGTTGATGCTATTGCTTGCGACGAATCTAAACCATTAATAAAGCTATATTTAAGATTAGATTTTAAGTCACTTAATTTTTGTGCATCGACCAGTTCTGTTCGTGCTTTTGCGTAAGTGCGATTAATTGCATCGCGTGCTTTAGCTAAATCTTCTTCGTTTTCTACTTTTACAAATACATGCAGTAGGCCCGGATCTTTGGTTTCTGGATTATAGGTAAACATTTGGCTAGCAATTTGTTTATCAACAACCAGCTCTTGGTATAAATCTGAGTTATTTGAAAAATAAAGCTGTGAGATTAAATCAAGCGCAGCTCTGTCTTTTTTAGCAGGCTCCCACGGCGCACCTTTGTACGATACCATTAACCAATGCCCTGGTAAGGCTTTATTTTGCTCATGTAAATATTTAGGTGCTTGCTGTTTTGGCTCAGCTTTAATATCGGCAACGTAATCGCCTTTTTCCCAACCACCCCAGTGCTTTTTAACCATTGCCATAGTAGCTTTAGGGTCAACATCACCCACAATAACTAGCGATACATATTCTGGCTTATAAAACTTATCAAAAAACTCTTTACCGTAAGCCATTTGGTCTGGCATGGCTTCTATGTCTTCAAAAAAGCCCATTGTGGTGTGTTTGTAAGTATGCTTTTCAAAAGCCTCTGCACGCACAGCACTTAATAACTTGCGAATCGGGCTAGCGTTATTTTTTAAGTACTCACCTTTTACCGTCAATGCTTCGGTTCTAAATTGCTCTTCGGTGTAGGTTAAGTTTTGGAAAATATCAGCTTCAATCTCAAGTACTTTATCAAGGTGCTGCTTTGAAAAGTTTAAATGGTAGTTAGTGTAATCGTTGGTGGTGTATGCGCGGTTATCAACCCCTGCATTTTTGAATATGGCGGTGTATTCGTCTTGCGGAAATTTTTTAGAGCCTTTAAATACCATATGCTCAAAAAAGTGAGCAAAGCCGGTCTTGCCTGCCTCAACTTCGTTGCGAGATCCAACAGAAACCGGTATTTGCAGCGAAACTACATCTGGGTAATCCGTTTTAACAACCATGACTCGAAGGCCATTATCAAGCTCTTCAATTAGGTAATCTTGTGAAAAAACACGGTCATCAGCTTTTTTTATTTGTTCTTGTTTTGCTGCTTGCGTTGTTTCATTTTTTTGCATTGCACAGCCAGTTAAAGCGAGTGATACCGCAAGGCTTGTTGCTAATAATTTAAATTTCATAATTGTCCTTTAGTAAATTGAGCAAAGTTGTTGTCAAAATATTTACAATTTCACTGCTAATTATGCCCCAAAGCCAATAAATATAAGAGCCCTCAGCGACTTTATTATGTAAACAACTGTGTCATGCACTTAATTTAGGAACATCTTTGTATGAATAATCCTCACGTTGCTTGAAAAACTTTCACTTAAAAAATCTATCTAGACGTCTAAATGGCTGCTATATTAATTCCATCAACCATTGAGCTGGAATGAGGATTATGGCTTTATCACTGCAAGAGAAAATTGAGGACACCAATCAAGGTGTTTATCTTATTGGTACAACGCCCCCTAAAATAGGCACTGATAAAGCGCAATTAAAAACCATTGCAGAAAAACTACTGGGCCGCTTACACGAAATTGAGTACGACGGTGTTGTTATTTACGATATTCAAGATGAGAGTAGCCGCACTAATCAGGCTCGTCCGTTTCCATTTAAGCAAACTGTTGATCCGCGTGAATACAGTAAGTTGTTAAAAGATTTATCACGCCTAGATGTGATTACATATAAAAGTGTAGCTCAGCGCGGTGTAGCAGAATTTAAAGATTGGCTAAATGAAACTAAAAATGAATTTGATTTAAAAAACGTTGTTTTAGTAGGTAGCCCATCGTCAGTAGGTGATATAAAACTAAGCCTACCCGACGCTTATAAAACATTAGCAGAGCAAAGTGATGACTTCTTTTTAGGAGGCGTAACCATTGCAGAGCGACATGCAAGTAAACGTAATGAACACGAACGCTTAATAGAAAAAACAACGCAAGGTTGTCAGTTTTTTATATCGCAAGCAGTTTATAACGCACAAGCCACTATTGATTTAATAACAAGTTACGCGCGTACCTGCAAGGCACAAGGCGTTGCACCAAAACGTATTATACTCACGTTTACACCATGTGGCGGTGAAAAAACCCTAGAGTTCATGCAGTGGCTAGGTATTTCAGTACCAGAGGCGACTAAATGGCGCATGCTTGACGCCGACAACACCTTGAGTGAATCGGTGCGTATTTGCCGCGAAAATCTCGATTCAATTTTAAAAAGCTGTGCACACTTAGACGTGCCACTAGGTTTAAACATTGAAAGCTTAACAAACCGAAAAGAAGAAATTGACGCATCAATAAACTTATACCGTTTATTAAAAGCAACAATGGAACTCAACCTAGCTGAAAAACAAATTGCTTAATAGTTAAACTAATTTACACCCTTCTTGGCAAGCTACAGGCTTGCCTTTTTTATCTCACCAACTTATTTAAAAAACAACTTTAAAACAAAAATTAAATACACACCCACTTTGCTATTACCTCAAACATACTTTCAACTTTAATGGGTTTTGAAATATAGCCATTCATACCGCAGTCTTGCGCCTTTAATAAATCGGTTTCTCTAGTATTAGCAGTCATCGCAATAATGGGTAAGTTTTTAAACTTAGCTTGTTTTTTTATTTCTATGGCTGCCGTATAGCCATCCATTCGAGGCATTTGGCAATCCATCAACACCCCATCGTAAGTTTTTTGTTTTAGCGCGTCTAACGCCTCAAAGCCATCATTGGCAATATCAACAATTAGGCCATTCTTACGAAGTATTTGTGTTGCTACTTGTTGATTAAGTGGGTTATCTTCAACCAATAAAATATGAATACCTTGCAGTTTTTGTAGTGTATTTTGTGTATTTGAGCTCTCTAATGATTCTGGTTTTTTTAGTGTTTTTATATGCATAATTTGTAAAAGCACGTTATGCAATGTGCTTTTAATTATTGGTTTTATAAGTACTTTATAAGTGTTTTCACCAAACCCTAATAGGCTTTCGTTAAGTGCTTTATTTTCACAAGGCGCTACTACAATAAGTTTTTTTGCATTTAACTTAAGCTCATTACGAAGAGACTGAGCAGCACTGTCATGATTTAAATTTAACGTTCGCCAATCTATAAATATAAAATCGTAATTTTGCAGTCCGCTTAACCGGTCTAGTACTTGGTTGATGTTATTTACAATATCAAATTTCACTTCAAAACCTAAAAGCAGCGTTTGTAATGATGTTAACTGACTATCTGAACTTTCAATAACAAGTGCCCGCTTGGCTCTAATATGTGATACGTCAAACTCACTTTGCTTAGTCGAATAATTAAGTGGAATAGTAAAACTAAAGCAGCTCCCTTTATTTAACTTGCTACTTACTACAATATCTCCCTGCATTAGCTCAACTAATGTTTTACTTATTACCAAGCCAAGTCCCGTTCCACCAAACTTTCGGGTTGTTGATACATCAGCCTGAGTAAAAGGTTTAAACAGTGAGTCAACTTGTGTTTGGGTCATCCCAATGCCGTTATCTGAAATAGAAAAAGTGACACTGCAACAGCTATCTACTTTTTGAACTAATTTAACAGCTAGAATAACCTTACCGCGGGTCGAAAATTTAAGTGCGTTATTAAGTAGGTTTAACAGCACTTGGTTAAGCCTTAATGCATCGCCAATAAAAAAGTCAGGCAGCAGAGGGTCAATATCAAACACCACTTCAATTTTTCTTTGTGATGCTAACGTACTAATAATATTAACAAGATTTTCTAGGAAGGTATTAAAATTAAATTCTTTTTGTTCAAGCTCTATTTTACCCGCTTCGACCTTTGAAAAGTCTAAAATATCATTAATTATCCCTAATAAAGACTCTGCCGAATAATGAATTTTTTCAACATAGTCGCGCTGTTTATCCGAAAGTTCAGTATCTAAAGCCAAATAAGCCATACCTATTATGGCATTCATCGGGGTGCGAATCTCATGGCTCATGTTTGCTAAAAAGTCTGATTTAGCCTCATTAGCAGCCTCTGCATCTTGTTTAGCAAGTTTAAGATCGTGGGTCCTATTGGCAACTTCTTGCTCCAAGTTCTCAGCCGCACCTTTAAGCACCTCATTGGCTTCGTAAAGCTGTAATGATTTGGCTTCAAGCAGCTTTTCGGCTTCTTTTCGCGCCAAGCGCTCTCGCTCTAACCTTCGCTGTAAAAGGGCTACATCCATATTTAACCTACCAGTGTTAAGTTAAACGTAGCCACTTGATGATCGTCACTGATATCGCTGCTGATGCTTATATTTTCCTTAAAATGTTCGGCTGCACCTTCTATTAACCCTTCAGCAAGTACAGCAAAGGGGTTACTCGAATGGTAAATCATCCGCATTTGGGTATCACTTAATCGTTTGGTTTGAAAGCTAGGTAACTCAACGTCGGTATATAGTTTTTCAACTTCTACATGCACATGCCTATCTATGGTATCTAAAAAATCAAATGTGGTAGTGAGCTCTTCAAAAAATTGTGGATAGTAGACTAAAAAACGCTTTAACAGATATTTCCCGTACTCTTTAACAAGTACATCAACCGGAATATTAACAATGCCACTCAATGAAGTTACTAATTTTAAAAGCTCTTGCTTGTTATAGTTACCGACACTGGTGTAAACCCCATTAGAGTCCAGTTCGTTTTGCTCAATGATTTGATCGGCAACGGCAGGTGAAAATGTGATCTCGACCATTTCTAAAAATTCAGTAAAAATAATGCCTTTCATCGCTCTACCAACTTATTAGTCGTAGATTAAGTATAGATTTAAACTGTAATAATGCACATTTGTAAGAAGAAAAAACACTTACAATGTATTGCTATTTAAAGGGGGTTTTACTTATTTAGCCGCTTTGTGTGAAAGTGACTATTAAAATAAGCGCAGCTGATGTGTATAAAATTGCTAAATACTATTTAAAAACTAATTTTTTATCACTAAATGGGGCATTAACAGCCCCATACTATTGGCTATTACTTACGGCGCCTGCTTGGAGCCCTTTTTCCTGTAATACGTTTTTTATCGCGATCTTTACGCGCTTTGTTGGTGTTTTTGCGGTTATCTTTAGGTGGCTTATTTAAATCAGGTTCATAACCTTCAAGCCATTGAGGTGTTAAACGGGTATCAAGCAGTACTTCAATTTCTTCAAGTAGCCATTGCTCGTCAATACTAACTAATGACATAGCAAGCCCTTGCTCACCTGCACGACCTGTGCGGCCTATGCGGTGAACGTAGTCTTCTGCTATATATGGTAGTTCAAAATTTATTACATATTTAAGCGCTGGAATATCAAGCCCGCGTGCTGCTACATCAGTGGCAACTAATACGCGTGTAGTGCCTTCTTTAAAGTTTTGTAGTGCACGGTCGCGCGCGCCTTGCGATTTATCGCCATGAATAGATTCTGTTTTTAAACCGTCTTTACACATTTCTTTGGCAAGCTTATCGGCCATTTGCTTGGTGCGCGTGAATATAAGTACTTGGCGCCAATTTTTCATGCCAATCATGTGCGATACCAGCTCGCGTTTTCTGTCTTCATCAACAGCGTAAATAACCTGTTCGACTTCAACGGCAGCCGAGTTACGTTTATCTACTTCAATCAACTCAGGGTTTTTAAGTAGCTTTTTACTTAGCTCAAACACGCCATCATCAAAGGTAGCTGAGAATAATAAGGTTTGGCGATCGCCTGGAATGTGGCGCAAAATACGTTTTATTTCATCAATAAAGCCCATGTCGAGCATACGGTCTGCTTCATCAAATACCAATGAATCAACACTTGAAAGCACCACACTGCCTTTAACTATATGATCAAGTAAACGCCCTGGCGTTGCGACTATTACTTGCGCCGTTTTAAGTGCTTTAATTTGCGGGCCAATACTTGCACCACCATACGCTAAAGCGCCATTAATATTGCTGCCTTGGGCGTATTTTTCAAAACTTGCAAATACTTGCTGAGCAAGCTCTCGTGTTGGCGTTAAAATAACCACGCGAGCAATACCTGGCTCATCTTTTTTTGGTGTATTTAAAAGCTTATGAAGAAGCGGTAATACAAAGGCTGCTGTTTTACCTGTGCCTGTTTGCGCGCTACCCATTACATCGTTGCCCGCTAAAATAGGCGGAATAGTTTTAATCTGAATTGCGGTAGGCGTGGTGTAATTATTTTGCTCAATCGCTGTTAGTAATAACGAATCGAGATTAAGTGATGAAAATGATGTGGCAGACATAGGCTTAGCTTTAAAATAACAAAGAGCGCCATTATACCTGAGCTTTAGCAATAAAAAAGGCGCTATCAATAGCGCCCCGTTTAAATGCTAATGTTAAACCGGTTTTAAGGTCGCTTTTCGCTCGTTATAAAATGTAATTAAATCATCAACCGTTGTTTGGCAGTATTCACGAATACCCGACACCACCATGTGCTTTTCACCAAAACCGACTTTTTCGCCGTTTTCTAGTAAATTAAAGCGTAAGGTAATTTTGCCGCGCTTGCCTGTGTATTCAAAACTTGGCTCAGCAAACTCAAGGATTGGTGCTTGAATATCAATGTTATCGAGGTTAATAATCATTGACTCGTAAATAACCATAGGGCGCGCTGGGTTAATCATCACCTCTTGCTTGCCCATTAGTGGAATAATGACATGTGGGAAAGCCGTACCAGAAAACTCAACATAGTTTTTTATTAGGCTATTAGTAAGTGTTGGGCATTTGCTTGTTTTACCTTCGCGTTTTACCTTTAAAATTACTTTATCGCCATTGGTTACATCAAACTCGTCCCCCCCTTCTGGGAAGCTAAGTTTGGTGTTTTCGTCAACCATACCAGCAAAGGTAAATTCCATTCGTTCACTAATACCATAGCGGTCTAACACTAAAGAAAAAAGCAAGTCTCCTGGCGCGCAAAACTTTTTGGCATCTTTATCATGAAGCGGATTGTAATCATCGGCAACGCACTTTGCGAAACGACACCCTTGCTCACGAGAGATAGAAACATAATCAGCGTGCTGCTGAAAGTAAGGACTTAACATAGTTTGTTCACTGCTTAAACTGCTTATAACTTACCCATACTACCAGAAAAAATTTAAAGAGAGGTCGAATCACTTACAAAATGATACAACTTACTTTTGTTTTTGCTTTGCTTGCTTTTGTTTTTATTGATAATTTGTTCTTAAGCTAACAATAACTAAGGGATTAATCATTATGCTGCGTATTTTTGCTGTAACCTGTGTGCTAACTGCTCTAACAGGGTGTTCTGGCGTTACTTACCATACCAATATAGACAACGATATTTTAGGCGATGAAATTGGTATTTATGTAAATAAAAGAGACCTTCACCAATTTTATAGTGACCAACAAGCCCACGAAAGTGGTGCTTCATTATTAGGTCGAATTGAAGGCGAGAGCTGTAATGGAGATGGCCGAGGTGCAAACAGTAACGTTAGTTACAATCGCGCTAAATCAAGTGCCATTGATTCACTTAAAGCGGATGCAATGCGCAGAGGCGGTAATGCCTTTACTATTAATTCTTGTAGAGAAACTCCTCAATCTTATTGCGACATTTCGGTTACTTGTACGGGTCAAGCTTACGACTTGAAATAAATGCAGTAATACCAGAACTAATTAACACTGGCTCCCTAAAACAAAAAAGCCAAGCTTATTTAATAAGCTCGGCTTTTTAACAAAGTATGACTAAAGATTATACGCTTGGGTATGTACGGTACGCACGCTCAATATTTTTAGCCTGCTTTTTAGAAATACCTAAATGAGCAAGTGCTACACGTAAACGCGCACGTGATAGATCAGAGCCTAAAATTTCCATTGCATCAAGTACCGACGTTGATGACGTTTTACCCGTGATTGCTACAAATATTGGCTCTAAGAAGTCTTTAATTTTTAGCTCGTGGAATGTAGCAACCTCTTTTGCAATGGTAAAAATAGCTGGCTTATCAAAGCTACGTAAGCCTTCTAATTGCCATACAAAAAATTGTAGCGCTTGGCGTATTACATTTTCGTCGGCTTTGCCCGCAGTTAACAGTGCTGGGTCGTAAGTTGGAATGCCGCCTACAAAGTGACCGGCTAAATCAACCATATCCGACAGCGTGTTAATACGCGTTTTAGCTTCTGGTAATACTTTAGCTAGCATGTCACCGTTAAACTTCCAATCAACAAAGCGCTTCACAAGCTCTTCGTCGGTTAGGTTTTCGCGGATCCACGTACCGTTTAACCAGCTTAACTTATCTACGTCAAATACTGGGCCACCAAGCGATACACGCTTCATGTCAAAGTGTTCAATCATTTCATCAAGTGTGAACTTTTCACGCTCGTCTGGCATTGACCAGCCCATGCGGCCTAAGTAGTTGAGCACGGCTTCTGGTAGGTAACCCATTTCTTTGTAGTAGTTAATACTGGTTGGGTTTTTACGCTTTGAAAGCTTTGATTTATCTGGGTTACGCAATAATGGTAAATGACCTAATACTGGCGCTTCCCAACCAAAATCTTCGTAAAGCTTTAATAGTTTAGGTGCTGAGTTAATCCACTCTTCACCACGGAAAATATGGCTAATTTGCATGTGGTGATCGTCTACCACGTTTGCTAAAAAGTACGTTGGAAAACCATCGGCTTTTAATAGCACTTGCATGTCTACGTTTTCCCACGGGATCTCAATTTCGTCGCGTAGGTAGTCGTTAAACTTAAAGGTGCCTTCACTTGGAATTTTCATACGGATAACGTAAGGCTTTCCTGCAGCTAGGTTAGCTTTAATTTCGTCTTCTGTGTGGTTTAAACCACGACCGTCGTATTTAGGACGCAGACCTTCAGCCATTTGCTCTTCGCGCATTTGGTCAAGTTCTTCGCTGGTTGCAAAACAGTAAAATGCTTTGCCTTGCTCAACAAGTTGGTGCGCGTATTTTTTATATAAGTCGCTACGCTCAGACTGACGGTACGGGCCAAATTCACCGCCTACATCAGGGCCATGATCCCACTCAAGACCTAACCAACGCAGGCTATTCATTATCGCTTGTTCCGACTCAGGTGTGCTTCGTACTTGGTCTGTATCTTCGATACGAAGAACAAATTCCCCGCCTTGCTGCTTAGCAAAACAGTAGTTAAATAATGCAATATAAGCGGTGCCAAGATGCGGGTCACCAGTAGGTGACGGGGCAACACGAGTACGGATTGTCATGATAATGTCTCTTTAAATAAGTGAGATAAAAATTAAATGAATCGTTTAAGCAGCTACTTTATTTAAGTACGCAATAATATCGTTAGATTCGTAAAGCCATTGAGTTTGGCCATTTTGCTCTATACGTAAACAAGGCACTTTAATTTTGCCACCTTGCTCTAGTAGCTCTTGACGATATTGCTCATTGTCTTTTGCATCGCGTGTTTCTATGTTTAAGCCTTCGCGCTTGATAGCACGGCGTACTTTCACACAAAACGGGCATGCTTTAAATTGGTAAAGTTTAAAATGAGAGGTTTGCAGATCAAGCTTGGCTTGCTCTTCGCTTGCACGCTTTTTACTACGAGGAGTAAATATAAAATTAAAGAATAAAATTATACAACCTAAAAACCAACGAACGAATTTCATGCTTAATACTCTGACTACAACAATTTAAGGAGCCAGATTTTAGCACAATTTTACAATCAAAAAAGCTCAATACTATTGAGAAATCCTGACTTCTTTTCTGAGCGTAAGTTCGTGACATGATGTCACCTTATTCCGTCCTGTTTTTTTTGAGTGATATAACGCCATGTCGGCTTGGTTTACTATGCTTGAAACGGTATCAGCGCTCTGTAGCTCTAAAAAGCCAATGCTAATTGTTAACTGCTGTATGTGCTCAAAATCATGACTGGCTACTCGCTGTCGTAAACGAGTGAGTGCATTAAGTGCATCTGTATTTGTTTGCGACTGAAATACGATTGCAAACTCTTCCCCTCCATATCTAAAAGCATAATCTTCAATTCTAAAATTATTTTTTATGAGTTTAGCAACTTGTGCAATCACACCGTCGCCAACTACATGGCCAAATGTATCGTTAACATTTTTAAATAAATCAATGTCAACAATGGCTAAATACCAACAGCGTTTTGTATCTGCTTGCTCTCGGGGTAATAAAAAACCATTACCTGTGACTATTTCCATTACCTTTTTGTCAAAGGTTTGGCGATTTAAAAGCCCCGTTAAAGGATCAAGCCGCGACTTATGCAAAATCCATAATTGATTCGCGTATACATTTAAAATGTACATCGCTAATGCACTTATTCTATCGGTTATTAACTGCTTGGTTTTAATAATTAAAACACCCAGAATGGTATCGCTATGATTAACCGGGATGTATGTTGTTACATCATCGGTCGTATGAATAACCCTTGTTTTACTAGGCGTTGCTTTATTAAGGATTAATTGGGCTTGACTGGGCTCTAAGTATGTTAAGTTGCTGTGTGTGTTTATCAGTATAGGTGGGGCTTGCAAGGTAACGTGCTTGTTTATGTAAATCGCAAAATTATCGACGCTTAGTAAGTCACCTAGCACGTCTATTAAAGCCGAATCTAAATGGCTTTCGTCTTCCTGACAAGTGAGTTCGACTACCCACTCGTGGCCACATGAATTGGCTTGCATTGCCACACCCAATTTGAATAATTTTTAACCAGTTTAGACGTAATCTATAGCTTTACTAAATAATTAGACATTTAATTTAAATACATCCTTTTTGACCAAGTATTAAAGTAGCACTAAGTCGTCTCTATGCAATACTTCTGAACCAGCGTCATAACTAAGTAACTGTGCAATATTTTTTGAATGTGCGCCTTTAATTTTATTAACCTCCGAGCGACTAAAGCGGGTTAAACCACGCGCAATTACAACATTATTGCTATCAATTAAATCTATTAAATCGCCACGCTCAAAATCCCCAAATGCACTGGTGACTCCTTTGGCCAATAAACTTGCCCCATTATTTTGCAGCGCACTAATAGCCCCTGTATCTATTGCTATTTGCCCATTACTTTTAGGCCCGGCTAATAACCATTTTTTGCGACCATCTTTAGGCGCCGTTAACTTTAAAAAGCGCGTACCCGGTAATTGCTCGCTCATGCATTTTAAAATAACGTTGCTGCCAGCGCCTTTGGCAATAATAACTTCAACGCCTGCACGCCTTGCTATATCAGCCGCTTGCAGCTTTGTTGCCATACCGCCAGTGCCTAAGTTAGTACCACTGCCACCAGCAAGTTGACGCAGTTCATCGTTTATGTGGGTTACTTCGTCAATAAGCTTTGCATCGGCATTGGTGCGGGGATCGCTGGTGAACAAGCCGTCTTGATCGGTAAGTAATAGCAATTTGTCTGCATTAGCTAATATAGCCACCAAGGCCGATAGGTTATCGTTATCACCCACTTTTATTTCGCTTGTGGCAACGGCGTCATTTTCATTTATAATAGGCACCACATCGTAGCTAAGTAAGGCCGTTAATGTATCACGTGCGTTTAAGTAACGCTCTCTGTCATCAACATCAGCGCGTGTTAGCAGCATTTGCCCTACGTTTACACCATACAATGCAAATAAACTTTGCCATATATGAATAAGTTGGCCCTGCCCTATTGCAGCTAACATTTGTTTATTCACTAAGCTCGTACCACAGGGTGTTAATAGTTGCTCACGGCCTGCAGCTACGGCGCCGCTTGATACCATAACAACCTGATGCCCCTGCTTTTTAAGCTCAAAGCATTGGCGAACTAACTCAACCATATGAGCTTTATCTAGTTTATCGGTGCCACCAGTTAGTACGCTTGTACCTAACTTTACAACTATTATCTGTTCCCTTTGCATTGTTTTTAACTATTAAAATTTTATTATGATTTAACTTATACCAGCTCGGTATTTTTGAACAAGTTAAAAATTTTCATGCTAGGATCGCGCTATATTTTATTGTTTAAATTACGTCTTATGCCTGCCAGTTTATGTTTAATTATTGCCACTTTTTTATGGGGCAGTTCGTTTATAGCGCTTAAATACTCCATTGCCATTTACGATCCAGCATTAGTGATATTTTTACGTATGCTTACTACGCTCGTTATTTCATTGTGCTTATGGCGTTATGTTATTCGTTTTGAATACCAAAAAGGTGATTGGAAATATTTAGTCGGTATGTCGCTTGCTGAGCCTTGCTTATACTTTTTATTTGAAGGCCACGCAATGGAATATACATCGGCATCTCAGGCGGGTGTTATTGTGTCTTGCTTACCAATTATAGTGGCGTTTTTAGCGTTTTTTATGCTTAAAGAATACATAAGTAGAGCCATTGTGGTGGGCTTTACGCTATGTATTGGCGGCAGTATTTTACTTACGCTTCTCTCTCCTAGCTCAGAACAAGCGCCTAACCCTATATTAGGTAACTTTTTAGAGCTAATGGCTATGGTGTGCGCTGCTTTTTATACCGTTAGCATTAAACACTTAGCAAACCGGTATTCACCACTGACTTTAATTGCATTACAAGGCATTAGCGGAAGTTTGTTTTTTGCACCCTTTTTATTTTTTATTGAACTACCCAGCGAAAATCAACACGACCTAACGGCACTTATGAGTATTTTATATTTAGGCTCTTGCGTTACCCTGGGCGGCTACGGTATGTACAACTATGCCATAAGCAAGGTATCGGTGCTTACAGCAGCGGCGTATTCAAATTTAATCCCCATATTTACACTTATTTTATCGGCTATTATTTTGGGAGAGGTACTTACACTTTGGCAGTGGCTTAGTATTTTTGTAGTCTTTATTGGCGTTATGGTTAGCCAGCGCCATCAAGAGCTTGTTGTTGATATACCACTTAGTGAATCCGGTGAAGATATTTCTGCCGATACCAATAACCTCAAATCGGTGCCCGACGCTAATGCATCAAAGGGATAACAGGTAAGTAAATAAAGCCCCGGAGTGCGTAAAAAATCATGCTGCGATTGATGAATTATATCAACCGCCGTGACTTTATACTGCTGTAACTCCCCGCTTTGTAACTGCATAGTAAACTGTTCACCCACTTTGGCGTGCTGTAAAAACGCAAAGTGGGTGTCGTTATGACCTGCTATTAACGCTCCCTTCTGGCGATTGCCCAATTCCCCCGCGGGCAAAAAATGGCTTGGTGCAAATGCTAAATTTCGACCACTCGCACCACCGAGCACACTTAACGTTTTATTATGCGATGGAAAATGAAGCTGCGCGGTTACAAAACTATCAGCATAAAACCACGGTTTTACTTTTTTACCCGGCTCTGCAAGCGCTTGCTGCCACGCTTGCTCAATCAACACTTGTGCAAGCCATGCCTTTGCTTGCATATAAAAACCGTGGCCAAACAAGCTGAGCCCAGCAATTAATAGCCCTGCACTTAACCACTTTTTCATGTTTTAACGCGTCTTTTTAATTTAAGAGCACCAAACGTTATAAGTAACATACTGCCCAACATTATATGCAGCCTACTTTGACCATCGGTTTGCGGCAAACGCATTTCCATTCCTTGCGGCACTTCGTTAGCGGCTTGCGCAGTTTGATCTGCAACGTCTTTAATTTGAGTGTGTTCAATGGCAATAAACGCAGTAAATGGACTTAAAAGCTGATGCGTTAAAGCTAATTTTTGCACCTCGTCTTTAACACTACTTTGCTCGTTATATAAAAGTAATGATTTAATTTTTTGACGCGCCCACAGTTTTGCTATGCCATTGGCTTGAGAGCTATTATGCGCGCTAAGTTTAATGTTAAGTGGCCCCTGCGCCGTTTGCCCGCTGAGCAAAATATTACCGGTGCCATTGAGTTTTATAGCAACCATAACTGGCTCGCCAAAATATAAATCGGGTAAGGGTGATGGCCAAAAATCTAAACGGTTACCGTTTTCATCGCTTAAAGCGAGATCTGTAATGGCTGGGTGGGCGAGCTTATCAAATAACTGCTGCATTTTAGGCTGTACTTCTTGTGTGCTGCCAATAAAAGTAAATGACCCTTTGCCTATATCGGCTGCGCGACGCATAAAAAAGCTATTGGGTGCACTGCCAATTCCTACCGTAAATAACCGGCTATCACCTAATTTATCCTGAATATTTTTAAATAAAGCGGCTTCATTACTTACACTACCATCGGTTAAAAACACCACTTGGCGTACAAAACCATCAAAAGTACTGCCATCAAGCACCGCATCAAGCGCACCTTGTATTTCTGTGCCGCCATCGGCCTCTAGGCTGTAAATAAAACGTTCTGCTCGGCGTAAGTTAAAGTCGCTAGCAATAAGAGGACTATCGCTCATGGGGGTAACCACGTTATCAAAACCAATAATGTTAAAGCTGTCGTCGCTATCGAGTAAAGACAGCGCATAAAATAACGCTTTTTTTGCCTGCTCAATAGACTGCCCATGCATTGAGCCTGAGGTATCTACTACAAATACCATTTCTCGGGGTAAGCGTTGAGTTTGCGTAAAGTGATCAGCAGGCGGCATTAGCATAGCAAGGCCATAACGATCTCCGTTTTTAAACTGCTGGGTAAAAAAGGCAGCTTGCGCGCTTTCTTTTTGCAGCGGTTTAAACTCAAGAACAAAGTCGCGGTTTATGGCATTTTGCTCGTTTAATGCAACGGTGTATTGGCCAAATGCAGGGTTATGAATATCTACGTTATGAAATTTAGAGTTTATATCCACCAACTCTAACCCAACGTCTATATCTATATTTAAACTAAATTTACTACTCGGTGCGTCGTCATCGTTATACGCCGCGCTTTGTATACTGTAAACAGGGCTTAACCAGCCGCTTGGTGCAGTATTGACGGGAGCTTGGTTTTGCTCATTAAACTCAACTTCACCGCTAATTGCGTGGTAACGTGGCGTAATGGTGGTAGGAAAACGAATGGCAAAAGTGCCACTGCGGTAACTAATAATTTCTTGATACTCAAGCTCAATGGCCACCTGTTCACCAGGACCAATATTTGCCACATTAGTGACAAACATATTTGCCCGTTGTTGACGCACCAATGCAGCCTGCTCTCCTGCCTTTTGAGCTTGTGCGTATTTTTTTTCGGCCTCTATTTTTTTATCAATATGCCCTTTAATAACGCGCTCACCAATGCGCATTGTCATGGCGTGCACTGCACTTTCGTCGGGTAGTGGAAACACATAACGTGCATTCACCGCAAATGGGTTTTCGTTTTGATAAGTTTGCTTAACTACAACATGGTTAATTAACCCTGTTACTGTCATGTGAGCGTCGCTTTTTAATATTATGGCAGGGCTAACGGGCTTACCTAAGGTATCGGTTAGTTCAAGCTTTGGCGATTGCGCATAGCTGCTTTTACTTGCTAATAGCGCTATTGCCGTGAATATAAAAATGCTTGCCTTAACAAGCATTTTGGTTGGTTTACTCAACATAAAATCACTCCATCGAATGCTAAAATTAGTTACTCGCTGTTTGGCCATTTACAGGCGCTAGTGAGCGGGTAGTCAGCGTTACTCGACGGTCAAAAAAGTTATCTTCTGTGGTATTACTATTTGCCAATGTGTGCTGCTCACCAAAGGCTTGCGTACTTAAACGTTTGTGGCTAACGCCGTGTTTTATTAGATAACTTTGCACTGCATTTACACGTTTTTTAGACAGTAAAAAATTAGCTTGTTCATCTCCTCGTTGGTCGGCAAAGCCACTTAAATCAAGCGCTAATTGAGGTTGGTTGTTTAAAAGCACAACTAACTGGTCAAGCTGTTTAGCAAAGTGGGGGGCTATGTTGCTTGAACCCGTTTTAAATTGAACGGTCATCGCAAGCAGGTTATTAATTTGAGATTGTGTTAACTGCTCGTTTTGCTGTGCGAGCACCTCTAATTGCTGCTCTAATAAGTTGTTATGATTAAGCACATGTTGGTAATCGTTCGTTTTTTGTTTCATTACTGCCAAGGCGCGTTGCTGCTCGTCAATTTTGTTGTCAGCAACTTTTGCATCCCCAATCAAGCCACCAGCAAATGCGCCTATAAACGCACCAATTGGTCCACCAACTACACCACCAATAATAGCGCCTGTACCTAAGCCTATTGCAGTTTCTTGAGTTGCCTCTTTAGAAGGCGAATGTTCAGAAGCCGATGAAAATGTCGGAGCAGAAAAACTAGTAACAAGTGTTAGCGCGATTAATGTCTTCTTCATAATATGATCCTTAAAATTGATTTAACTTTGTGATGTTTTGTTTCGATAGATGCATTAAAACAACACCAAGTGGCAACAAAGGGGAGCAAAAATGGCAAACCGCTGAGCAATTGTGGCAAAAAAATGGCAATTGCCTTTTTAACCGTACATAGCTGAAAAACTTCGATATAGTGCGTTTTAAAATAAACAAGGGTGTGTAGAATGAAAAAAATAGCCATCATTGAAGATGAAACCGCCATTCGCGAAAACTACATGGAAATGTTAGGCGCACAGGGCTACCAGGTTAGCGGTTACAGCGACCGTATAACAGCAGAAAGTGCGTTTAAAGACGCACTTCCCGATTTAGCCATTGTTGATATAGGCCTTGGCCACGAAATTGATGGCGGCTTTTTACTATGCCAAACCCTACGTACCTTATCTAAAACGCTCCCTATTATTTTTTTAACCGCCCGCGATAGCGAAATAGACACAGTTTGCGGCCTGCGTATGGGCGCCGACGACTACCTAACAAAAGACATTAGCTTGGCACACTTAGCAGCACGAATAGGCGCATTATTTCGCAGAATGGAAGCCCTTGAGCAACCTGCCGATGCCAATGCACTTATAACACGCGGGCAGTTAACGCTCGACACACAGCGCATGCAGGTATTTTGGCAACAGCAATTAGTGGATTTAACCGTGACCGAGTTTTGGATGCTACATTCACTGGCGCAGCGCCCGGGCCATGTTAAAAGCCGTAACGATTTAATGAGCGATGCAAAAATATATGTGGACGACAGCACCATCACCTCCCACGTAAAACGCATTCGTAAAAAGTTTATCGCCCTTGACTCGCAGTTTGACTGTATCGATACCGTGTATGGCATGGGTTATAGGTGGGAGCAACATTAATGCTTAGATTTGGCCTGCGCAGTAAGTTTATTGTGCTTTCTTGTTTTTTATTTTTACTGCCATGGCTAGGTTACGAATACGTGTGGGAAATGGAGAAGTTTTTACGCCAAGGCCAAGAAAAAACCCTCGTAGGCACAACGCGTGCACTTGCCACAGCTCTGCACGAACGTCCTGCTTTATTTGACGAGCAAACCAACTTTTTAGACCAAGTAATAAAAGGCCGCGATTTATACGCCTACAACCTAAAAAACCCTATTCAACTTGATGGCAAACTAACCGACTGGGAACCCTACAAAGCGTTGTTCTGGCATTACGATAAACGCTATTTACAAAAAACCAATAAAAACCACCAAGCCAGCGATTTATCGTTCGACCACATGGTAGGTAAATTTGATAACTACTTATACGCCGTTTTTAATGTGACCGACAACACACTTATTTATCGTGCTAAAAACAGCTTAAGCATCACTAATAACGACCATTTTAAAATTGGTTTAAAAACCCCTGATGGCCAGTTTAATTCGTATATCATAGCCCCGAGGCAAGACGGCTGGGTTAATGCATTTAATGCAAACACCAAAGCGCCATTTACAAAAATTCAGGGCTATTTTAAACGCACTCAAACAGGTTACACCGTTGAACTGCGCTTTCCGTTAGCCATGCTAGGAAACAAACTGGGCTTTGCTATTGTAGATACCGATAGCTTAAACGAGTTACCTAACGTTATGTCGACCTCCAACTTAAATAACCCAAGCGATTTAGGCTCGGTGCTTGTGCCTTCACCAGAAATTAGCCGAATTTTAAAAGGAATGGGCCACAGCGGCAGCCGTATATGGGTAGTAGACAATCACCACCGCGTGCTTGCGCAATCGGGCACCATTCAAAACGCTGATGGTGTATGGGCAGATGGCCTTAAAAATCAGCCGCCTCAAAATGCATGGCAACGTTTTGAGCAAACCTATTTGCACCCACTTTATTATAAAATTTTAACCCGCCCTGAAAACGAATTTATAGATACCCTACACGACGTAGCATCTATGCAAGGCAGTCATTTAGTCAATGCACTAAAGGGCCAACCTGCATCGTCTTGGCGGCTCACCCCCGATAGCAAAGCCGTTATTTTATCTGCCGCCTACCCTATTTGGATTGAAGACAAAGTCATTGGTGCAGTAATTGCTGAAGAAACGACAAATGGTGTCCGTACGCTTCGTAATAAATCGCTCGAAAAGTTATTTAACGTTATTTTAGCCGTTATGCTGATTGGTACCGTGACTCTATTCTTTTTTGCATCACGAATATCGAGCCGTATCAGGCGCCTTCGCGATACCGCAGAGCAAGCAATAGACGCACAAGGGCGTGTTACTGGCAGTATTAGTTACAGTGATTCTAATGATGAAATTGGCGACCTGTCGCGTAGTTTTGCAAATATTGTAAGCCGATTGGGCGGCTATACCGACTATTTAGAAAATATGTCGTCGCGTTTATCTCACGAACTACGTACGCCGGTTGCGGTAGTGCGCTCTTCTCTTGAAAACTTACAAAGTTTGGAGCAAACCGAGCTTAGCCAAAAATACCTCGATCGCGCCAGTGAAGGCGTAGAGCGCTTAGGTAAAATAATTACCACCATGAGTGAAGCTACTCGCCTTGAGCAAAGCATTCAAAGCAATGACCCCGAACCATTTGACTTACGCTCTGTTATTAACGGCTGCATGCAAGGGTATTTACTCACTTACCCTAAGCAATTATTTACGCTTGATATATGCCCAAATTCATTGCCTATGCAAGGTGCACCTGAGTTTATAGCGCAGCTGCTTGATAAGCTCATTAATAACGCACTAGAGTTTAGCCAAGCTAAAACCGCAATTAACGTAACGTTACAAAGCAAAGATTCACAAGCAGTTCTAGGCGTAAGTAACACAGGCCCATTATTACCCGAAGGGTTAAGCGAGCATATATTTGATTCTATGGTATCAGTGCGTAGTCAGCACATGCAGCAACAACCGCATTTAGGTTTAGGACTTTATATTGTAAGGCTAGTGTGCGATTACCATAAAGGCAGTGTAAGTGCGCAAAATAACACACAAAATAATGGGGTCACTTTTACAGTAAGTTTGCCGTTAGCAAATTAGTTGAATAAACTTTTAGTCTTCATTAGTTTTAACCTGCTCTAGCAGGGGGAAACTAATAAGACTTAATTAAACCAAGGAGCTTAATACCAGCTGCTGATTATAAATCATTAGTAAAACGACGAGCAAAGCAAAAAAATAGTGGGTAAACGGGCATAAGAACGTAAACGTTATTTTACTGCGATTTAGTGGAATGGTAATTATTGCAATTTACGTGATTGACGGTTCATTGTAGGTACTCATGTTAACGTAACACCCAGACCATTAGTGAAATATGAAAAAGAATGGAGTATTGATGATGTTTTGCAATACATAAAATCTGAAAGTGGTACTCACTTTGACCCAGAACTCGTATCGGCGTTGTTGGCTAATTTTGATGGAACTTTATGACTGCTGGTAGCGGATCCAAAATACGGATAGGGATACCTTAGAGGGCAATTTTATCAGATAGAAAAGTTACATCTGTGTACAAGTCAAACTTCTTGTGAAAACTCACGACTCAATATGGGGCGAATAAATGCATGGCTATAACCAGTGAAGAATGAGCGCAAGCCAAGCTTTTACGTCTTTCTTAACGGCTTTATTAGAGTTTACCGCCAGCTCTTTAAGTATATTGGTATAAAACTGGTCTAATTGCATTGGACCAGAACATTATATATGAAAATAAAACTCTACCTTTTGAACTTTATTTGTAACGTTTTAGCTCTTCTATTTTTAAAGGTTTTGAAAAATAATAACCTTGAAACAAATCACACCCCATTGCTCTCAATTTATTTAGCTGCTCCTCTGATTCAACACCTTCACCAACAATTATAAAATTAAGCTTTTTGCCCATTGAGATTATGCCTTCAACCATATGTTTAGCACTTATATCTTGTTCAATTTCATCAATAAAACTTTTATCAATTTTAAGTTCATCAATAGGTAGTTTTGTAAGTAAATTTAATGATGAATAGCCGGTACCAAAATCATCTAACGATATTCTAATACCCATTTCTTTTAACCGATTAAGTAAATTTTTAAGACCAAAAATATCTTCAATAAAAAGAGATTCGGTTATCTCTATAACTAAATTAGAAGGAGAAAAACCGGTTTTTCCGATAGTATGCGCTAACTTATCAATAAAATCAGCCTCTAAAAATTGCTTCACCGATATATTCAAAGATAGATGAAGTTTGCTATTTGAAGCATTGTTCACTGCAGCTAAGTCAGATAGCGACTGCTGGATAATAAAATCCCCTATAGTAACCATATCTCCTGACGTCTCAGCTATAGGGATAAATTTATCAGGTCCAACAACTCCCAAAGATTGATTTTTCCAACGCACTAAAGCTTCTACACCTAGAAGTACCCCTTGGCAATTTACTTTAGGTTGGTACAACATATAAAACTCATTTCGAGCTAAACCAGACTTTAATTCCTGTGTTAGCTTGTAATTATAAATTTCTTCATCTCTCATACTCTCATGAAAAACAACTATCGTATTTCTAATCTTTTTGGCTTTTTGCATTGCTAATGCAGCACTTAGTCTAACCTCATCTAGGTTTTTTCCATCTGTAGTATAATGAGATACACCGATGCTTGCTGTAAGGATAAAATTTCCCCAAGGAAAAATGTAGGGATTTCTGAGATCGGCTAATACCTTTTCACAAAAAAACTTAATATCATAGATTACTTCCTCATAAAGAATAATGATGAATTCATTACCACTGTAGCGGATCAATACATCATTATTACGAAGATGCTCATTGAGCCTTACACTGATCATCTTAAGCACCTGATCTCCTCTATCATTCCCATAGCTCGTGTTGATTGATTTAAAATTGTCTATATCAATTAGAATGACCCAAAAGGGTTGATGTTGATTACTTAAACAAATTGATCGGTCTAAAAAAAAGCGATTATAAAGTTTTGTAATATCATCGTGTGAGGCTTGATAAAGCAGGTCGTCGTGTTTCTTCATTTCTATATCAGCCACATGTCTGAATATATAATATAAAATGAGCAGCGAAACAAAAAACACAATGAACAACAAAGTTGACTGGTAAATTATTTTAGTATAAATATGTTTGGTTTCTATGTCAGTTGTAAGCCAAAGACCATATCTTTTAATGTAGGTACTTGTAAGTAAAAGCTCACCTTTACCAGAGTCTTTAGAAATATTTGAAACTAATATTTCTTCTTTTTTGATAGTCTCATATGGCTTGTTTATTTTAGCAACTAGCTCTTGTATTGATTTTTTAAGGACATCTTCTGGGATTTGAAAATCGTATATATTAATGACGGTTTTTAGTCTGTTTTGACTTGCAAGCTGAAAATATCTATCTCTTTCACGGTATAAATATGTTGTATATTTTTTATTTTCAGACATATTATTGATAAAAAAATCAAAACCTTTATGAGCATCAATACCTAAAGAGATAACGAAAATTACATTACCATCATCATCCCTTACAGATTTTTTTAACGGGATAATTGCTATTTTTCCAGGTATATATTCTGATAAATAAGTTCTGCCAATAATCATATCTGGCGAATTTAACGTATCAAGGTAACTCGCCCTTGTTCTATCAAAATCCAGTAACGATGGAAAATCTTCTTTGTGCAGATTAGAGCTAGCGAGTAAATTAGTCCCGTCAGGCTTGAAAAGTCCAAAATACCTAATGCTTGGATCTAATTGAGTGGTAAGGTCCATAGACTTTTGAGCAGACCTTTCATTTAAATATAGGTTTTTATAAAGTAATTGCCTAGCCAGTATATCTATCTTAACTTCATATTGATTTAAAACTGCTTTTAACGAATTAGAGGACATCGATGTAACATTTCTTTGCTCTGTCGTAACTTCCTCAAATACATTGTTAGCCACAAAATATACGGAAGCACAACCGAAAAATATCCAGATAATTGACATAATATAAAATACTAGCCAAATATTTTTCTTTATAATCACCATATTCATCACAGCCATAATAAAATCCTAACTCTACAATAGCTCAGATAAATTTAATAATTAAATAAAATATTACTTATATGTTATTTCCTCCTCCGCTTAACAGTACTATTAATACTTTATGATTATTTTTAGCTTACCAACTAGGAATTACGACTACACATTTTCTAATTAAATTAAGAAAATCATTGATGATTTTGTGAAGAAGATTTCTTCTAAGGCTAATAACGAGCCCAGAAAATTGGTAGGTGCGACCCTGTAACATTAAAATTTAGTGTAATCTTTTTTACATGATTAAATTTGGTCTCAAAATTTAGGTCGATATATTCAAAATAACACCATCTATTTTCCTGTTGATAGAGTGACAAATTAATGCATTTATCCCTAGTGTCATTTTCTTTAAGTTTAAAATCGATATATGAGTTTAGACCTTAGCAAATTATCTAAGGAATTAAGCACCACTAAGCTTTCTAATGCTTTAAAGTAAAATTAAATAGAACAATGTGTGCGCGTCGCTCACTGAATTGAAACTATGAGCAAATGCTCGCTTTACCATTCAATTAACGAGTGTATGCAGCATAATAACCATTTTAAGTACGAATATTCATTGACGGGTAGGTTAAATTTAACCGAACACGATACAGGAAAGTATGAATAACTAAGATTTACTTAATTTTAATTATTCACTTTTAATTCAGTCGCGTTCACATACTCTGAGGCTATATTAACACATTAAGCAGTAGGATTTGCCGTGACCCCATCACTTGAACGAGAAGAGCTCGACTTTATTTTTAGTTTATATAAATCAGATAAAAACGCTGAGCCTGAGGCAAATAAACCACAGAATACTCAGGTAAACGACCTTTAAAAAGTACCGCGCCTTGAGGTGCTAGGCGTATCGCAGTACTTAATTTAATCTACACAAATTAATTTGCCGTACTTGGATCATCGCTTAAAAACGCTTTGATACAGTTTATTTCAGCCAACTTTACCGCTTCGCCTATTTCAGGGCCTTTTTTGCCACTTATAAGTGCCTGTTGCACTATGTGCTTTTTATCCATTTGCTGTAATTTACTATGAATGGCGCGCAGCTTAATTGCCTGCGGGTAAGGCTTGTTAACCAGTGTTTCTCCGCGCCCTTGCGCATCACATTGGCAGGCTTGGGTAAAGGCTAAAAAGCGCTCAGGGTGCACCAACCCATTTAAATTAGTGACAATTAATTTATGAATAGTTTGCGGCCTAAGCTGATCAATCGTATGGCATAAAGTGTGGTTGTCACTGGTAAGCACGCCAATATCACGAAAGCGATTAGGCACTTTTAAACGATTACAAAATGACTCTACCACCGCTACACCTTCGCGTTCATGACCGCGTAAATTGCCGTGTATTTTATAGCTAAGGGCTTTACCAAAATCGTGGGTAAGCGCAGCAAAGCGGGTTTCTAAATTAAAATTTAAGTCGGCCGCACGCCTAAGCACCAACATTGTATGCACAAACACATCGCCTTCAGGATGATGATTGGCAGGTTGTGGTATATTTTTCATTTGTTCAATTTCTGGAAAAATGCCCAGCCCATCTAATGCTTGAAAATAAAGCTCGGGGTACTTTTCGCCAAGCGCTTTTTCGGTTTCTAGCCATACCCGTTCAGGCACTAAATGGTTAAGCTCACCTTTATTTTTAAGCTCTCGCATTAACGCATAGGTACCTGGGTGGATTTGCCAATCACTGCCATAACGTGCTAAAAATCGCGCAATGCGTAACACTCGTACCGGATCTTCTACAAATGCGTGTGTGGTGTGGCGCAGTATTTTATTTTGTAAATCGTGTTGCCCATTAAAGGGGTCAATAATTTTACCGTTTTCGTCAAGCGCCATAGAGTTTATGGTTAAGTCGCGCCTTGCTAAGTCTTCTTCAAGTGTTACGCTAGGGCTGGCGTCTACAACAAAGCCAGTATAGCCTTTACCGCTTTTTCGCTCGGTACGCCCTAATGCGTACTCTTCTTTTGTTTTGGGGTGTAAATAAACAGGAAAGTCGCTACCTATTGGTAAGAAACCAAGCGATTCCATGGTACTTGGCGTTTCGCCAATAACCACATAATCGTTATCTTTTGATGCAATGTTTAGCAGTTTGTCGCGTACTGCCCCGCCAACTAGGTAAACGTTTTTTAAGCTACTTTTCACGTTGTTTCCACACTGATTTACAAACTTCATTTATAGCAATCATATCATTAAAAGCGTTGCTGTTTGCCAAGCATATGTAAGCTCATTACAATAGCGCATCATTTTTTGTTTAAGCAATTATTCAATGAAAAATCATTCATCAAAAAAAGAACTTATGCTGCTGCCAATTTTGTTGGTCGTTATTGTTATGTGTGTAGCGGGTCACTTTTTATTGCAAGCTAATTTTCAAGACAGCAACATGGTTGAATACATGTTAGCAGCACTGCCGTTCGCTATGTTTGGCTTGGTTATTGTGGCCTTTAAGCTGGCATCAAACAGTGAAAAAGATGAGCAAAACGAGCAAGAAAAATAGCAGCGTGAGATAGCTTTATTATTCAAAGTTCAGGTGCTTACTCATAACACATGGTAACCAAACCAATCCGGTTTTATGGGCTGAGAAAGCCCGCTTGGAGTTAGCTTTATTGTTAATTGACTGTCGAGCAAGTCTATTGCAAAGCAATCGTCCACGTCGTGTAAGTCGTCTTTATGAATATGGCTCAGGCCTGCGAGCAAATCGTGTTTAGCGCGCTGTTTTGCCTCTTCACTGCTGCTTGCTACATACAATGCAAAGTCGTGTTGCTCCGCCATTGAGTCGCTTCTGTAAGCGCCTAAATTTACAAAATAAAGCTGCTTATTTTGTTCAACATAGTCGTCTACCACTTCTACTTTGTAGCCATCAATATTATTAACAGCCATAAAACTATCCATGTGTACGCTGTTTTTATCGCCAACCCATTGGCTTTTTAATTTGGTGTAGGTTTGCTCTATGTTTTGCCCGACCACAAACCGAATGTCGTGCATTTCTATGTGGCAACCTTGAATTCGCCCGCCTAAATACACCATAAATAACTGCATGAAGATTCCTTTAATGTTTTTTACGCCAAACTCTCAACATCAATATTGTGTTTTTTAATGAGTTTATAAAAGTCTGAACGATTACGCTTAGCAAGTTTGGCGCCTTCTGCTACGTTGCCGCCGGCCATTTTTAGCGTGTTAATAACGTAATCACGTTCAAATTCTTTTTTAGCGTCGTTTAATGAGAGTGGCTCTACGCTTTTTTCGTTACTATCGAGTGCGGCTAACACTAAATGCGCTGAAATAACCTCGCCCGGTGTTAAGGCTACCACTTGTTCAACAACATTTTGTAACTGACGAATATTTCCCGGCCAATCATAACGTACCAATGCGTGCATGGCATCATTGGCAAAGTGTTTTTCATTTTGGTTCATGCGTTTAGCGATACTTGCGCTAAAGTATTGGGCCAAGAGGCTTATATCTTCACGGCGTTCACACAGTGGTGGTAATTTTAAATTAACCACATTTAGGCGGTAGTATAAATCTTCTCTAAACTGTTGGTTTTTAATGGCTTCGGGCAAGTTTTTGTGAGTTGCCGATACAATACGCACATCAATTGGGATCTCTTCTTGAAAACCCACTGGGCGAATGGTTTTTTCTTGTAGCACACGCAGTAGCTTTACTTGTAAGTTAAGGGGCATATCGCCAATTTCATCTAAAAATAATGTACCGCCCTGCGCTTGCTGAAATAAACCTTGGTGATCTTTTACAGCACCAGTAAACGCTCCTTTTTTGTGGCCAAATAATTCAGACTCTAAAAGTTCCCCTGGTACAGCACCGCAATTTATAGCCACAAAGGGCCCGTTACTTACTTGGCTATGCTGGTGAATAGCTTGCGCTAGTAATTCTTTACCGGTACCGCTGGCTCCCGATATAAGCACATTAACTTGAGTAGGCCCAAGTAACTTAACTTGTTCAAGCAAGTGCAACATGGCACCACTGCGCGTTACTATATTACTTTTTGATGGAGCTTCATTGGTATTTACACCATGAATGTCTATTGCATTTGCAAGGCTATCGAATAGCTCGTCTTTATCGACCGGTTTAGTAATAAAAGCAAAAACACCTTGTTTGGTGGCTTCAACCGCATCAGGAATAGAGCCATGCGCTGTCATCATAATTACTGGTAATGCGGGGTAACGGCTTTGCAGTTGACGATGCAGCGCCATGCCGTCCATTTCATCCATTCGTAAGTCGGTAATGACGGCATCAAACACGTGGCTTTTTAAACTTTGTAGCGCTGCTAAGCCACTTTCACAAGTTGTTACTTGATAGCCTTTTGATTCAATACGAATAGCAAGTAACTTTAATAAACTTGCATCGTCATCAACTAATAACACTTTTGCTTGGTGCGGGCTATTTGTGGTCATGGTTACTGCTCCTTAGTGTCTTCGCGAAGTAATAGCTGCTGCTCTATATCTGCCAGCGACGACAGGGTTTTCTGCATTTGAGTATTAAGAGCTTGCTGCTCTTTTTGCGCGTTTATTTGTAAGGTGATTTGCTGTTTTTGCAGCCATAAGTACTGTTTTATATCATCAGGCCAAAAATAGGCTAAGTCGAGTTTAAGTAACTTGGTCATTACTGTATTTGGGTCAGTACTTACTTTTAAGCACATAAATTTAAAAAATGCTTTTAGCTCATTTTCACCTTTAAATGACCGCTTTGTTGGTGGCAATGTAAAACCGCCGCATTGATTTGCATGCAGCGCTATAACCCGCTCAGCGGAGGGGTAAACAGGGGCTAATTTAGGCATTGGCTTGGGGCTAGGAGATACATTTTTAGTATTTGATATTTTAGTATCGCCCAGCGCTTGCGTGCCATCATTAAGCTCACAACCCGATACAATTAGGCTACCTGCAAGCACACATAAAATAGTGAGTATGCGCATTGTTAATTAACTCCTAAATTTTTACTGATTGGTATTTTTATTAAAAAACGGCAACCGTGTGGCTTATTTTTCTTAACACTTAATGTGCCTTGTAGCTGCTCAACCGTCTCTTTTACTATTGTTAAGCCCAAACCACTGCCTTGTAAGGTAATGCTTTGCTCATGTTTACCTTGATAAAACGCACTAAAAATATGCTTTATTTCGTGCTCTTTAATGCCACAGCCATTATCGGCCACCTCCAAACACAGCTGATGTTGCTCGCATTTTAAATTTACAGTCACACCTTGGTTATCATCAGAAAATTTTAAGCTATTTGAAATTAACTGAATTAGCATCATTTCTATTAGTTCATTAGGAAGCGCAAGGACAGTGCTTGAAACAGAGTTTTGCCACTGAATACGTTGCTTTCGAGCCGTTAGACGATGCTCGAAATGACCATTAATTTTTTTAATTAAATGATCAATATTAACCTCGCTTGAGCTGTTTTTAGTTGTTCTAATAGCGTTATAACTGAGTAGGCTGTCTATCATCATGCGAAGGCGCACCGTAGATTGAGTTATAAGGGCAAGCACTGCTTTTTGTTCATTATTAATAGGGCCAACAATTTCATCGGTTAGTAAATCGGTTCCTTCAACCATAGAGGCAAGTGGTGTTTTAAGTTCGTGTGTTACATGGCGCAAAAACGTATCTTTTTGTTGCTCAAGCATATGCAGCTGAGTTTGTACCCACTGTAGTTTTTCTCCGAGTTCAACTAACTCTGACGAGCCTTTTACGGCTATTTTTTGCTGCCAATCCCCTTGCCCTAGCTTATCAATAACCCTAGTAAGCCCTTTTAAACGCAAACTTATACGCCATAAAAAGCCGCCGCCAACCAATAAAGTAAGAGGAATAAGTGCCACTAGCCAATTTATAAACGACGCTTGTAGGCTGGCTAGCTCGTTTTGGTTATGGGTTATTTGCGCTTCGTTTTTATTTTTGAGCCACACTGTGAGCTCTGTAATTGACTCGCTTATGGGTAAGAAGAGCTCTGCCTTTTGCTGTTTTTTCTCAACGAGCTGGTGTTGTGCTGTTTGCAAAATAGTTAAAAGCTGTGCCCATTGGTTTATGTAGTCTGGGTTTGCATTAATGTGTTTGAGTTCATTTATGCTCTGCACAGACGATTGCCATTTATCAACAATGAGGATGTTGAGCGCATCACTTTTTAACACCCAATTTTGCCTTGTTGCGCGCTCAAGGCTATTAAGGTCTTGCTTTAAATTAGCGAACGATTTTGTGAGCTGGTAATGGTTACTCACAATTTGCTGAGTGGTTGCTAGCTGTTTATTTAACGCATTTAAAAAAACAATAACCACAATAGACAGTGGCAATAACGACAGCAGCATGCTTAACGCAAACTGCCCTATTAAATTAGGGCGCCAATTAAGCATTGCATTGTAATGTTTAGCAAACGTTGCAGCCATTGCAATAAACTCTGTAAGTAAATAACGCGCCTATTATTATCAATACCGCCTATACACATGCTGAACCATATTCATTTTAAATCGCCATAATGTTGCTAAACAGCAACAGCACAACTGATTGATTTAACTAAGATCACAAAAAATACCTTCAATCCTGTTGCTGTATTTACACAAAATTACACACAGTCAGTGTAATTTTTACCTACAAACCCAAACTAAAAAACACAACTCATTGAAAGTAAATAAAAATAAAATTTGGCACCCTTTTTGTAATGGGTGTAATAAATAAATTTAATAGGGAAATACACATGAACATTAACACTTTGGTTTTTTCAACATTACTTGCGTTGGGTTTTGTGAATACAGGCGCATACGCTATGGACGTTGACGCTACGTTTAAAGAACTAGATAAGGACAGCAACGGCCTGTTAAGCGAAGCCGAGGCAAAAATGGACGCCGTGCTTAAGGAAAACTTTGCACAAATAGACACAGACCAAAATGGTCAGTTGTCGCTAAATGAATTCAGAAAATTTATTCAATAAATTAACTTCAAAAGGAATGAAATTATGAAACAACTTATTGCTGCTTTTTTATTATTATTTTTAGCTATCAGTGCAACGGTATTAGCTTCTCCTTCGGCCGTGCGATTTGCACACTTAGATACAAACATGGACGGAAGCATCTCGTTTGTTGAAGCTAAGCAGGATAAAGAGCTACTTAGACAGTTTACCGATTTAGACGAAGACAACAACGAGATGATCTCTAAAGCTGAGTTTGAAAACTTTAAGCCATAACAGATTAAGTTTTGCTTAAGCTTTTAACTTGTAAAGTGTACTAAAGCATTTGCCATAATCCCTGAGGGAGTGTGTAAAAGGATTTAATGTTGGGAGTTAAATTATGGCAAGTGCTTTATCTTATCAGGCGTAATACCTCGTTATTCAATACAACTTAATTACCCTTTTGGAAGGACTACCATGAAGATATGTTACTTTGTAACCACCATAGCGTTGCTTTTAAGTTTTAATGCTTCTGCACTTGATGTAAAACAGCGCTTTGATCACCTCGATACAGATAAAAACGGTTACCTTACTCATAACGAACTAGAACGCCAGCCCCAGTTACTTAGCACGTTTATAATGTGGGATAAAAATCAAGATAAACAAATTTCATTAATTGAATTTAAAAATTACCTTACCAACAATCTTTACTGAGTATTTTAATGAATCCCATACACTTTTTTATTTTATTCGCTCTACCTGTATTTAGCGCATCAAGTTTTGCCATCAGTGACAGCATTAACAGCCAATTTAAAAAAATAGACAGAAATAAAGATGGATTTTTAACTCGCTCTGAAGCCTCAATAGACCCAGCCTTGTGGTCTAAATTTGTAAGTTACGACCAAGATAAAGACGGAAAACTAACACTGAGCGAATACCATTTATATGCCAGCAAGTAGCCCAAATTTAATTAACCTTTTTAACCCAACGTTTTAGGCAATTAATTTAATAGCTAAGCAGCTAGCTTAGCTTTAACTGTCTATTTTACGAGCTTATCGCATCCTGTTGGTATTCTAAAAAAGGGTTTGCTAGTGTTATTGCACTAAAAATAACAAAACAGTACCTTATGTTACTCAAAAAATTACTTAAACCTCTTATGCTTGCCAGTCTCTGTGCAGGGTCTAGCTTTGCTATTGCACAAACCAAAGTTATTTATAATGCTAATGGCTACACCCCGCTTTATAAAGGCAAAATGCAAAAAGGCGAGCTTCAACAATTTAGCACTTTAGTTATAAAAGATGGCAAAGTTGTAAAGGTAGGCAGCGACACACTAAAAGAAAGCTTTCCAGATGCCAAGCTAATAGACGCGAAAGGCAACACCTTACTACCTGGCTTAATTGATGCCCACGGCCATGTTATTGGGCTAGGCGATAACTTATCGCAGTTAGATGTACGTGGTGCTAAGTCAGTTGATGACGTTACAAATAAATTAAAGCAATTTGCGCAAGGCAAACAAGGTTGGATAATCGGCCGTGGCTGGAACCAAGAGTTATGGCCAGATACACGCTTCCCTAGCGCTAAAGATTTAGACAAAGTAGTAAGCGATCGTCCGGTTGTTCTATCTCGTGTTGATAGCCATGCAATTTGGGTTAACACAAAAGCGCTTGAACTTGCAGGTATTAACGCCGACACAAAATCGCCAAAAGGCGGTGAGGTAATTAAAGATGAATTTGGTAATCCTACCGGTATTTTTGTTGATAAAGCTGAATCGTTAATTGTTCAGCACATGCCTGCCCCTTCAAAACAAGATATTAGCAACTCACTCGATGCCGCAGGTAAGCATTTATTAAGTTTAGGTATTACCTCTACTCACGATGCTGGGATAGATAAAGCCACATGGGAAGTGTACAAAGAGCGCGGTGAACAAGGCAATTTACCTTTACGTATTGTGGCAATGCTTAGCGGTGCTAGCCCAGACTTACCGGCTATGCTAAAAGCTGGGCCATATCACGATAACTACGACTTTATGGAAATTCGTAGTGTAAAAGTATATGCCGATGGTGCATTAGGCTCGCGTGGCGCAGCGCTTATTGAAGATTATGCCGACCGTGCTGGCCATCATGGGTTAATGCTTGAAACCCAAGAGAAACTCGAAGCTTTATTTACACAAAGCTTTAAAAATGGCTTTACCGCCAACACACATGCCATTGGTGACAAGGCCAATCGTGTGGTTTTAGACGCTTACGAAAATGTGTTTAAAAAAACAGGCGGTATTTTACTGCGCAACCGAATTGAGCACGCACAAATAGTAACGCCAGACGATATTCCTCGATTTAAAGCACTAAAAATCATTCCGTCTATGCAACCTGTACATGCAACATCTGACATGCATATGGCCGAGCAGCGTCTCACTGAAAAGCAACTTAGCTTTGCGTACGCATGGCAAACATTCTTACAACAAGGTTCAATCGTTGCTGCGGGCTCTGACTACCCTGTGGAACTTGCAAATCCGTTTGATGGTTTATATTCAGCAATTACACGAATGGATCATAACAAACAGCCTGAAAACGGCTGGCGTCCAAGCGAAGTACTAAGCCGCGAAGATGCACTACGTGCCTTCACGCTGGGCGGAGCTTATGCCGCGCATCAAGAGTTTAAAATAGGGAGCTTAGAGCAAGGCAAATGGGCCGACTTTATTTTAGTGGATAAAGATTATTTTAAAGTACCCGTTGAAGATATTTACAAAACTCAAGTACTACAGACATGGATTGCCGGTATGAAGCGATTCGATAACAAAGAGAGCGCAGCTAAATAAACAAAAAGAGGGTTAACGCAAGTTAACCCTCTTTTAATACAAACCATGTCATTTAGCTTTTTGGCTGCTGTGCCTCGGGCTGATCAACTTTTGGCTGGCGATATAATTTTACAATGTGATACAAGTTAACCAATGCCAGTAGCGCGTTGGTAAAAACAACAGGAACAGCACCAATAGCTACGCCATAAGCCGTAAACACAATACACCCTAACATGTTGTACCAACGAAGCTTTACTACATCGGTCATAGTGAGTGATGCAACCAATAAAGCTGACGCAATATAGCCTAAATATTCCCAACTCAATTGTTCTCTCCTAACCTTTGGGTTAGCATTACACTAATGCTAACTTATTACAGTTGTAAGTATTGCAAAGTAATAGCACTTTGCTTAATTATGAGCGTTATTTAGAGTTTGAAAATAATTGGCTAGTAAGAGAGTAGCTCTCTTATATTAATAATTAAGCGAAGTGACATACGTAAATAAAAAGCTAACTTGCTTAAAAACCTGAAAAAGTTTGCCGGCAAAAAAACCAACAAATTCTTAAATCATTACACGGGAAATGAAGGTAAAATAATACCCATAGCAAAGCTAAAAGTATTAGTAGCAAGTTAGCGTAAATTCTTAATGTGTTAATGCTACCGTCATTAAAACATAATAAATAGGACAAATGTCCGAAGAGCATATTGATGTTTCAATACCATTTTTCTAGTTATCTTGTTGAACAGTTACTCACCTTTGCCGGTAGTAGTTATCAACAATCAAAAAAAGAAGTGCTGATCCATCAAGATCAGCCTTTAAGCAAGCTTGTGCTTGTGCGCAGTGGCACTGTGTCATTTAGTTATGACGTAGGAAACGGACGACGCCTGCTGCTAGGACAACTGGATTGTAATAATACCCTGATAGGCGAAATAGAAGCGCTCAACAACAATCCGTGTATTTATACGGTAACCTGCTTTAGCGATGTAACTTACAACCTTATTGAATTAAGACACTGGCGTGCATTATTGCTCGAAAAACCAGAGCTTAGCTTATACACGGCACAAACTATTGCTGCTAAGTTTCAAGAAAACCAAAAAATCAACTTAGATAAGTTATTACTGCCACTTAGCTATAACATAGCCAAAGACTGCTTACTGAGAGCCGAGAACAATAACCCTACACTGCTTAGAGCCTACCCAACGGTTAACGCTGAGGCCGAACGCTTTGCGACCACTGAGCGAGCTTACAGGCGTGTTGTGACAGAATTAGTCGAAAAGGGCCTAGTGCAAAGAAGCACAACAGGTTTACAAGCGGTCGATATTCCAATGCTTAGTGAATATGTAGATAGCTTTGCACAGCTTTAAACACGCAATAAAAAAGGCCAATTAAGGCCTTTTTTATTGCCCTAAAAACGAATAATCAGTCCATAAGGCTAAATGTATATTTAATGTGCTAGGTGTATTAATCTTCTAGTAAAATGTCGTGAATTTTTACTAAGTCAGATTTACCTTTAATAATTTCATCCGGTGTTAAACCCGATAACTCATGCGGGAATACTAACCACTCTTCCGACTCATGAATGTAGTAGTCAGGTACGGTATCTACTTTTGAATTTTTTGGTTTGTAGTATGGACAAGCAATTCGAATATCGCGCGGTAAGTTTAAGCGCATTAGCTCTGAAAGCTTTTCTTTTAGTGCAACAATACTGCGTCCTGAGTCAAATACATCGTCAACAATAAGCAGTGAATCACCCGCATTAGCGTTTTCTACAATGTAATGTAAACCATGTACTTTAATTTCTTTTGATTGTTGGCCAATACCGTAATAAGACGATGTACGCACTGCAATATGGTCAGTTTCAATGCCTTTGTAATCGTAATATTCTTGAACCGCAATACCAATCGGTGCACCACCTCGCCAAATACCTATAATAAAATCAGGACGAAAGCCGTCTTTGTATACTTGTGCCGCTACGCGGAATGAATCTTCAAGTAACTGTTGAGCTGTGATATAGCACTTATCTGACATAGTTAGAAACCCCAGTGGTGGATATAATATTTGAGTGTAGTTTAGAGTAAAACCAAATTAGTCACTCAAACAGGTGTTGGCGAGGGATTTTACCGTAAATTAAATAAAATTGCTTGCTTGTGGATCAAAAAAGGCACCAAATGGTGCCTAATTTCTCTCAATAGCGTATTTTTTAGCGTTACGCTTTTTCAAGCAGCGTACGAGCAACTGTACGCATACCCTGTGTTGTTGCGCCGGCTGCCCACTGACTTGTGCTACCCATGTTAAATGCAGCCGCTAAGTCAATGTGTACCCAACCTTTGCCATCGTTTGGTACAAAGCGTGATAAGAAGCCAGCAGCATTTGATGCACCGCCATAGCCGCCACCTTTTTGCGCGCGGCTATTAGCCGTGTCAGCATAAGGTGATGGACAGTTTTGTTGGTGCCACTTTTCAAGTGGTAATGGCCAAGCTGCTTCCATTTCTTGAGAAGCAAAGCCTTCAACTTCGCGTGCCAGCTCTTTATCAAGTGCAAACAACGCATTGTATTCTTGGCCAACAGCAACCAACGCTGCACCTGTTAATGTTGCTGCGTCAATAATTAAAGGTGCGCCCGTTTCGCCAGCAGCCATTAGACCATCAGCAAGCACTAAACGCCCTTCTGCATCCGTGTTTACAATTTCAACGGTTGTGCCATTTTTATAAGTAAGAATGTCGCCTAATTTGTAAGCATGGCCAGAAATTAAGTTCTCAGCACAACATAAAAATAATTTAATGCGTTTTTCAATACCGCGATTAATAGCAAGTGCTAAACCAGCTGTTACTGTTGCAGCACCGCCCATATCGCACTTCATTCCTAGCATGCCTTCGCTTGACTTAATTGAATAACCGCCCGAATCAAACGTAATACCTTTACCCACAAGGGCTGCACTAACGGGTGCGTTATCGTCGCCTGTAGGGTTGTAATCAAGCTCTAATAATACCGGTGGGCGAACACTTCCACGACCAACAGCATGAATACCAATCCATTGCTGCTCTAATAACGCATCGCCTTTAATTATTTGATAGCTTACGTGCTCAGGGGCCAGTGATTGGATAAACTCAGCAGCTTTTTCAGCAAGGCTTTCAGGGTAAATATCGTCTGCAGTGCCGTTAACCATTTCACGCGCCCACGTTGCTGAGCTTTTTAAATGCGCAAGTTCTTTAAGATCAGATTGTGCGTTATCAACAAACTCAACACCGTTTAATAATTTAGGTGTGACAAAACCTTGATAAAAAGCCCATTGGCTTTCTGTGCACCATGTATCGCCCGCAAGTTCAACGTGCTTAACACCTTGATTGGCAATAGTACGCGCTGCTTTTTGAACACTTTTTAATGTTTCTTGCTCAGATAAATGAACGGTTGCACCACGCTCGTTAAATGACAACGTTGCGCTTTCGCCCCAATGACTCGGTGCTGCGTGTTCGCTTAGTTGAACAACAAATTTTTCACTCATGTTAGAATATCCTTGCACTTAAATGTGCTGTTGAGTTTACTATAGTGCGCCTAAGTTCCCAACAGCTTGAGATAAATAACCCTCATCACACTATTAACCACATTGGACATAACCATGAAGTACACACCCGCATTGCAATCAGCCACATTAATTAAACGCTACAAGCGGTTTTTGGCTGATTTAAAACTCGGTGATGGCGCTGAGTTTACTGCGCATTGTGCTAACACAGGAAAAATGACTGGCTGCGCTGAGCCAGGCTTTACTGCTTTTTATTCAACCAGCGATAACGTAAAACGAAAGTATCCACATTCATTAGAGCTGACCAAAAACAATTTAGGGCAATTAATATGTGTTAATACAGCGGTCGCTAATAAGGTGGTAGAAGAAGCAATTAATCATAATGTAATTAATGAACTAACTGGCTATGAGCAACTTCAAAGTGAAGTTAAATATGGCAGTGAAAACAGTCGCATCGACTTTTTACTCACAAGCCCAAATACTAAAAACTGCTACGTTGAAGTTAAATCAGTCACCTTGCTAAGCCAAGATGAACCGCATAGCGGCCAAGGCTATTTTCCTGATGCACAAACATTACGTGGACAAAAACACCTTCGCGAGCTCATTGAAGTGGTCGAACAAGGCCATCGCGCCGTACTACTGTTCGCTGTTTTACATGAAGGTATAAATGCAGTGAGCGCAGCAGCGCATATCGATGAAAAATACGCACAACTTTTACAAAAAGCCATGGCTAGCGGTGTTGAAGTAGTAGTGTATAAAGCACTCATTTGTGAGAATGAAGTGGTGCTTCATAAAAAAATAGCATTTATACAGTAATGTATAACCAAACAATTACATCAGGTAATTAGAACAAACAACGCGATGAAAATGATTGATGCAATAAAAATCAATTCCAGAGTTAGCCTTGTATTTTAAAATTTTGCCTATATATAAAGGCAAGTTTTACAAACCAGTAAGTTAGTTAATTAAGCACCATCATTAACGCACTTTTTACTCGCAAAGCATGGTTGAAGCTAATTCGTATAATTAAAAATAAATTTGCCTAGGTTATAAGTTTCTGTTATTTATACCGCCGGCTAATGCTGAGGCATTAAATTAAGGATTTAGGAGAGAGTTATGCCAGACCAAAAGAAACATGGTTTATTGGCTCAAGCCGGTTTAGAACCATACCAAGAAAAACCAGGCGAAGAGTATATGAATGAAGCACAACGTGCTCATTTCAAAACGATTTTAGAAACTTGGCGTAACGATTTACGTAACGAAGTTGATCGTACAAAGTCGCATATGCAAGACGAAGCTGCTAACTTTCCTGACCCAGTTGACCGCGCTGCACAAGAAGAAGAGTTCTCTTTAGAACTTCGCACTCGTGACCGCGAACGCAAATTAATTAAAAAAATTGAAAAAACAATTATTTTAATTAAAGAAGATGATTTTGGCTTTTGTGAGTCTTGTGGAATCGAAATTGGTATTCGCCGCTTAGAAGCGCGACCAACTGCTGATTTATGCGTAGACTGTAAAACACTTGCAGAAATTAAAGAAAAACAAGCTGGACGCGGCTAATTAACCTCATTAATTAGCATGTCACCTGCAGCCGTTACTGCGCCTATGCGCAACTATCGCGGTCGTTTTGCACCGTCTCCTTCTGGGCCACTTCATTTTGGCTCACTTGTTGCGGCTGTAGGCAGCTACCTTGATGCAAAATCAAATAAAGGGTCTTGGCTCGTCCGTATCGAAGATATAGACACCACTCGAGTGGTAAAAGATGCCGACACCGATATCCTAAATACCTTACAAGCCTATTGCCTCCACTGGGATGAACCGGTTGTTTATCAAACCAAACGGCTCGATTTATACCAAGACGTCGTCAGCTCACTTGAAAATCAAAAATGTGTTTATGCCTGCCAATGTAGCCGAAAACAAATAAAAGCATTGGGTGGAATTTATCAAGGTCAGTGTAAAAATCTTGGGCACTCAACCGATTCAGGCGCACTTCGTTTAACACAATGCCATGCAACCACATATTTTAACGATCTGATCCAAGGTGATATTAGTGTTTGTAGTGAGCTGGCCCACGAAGATTACATAATAAAACGAAGTGATGGCTTATTTGCCTACCAATTAGTGGTTGTTGTTGACGATATTGATCAAGGCATAAATCGCATTGTTAGAGGCGCCGATTTAATAGAACCCACAGCACGACAAATCAGTTTATTTAAACAGCTCAATCATCCTATCCCTGAGTTTGCCCACTTACCTTTAGCCGTTGCCAAGCCGGGCTTTAAACTGTCTAAACAAAACTACGCCCCTGCAATTAGTAAAATAGAGCCAAAACCCGCATTAATAAGTGCCTTTGAATTTTTAGACTTGCCAACTCATGCTGATTTAATGGATTTAACCACCGAGGAGCTGGTTGAATGGGGTGTAAATACCTTTGAGTTAAAGCAAGTACCTAAAGTTGCTGAAATACAAATTTCTCAGTAGCAAACAACTCAAGTCAACTAATTTACTAAACTATGTAAATAAAATCGCGAAAAACAGCTTAATTTCAACACATCAACTTAATTTTTAAACCCTGCTGGTATATGATAGCCGCCTAAATATGTGCTATTTGAGTAAGACAGTAAGTATTGGGGTTTAATACCACTATTTGCGGTTGTTTTTGATTGCAATGACATGCCAATCAACACCTTCTAGGAGACGGATTATTATTTCCAAGCTTTTTCAATTTTGCCGACAGATAATCGGCCCAAATACGAGTGCTGAAAATGCCTCTGTAAGCAGCGAACCATTAGTAATCACACGCGGTGAGCATGGTATTTCTCGTAAACAATTTAGCCCAAATGCAATCAAAGTGTTATACCGATTAAAAGACGGTGGCTACGATGCCTACCTGGTTGGTGGTTGTATTCGCGATATATTGTTAGGCCAACAACCTAAAGACTTTGATGTAGTCACTAACGCAACACCCGACCAAGTTAAAAAGCTATTTAGGAACTGCCGATTAATTGGTCGCCGCTTTCGTTTAGCGCACATTGTTTTTGGCCGCGAAATTATTGAAGTGGCAACTATGCGTGGCCATCACGAAGCGCCTGAGTCTAAAAACCAAATAAGCCAATCAAGTACTGAAGGGCAATTATTACGTGACAACGTATTTGGTAGCATTGAAGAAGATGCCGAGCGCCGCGATTTTTCAATTAATGCTTTGTATTACTCAATTAACGACTTTAGCATTCACGATTACGCCAATGGTTTGGCCGCTATTAAAGCAAAGCAAATAGAGCTTATTGGCGATCCCGAAACACGATACCGTGAAGATCCAGTGCGTATGTTACGCGCTATACGATTTGCAACAAAGCTTGATATGAGCATTGCGCCTAATAGCGAAAAGCCGATTAGCGAGCTTGCCAGCTTACTTGATAACATTCCACCGGCGCGTTTGTTTGAAGAAGTGCTAAAACTGTTTTTAAACGGTAAAGCTGAAGCTAACTTTTTAATGCTTCGCCAATACGGGCTTTTCCGTGCGCTATTTCCAGCGCTTGATAAAATTTTAGAAGCCAACCCTAGTGGGTTAGAGCATGCCTTTGTTCAGCAAATGTTTCAAAATACCGACAAACGCATAAACGCTGATAAAAAAGTAACACCTGCATTTATTTTTGCCGCACTACTGTGGTTCCCGCTTTTAGCAATAACCAAAAAGCTTCAAGCAGAAGAACAACTTAGCGAGTACGATGCATTTGCACAAGCAATGAATAAAGTACTTAGCGAAAGCGCCCAACATATTGCTGTGCCAAAACGCTTTACACTGGGTGCTCGCGATATTTGGCACATTCAACATCGCTTAGATAAACGTGCAGGCCAACGTGCATACAGGTTAACGCAACAACCCCGCTTTAAAGCCGCTTACGACTTTTTATTGCTGCGCGTTGATGCAGGTGAAACTGAGCATGAAGAGCTTGCACAGTGGTGGACTCAATACCTTAGCCAAGATATTAACGGTCAAAAAGACATGGTTAAAAACTTAGGTCATCAAGGTGGTCCAAAACCGCGTAAACGCTCTCGTCGCCGCGCACCAAGAAAGCCAGCTGAGTAATAACATGAACTGTGTTTATTTAGGATTAGGTGCAAACTTAAACTCACCTAAAAAGCAGCTTGATAATGCGGTTGCGGCACTTAAAAATCTGCCGCATAGCGAGCTTGTAAGCGTGTCTCATTATTACGCAAGTAAGCCCATGGGGCCACAAGACCAGCCAGACTACGTTAACGCTGTTGCCTGTATTAATACCCACCTTAAACCAGAACAGCTACTTGATTTAACCCAAGAAATAGAACTTAAGCATGGCCGTGTTAGAAAAGCCGAACGTTGGGGTCCACGTACGCTAGACATAGACACCCTTTTGTTTGGCAATAAAATTATTAATACCGCACGCTTGACTGTGCCCCATTATGGCTTGAACGAGCGCGAGTTTGTTGTGTATCCGTTGCTTGAACTTGCGCCTGAACTTATTTTACCTAGCGGGATTGCACTAAAAACCATTGCAACTAATTTACCGCTCAACGACTTACAACAATTACCTCTGTAATTAACCAAGGCTTATGCCTGCGAGGAATATTATGTCTAAAATAACCGTTTCTACTTTAAATAAAATGAAAGCAGAAAATAACAAAATCACGGCATTAACCGCTTACGATGCGAGCTTTGCAAAGTTATTTCATGATAATAGCGTTGACGTTATTTTAGTCGGTGACTCGTTAGGTATGGTGCTTCAAGGCGGTGATGACACCCTTGGCGTAACCAACCAGGATATTGCTTATCATACTCGCTGTGTACGTGCAGGAAGCCGTGAATTATTTGTTATTGCCGATATGCCATTTATGACTTATTCAAGCGTTAACGACACCTGTAAAAATGCCGCAGAACTTATGCGTTCAGGTGCAAACATGGTAAAACTTGAAGGTGGTGAATGGCTTTACGACAGCATTAAAGCGCTTACTGAACAAGGTATTCCTGTGTGTGGGCACTTAGGGCTGACACCACAGTCGGTGCATGTATTTGGCGGTTTTAAAATCCAAGGCCGCGAAGAAGACAAAGCACAAAAAATGATTGAAGACGCCAAAGCATTAGAAGCTGCTGGCGCACAATTATTGGTACTTGAGTGTATTCCTAGTGTATTGGCAAAGCGAATCACTGATGCGCTGAGTATTCCAACGATAGGTATTGGTGCGGGTAATGTTACCGACGGTCAAATATTAGTAATGCATGACCTAGTCGGTATCTCGGCAGGTTATATTCCAAAATTTTCAAAAAACTTTTTATTAGAAACTGGTAACATGCCAGCGGCTGTTCAAAAATATTGTTCCGATGTAAAAAGTGGCGCTTTTCCAAGTGCTGAACATGAGTTTAAATAATGCAGTCAATTACTGAAATTAAATCACTACGTAGTCAAATTAAAGCCTGGCGACAAGCCGGCTTAAGTGTGGCGTTTGTGCCAACAATGGGCAACTTACATCGAGGACACTTTTCACTCGTTGAAAAAGCAAAAAACGTAGCCGACAAAGTGGTTGTTAGCATTTTTGTAAACCCGATGCAGTTTGGTGCTAACGAAGATTTAGATAATTACCCCCGTACATTATCAGAAGATAAACAAGGCCTTGCAGAGTTAGGCACTGATATAGTATTTACCCCAAGTGTAGACACAATTTACCCAAATGGGCTTGGCGAGCAGAGCTTTGTTGACGTACCTGGCGTGTCGCTTGGGTACTGTGGTGGTTCGCGCCCTGGGCACTTTAAAGGCGTTGCTACGGTTGTTACTAAGCTATTTAACTTGGTGCAACCTGACTACGCTTGCTTTGGTGAAAAAGACTTTCAGCAACTGCAAGTGATTAAAACGATGGCTCGCGACCTATCTATACCAGTTGAAATTATTGGCGTACCCACCATGCGTGAAATATCTGGTTTGGCAATGAGTTCACGTAATGGCTACTTATCAGACGAACAAAAAACAACAGCAACCGCTTTATTTAAAGCGCTAACCCATTGTGCCGAGCAGCTTAAACAAGGCAATAAAGATTTCACCGCGCTTAAAACTCACGCTAAACATAGCCTAGAGCAAGCAGGCTTAAAGCCTGACTATTTTGAGATAGCTCAACGAGATACCTTAAAAACTGCTACACTCGATGATAACCATTTTGTTATTTTAGCCGCAGCCTTTCTAGGCTCTGTTAGATTAATTGACAACATGCAGGTCGATATTTAATTTATTGAGCTCACTTTAAGGATTAAAAATGCATATATTAATAAAAACAAGCGTAGTTGCGCTCACTTTTTTTGTTTTAGCGGGTTGTCAGAATCACGTTGAAAATGCTGAGATGAACCAATGTGCTCAACAAAATTTTCGCTGCGAAAGCACCTGTGATCAACAAACAACGGCTGAAGGTCTTAAGCAACAAGTGTGCTCTGCAAAATGTGTAGAAACATACAATCAATGTAAAGCACGCGCTGAAAAGTTAGGTGGTATTTAATTCCCCCAAGCTTAAAATTTTAGACACAAAAAAACCGCTCAATGAGCGGTTTTTTTATTGCTTAGATTTATTATTTTAAACCTAGCTTTTTAAGCTCTACTTCAACTAACTTTGCAGAAAGAGGCACATAACCGTCTTTTTCTACAATTTGTTGACCGTCTTTTGAAAGAATCATTTTTAAGAATTCAGCTTCCATTGGAGACAAGGCTTTATTTGGGTGCTTATTAACATATACGTATAAAAAGCGAGAAAGTGGGTATTTGCCTTGCGCAACGTTATCAAGTGTTGCATCAACAAAGTTAGTACCTTTTTTAGATAATGGAACTGTACGTACACCTGACGTTTTGTAACCAATACCTGAGTAACCAATTGCATTTAATGAAGACGAAATTGATTGTACTACAGACGCAGAACCCGGTTGCTCGTTTACATTGTTGCGGAAGTCACCTTTACACAGTGCTTTTTTCTTAAAGTAACCGTAAGTACCCGATACAGAGTTACGTCCGTATAATTGAATATCACGAGCTGCCCAGCTACCTTCAAGGCCTACATCGCTCCAACGGTTAACTTGCTCTGGCGCACCACATTTACGAGTTGATGAGAAAATAGCATCAACTTGGTCAATACGAAGGCCTTCAATTGGGTTATCTTTATGTACGTAAACAGCAAGTGCATCAATCGCTACGCGAACTGCCGTTGGTTTGTAACCGTAACGTTTTTCAAACGCTTCGATTTCTTTTGATTTCATTGCACGGCTCATTGGACCTAGGTTAGCCGTACCTTCGGTTAATGCTGGAGGTGCTGTAGAAGAACCTGCCGCTTGAATTTGAATGTTTACATTTGGGTAAATACGTTTGTACTCTTCAGCCCAAAACGTCATCATGTTAGCTAAAGTGTCAGAACCTACTGATGAAAAGTTGCCTGATACGCCGCTGATTTTTTGATACTCAGGAATGTCTTGATCTAAAGCCACTGCTTGAGCAGATACGAAAGTTGTAACAGCCACACCCATTGCGGCAACTAAGTTTTTAAATTTCATGTGGGTTCTCCGATTTGTTCGTCCCATTTTCTAACTGCTGCTCACTCTAAAGCGAGTACATGACAATGATATGACTCTTAAATGACAATTTTATGACTTTACTGAATCTTGTTGTTTATTTATCAAATCAACAATCTTATCTGTTGAAAAATAGAAAGAAAAACAAGAGCCTTTACCCACTTCACTCGTAATATTTAATTTACTATCGTGTCGTGTTAATACATGTTTTGTAATTGCCAACCCTAAACCTGAGCCACCGGTGGTTCTGCTTCGTGCTTTATCAACACGATAAAAGCGCTCAGTAAGTCGGTTAATATGCTCTGCAGCAATACCATCACCGTTATCAATAACAGTAAAACAAGCCATATTATTTTTACGAAGCCAACTAACCTGTATTTTTCCATCTGGTTTAGTGTAATGAATAGCATTAAATACTAGGTTAGAAAACGCACTGCGTAGTTCATCTTCAGAACCTTTAATGTCGAGTGTGCTATCTATATCGAATATTAATTCGTGACCTTTATCTTGGTTAATTGACTGCGCTTCAGTTTGAATATAACCCAGTAACTGGGGCACATTAATGGCTTTATCTTTATCTTGTCGGCGTGAGCCTTCTATGCGGGAAAGAGATAATAACTGGCTTACCAAGCTATCCATGCGTTTACACTGCTCAAGCATGGTAGTTTGTGCTTTATTCCACATTGCTGGGGGCGGTAAGTTATCACTGTCCATCATTTCAAGGTAACCTGTAACCACCGTAAGCGGCGTACGCAACTCATGCGATACATTAGCAACAAAGTCTTTACGCATTTGTTCAAGCTGCTTTAAACGGGTTACGTCGCGCACCACAACCATTAGCTGTGTGGTTGCATAAGGCATTACTCTAAACTCAAGCACTTGTTCAATAGCATGACCGTTATCAAGCTCTAATGCTTCGTCAAAATTACCTTTGTGCATATATTTTGCAAACTTAGGTTCGCGTATTAAGTTATCTAAGCGTTGTCCATGATCGGTTGGCCACTGAAGTCCTAACACTTTAAGCGCCAGTTGATTGCACCACACAATGCTTAAATCGTTTTGAAGCACAATAACGGCATCGGGTACCGCTTCGGCCCCATCACGAAATCGCCTAATTAAATCGGCCAGTTCATTTCGTTTTTTTCGGTTACGGTGCTGTAGGTGGTAAATGCCTTCAAACACTTGCTCCCATGCACCTTCCCCTTCAGGCGGATTAAAACTGCGCTGGTTTAAAAGCCAATCGCTTAAACGGTATAATTGGTGATAATGCCAAACAAGAAGTGAAAAAGAGCCTAAAAATAAAAGCAAAAAAGGTGCGCCAATTAGCACACCAATTAATAGTAAGGGTAAAAAATAGATAAACAGACGTTTTATTAACGCCTGCTTATTAACAACTCGATACATACACTCACTTTACCTTAGAGTAGTTATACACGTATAAAACTAAGCTGGTGTTTAAGTAGGTTATAGTTTACTTGAAAAACGGTACCCTGCACCACGCACGGTTTGAACCAAACGATCGTGTCCTAACGGGCCAATTGCTTTGCGTAAACGGCGAATATGAACATCAACAGTACGATCTTCAACATACACATTGGTTCCCCACACATGATCTAACAATTGTTCACGGCTGTAAACCCGTTCAGGATGAGTCATAAAAAAGTGAAGGAGCCTAAACTCTGTAGGGCCCATATCAAGCTCATTTCCTTCAGAAGTAACACGGTGGGAAATTGGGTCTAAACGCAAGCCATGCACTTCAATAGCTTCTTCTAAAGAGGTTGGCGACACACGACGAATAACCGCTTTAATACGCGCCATTAATTCTTTTGGTGAAAACGGTTTAGTCACGTAATCGTCAGCACCTACTTCTAAGCCACGTACTTTGTCTTCTTCTTCGCCGCGGGCTGTAAGCATAATAATAGGTATTTGGCGCGTGTGTTCGTTTTGCTTAAACTTTTTAGCAATTTGAATACCGCTTCCGCCAGGCAACATCCAATCAAGCAATACCATATCGGGGTAAGGCTCAACCATTGCAGCAATAGCAGAATCATAATCTTCAGCTTCAATTGCCTGAAATCCATTTTGCTCTAATACAAAAACAAGCATCTCTCTGATAGGTGCTTCGTCGTCTACGACTAGTACTTTACGTGACATTCCAATTTATCTCTTAAGCTATCGAATAAGTTTTCATTATTATGACTAAGTATTACATTTTTATGAAAGTGTAACGTGTAAATTAAAATCGGGGTAAAAAAAAGCCAAATTAATAATAAAAACCTCATTGCTGTCATAAATTTATATATTTTAAAAAATTAATTAACGACATTTTTAACACCTAACAAAAACTAACTTTTTAATATGATCGAATACTCAGATCATTGCTTTACTCAGTCTGCCTTTGTTTGCAATTACTCAGGTTTGAATAGATCTGGATTTTACTAAGCTTAACTTCAAAGATCAGATTTTTACCAAGGCGATCAATGTTGAGATCAATACTCTACCTACTCAAAAAGTTAAGCTGTTGATTGTTTGTACAAATAAAAAAAGATCTGATTATTTTTAATGCTAAATAAAGCTAAAAATTACGTTTACTTAGTAAAGTAATGATCCAAAACAACCTGTGTTAGTAAATGAGTGATCCCAAATAATACCGTTAGTAATTGCATGATCTGCTCTTGGCAGGCAATAAAAAAGCCAGTAATACTATTACTGGCCTTTATATATTGATCAGTTAAATCGATCGATTATTTAATCTGTGGTGCTAACTCGCCGCTTAAGTACTTAAGGTGCATGTCATCAAGAGAAATTGGTTTAATTTTACCAGCCTGCCCTGCTGTTCCAAACGAGTTGTAACGCGCAACACAAATCTCTGTCATCGCTTTTGTAGCTTCTGCTAGGTATTTACGCGGGTCAAAGTTAGATGGGTTAAGCGCCATATGACGACGAATAGCACCGGTAGACGCTAAACGTAAATCGGTATCAATATTTACTTTACGAACGCCGTGCTTTATACCTTCAACAATTTGCTCAACTGGTACACCGTAGGTTTCAGGAATTTCGCCACCGTACTGGTTTATGATCTCTAACCATTCTTGTGGAACCGACGACGATCCATGCATTACTAAGTGCGTGTTAGGAATACGTGCGTGAATGGCTTTAATGCGATCAATTGCTAAAATATCATCCGTTGGTGGGCGCGTAAATTTGTAAGCCCCGTGCGATGTACCACACGCAATAGCAAGGGCGTCAACATGGGTTTTATTTACAAAATCTGCTGCTTCTTCAGGGTCAGTTAGCATTTGGTCGGTCGTTAATTTACCCTCTGCGCCTACACCGTCTTCTTCGCCCGCTTCACCTGTTTCAAGTGAGCCAAGCACACCTAACTCGCCTTCAACCGATACACCACAGGCGTGCGCCATCGCAACGGTTTCGCGTGTTACTTCTACGTTGTATTCATAACTTGAAGGCGTTTTACCATCACTCATTAACGAGCCATCCATCATTACTGATGAAAAACCAAGTTGGATTGAACGCTGACAAACACCCGGTGAGGTGCCGTGATCTTGATGCATTACTACGGGGATATGTGGCCACTCTTCAACGGCTGCTAAAATCATATGGCGAATAAATGGTGCACCGGCGTAAGCACGTGCGCCCGCTGATCCTTGAACGATTACTGGGCTGTTTGTTTTGTCAGCCGCTTCCATTATTGCGCGCATTTGCTCTTGGTTATTCACGTTAAAAGCGGGTACGCCGTAACCATGCTCAGCTGCATGATCTAAAAGTTGTCGCATACTGATTAAAGCCATTGGGTATTCTCCAATTTATCGATAACATTTCACTGCTATCTAGTTTGAACGGATATGTTAGTTTGGCGTTTAAATAACACCACGAAAAATCACTGCTCAGCAGTAAAATTACGTCAAAATCAGTTATTAAATTAGGGTGAGAGGTATTTAATAACTAATTGTCAGCGAGGGTTTCCCCCCACCTTACACGGCTAAATAAATTTATTTAGCGCGCGACTCTAGCATTTCCACTGCTGGAAGTTTTTTGCCTTCTAAAAACTCTAAGAACGCACCACCACCGGTAGAAATGTAAGAAACTTTATCGGCAATGCCGTATTTATCAATTGCAGCTAAGGTATCACCGCCACCCGCAATTGAAAATGCCTTTGAGTTAGCAATTGCTTGAGCAATAGCACGTGTGCCGTTACCAAACTGATCGAACTCAAATACACCTACAGGACCATTCCATACCACCGTGCCAGCATTTGCAATAATTTTAGCAAGTTGGCTGGCAGTATCTGGGCCAATATCAAAAATCATATCGTCACTAGTCACTTCGCTTACATCTTTAAGCGTAGCAACTGCTGACTCTGAAAACTCATTACCTACTACTACATCGGTAGGAACTGGAATTTCACCATCGTTTGCTTTAGCTGCTGCACATAGACGATTTGCTTCATCCATTAAATCAGCTTCAAAAAGTGATTTACCTACCGGGTTGCCTGCAGCTGCAATAAACGTATTAGCAATCCCGCCGCCTGTTACTAGCTGATCTACAATTTTAGAAAGCGAGTCTAATACTGTTAGTTTAGTTGAAACTTTTGAACCACCAACAATAGCCACTAATGGGCGTGCAGGGTTATCAAGTGCTTTGCCTAGTGCTTCAAGTTCAGCCGATAGTAATGGGCCAGCACAGGCTACATCTGCAAATAAGCCAACGCCATGAGTAGAGGCTTGTGCGCGGTGAGCTGTACCAAAGGCATCCATTACGTATACATCACATAATGCTGCAAGTTGTTTTGATAACGCTTCATCGTTTTTCTTCTCGCCTTTATTAAAGCGCACGTTTTCAAATACAACCACTTCGTTATCAGCTACATCTACGCCATTTAAGTAGTCTTTTTCAAGACGTACTGTTTGCTCTAAGGCATCGTTTAAATAGTCAGCTACAGGTGCAAGCGAGTATTCTTCATCGTATTCCCCTTCCGTAGGACGGCCTAGGTGTGACATAACCATTACTTTAGCACCTTTCTCAAGCGCTAATTTAATAGTAGGTAGTGCAGCGCGAATACGCGCATCTGACGTCACTTTACCTGCTTTAACTGGTACATTTAAATCTTCACGAATTAATACGCGTTTGCCGTTTAAATCTAAATCTGCCATTTTTATGACCGACATGAATATCTCCTTAGTTAACGATACTGAACCTGAAAAATACGTTTTAAATTATTATACTAAATATAAAATTAGTGGCTTACAGCAACCATCGCACGCGCGGTGTCGAGCATACGGTTTGCAAATCCCCACTCATTATCACACCAAACAAGTAACTTTATCAGCCGTTTGTGACTAACACGTGTCTGTGTGCCATCAATAATACAAGAATGTGGATCGTGATTAAAATCAACCGATACAAGCGGCTCTTCGGTGTAACTTAAAATACCTTCTAAGCGGTCTTTCGCTTGTGCTTTGAGTGCATTATTTACTGCATTTAAATCAACATCGGCGTTAACCGTTACACTTAAATCCATCGCCGTAACATTAATTGTTGGTACACGCACAGCAATAGCTTCAAAGCGGCCTTCAAATTTAGGTAATATGCGGTCTATACCACGCGCAAGTTTTGTATCTACCGGAATAATAGACTGACTCGCAGCGCGGGTACGGCGTAAATCATGATGGTACGCGTCAATCACTTGTTGATCGTTCATCGACGCATGAATAGTGGTAATAGCCCCCGACTCAATACCAAACGCATCATCTAAAACCTTTATAACTGGCACTACACAGTTAGTAGTACACGAGCCGTTAGATACAATAGTGTGCTCGCTTTTAAGCTCATCGTCGTTTATGCCGTAAACAATAGTGGCATCTACGTCGTTATCAGCCGGATGCGAAAACAACACCTTTTTGGCGCCCGCTGTAATGTGTAATTGTGCATGCTCACGCGAGTGATAAACACCGGTACATTCAAGTACAACGTCTACATCAAGAGTTTGCCAAGGTAACTCTACTGGGTTTTCTTCACAAAAAAGTGCAATGGTATCGCCTGCCACACTAATGGTGTCTTCACCAAGTTTTACAGGAAAAGAAAAACGACCGTGGGACGTGTCGTATTTTAATAAATGAGCAATAGCTTCAGGGTCAGCAAGTTCGTTAATCGCAACAATTTTTATCTCATTGCTCAAACCTGACTCGTATAACGCGCGGACAATATTTCGACCAATACGACCAAAACCATTAATTGCAAGTTTGATTGCCATGAAATATAAAATCCACTCTTTTAGCGTGCAGATAAAGGCTATGTGCCTTTTAGATGGTTGTATTGTAATCGACCTTGCGCCTGATTATAAGAGGGGGCGATCAGAAACTTTAAATTAACGTTTAAAATAACCTCCTATCACTCGCATTAAAACTTGTTCATAGCCCGCTGCCGTTGTATGTGCTCGTACCAGAAGATGTTCCTCCACCAAAGCTTTTAGGCGGACTTTTGGGCTTATCCTGTGAGCGATAAAATAACCATAAGCCAACCGCAGCAAAAAACGGAATTAACCAAACCAATATTACTTGCACTACTTTTTGAAAAACCTCTAAATCATCGCGCTTTATCAGAAGAATACTAACGATGACGTTCAGTAATACAATGACACCAAACCCAATATAAAAATAATTTAATTCCATTTCTCTAATGCCTCCTACCCTAATTGTTATTTTATCTCTAGGTCAAACACCACGTTTATAGATGATTTAAATGTAATCGTTTCTTGCAGGTATCTACCTTGCTTAAATGGATTTCTAGTAACTTTAGAGCCGGTCACAACTATTTGCTCAAAACTATCTGCGCCATAACCATAACTTGAACGGTTAGAATTTGAATTAATACTGTAAATTTCTCCAAGTTCTGCCCCAAACGCTTTAGCAAGCTCGCTTGCTTTAACTATAGCGTTTTCTATTGCGCCTTGAGTTGCTTCAGCTTCTAATTGCGCAGCTTTTGAAGACATAAGCTCAATATTCGTCACTTCATTAATTTTTACACTTAGTGCAAAATCGATAAAATCATTCACTTTTTTCAATATCTCTTAATGTTACTTTAAGTGTTCTTGTTGCTACATACCCTGCATTAATTGCTGTACCACTCTCAACATTAAATATATCGTCATCATTATGAGTTAACAGGCTTGAAGCGGAAACATCAGTCTCCTTAACACCATACTTGCTTAACCCTTTGAGTAACAAATTCACTCGGTCATCAACATCACGTTTAGCATCAAGTGATTTGTCTTTAAAGCTTATTACTTCAAAAGAAACTTGAGCCATATCGGGCTTTGCTAATACCTCTGCAGTACCCTGCACTGCAATATGGCGATTAGCAGGCACGCTTGAATTAGCAAAAGTGATAAGTGGTGAAAAGAGTAGAAAAATAGTAATAATAAGTTTCATATTCGTTCCTTGGAGTAACTTGGAGTAATCAGTTAAATAATGACGATATAACTGTACCTATATTCATACTAATAACTATAAAAGTAAACTGCTCTTTATTGTAAGCGGGAGTTTATCTCGCGCGGCATCCCCCTGCCTACAGCCAGCCAACCTACGTCAACTCACCTACTTTTAGTTTTTTACCACAACTTATTTGATGACATTGGGCTAAAAACAGCTCAGCTGTCGCTTGTGCATCGGTAAGCGCATGATGGCAATGATAGCTTGGTAACTCATAGCGAGTGCGGCATGCCTTTAGGGTTAAATCGTCTTGTTTTATTTCAGTTGATTGGTTAAGTAGCCGCTTTTTTTCTATGTGGAGGGTGTCGAGTATTAGTTTAGGGCGGGTGGTTATATTGGCTTGTTTTAAAGCAACTTTTAAAAATCCCCAATCAAGAGCTGCATTATGAAACACTAAAATACAATCGTTAAAATGGGCGCTTAAGCTTTTTAAAATACTGTTTAAGCTAAGCCCATTAGTAATGGCCTCGTTACTAATGCCATGAAAAACAGGGCTTTGTTCTAGGCTTTTTACGTCTTTATTAATAAAATGCTGCGACTCACTCATTTTTATACATTGATTATCAATCAAAACCCATGCAACCGATACTATTTCGTGCTGTTTTGGGTCAAGCCCCGTAAGCTCTAAATCAATAACTAAATAGCGCTGCGATAATGCATTTTGTGCCAGTAGTTGACGGCGTTTTATATACCGCGTAAGTAGCGTTTTTACCATGAGAGCCTCACAAACTGCCTCGCGCAAATTTAAACGCCGCGCCCTGCTGTGCTTGTTTTACCAAATAAAAAGCCTCTTTAAGCTGATGACGCTCTAATGAGTTTAACTTGTTAGGGTTTATGCAGTTACTTGGGAGCCCTTCTTCATTTATTTGTGTACTTAAGCGCAGTTGGGTTAAAAAACGCCAACAGTCTTTTAAGTTGTAAATATCGTCTTTATTGATGAGGTTATACTTTAATAATGCTTCTAGGCGCTCTTGAGTGTTAGCACGTTTGATACCGGCTTTTAATGCGTATAAACGCACAATGTCGTTAATAATCACCACACCGCGTTTTTTCAAGTCTATGTATTTATGGTTGTTGTCATCTTTTTGTGTTTTAAACTTGTTAAACAACCCTATGGGCACACTGTTGTTATTTATATCGGTCGCCATGGCAGCATAAAATAAATCGTTTCGCGATATGCGCACTAATTGCTCACAAAATGCGGTGTATAACGAATTTGATCCTTCTATGAAACGTAAATCAAAAAATATTTTACAGTTAAGCATGGCTTCGGGAGTTGGGCTTTTTATCCATTTAAAAAAACGCTCCGACCAATCGTTTACGCTCATGCGGCATAAATCACTACTTGCCATAATGTTACCAGGGCAACGCCTAATACCGCATTCAACTAAATGTTCACAAACAAACTCTCCCATTTTTTTAAAATAAGCATGTTGTTCTTGGGTTAAATCGTTGGGAAGCAGTAGGCCGTTATCTTGATCCGAGTGCAGTGTTTGCTCTTCTCGTGCCTGTGAACCAAAACATATAAAGCTAAAACTGGTTGGCGCTGCACCATGATCTTCTTGAAATAACCTTATCAAGCGCGATGTTAGCGCATCGGTTAATCCACTTAGTAGTTTACCAATAAGTGAAATATCGTCGATATTATGAGAAAAGCTCTTAAGTAAATCGGGTACTTCTTTGGCGTAACGTTTTAAATCGGTTACGTTATGCGCTTTATAAATGCGGCCAATGAGTTGCACAGGGTCACTTTTTTGTTGGCGCAGTAAATCAGTGCTAGTAAGCATACCTATAGGATTATGGCTTTCATCAAGCACTGGCAAGTGGTGAATATTATATTTGAGCATTAAATGTAGTGCAGAAAAAACACGGTTGTTTTCAAATATAAATTTAGGATTTGTGGTCATTATGCTACTAACTGCATCTTGTGGGTCTACTTCGTCGGCAAGCACACGATTACGCAAATCGCGGTCTGTGACCACTCCAACTAAATGGGCATGTTGAATAACCATGATTGACGATACACCGTGCTCTTTCATTTTTTTAGCGCTTTGGCGAATACTCGCATCGGGCGAAAGTGTAATGGCTGTGCGTGTCATGAGTTCAGATATTCTGCGCTCTGACCAACTGTCGTTTTTACTTTTATAATGTGATGAGAGTAAACGGTTTGCGTGAGCTCTAACAAAATATTGCTCAAACGGTTTGTACTCTCGGCGTAAAAAATCAAAATGTTCTTGGTTGAGCATATACACTATGCCCTCTTTTTGAACTGCCAATTTATTTTGAATGGCCTCGCCAGTTAAAAGCGAAGGAAAACCAAAATAATCACCTTGCGCTAAACGCGTCACCACATTGCCTTTTGCATCAACTAAATCGTAAAGGCCTGAACGAATTAAAAATAGCTTTGGGTGTTCACTTTGCAGCCACTGCGCCTGATTTTCTCGCGTTAAATAAATAACATCGAGATGATTTACAAAATAGTCGCAAGCACTGCTATCAAGCATACTAAATGGCGCCTGAAGATAAACATATTGGGCCACTTCTTGTTGTTCTACACTCATTGTTACACTCACTAAAAAGTATACACAGCACCAATGTACTCATTATTTATACAAATAAAAAGCCCGACTAAAGTCAGGCTTTTGGTACTTTACATATAAGTTGGCTTAATGCGCGTGCGCTTCTGCCGATCCTTTAGGATTACGAATACCTTCTACCATTTCTTGTATCTCAACAGGTGTTGGTTGAGTAAATTTAAGTACTACGGCAGCAACAACAAAGTTAATAACCATACCAACTAAGCCAATGCCTTCTGGCGAAATACCTAAGAACCAGTTCTCAGGGCTGTTAAGCTCTGGGCTCACAAATTTAAAGAAGATAATATACGCGGCGGTAAAGCCAATACCCGTTACCATGCCAGCAATTGCGCCTTCTCTGTTCATTGTTTTAGAGAATATCCCCATAATTATAGCCGGGAAGAAACTCGCCGCCGCTAAACCAAAGGCAAACGCGACCACCGACGCCACAAAGCCTGGTGGGTTAATTCCAAAGTAAGCGGATATAACAATAGCAACCATCGCAGCTAATCGAGCGGCCAGTAGTTCTTGTTTATCACTAATATCGGGTTTAAGAGTTCGTTTAAGTAAATCGTGTGAAACAGAAGTCGAAATAACCAGTAGTAAACCCGCTGTTGTCGATAGTGCTGCAGCAATCCCCCCTGCGGCTACAAGTGCAACAACCCACGCTGGTAAATTAGCTATCTCAGGGTTAGCCAATACCATAATATCGCGGTCTACTTTTACTTCGTTTGCGCTGTTTGGATCTTCGATTTTACCCGCTGTGTAGAACATTTTGCCGTCACCATTTTTATCATTAAACGTGATTAGGCCTGTGCGTTCCCAGTTTTTGATCCATGCTGGCGCTTCTGCATATGCTGTACCGCTGCCATCTTTACCATTGATTGTGTCAATCATGTTTACACGTGCAAATGAGGCAACCGCCGGTGCTGTAGTGTAAACAATAGCAATAAATACTAACGTCCATGCTGCTGAGATACGCGTATCTTTCACGCGTGGTACAGTGAAAAAGCGAACAATTACATGTGGTAAACCTGCAGTACCCACCATTAATGCACCCGTAATGGCAAATACATCAATCATACTTTTTGAACCTTCGGTATATTGTGCAAAACCAAGTTCTGCGCTTAACCCATCAAGCTTATCAAGTACATACATACCCGAACCGTCACTCAATGTGGCTCCAAAGCCTGTTTGTGGGAAAAAGTGACCTGTCATCATCATCGAGATAAAAATAGCCGGTACAAGGTAGGCAAATACAAGTACACAATACTGCGCTACTTGCGTGTAGGTAATGCCCTTCATGCCGCCAAGAACCGCATAGAAGAATACAATCACCATGCCAATGTAAACACCGGTTTCAATTTCTACTTCTAAAAAGCGAGAAAACACAACGCCTACGCCGCGCATTTGCCCTGCAATGTAAGTAAAACAAATGAATATGGCACATAAAATTGCGACTAAACGTGCTGTGCGCGAGTAGTAACGGTCACCAATAAAGTCAGGCACCGTGAATTTGCCGAATTTACGTAAGTAAGGCGCTAAACACATAGCGAGCAATACATAGCCGCCTGTCCACCCCATTAAGTAAACGCCGCCATCATACCCTGCGAACGAAATAATACCCGCCATTGAAATAAACGACGCGGCGCTCATCCAGTCGGCTGCGGTTGCCATACCATTAGCAAGTGGAGGCACGCCGCCGCCCGCTACGTAAAATTCGTTAGTTGAACCCGCACGGGCCCAAATTGCAATGCCGATATAAAGCGCAAAGCTTAAACCGACAATTATAAATGTGAGTGTTTGAACATCCATTGCTTAGCTCCTATTCGTCTACGCCGTATTTTTTATCTAACGTATTCATTTTGAAAACGTACACAAAAATCAAAGCAACAAAGGTGTAAATCGCGCCTTGCTGGGAGAACCAGAAGCCAAGTTTAAACCCAAAAAAACGTACTTCATTAAGTACATCAACCAGTAATATGCCAAAGCCAAATGAGACCACAAACCACACTGCTAGTAGTTTAAACAGTAGTGAAATGTTTTCTGCCCAATAAGCTTTTGCTTGTTCTTCGTCTTTAAAAGCCATTTTTATTTTCCCCTTTAAGCACCGCAGTATCGCGATGGGTGGTTTTTTATCTTCGCTAATCAATTTAGCAACGCAGCTCACATATTGAATTGAGACCATAGTCGTAACAGCTAATTAACGTTTACGTAAACTGTATTTAACCTTCCTGATGAAAGCTGTTATTTTTATTTAATATCAGCATGTTACGCTCATAGCACCTGCTATGTTTGTTGCCTATTTACCGAGCAACTCATAAATGCGACATTAGTCTAATACGCGGCCGATTTTATTTTTTATTGTTATTATTCAGTAAGATAAACTTAAGTTTTATTAAACAATATAAAATCAGCCCTCACACTTAAGCTCAGTTCTGGTATTGTGTAATGGCCTCTTGGGTTGAGGGGCATTTAAAAATAATAAGGGTTAATAACAACATGACTGCCGTTCTGATAATTGTTGCATTAGGGTATATAGGGGTACTGTTTTGGCTCGCTAACTGGGGTGATAAAACCACGCCTTTGGCGAAGCGTATTAGTCATCACCCTTTTGTGTATTCGTTTGCAATTGGTATTTACTGTACCTCTTGGACCTATTACGGCTCAGTAGGTACCGCGGCCACCAGCAGTTGGAGCTACTTACCTATTTTACTAGGACCGGCCTTATTGTTTTTTTTCGGGCAAGGATTTTTGCGTAAACTCGTTTTGGTGAGTAAAAAACAAAACATTACCACCATTGCTGACTTCATTTCAGCGCGGTATGGCAAACGCCAAACCACCGCTATTATGGTTACTCTTATTGCCCTGCTGGCAACAATCCCCTACATTGCGTTACAACTTAAAGCGCTAAGCACTAGCTTTTTGCTATTGCAAAACAGCAATAAAATATCAGGTGATATGCTGGCACTTTCTGCCACACTCATCATGGCATTATTTGCAATATTTTTTGGCACCCGCAAAGTAGACGTAACCGAATATCGCTCTGGATTAATGCTAGCTGTTGCATTCGAATCTTTAATCAAACTTTTTGCATTAATGGCTGTGGCAGGGCTAGCAATTTATACGTTGTTTAATCTACCCGAGGCTACATCGTCCCAGTTGACTGAATCTGCTTGGTCGCACTGGAGCAACTTTAACTTTTTTAGTTTTAACTTTATTGGCCAATCGCTCATGGCAGCGGCGGCTATTATTTGTTTACCACGCCAGTTTCATGTAACCGTGGTCGACAACCAAAATAAGCGACACTTAAACACCGCTCGCTGGGCGTTTCCGCTTTATTTATTGCTAACCGCAGCAATGATTTTACCTATAGCCACTGCCGCTATTCACCCAAGCATTGGTATTGGCTATTCGCCAGATAGCTTTGTACTGGCACTGCCATTAATTAACGACAACGCCTTTTTAACGACCTTTGTATTTATTGGTGGCTTATCGGCTGCAACGGCCATGATTGTGGTTGCAACACTGACCCTAAGTACCATGATCTCTAACGATGTTGTACTGCCATTAATACTTCGCCGAAAGTTTAAGCGAAATTTAATTACCACCAGCTATAAGGCACAAATTTTATTAGTCAGGCGCTTTACCATTGCCGGTATTTTAATACTGGCTTACTTTTATCAGCAATGGTTTGGCCATAGCAGCGCACTGGCCAGTATGGGCTTAGTTGCCTTTTCGTTGGTTACTCAATTATTGCCCTCAATAGTGGGAGGGTTATATTGGCGAAAAGGCCATGCCTATGGTGTGTATGCAGGCCTTTTAGCCGGTATAACTTGCTGGGTGCTGTTTTTAATGCTCCCCATTTTAGACGCCGGTAATACGTTAAATAGTGAACTACAACAAACATTAATAACCCGAGGAACATTAATAGCATTATTTGCAAATATTGGCTGCTACATTAGCTTTTCATTGGGAGCTGAAGAGCGTCTTATTGACAAAATTCAGGCCGCTGCATTTGTAAACCCAAAAGATCAGGCCATTTTATCGCGCCGCTTAAACAAAAATGTTAAAGCCACGGTTTACGACTTTAAAATATTACTGCAAACCTTTTTGGGCATACAACGCAGCCAACAAATTTTGGCACATTATGCACTTGCACATCATTTAAACGACAACAACGCCCACCCAGAGCCCGAATTTATTGCCTATTGCGAGCGCGCGTTAACCGGTGTTTTAGGTGCGTCATCTGCACAAGCACTCATTCATACGGTATCGTCGGGAAAACGTATGGCATTTGAAGAGGTTGTTAACTTTTTTGATGAAACCACACAAGCGCTGCAATTCAACCAAAACCTATTATTTACCTCTTTAGAAAACTTAAGCCATGGAATTTCGGTTGTTGATAAAAACTTAAAGCTCGTGGCATGGAATAAGCGCTACAGTGCCATGTTTAACTACCCTGAGGGTTTTTTAGAAGTTGGCCAACCCATAGAAGATATTATTAGGTATAACGCTAAACGCGGTGAATGTGGGCCTGGCGAAATAGAACGCCAAATAGAAAAACGTGTGCAGCATTTAAAAAACGGCAGCTCTCATCACTTTATTCGTCATCGCCGTAATGGCCAGGTGTTTGAGATGATAGGTAATCCGCTACCTGATGGCGGATTTGTAACGAGCTTTTCTGATATCACAACTCACATAAGCACACAAAATGCCCTTGAAGAAATCAACATGGACCTTGAAAACCGTATTGAGGCACGAACCCAAGAAGTACAAACTATCAATAAAGACTTACAAGCGCAAATAGACAGCCGAGTACAAACGGAAGAAGCACTCACTTTAGCCAAAAAAGAGGCCGAGCAAGCAAACGACAGTAAAACACGGTTTTTAGCGCTCGCGAGTCACGATATTTTACAACCGCTTAATGCTGCACGTTTATACCTTGCTGCCATTGATGAAAAACAACTTGATGTCACTAATGCTAATAACTTTAACAAGCTTGGTGACAGCCTAGATTCAACTGTTCACTTAATGTCAGCCCTGCTCGAAATAGCTAAACTAGAACAAGGCGCAATGACCCCCACACCGCGCCACTTTTACATTAAAGATATTTTAGCGCCGCTAAAAAGTGAGTACGCTATTTTATCAAGCGATAAAGGCCTTAAACTCACCGTGCGATCTAAGGCGCAAGTTGTCCATAGCGACATTACCTACCTTCGCCGAATTATCCAAAACTTAGTGTCTAATGCTGTTAAATATACAGATTCGGGCCGTGTATTAGTTGCATGTAGAAATCGAAAACACAGCTTACGGATTGAAGTTTGGGATACAGGGCCTGGTATTAGCGACGTTGAACAAGCCAAAATATTTAATGATTTTTACCGTGTCGAGTCGGGCGATAACAAAGGTGTTGGGCTAGGCCTTGGGGTAGTAAAGCGTATGGCCGACCTGCTTAGCTTGCCGCTAAGTGTGCATTCTGTACCAAATAAAGGAAGCCGCTTTAGTATTGACGTACCTTACGGCGACGCCCAGTTTGTACAGCAAAAAAGTGCAGCGAGTAACCTAATAGAAAACCGCACAGCAATAAATATTATTGCCGTTGACGACGATCCAGAAAACCTAGCAGCCATGGCAAGTTTACTTAAAAAGTGGCAAGCCAATTATACCCTGTTCGATAATGTAGAAAGTGTAATGTCGCATGCTAAAGCACATAGCGCACCCGATGTAATTTTAATGGATTATCAGTTAGGCAATGAGTGCGATGGCATCACTTTAATTAAAACGCTTAGAGAAATATGGCAAGGCGATATTCCGGCTATTTTAATTACCGCAGTGCGCGACACCGAGCTAAAACAAGAAACCAAAGCGGCTAATATTCATTACTTAAGTAAACCTATTAAACCAGGCAAGTTAAAAGCACTACTTAATCACAGTACTTAATTTTATTAGTTAGTTGCTCAGATTTTGCTAAGCTGAGTAAGTAAAAAGCCCAGTATAATTACTGGGCTTTGCTTTATAAAATATCAATATTATATAACTTTTGAGCGGCTTCTAAGCTTTTGAAATAACCAACTTAAACCCACTAAAGAGAGCCCTAAACCAATAAACGACAGCGCTTTTAACAGCCCTGTTAAATTAGCCATATCAATTAAAAACACTTTTACAATTACCGCTGCAAGTAACCCTAAGCCTATTTTTTGAATGAGTAACTGGCTTTTAAGGTGCCCTAATATAACCGTACCGGCGCCTAGTATTAGCCAAATAATAGAGTAGCTATACAGCTCTTCATTAGTGGCCCCTTTTGATAGATAAATATAAGGCCCTTGCCAGTATTGGCGAATAAAACTATTAATAGCAATTAAGCCAAGTAAACCTGCCACACCCAGTACAAACGGCGCTACCTTAGCGTTTATAGGTTTTATAAGTGAATATAACCAAACCGTTAAGCCTGCAGGTACTAACCAAAGCAAAAACAGCCAATTTAGTACAGGAAGTTCACCAATATAGATAGAGGTTAATAACGGGTTATCGTCGAGTAGTGTTTTAACTGAAATAAAACCCGCCCCGCCTGCTAATACACACCCTGCAATTTGATACAGTTTTGCTAAGCTCCCCGCAAAACGTGCGCGATGCAAATAAACACAGCCCAGCGCAAGCCAATTACACGTAAGTAATGCTTGCTCATAAAAACTAAGCGAGTCAAATTGTGGGTAATGCCCTACTAGCTGGTAACTGGTTTCGGTAGTAATAAATAACGCAAAACAATGAAGAGCGGCCCCTTCTAACCACACTTGTAATTGTGATGTTTTATAGCATTTAGCGGCGGCAAAAAATAATGCAGTACACAGCGGATATACAATAACGCTCCAGTGCAAGCCAAATAATGTAAGCGCTTCGTAACTTGGTGTCCATGGCGCAAGCGTTAAGCGCAGTATTAAAGCAGCCACTAACGCCTTAATTGGCCAATGCGGCATAGGCACATTAAAACGTTTTATAAGCACACTAATTAACAATACTTGAATTGCTAATGCAATGGTTAAACCGCTGTCGCTTAATAGCATGGTGATAGCTAAGGTAATATTAGCGTTTGCCCCTACCCAATAAGTAAAGCGCTGAAATAGCGTTGTATTATGCTGCGCACACTTAATTAAAATAGCCGCTACAACAAATAATACAAAAGCCCAAAAAGGGTAAGCAGTACTTAATGCGCTATTTGGAATAAGTGAATATAACGTACCTATCATTACAAAAACGCTAAACGCCGCACTAATATGAAAGGCTAATCGTTTAACCTGTTTTTTACCAAAATAAAGCCCGTAGGCCATAAAACCAAAACCAAGCAATAACCCTAAGCCGTATTCGCTTTTAAATATAAATAATCCATCATCAAAAAAAGCAGATAAAGAATTCATTTGCTCTGCACTTATAACCATTAGCGTAGCAATAACAAGAGACAGCCCTTGCCATAAATCCCAGCGACTATTTTTGAGTACTAAAAATAACAACAATCCAATGCTTAACACACCAATGGTTTGCCATTCTAAATTGTAATAGCTTATACACATGGTAAAAATTAACGGGACTATAAAAGCCAATAATAAGAGGTGATCGGGTAATACTTTTACAAGGCGTTTTAAAGAGTGCGGACGATGTTCAATGTTTCTTAATTTAAAGCCCAAACGCGGTATGACAATGAGCCCTATAATACTGAGTAACGCAAAGGTACCAAACAGCCATAGTGTGTCGCTTTTTATCTGCATAATAATAAAACCGACTAAATACCAACCAATGTGCCCTGCCCATAATAAATACCAAAGCCAAGCTCGCTGCACTTTTTGAGCAACCAACGAGGCAGACAAACTAACAAAGCCCACATACATAAATAACGCAAATACATTATTACTGCCGGTATTAACCCAAATAGGCACGCTGTAAGCACCAATAATTCCGAGCACTGCCAGCAATGGGCCAAGTGTTAATGCCATTACACTCGCACTTATGGCAATAATAGCTAACAAAATAAACGCGGTTGTTGGGCTAAGCATTTGATAGCTACTGTAAGCTAAAAGCGTTAACGCAAAGCAGGTAATAAAACCACCACTGGCAAGTGCTGCAGGTATGTAATTGTTAAAGCCTTCAAAAACAATACGTTTATAATGTAAGTAACCTGCAGTACTAATTAAGCCAAGACCAAATAAGCCACCTAAACTAAGCCTCATTACGGGTGATAAAAGCCCTGCCTCTAAACTGTACTTAGCTAAAAATATGCCACCAAAGGCAAGTGCTATTGCACCTATCCACGTCATCCAGTTTTGCTCAAAGCCAGTGCGTAATGTTTCAAACAATGTGGTAATAAATGAAGGCGTGGCTGGTTTAGCTTTTTTAGGCGCTACAGGCTTTTGTTTTGCCGCGCCAATGTGAGCGCTTTGCACGGCTAAAGTTGGCTCGGTATTTATAGTAGTGGCTTGAGATTTAGAGTCAGGGGCTTTTACTTCACTCTGTACATTATTAAATGACGCTGCTTTAGAGGCTTGTAATTTAGTTACTTTAGCCCTCAATACTGCAATTTCTTGCTTTAATCCGTTTACTTGTATTAATGCAATTAATCCACACAAAGCACCGGTTGCAATAATCAGCATGACTATCACTATTAACCCAATAAAATCATCCATGGCACACTCTTATTATTTTTTATGCTCTGAGTGTACCTAATTATTACTAAGCCGTTAAATTTTGTTCAATAAAAAGCCTAAATACACTCTGTATTTAGGCTTTTAACTCTCATTTTATTATTCAACACTGTCTGTAATTGTGCGCTCTAAAGACATTTTATAACCCGATGCCGTGGTTTCATCATGCTCTAAAATGAGTATGTAATTTCCCTCTTGGGTAAAGTCCATATCGCTTTGTTGAATGAGTACAATTTGCTGGCCATTATCCTCAAAAACAGCGTACACCGTATAAATTTCGTTATCGACTACTTGCTCTTCTTGATCGTAGCGGTCTAAGCCATCAACTACATTATTGGTGTCCTCAACAGTTTCACCGTTAAGGGTAAAGTACACATCAATATCAGTTACCGACTGTCCTGCGTAACTTTCAATAAGGTTAACAACCGACACCGTATGACTATAACTGCTTGGTGTTAAATGCTCTTCAACACTCATCATCCGCAAGCCATTATCTGCATCGTTGTAAAAAATACCCACCGCGCTTTGCTCACGTTCAAGGGTCATTAAAAAGTTATCGGCCAGCTTGTTACCTTGCTCATCAAACATCGCCACGCTATAACTGTTTGGTAAAAGCTCAACGTAGTCGGTATAGCTGTCACTTGAAACTGAATTAGTTGGGGTTGCTGTAGTGCCACGCGTTACACTAAAACTAACTGGTGAGTAGTCATCAATAGTATTAATAAAACGCAATTGACCTAATGCAGATTGATGCTTAAGTTCAGTAACGTAGTTATTGTCGGTTACTACATCAAGCGTGATACCACTTAACTCGGTGGCATAACTTGGGCGAATAATGGCTACGTAGCTTGCCTCATCATACAAATAAACTGACGATGACTCATAAACCACATCGCTACTGCCCGCAGGGGTAATAAAAATAGTGTAATAACCTTCATCTACACTTTGTAAATCTAATTCATTTAAGTACTGCGCAGATGCAAACAATGTTGCGCTTTCAAATACGCCATCGTCTGTTGCCAGATAAATATCGTAGCTGGTGTCCTCACCCGTGATGTTAAAAAAGCCAAGGTTAAATTTGCCTGTGTCACTACTAATAGGCACGCTTAATTCAGTAAAAGTGGGTTCAGCGAAATCGCCACTCATAACGACTAATTGCGTTTTATCACCTTTAATTGAAATTTCTTGATCGCTAATAGTGATGTAGCTATCGTTAGCGTCTAAATATTCAAAGCTAACATCAAATGTGCCAGTACTGTAATTATGGCGCGTGGTTACGTCGGCAAAGTCGGCACCTGAGCGTTCTGTTTCTTCAACAAATAAGCGCGTATAAGGGCTGTTGTATGAGCCATTATACATTTGAATATAGCCTGTAGAGCTTGCGCTATCATCAGAGCCACAGCCAGATAAAACACCAAGTAAGCTAAGAGGTAAAGCCACTTTTAAAAGAGAGTTGGTCATCAAGGGGATTCCTTATTATTAATATCCCCTCTACGACCTTTGCATTTTAATTTAATTTCATGCTTTACAAAGTATTACCTAAGCTGACATTTACTTACGAAAACGTAAAAAAGTGTAGCAAATGTGCAAATAATAAGGACCCGCTATTTACGGCTTTGCTGCGATTTCAAATTGATTTCGGCCATTGTTTTTAGCTATATATAAAGCTTGGTCTGCGCGTTTCATTACGCTATCAAATGATTCATTTTTAAAGCGTTTAGCTACCCCAACACTTGCACTAGTATAAAGCTTATCGGTAACCTCAATAGTGCGAGCACTCGCCAACACCGACTCAGCAAACGCCTGCATTTGCTCTAGAGTGCAATTTGGTAAGTAGCCTGCAAACTCCTCACCTCCAATACGCGCAAAAATATTGCCATCTTCAAACAAAGCGTCTATTTTGCTAGCAAAAGCTTTGAGCACCTTGTCGCCCTTGCTATGACCGTAGGTATCGTTAATAGATTTAAAGTGATCAATATCGATAATGATTACCGCGTAAGATTCATCGGTTTCGTTTTCAACGTATTCGTAAAAACATCGCCGGTTGTAAACTTGGGTGAGATCATCAATTATAAATTCTTGGGCTAGCCTATTGTGCATTTTTTGCATAAACAACATGGTTTTAAATAAGCCGTAAGCCGTAATAACGACCCCTACAGAAATGCATAAATCTTTTATATACAAGGTGACCCACGCAGGCTGAACAACAAGTTCGTCAAGCACATCGGCCGTCATTCCCACTATCCATAGCATCAAACCAATGGTGGCATACTGGTAGGCTTTTTTAGCTAATTTAGAACATTGCACAACCCAAAAAACCGTCATTATAACAATAAGATTGATGAGTTCACTGGCAAAGTCAGGGATGCTTTTTTTAGCACCTAACAGAGGGAAATAGGTGAAGTTGTAAATAGTGAAAACCACTATAAACACAAGCAGCGCAAACATAAGTAATTTGTTCAACCGCGTTATACGAGTAAAGCGGGTCAACTTAAGGCTGACAGTTTCAACATTCATCATATAAATAGATTACACTTGAGCTAATAAATCATCTTTAAGAATTATAACACAAGATAGAAATTTAGCCTTAAAGTAAGGTACTAATACCCCACCCCAGTAAAACTAAAATAGTTAAACTAATCATAGCTTTAACTTTATGTTTACTAATTATACGTTCAGCTTGGTTTCCTGCGTAATACACAACAATAGCAAGCCCAAAGTAACGAATTGAACGAGCAATTGCGCTGGCCAATAAAAACAGGCCAAGTGAATATTTGGTAGCCCCCGCCGCAAGCATCGCTATTTGAAATGGAATAGGTACTATTCCTAAAGTAATAACAAACCAAAAACCTTGGTTGTCCATTTTTTGTTTTACATTTTCGAACTGTTCAGAGCTTGAAAAAGCACTGATCACCCAATCCCCAACTGCATCAAATAAATAGTAGCCAAGGGCATAACCAAATAATGCCCCGACAACACAGCCCAGCGTAGCCATTAATGCAATCAACCATAGTTTTTCTCGTTGTGCCTGCATAAGTGGCACCATAACCGCTTCTAAAGGAATAGGGACAATTGTGGATTCTAAAAACGACGCAACCGTAATGCCGCTGAGCATATGTTTAGACTCTATAAAATTACGTGTTTTTTGTTTTAATTTTTTTTGTAAAGCCACAATTAACTCCTGCCCTATGCTTAATTATCCTGTATTTACATAGTAATAATGACACAGTTAAGTTAATACACCCTGAAACTATTAAAACTTGATATAAACAATACCCACTTAACAGGTTAACAAAATAGCAATATTTATAAGAATATTTTACTATGTGTTAATAACGTTAAGCCCTATTTAAGTAGTTAAAAATTTATGCAAAATGCGCGTTTTATTCCCTTTCGCAAGCAAGACATTATTGAAATGTGTAGCAATGAGCTTGAAAACAACACACAACAAACCTCGTTTAAACAGTGTTGTGATTTATTAGCAAGCCTTATCCATTACGATTACCACGCAACACTTGAATCGCTTAAAAATAACTACGCCCCCTTTGATCCTAATAGCGATACACGCTCTTTAGCGCCGGTATCAAACAATCAAAAAGCCCAATGCCAACGCGAATTTGCAAAAGATTTTGCTAAAGTTTTAAACGCCGCTAACTTTGAAGTAATTACTAATCAAGATTTACAAGATGCGCTCAACGAAGAGTCACTTTTTAAAGTGCGCCTTGAGGTGGAGTTTGACGACTTTGAAGAAGTGGTTTTTTATCGCCGCGGCGAGTCGCAGCTCACTGAAACCATAACCAGCTTTTGGGGGCTTCGTAAAAAGCCACTGCACTTTACTAATTACGACCGCGTTGCGGTGTTTATTCGTTTTAAAGATAAAGCCCACTTTGACGCTAAAAATAAAACGCCTTTAGGGTTTGAGCCAAGCTCGACCATCGTTAAGCTGTTTCAAAATGTACCCAAAGCCGACCTTGAAATGCTATTTCCTAATAGCGAAGTACGTATGCGCCCTATTGATAAGGTGATTATTGGCTCATCGGCTTTAATTGGCGGTGCCGTGGTTTTAATTACAAAGCTAGGCGCATCAATATTATTATTATTTGCTTTGTTTGCTTTTTGGGGGGGCTTTACAGATAAAGCCGTAGAAATGACCCAGCAACACTTTATTACCTTTGCCATTGGCATGGGGGTATTTGGCAGCTTTATTTTTAAAGAATGGAGTAAATTTAAAAACCGTAAAATTAAATTTATGAAAGCGCTAAGCGATAACCTTTACTTTAAAAACCTTGATAACAACGCCGGTGTTTTTCATACCCTTATAGACGCCGCCGAAGAAGAAGACATAAAAGAAGCCCTACTTGCCTATACGTTTTTATTAAAATCTAAAAGTGGCTTAAGCGCACAAATGCTTGATGAGCAAATAGAGGCGTGGTTTAAAACAAAGTATAAATGCGAACTCGACTTTGAAATTAGCGATGCGCTTGAAAAGCTCACCCGGATGCGTTTAGTAACCTGCACTAACGATGTGTATAGCGCAATAAGCCTAGACCATGCAAAAACCATTTTAGATGAGCGCTGGGATAACCTGTTTCAATATAATTGAAATGTTTAAACTAACTTTTTTCTAAACTCTGTGGGTGACACGCCCACTGATTTTTTAAACCGTTTTGAAAAATTAAATATATTAGGGTACCCCACGTAAGCGGCAATATGGGCAATTGGCCAGCGGGTATTTAAAAGCAAGTTTTTAGCCCGTTTAATACGTAAATAAATAAGCTGCTGCATAGGGCTTTTGCCAAATTGTGCCTGGCATAACCGGTGTAAATGCGGTGCTGAGTAATGTATTTGTTCGCACATAGCCTCTATTGTCCAATCAAATTGCAGGCGCTCTTCTACCTCTAAAAACAAGCTGGTTAATCTATTTTGCCCACCTATTTGTGGCTCGCTTTGAAGCGTAGTATTTAAGTAATGACTTAAAATAGGCATTACGCCTTCACGCAAAGTCGCATTTCCTTCGCTGTATAAAAGCTCCATTGCTAAGTGCAGTGGTGTTAATTGTTGATCAGTTAATACCTTAGCGTGCGCTAAATTTAAATGCTGCCAACGCTTGGTATTTGCAAGATTTAGCCAAATCACATCCCACTTTTCGCTTGCTATTTCAACCTCAAAACTTTGCCGTGCTGGCAATATAGCTAAGCTATTTTCGATTAATGGGTATTGGTTATTAATAGTTTTAAGCGTGCCCTGACCACCCAAAGTATAAAACAAAGTGTGTTCAAGCGGGTTAGTACGCGCAACACAATAATCACCCAGTAAATTTGAGCAACCTGCCAGCTCTATTTCAAGGCTTGGCATTTGCGAAAGCGTGTTTAAATCAATAAACCGCTCTGTACACTCTGGGCCAATATCGAGTACATCTTTAATGGTGTTGCGCATAATTTAAAATGATAGTTTTGGATAAATAAAAGAGAGCTTTAAGCATAACCTCAACGTATTATTTTAGCTATATTTAAGCCACTATAATTGCCACACATGCAATAGGACACTAATGAACTCACTACAGCACATAATTAACCGCCGCGATTGGGAAAACCCAATTTCGGTGCAAGTTAATCAAGTAAAAGCGCACAGCCCACTTAATGGTTTTAAAAGCGTTGACCATGCCCGTACAAACACGCAATCACAAAAACAAAGTTTAAACGGCCAATGGGATTTTAAATTATTTGATAAGCCCGAAGCGGTTGATGAGTCATTACTAAGTGAAACACTCGCCAGCGACTGGCAAAGTATTCCTGTGCCTTCTAACTGGCAATTACACGGCTTTGATAAACCTATTTATTGCAATGTTAAATACCCCTTTGCCGTAAACCCGCCTTTTGTTCCTGGCGATAACCCAACGGGTTGCTACCGCACTGAGTTTACTATTACGGCGGATCAATTAGCTCAGCGAAACCATATTATTTTTGAAGGCGTAAACTCGGCGTTTCACCTTTGGTGTAATGGCCAATGGGTAGGCTACTCGCAAGATAGCCGCTTACCCAGCGAATTTGATTTAAGCGAACTGTTAGTGGCTGGCACCAACCGCATTGCGGTTATGGTAATTCGTTGGAGTGATGGCAGTTATTTAGAAGATCAGGACATGTGGTGGCTAAGCGGTATATTCCGCGATGTTAATTTACTTACCAAACCGCAACACCAAATACGCGATGTATTTATAACCCCAGATTTAGACGCCTGCTACCGCGATGCGACTTTGCATATAAAAACCGCAATAGATGCGCCAAATAACTTCCAAGTAGCCGTACAGGTTTTTGATGGTGAGCAAGCACTGTGTGAGCCGCAAATCCAAAGCACTAATAATAAACGTGTTGACGAAAAAGGCGGCTGGAGCGATGTCGTATTTCAAACCATTGATATACAAAACCCTAAAAAATGGACCGCTGAAACCCCGACCTTATACCGCTGTGTTGTAAGCCTGTTAGATGAACAAGGCAATACTATAGACGCAGAAGCCTACAATATTGGCTTTAGAAAAGTAGAAATGCTTAACGGGCAACTTTGTTTAAACGGCAAGCCGCTACTCATACGCGGTGTTAATCGCCACGAACACCATCCTGAAAACGGCCATACAGTAAGCACCGCCGACATGATTGAAGATATTAAGCTGATGAAGCAAAATAATTTTAATGCTGTACGTACCGCTCATTATCCTAACCACCCGCGTTTTTACGAATTATGTGACGAGCTAGGTTTATACGTAGTGGACGAGGCCAATATAGAAACCCATGGCATGTTCCCTATGGGGCGTTTAGCCAGCAATCCGCAGTGGGCTGGCGCATTTATGTCGCGCTATACACAAATGGTTGAGCGCGATAAAAACCACGCCTCTATTATTATTTGGTCACTGGGGAACGAATGCGGGCACGGTGCCAACCACGATGCTATGTACGGTTGGTCAAAAAGCTTTGACCCATCGCGTCCAGTGCAATACGAAGGTGGCGGCGCAAATACCACCGCAACCGATATTATTTGCCCTATGTATGCCCGTGTAGATACCCACCTTGCCGATGACGCAGTACCTAAATACTCTATTAAAAAGTGGCTAAGCCTACCAGGCGAAACCCGTCCTCTCATTTTATGTGAGTACGCACACGCAATGGGTAACAGCCTAGGTAGCTTTGACGATTACTGGCAAGCATTTAGAGAGTACCCGCGCCTGCAAGGTGGCTTTATTTGGGATTGGGTAGACCAAGGTTTATCTAAAACTGATGAAAACGGTAAGCATTATTGGGCTTACGGTGGCGATTTTGGTGATGAACTAAACGACCGCCAATTTTGTATAAACGGCTTATTATTTCCAGATCGTACGCCGCACCCTAGCCTGTTTGAAGCTAAATACAGCCAACAACATTTACAATTCACGCTGCGCGAGCAAACTCAAAACCACTATACCGTTGATGTATTTAGTGATTATGTATTTAGGGCAACCGATAACGAAAAACTGGTTTGGCAGTTAATAGAAAATGGCCAATGTATAGAGCAAGGCGAGCAAATTATTAATATTGCCCCGCAAAGTACGCAAACGCTAACTATTAATACAAAAACGGTGTTTAAAGCCGGTGCGCAATATCACCTTAATTTAGATGTAGCACTGCTTAACGACTGCAGCTTTGCAAGTAGCGATCATGTATTAAACACCGAGCAATTTAAACTTATAAATAGCCAAAGTTTAAGCGCTGATACATTTAAGCCCATTCTAAACGCTTCAGCACATGGCACACTAAATATTAGTGAGACCGATACACTGCTAAGTATTGAAGGCAATACCTTTAAGCTTGTGTTTAATAGCCAATCAGGCCTTATTGAGCAATGGCTACACAATCAAACCCACGTTATTAAAAGTCCACTAGTTGATAATTTTTACCGCGCCCCGCTTGATAACGACATAGGCGTAAGCGAAGTAGACAATCTAGACCCTAACGCATGGGAAGCGCGCTGGCTAAGAGCGGGTATTGGCAAGTGGCAGCGCACATGTCGCTTGTTTGAAGTCGTGCAATCAAACAAAGATATACGTATTACCTGTGTGTTTAGTTATGAATTTAATGGCGTAGTACAAGCAAAAACAACATGGCTTTATATACTTAATAATACAGGTGAAATTAACTTAAATGTTGATGTACAACTAAACGACACTTTGCCACCCATGCCACGCATAGGGTTAAGTACAACGCTTAATAAACAAAGCGATACACAAGTAAATTGGCTTGGTTTAGGCCCATTTGAAAACTACCCTGATCGCAAAGCGGCTGCGCGTTTAGGTTATTACAACGCGCAACACAATGAGCTACATACACCGTATATATTCCCAACTGATAACGGCGTGCGTAGTGATTGCCAACTACTTAGCATTAATAATTTAACCGTGACCGGTGCGTTTTTATTTGCCGCCAGTGAATACTCTCAAAGCATGCTTACGCAAGCAAAGCACACCAATGAGCTAATAGCTGATGATTGCTTACATGTACATATTGATCATCAACATATGGGTGTTGGCGGCGATGATTCGTGGAGCCCAAGTACCCACAAAGAATATTTACTTGAGCAAACGCAGTACAACTACTCTTTAACTTTTTCGGCTAAGTAAAATAACGCTTAACCCATGCAAAAATAGCGGCTAAATAAGCCGCTATTTTTTAAATTATAAATTTCTGCCGCTATTTATCAGCTAGTTTTTTAGCAATAACACTATCAATCGAAAAGCTACCTGCACCTTGTATAGCAAGCGCTGAAGTTGCAACTAATAACGTAAGTGCGTATTCGTAACCGTTGTTAGCCATAAATAAACCATTGTTAATGTGTACACTAAATATTGCAATCAACATTGTAAACGCAGTAACTACGGCTGCTGGGCGTGTTAATAAACCAAGTGCTAATGCAATGCCGCCAAAAAATTCAGCGCTGCCTGCCATTAAAGCTAACCAGTAACCTGGCTCTAAGCCAATACTTGCCATCCACTGCCCTGTGCCTTCAAGGCCATAACCGCCAAACCAAGCAAATAATTTTTGCGCGCCATGCGCTGCTAAAATTAAACCAACTGGTACACGTAAAATAAGTGCTGCTGCGCCTGCTTTAGAGTTTAATATTTTTTGTAGTAGTGTCATGAGTTTTTATCCTGTGTAAATTTATAAGGTGTTAGTTTTGCTAACCGATGAACACAGTTTACTATCATCATTTTAAAACATTAATACCGATATTATTGGTTAATTATAAACACAGTGTTTTTAATTTATTTAATACCAATTCGCTTAATTAAGTGATCTATTTTGAGGATTGGTATAACTTGCAAAAAAGCCGCTAACGTAAACGCTAGCGGCTTTTTTTTTTGTATTACTTTAAGCGCTTAAGCAATTGCTTGCTCTAAAATTTCGCGACTTTGTGTAAGTGTAATTGCTTGGTTTTCACCAAGGGCTACCATGCCGTGAGCTTCAAGCTTAGTAAGTACGTTTTCTACTGCCGCTGCTTTGTCATCACCATGTTCAGTAAGCACAGTGGCTACATTTAAGCTGTGGTAAAACGCTTCAATTGCTTGAATTGTTTGCTCTGCTAAATCATCCGATTGTGCAAGACCAAATACGTTTTTACCCATTTGCTCTAGCTTCGCTTTTTTAACTGCAAATTGGTTACGTAGTAAAGAAGGCTGAACAATAGCCAGTGAACGAGCATGATCAACACCGTAAGCAGCTGTAAGCTCATGGCCAATCATGTGTGTTGCCCAATCTTGTGATACGCCAGAACCAATTAAACCATTAAGCGCTTGGTTGGCTGCCCACATAAGATTTGCACGCCATGCATCGTCTTGGTTTTCAAAGTTATCGCCCAGCGTTTTAAGCGTTCTTAAAAGTGCCTCTGCATAACCTTCTTGAACCAATGCAGCTTCAGGGAATGTTAGGTACTGCTCACACGTATGAACCCATGCATCTACTAAACCATTCACAAGTTGGCGCTGCGGTAATGTTTTCATTACATCTGGGTCCATAATCGCGAACTTGGGTAGCACTTTTGGTGATGCAAACGGTAGTTTTTGCTTCGTTGCTTCTTTGCTCACAACTGAATTTTGATTAGACTCAGAACCCGTTGCTGGTAATGTTAATATTGCACCGATTGGTAATGCGCTAGTAATAGTATGCTTACCAGTAGGGATATCCCAACCTTCGCCGTCATAAACTGCCGACGCTGCAATGTATTTAACGCCGTCAATTACAGAGCCACCGCCTACACCTAATACAAAGTCGATATCCTGTTTTTTACAAATTTTTACTGCTTGGTCTAACACTTCAATTGTTGGATTGGCACCAACACCTGAGAACTCTACCCAATCAAAACCTTCAAGTGCCGCTGCAACTTGGTCGTACACGCCGTTCTTTTTAATAGAACCGCCGCCGTACACTACTAGTACTTTTTGATCTTTTGCGATCAAATCGGTTAGTGATGCAATTTGCTGTTGGCCGAACTGAATAAGTGTTGGGTTTACGTAGCTAAATTTCATTATTTTGCTCCTAGGTGACGGTTAAATACTAGGGCGTGTTGATCTTTGCAGATTGAAATTTGTTCAATCTAGGGACGATTAAATCGCAGCACGAGGTTTGTAACCTAGTGGGCTAAGTAAAAACCGAGTAACAAAGAGTTAATCGCCCCTAGGCAGAACCCGAAGGGCAGCGCATGTTTGGCATTTATGCTGCGTTATCGCCTATTTATGGGGAGTAACCACACTTCATAGGCTCTGCCTTGCCTAAAAACCAAACATACTGCTGCAAATTCAACCATCAAAGATCAACACGCCTTAAATAAAATGCTTAGTTACTCACTAAGCTGAATTCCAATGAGTGCATATTAGTGGCAAAATAAACATTAAAAAAGCCTAATAAATGCCTAAAGCTTGCCTAATACTGCCAACATTGTTATTTTACGCAAAATTTGTACGATAAAAGGTTTTTTAATGCCCACTATAGCCAACATGTTGCAGCAATACGCCGAGCACAATGATTTGCTCAATTTTGAGGGCGTTAGAAAAACGATTATTCCCGGGGTTTACTTTCATCGTGCGAGTAAGAGTTCACCTCGTCAGCCACTCATTTACAACTCTGGTATTATTTTAGTTGGCCAAGGGCATAAAATAATTCATTTCCCTGATCATCAAATAAAATATGGTGCTGGCGACTACCTGGTTTTAGGTGTACCCGTACCACTTGAATGCGAAGCCTTTACTGATAATGGCCTACCTGTAATGGGCGTAGTTATTGATATTAACCCAGCAACATTACATAAGTTAGTAAACCAAATGGGCGAACATACGCCGTTTACTTCTGGGCAAATGAGCGGTGTGCAGTCGGCAAAAATAGATGGTGCTATGGAGCAAGTAACTCATCGTTTATTAAGCGCACTAAATAGCCCGCTAGAGGCCGATATTTTTGGTGAAGATATAATTAAAGAATTGGTATACCGTGTACTTTGTGGTCCTCAGGGTCATACTTTAATTGGCCTTGCCATGCACGATGGGCACTACGCCCGAATAGCACGAACACTGTCTACAATGCATAAAAGCTATGCAGATCAAATTACTGTTGAAGGCTTAGCTGAAGAGGTAAACATGAGTGTATCGTCGTTTCATCGCGCCTTTAAACAAGTGACCTTTGAATCGCCATTGCAATACTTAAAAAAAGTACGCTTAGCCAAAGCAAAAGAACTCATTATAAACAACGGCAGTAAAGCAAATGAGGCCGCGTTAAAGGTAGGCTATACCAGCCCCTCGCAATTTAGCCGCGAGTTTAAGCGCCACTTTAATAAAACGCCAAGCGAGGTCATACCTCAATTACAGAGCTAAACCTCAACAAAGCCACTATAAAAGCTGTCTCTTATACACAAATCCCTGCTAAGAAATTAGCGGGGATTTTTTTGAACTAAATCCCAATGTCATGATCAGATCTTCAAATCTTGTTTGAGGGCACATTATGATTAACGAACATACTCATTGGGCAAAACAACAATTCGGTAAATCGGACTTAGGTGATCCAAGAAGAACAGCGCGTCTGGTAAAGTTAGCATCAACGCTTGCAAATGAACCAGGAAAACCGCTTGTGAACATCACTCAATCCCCCGCCGATATGGAAGGTGCCTACCGCTTTATTCGCAACGAGAATATTGACGCAACGGCTATTGCAAAGTCAGGCTTTAAAGCCACGGTTGAACAGGCCAAAAGTCATAACTTATTGCTCGCATTAGAAGACACGACCACACTAATTTATAAACATTCCTCCATTCGAGATGATTTGGGTCATGTCGGACGAGGAGCAAAACAACGAGGCTTGTTAGCTCATAGCGTATTGCTGTTTGCGCCAGATACAAAGCACGTTGTGGGATTAATTGAACAGTCTCGCTGGAGCCGTAATATCAACACGATTGGAAAAAGGGAAAAGCACGCGACGACTTCTTATGAAGAAAAAGAAAGTTACAAGTGGGAGTTAGCGTCACGAGCGATGGCTGAGCGGCTGCAAGGACAAATGGCGAACGTGATATCGGTGTGTGACCGCGAAGCGGACATCTACGAATACTTGCAGTATAAACTAACCGAGCAGCAACGATTCGTCGTACGCTCAATGCAAAGTCGTCATATTGAAGAAGGTGAGGATAAGCTTTATGCGTTTGCAAGCGAGCTGATGAGTGCAGGCACCAAACAAATCCACATTGCACAAAAAGGAGGAAGAAAAGCCCGAAGCGCAACACTGGATATCACCTATGCGCCAGTGACACTGAAAGTGCCTTACAATAAAAAAGGACACTCTCTCCCAGTTTACTATGTCGGCTGTGCAGAGCGAGGAAACGCTGAGAACGATTTAAGCTGGCACTTATTAACTAGTGAACCAGTCACCAGCAAAGAAGACGCCTTAGCCATCATCACCTACTATGAGCACCGTTGGCTTGTTGAGGAATACCATAAAGTCTGGAAAAGTGATGGCACGAATATCGAAAGTTTACGCCTTCAAAGCCAAGATAACATGGAAAGGTTGGTGACGATTAATGGGTTTATTGCGACGCGAATATTGCAACTAAAGTTCACCAATGAGCAGCCTGATTCTCCAAGTTGTGAACAACTGCTACCTCCGAAAGCATGGAAGTTATTGTGGTTAAAGAGAATAAAAACACCATTGCCTGAAACCGCTCCAAATATGTCATGGGCGTATCGAGAACTGGCAAAGTTAGGGGGGTGGAAAGATACCAAGCGCACAGGGCGTGCATCTGTGAAAGTGTTATGGCAAGGATGGCTTAAATTACAAGCCATCCTTGAAGGCTACGATTTAGCAAAATCTCTTGAGTCAGACTTGTGATCAAGAGACAGCTATAAAAGTGGCTTTGAATTCATAAAAACTAGTTAGACTTTTTTGAATAAAACCTCAGGATTAACCATGGTTTTCATTTCGAGTACATTGCCATTAGTATCTTCGATAAAAAAGGTTTCTTGTTCAAACTCATCTCCTACAAATCGGCGATAAGGCTTATCAAGGTATTCTAAACCTGCATCTTCAATACGTTTTTTTAAATTGTTAAACTCATCTTCAGATAAATGAATACCAAAATGCGGCACAGCTACTGCGCCCATATCTACATCATGGCGAACAGTCGGTAAACGCTCAACGCTTTGATGCAATGTAAGTTCATTTCCCCAAAAGTCGATATCTACCCAGCGCCCCTCTTCACTGTTACCGGTTTTACAGCCAAGTACGTCACAATAAAATGTTTTAGCCACTTCTAAATCGCCAGCCGGAATTGCCAAATGCAAACAATTAGACATAAATTACCCTAGGTTATTTCTTATTATTCAATAAATTCCCTACATTATACATAAATTACAATTTACATTACACAAACTACATTACTTTGAGCATATTTAAGCCTTCATACATTTCATATGATCTTTTTAACTATTTGCTCGCAATGTTAAGCGCTGCTGTTAAACACTCCCCGGTTACTTTAAACTGACTAGCTATGCTTAAATTTTTCTTTATAAAATTCGGTGCTTTTTTTTCAGGCTGTTTGCTGTGCTTTGTGATGCACACTGAATTTAATTTTCCTGCTGTTATTGCTGCCTCTGTGGTTGGCCTTTCTGGTTCTTTTATTCCTTTTCCAAAGTCTCTTAATATTCATCCAAACGCTGCTATTTACGCAGGAAGTTTTGCGGGTATGTGTTCTTCTAGTTTAATTAACAGTTACTGGGAACTGGCTTTTATTTCACTCTTAGGTGCTTGTTTGTATGTACTTACTTTAAATTTATTTTCTGGCTTTGGAGGAAAATTAGGGAGTATTGCATTTGTAAGCGTTGCTGTATTTGCGCTAGCAAAAGGAATATTTGTATGACAATAGAATACCCGGCAATTGCATTTTTTGGCGCTTTATTAACATTTTTACTCGCCAAACATAGGCTTTTTAGCGCTATTAGTGCCTCTTCGAGTTTATCTATAGTTGCTTACTGCATTTTTTATGGTTTTAATTTACACCCTGAGCTTTACAGTGCCATTTTTTTTGGTGGTACGTTTATTGGTATGAGTGCACCTAAGCGTTTTGGTTTGTATACAATAACCTGCGCTGCAGTGATTTTTGCGATTCTATTTGAATATTTAGTCCCTAAAATAAGTAACTATGGTGGAGCACTAGGTATTAGTGCATTTTTATCTGTATGTGCTTGTCATATCTTTATTTTATTTGGGGCACCACGTAGTAAAAAGTAATAAATAATACGAATACCTTTCAAATTTAAAATTCAGAAGTTTAAAAAACACTCAAATAAATCTGATCTCTTGTAAAAGTACTCCCGTAACGTTACGAGATTGTTAATTACATTTCACACAGAAGGATCAGGTCATGAACAAATTACTGAAGGTATGTCTCATTACACTTCCCTTATTATTAGCACAAGGTTGTAATGACGATGATGACGATAACATACCAGTACAAGTTGAACCCGAAGCATCTTCAACCATTGTTGATGTAGCAAGAAATGCGGGTAACTTTACTACCCTAGTTGCAGCGCTTGAGGCAACAGGCTTGGACGATACACTTGCCGATACGAGTCAGGAGTTTACTGTTTTTGCCCCAACAGATGATGCCTTTGCACTTCTCGGCGAAGATACAATAAATGGCCTACTGGCTGACACAGATACACTGAGCTCAATATTAACTTATCACGTTGTATCAGGAAGTGTTAACGCAGAAGCAGCTATAGGCCTTGCTGGTACAACTGTTGACACGGTAAACGGCGGCAAAGTCGCTTTATCGTTAAATGGCGAGAGCTTGTTAATAAACACAAGCACAGTAACCATGACTGATATTGCAACGGACAATGGCATCATTCATGTAATAGACGCAGTACTTATGCCTATCGCCACGGCTGAGTCAGCCCCTACCGCTAATATTATAGAAACAGCGAATCAAGCAGGCGACTTCACTACCTTACTTGCCGCATTAGACGAAGCCGGTTTAACATCGGCATTGAGCGATGAGTCAGCGCAGTTCACCGTTTTTGCACCTACAGATGCAGCTTTTGATGCTGTTGGTAGCAAAATGATTAACACACTTTTAGCAAACCCTGAGGTATTAGCCGACATCTTAAAGCAGCACGTTTTAATGGGTGCGGTTGACTCGGTAACAGCTATGTCATTAAATGGTCAATCTGCAGAAACGCTGCTAGGCAACTCTCTTCCAATTACAATTAATACTGAAACAGATATGCTTATGTTTGGCGGTGCCAATATTGTGGTTAAAGATATTGCTACAACCAACGGAGTGATTCATGTAATAGATTCGGTCATTGTGGCTGATGTAACTCTGCCTGAAAGCTTTGGTACAATTGCCGACGTTGCCAGCGAAAATGGTAACTTTACAACATTAATTGCTGCGCTCGGTGCAACTGGCTTGGACACGTTAGTCGCAGATCCTACTAATACTTTTACGGTATTTGCTCCTACCGATGACGCTTTTGCAGCACTTGGACAAGACACCATTGATGCGCTACTTGCAGACACTGATACCCTTCGCGATATTTTACTTTACCATGTAGTTGCCGACGCAAGTGTTTTGTCTGACGCAGCAGTCGCCATTGCAAATAGCGAAAACAATAAAGTTGAAATGGCAAATGGCGATATGGCTGCCCTTTCATATGTAGATAGCGCATTATTCATCAACGACTCGGCAGTGACCACAGCAAATGTAACAGCTGATAATGGTGTAATTCATGTGCTCAACAAGGTAATTATGCCACCCACTGAAGTTGGTACACCTACTAAAACAATTGCCACCGTTGCGACAGAAACAGACGCTCTTTCAACATTAGTTACTGCCCTACAAGCTGCTGACTTGGTTGATACATTTAACGATACAACAAAATCGTTCACCGTATTTGCTCCAACCAACGCCGCATTCAGTAAAATCCCAACCGACACCTTAAACGCGCTACTAGCCGATAAAGATGCATTAACCGGCGTATTAACACAGCACGTATTAGGCGCTCAAGTAGGCAGCACGGATGCATTTGCAGCTAATGGTAAAATGGTCACCACCCTTGCTGAAAATATGCTAAGTGTAAATATTGTCGACTTTACTAACACCACTAACGCTGAAACAGACAGCATTGCATACGATGCAGACAATGCGCGTTTAGTAACAGGCATGGCTGATACAACACCGGGTAAAACAGTTTACGTTTTTGACAACGACTTGGGCGAGTCGATGAGTGTATGTGAAGATACCTGTGCAGCAACGTGGCCACCTGTGTTAGGCACCGCTGATTCTATTGAAAACATACCAGGTTTATCACTTATTGCTCGCGCAGATAGCACTATGCAGGTAGCGTACCTAGGTCGTCCACTGTATACCTACTCTGGCGACACTGCACCTGGTGATGAAAACGGTCAAGGTGTTGGCAACATTTGGTGGCAGGTGAGCTTATCTGCAACGTCATTACAAGTTGCAGGAAGCAATGTAACAACCACCGACATATACACAAGTAATGGCGTGGTACATTTAATTGATACGGTTATTACTACTGCACAATAGTTTCTTTCCTTAGACAACAAAGTTAAGAGTGGATAACCGCTCTTAACTTTTATATTTCACGCTATTATCATTCTTCTTTTGCGAGCTAGTTGGGTAACCAAACAAAACTTTTAACTTAGCTTCAAATCCTTTAGTTATGTAAGTTAGCTTAATTAAGTACCGCCATTGATGAAATGTAATAGTGATTGGATTATTGCTATTTAGCTGCCCCACAATGCCATACTTACACGGCTGGTTTTTATCTTCTTCTACAAAGGTACCAAATAACTTATCCCAAATTATAAGTACGCCAGCAAAGTTTTTATCTAAATAGCCCCGATTAATAGCATGATGAACCCGATGATGTGATGGTGTATTAAATATAAATTCAAACCACCCAAGCTTATTTACTACCTGTGTATGCACAAAAAACTGATACGCCAAATTTAACGCAACAACGCTAAGCACAGTTATAGGATTAAAGCCTATTAAAATCATAGGTAACCAAAATACCCACATACCGGCTAAGGGGTACATTAAACTTTGCCTAAATGCCGTTGTAAAATTCATTTTTGTAGAGCTATGATGCACAACATGTGCAGCCCACAACCAATGAATATGATGCGACGCCCTATGAAACCAATAATATAAAAAGTCTTGCAAAATAAAGGCGAAAAAAACACTAAGTACCGACAGCTCAATATCAAAAACGCGATATTCATATAACCAATTAAATAATGGCATCAGTAATATTAAAGAAAGCGCATCGGCAGCTTGATGCAATAACGCTAAGGCTGTATTCGCCATGCTGTCTTTTATATCGTAAAAACGCCTGTATTTAATAAATTCAACACTAACAAACACTAAAAAAACAGGACTAAGCGCGAGTAAAATCATCTCAATGGTCATACATTATGCTCCTTAAAATACCGCGCTAGTTTATTAAGCGCTTGCGAAATATCATGTTTAACAAATAACTTAATCAGGCTACTTGGCATCCACCATGGTGGCTTAAAAGTAATACAATACCTGAGCCCTGTAGCAGTATTACCTTCATGCTCAATGGGAGTTAAATATATGTCTCCTTGATGATTTGCCACCGGCTTATCACCCATTATGCGATAGCAAATATACTTATTGCTGGCACTTATAATTTGTTCACTAAAAATAGCAAGCGGGGTTTTAACTTGCCTTATGGCACCTGCTCCACCTTTCATTTCACCTTTATTATGTGATTTTAATTGTGAAAATTGGGCATTAAAAAAACGTCCTAAATAGGCATGTTCAAGTAATACAGCAGCCACTTTCTCTGGTGGAGCAAGTAAAGTACATTTTAAATTTATAGAAACCATAAGCTACTACTACTAAAAATAGGACCTATAGCATAATAAAATTTAACGTGGCAAACTTGCTCTTACACGACCATTTTTTAGCTCTAGGCGACAAATGCAAACCCTTGCCGATCATTACTTTTCGAGTATTCTTGACTACCTACAAAGCCGAGGATTAAATAGCGCAGATGCTTTAAAAGCAATTAACTTTAACGAATACAGTAATCGTGCAACACAACAGCTGTCACCACGCATAACGCTTAAAAGCTATAATTCATTGCTTGATTATGGTCAAAAAACACTTAAAGACCCTTTATTTGGGTTTCGGCTGGGCCAACATATTCGCACCGCTGACTATGGCGTTTTGGGATATTTAGTAGAATCGAGTAATGGGTTAGGTGACGCGATACAAGCACTTTTAAATTACGACCGTTTGGTGGCAGATATAGGTCAAGCACAATTTGAACAACACAAAAACCAAGCCACTATACGCTGGTTTCCCCATGCCCACTGCAATGAACAAGTAGTGTTAAGAAACATGACGGCTTGGGTGAGTGTGGTGCGCCAATTACTCAAGACCGAATTATCACCGACTCAAGTAAGCTTTAAATATCACTACACTCAACAGCAAATAAATACGCTAACAACATGGTTTAATTGCCCAATTTTAACTCATGCTAAACACAACGAAATTTGTTTTCCGAGTAGTTACTTAAGCCTAAACTTTAAAACCGATAACGCTGCTATACATTTAGCACTTAAGCAGGTGTCTGATCAGCAATTAAGTCTTTTTACTAGCCAGCAAAATATGTCTGAAAATGTTAGTCAAATTTTAATGGCAAAGCTCGATTTACAACATTGTACGTTAGCACGCACTGCAAATGCCTTAAGCATGACCCCAAGGACCTTGCAGCGACATTTAAAGTCACAAGAAACAACATTTTTACTTCTTCTTGAAACCGAGCGAAAACGACGTATAAATGAGTTATGCAATAAACCCAATTTAGCGCAGTTGGCTTTAGCACTCGGATTTAAAGACCAAAGCTCTTTTAATCGTGCTTTTAAACGCTGGTACTCATGCAGTCCACTCGAATACTTTAAAACTAAACACAGGTAACCACATTAAAAAGGCTCTACCTTGCCTAAGTACCAAGCTTACTGATTTAAATTTAACCTCGAAAGATAAATAAGCCACGCTTATTTACTTTTATTAAACATTTAAGTTTATATTTCAGTCAACATTCTTTAAACTCGAAGCATATTAGTTATAAAAGATTGTTTTATGCACCCTCGTGTTGTAATTATCGCCTTTATGTTAATGTTTTGTACCGCGGTAAATGCGACGAGTACACTTAACTTTATTGCAGAAGACCTACACCCATATCATTTTAAAAATGAAAGTGGCCAAGTCGATGGCGCGCTTGTGGATTTAGCCAAAGCAGTTTTAAAAAACACAACGTTAAGTGCTTCATTTGAAATAATGCCCATGGCGCGCGCATTTCACGAGCTTGAAAGCAACCCAAACACTATTTTACTTTCTTTGTTAAAAACCCCTACACGCACAAATAACTTTAAATGGTTAGGCGACGTATATTTTACCGACGCCTACGTAGTTAGCTTAAAAAGTAGTAAAGCCGAGGCAACACACTTAAACCACACTAAGTTTTATAAAATAGGCACAATTCGCGGTTACTCCAGTGCTAAATATTTACAGCAAATGGGCTTTACAGAAGACAAAAATTTAGTGCTAGTGAGCTACTACCAACAATTGTGGCAAATGTTGTATAAAAAGCGTATTGATTTTGTATTAATGAATACACTCACCCTTAATAACGAACTAAAAATGTCGGGGTTAGATCCAAGCCTTATCACTAAACGGATCCACCTAGAAGATTTCCCTTCTACGCTTTACTTTGCGGCGAATAAAATGCTCGACGCGCAAACAGCCAATACACTATCAGACGCTCTTGAAGCAATTAAACAAAGTGGCGAATACAATGCTATTTTAAATAAATGGCAACTGCCACTGCCACTGCCTAATACTGCAAATAAGCTGTAATAAATACTCGCTACAATTTAGCAAAGCTAACTACACCACTTGGCTATGCGCACAATTAAAACACCACACGGTATAACGCTTCATTATCAAGACGAAGGCAATAAAAAATCTCCGCCAATCATTCTAATAATGGGGCTTGGCGCTCAAATGACCGTATGGCCAGACACGTTATATTATGGTTTAGTTAAAAACGGTTTTAGGGTAATTCGATTTGATAATCGCGATAGTGGTCTGTCAACTCATTGTGAGCACGCACCGCCTGCAAGTTTATTTAAATCGTGGTTAAGTAAACGACTCTCCATCCCGACTAAAACTCCCTACTTACTCGATGACATGGCAAACGATGTTTTAGCACTTATGTGCGCACTTAAAATAAAAAAAGCCCACTTTGTTGGCGCATCTATGGGTGGGATGATTGCCCAGTTAATCGCAGCAAAACATAAAAAAAAGGTACTCAGTTTAACAACAATCATGTCGAGCTCTAGTCTACCAAGGCCTAGTGCTAAGAGTATTGGTGTATTTATAAAACTAGCAAAATTAAGGCCTAAAACGCCAAACCTTGATGAAGCAATAAATTACAACATTAAGCTGAACCAGCTAATTGGCAGCCCTGCTTACCCGCAAACAGAAGACACACTTCGCCAGCATGCAACGCAAATAGTTAAGCGTTCATACAATCCCAATGGTTATAAGCGCCAATTAGTTGCTATGGCCGCAAGTAAAAACAGACAACATTTAATACGTAAAATTAAAACCCCAACACTCGTAATTCATGGCAGTGACGATGTGATTATTCCGCTTAATGCAGGTAAAAATACAGCCGCACTTATAAAAAAGGCCAAGCTAAGAGTAGTCCCTGGTATGGGCCATAATTTTGCCCCTGAGCTAATGCCTAAAATGACAAAGTGGTTAACTAAGCACATAAAAAAAGCGCAGCGTAAACACTTAAATAAAAAGCGCAAAAAACAGCAAAAAAACAGCAAAAAAACACATTGGTATAACCAATAATATTATTTAAAAATAACAAAAATCTAAAATTGGTAATGTTGATATTTTAAATTGGTATGTTAAATTAAAGCTAAGCGAAGTTAATATCGTTTACTTTTAAAATCATCACACAGAGACAACCATGAAAAAATACACATCTACTTTTAAACTCACAGCACTTGCCGCTGTTACTCATTTATTATTTATGGGCTGCGCTAGTACAAATACTAAAGTTGAAAATAATGCAGCAGTCCCTGCGTCAAAATTTGATTTATCACAATGGAAAATAAACGTACCGGTCGATTTAAACAACGATGGAAAAATAGATACAATAGACGTTGAAGAAATTCAAACTTACGCTCACCCTGATTTTTTCTATCTTGATGAGCAAGGTTATATGGTATTTACCTCGCCAAATAAAGCACTTACCAGCGCCAACTCTACCAATACACGTAGTGAATTAAGACAAATGATCCGCGGGTCAAATACCAAAATTAAAACAAAAAACTCAAAAAATAATTTTGCATTGGCTGTACATCCCCTTTCAGAGCGTTTTGGCTCTGTAGGTGGAAAAATGGAAGCCACGTTGAAGGTTGACCATGTAGCACTTCGGGCCACAGATCCTAATAAAAAAGCAGCTTACTCTGTTGTTGTTGGGCAAATTCATGCAGGTAAAAACCAAGCATTAATTGATACAAAACTGGGTTATGGGTGGGGCAACGAACCGCTAAAAATTTACTATAAAAAATGGCCAGGTCATAAAACAGGCTCCGTTTTTTGGAACTACGAACGTAATCTCCCAAAAACAGATCCTAACCGTACAGACATTACCTACCCAGTATGGGGAAACACGTGGGAAAACCCAAGTGATCCAGCGGATATGGGAATAGCCCTTGGCGAAGATTTTAGCTACACCGTGAACGTGCATGGTAATGTAATGCACCTAACCTTTAGCGCACAGAGTAAAAAAGACGTTAATTACTCAATTAACTTAGGGAACAATGTTGATGCATATGGCAAGGTGGATTATAAAGATCATCCACATGGTTATGCTGCCGACTGGCACTATTTTAAAGCCGGTGCTTATAACCAATGTAGCACAAAATCATCTAAAGGTATTTGGTACCCTGGCTGCTTAGGTACAGGCGAATGGGCACTCGACAAGCAAAATGGTGATTACGCACAAGTGAGCTTTAAAAAATTAGTATTAAGCCCATCAACTAAACCATAAGCGTTGCTGTAGCTAAGTAGTTTTTAAGAGATGTAAACAGTGGCGAAGGTAAATTATTAATATCACACCAGCGCCACTGAATACATTTATTAGGCTCGTTAAGAGTTGGCTCGCCATCTTTATACTCTGCTTTTACATATAATGTAATGTAGTGTTTATTTTCAGCACTGAAAATATCGTTAGTAAAATCTAGCTTAGTTATATTACTTACATTTAACCCTGTTTCCTCACATACCTCGCGTATTGCACATTGCTCAACTGCCTCGCCAAACTCTAAATGCCCGCCGGGTGTTGCCCATGTATTTGCACCATGCGCACCAATGCGCTCGCCTAATAAAATAGTGTTTTGGCGCATAATAATAACCGCCACGCCTACTCTCACTTCGTTACTCATACAATTAATTCCTTACAAATATAAGGCTATGCTGAGCCGCGCGCCTTAATTTGTCAAACTGATTGCAACTGCATATTAACCATGTGATTAACTTTTAGCCGACCAAGGTCGAATAGCCTACACGGATAAAAAAGCCTACCTTTTGTAAGGTCTCTCACACATATTAGTTTTAGGAGCCAGTTATGCCAGACCTTTACAACCAGCAATACACTACCTTTAAGCAAAATCCAGCTCAGTTTTGGCTTGAACAAAGCAAAAGCATACCGTGGTATAAAACGCCAAAACAAGCCTACACAAAAGACAACGACGGCCTTTATCATTGGTTTAGTGATGGACAACTAAATACCAGCTTTTTAGCCCTAGACCAGCATATTATTGCAGGCTTTGGCGAACAAACTGCACTGATTTACGACTCACCTGTCACCAATACAAAGCAAATTTATACTTACAACCAACTACAACATGAAGTGGCTAAGTTTGCAGGCGTAATGAAATCATACGGTGTACAAAAAGGTGACCGCGTAGTGATTTACATGCCCATGATCCCACAAGCTGTTATTGGTATGTTAGCTTGTGCTCGCTTGGGCGCTATACACTCAGTGGTGTTTGGCGGCTTTGCTGCGCACGAACTAGCTGTGCGTATCGACGATGCTAAACCTAAACTGATACTCAGCGCTTCTTGCGGTGTAGAGGTAGATAGCATCATTGAATACAAACCACTAATTGATAACGCCATAGAACTTGCCAATCACAAAATAAATCACTGTATTATTTACCAGCGTGAACAGGTCACTGCAACCATGGTGAAAATGCGCGATATAGATTGGACGCATGCCATGCAAACAACACAAGCAGCCGACCCAATACCAGTAAATGGTGACGACCCGCTTTATATTTTATATACATCAGGTACCACAGGTACTCCCAAAGGCGTTGTGCGTGAAAATGGCGGGCACGCCGTTGCAATGAACTACAGCATGAAAACGGTTTATGGTATGGAGCCTGGAGAGGTGTTTTGGGCGGCATCAGATATTGGCTGGGTAGTTGGGCACTCTTATATTGTGTATGCACCACTAATGTACCGGTGTGCAACCGTTTTGTATGAAGGAAAACCTGTTCGCACTCCCGATGCCAGCGCTTTTTGGCGTGTAGTTGAAGAATATAAAGTGAGTGCGTTATTTAGCGCACCCACAGCATTTAGAGCCATTAAAAAAGAAGATCCTAATGCTGAAGGCTTTAAAAAATATAATACCTCTAGCTTAAAGCGGTTGTTTTTAGCAGGCGAACGCCTCGACCCACCCACTTATCAATGGCTACAAGAGAAAACTCAACTTCCGGTACTCGATCACTGGTGGCAAACCGAAACAGGTTGGGCGATTGCCTGTAATCCAGTAGGAATAGAAACATTAACAACCAAACCTGGCAGTTCAACCGTACCAACACCCGGGTTTGATGTTCGTATACTCGACATGGACGGTAATGAATGCGCCGCTAACGAACAAGGGGCTGTAGTTATAAAGCTTCCTTTACCGCCCGGATGCTTACCCACTATTTGGCAAGACACAGCCCGATTTAAAGCCAGTTATTTAAGTGAATACGAGGGCTACTACCTTTCTGGCGATGGCGGTTATATAGATGAAGACGGCTACTTATTCATAATGGGCCGTACAGATGACGTTATAAATGTTGCAGGCCACAGGCTTTCTACCGGCGAAATGGAAGAAATTGTAGCAGCTCATCCAGCGGTTGCCGAATGTGCTGTATTTGGTGTAAACGACCCACTAAAAGGCCAGCTCCCAATGGGCATGATTGTACTTAAAAATGACTTCACAGGGTCAAGCCAAGAAGTCGAAAAAGCACTTGTTGCCTCCGTACGTAATCAAATTGGTGCCATTGCATGTTTAAAAAATATAGTTAGCGTAGAGCGCTTACCTAAAACTCGTTCCGGAAAAATACTACGTAAAAACTTGCGCCAACTCATCGATGGCGACGAACTGCAAATCCCTTCAACCATAGACGACGCAAGTATTTTTGAAGAAATAAATCAACAACTTACTATGCGTTAGCCCAACCAAACAAAGCCACTTTATAATTAATAAAAAGTGGCTTTTACATTTACGAAACCATCACCAGTGCATACGTATTCACATTGAATTAACAATGATAGATTGTAATAGTGCAATTTTTTGTATGCTAAGGCGCCACCATGAAATTAATTGCTTTACTGTTTAGCTTATCAATATTTGTAGTGCATACCAGCTATGCAAATACGGCTAACGTGCAAGTAAGCAAAGGCCACATTGAAGTAATCGACAATATAGAGTCACAGTTTGTAAAAAAACCGTTTTTTAAATATTTGGCTACCGCCAGGTTACAACAAAAACACCAGCTACGACGTGCTCTACATGCACGATGGCCGCATGCTATTTGATGCCAACAGTACATGGAACAAGCAAGAATGGCGCGTAGATGAAGTAGCCGGCACATTAATAGAGCAAGGCAAAGTACGCCCATTTATTGTGGTCGGCATTCCTAACGCCGCAGAAAACCGCCACAGCGAATACTACCCACAAAAACCGTTTGAGGCCCTAAGCAAGCAAAAGCAAAACGCCCTTTACCAGTTAGAAAAATACCCAGGCCATAAATTATTTGCCTCTAACGTCTACTCAGATAACTACTCACGTTTTTTAGTTAAAGAAGTTATTCCTTACATTGAGTCTAACTACAACGTAAACAAAGGCGCCCAGTACCGCTATATTGGTGGCTCTAGCATGGGTGGGCTTATATCGTGGTACACACTACTTAATTACCCTAACGAATTTGCCGGCGCTATTAGTATGTCGACCCATTGGCCAGGTATTTTTAGCCACGACGACGAAGTATTTGTACAATTTAAACAGTACATTGCCAACAACATCGCAAAGCTGAGTAATCAAAAAGTGTATTTTGATTACGGCGACAGCACCTTAGATGCCATGTACCCTAAGTTACAAGCGCAAATTGATGCACTATTTATGGCGCAACAGTATCCGGCAAAACTTTGGCAAAGCCAGTACTTCCCGGGGGAAGATCACACCGAAAACGCGTGGGCAAATCGCTTACACATTCCGCTTGAGTTTATGTTTAGAAAAACCAAACAAGCTGCAGCCGAGTAATCATTTACAAGTATTATCCAATCAGTAATCACAAAAAAGCGGCTTAACCTTCGTTGCGTTAAGCCGCTTTTTTAATAGACTTTTAAACCGTTTTAAAACGTAGGTCGCAAGCGAAGCGCCACCCGACAATTAACGGCGCTTAAAGCTCATTAGGCTTACCAAGCATTCATAGGAACCTCTAAAGGAACTTGGCTACCATCCTCATTTTCTAAAACTAACTGTAAGATATCTCCTGACTCCTTGCGCATTAATTTTTTTGCTTTACTGGCAGGGCAGCCCGGAATTTTACAGCCTTCTATAGAAATAATTTTTTGCCCTGCAATAATCCCTGCTTTTTCAGCGGGAGAATTAGGCTCTACTTTTTCAATAATAAATGACATTACTTTTGGGCTAAAAAAGCCATCCGCCCCAACATTCCCTACAACTCCAAGCTTCACCTCTGCTGATGCCAAGGCATTAAAAGAAATAATTGATATTAAAATAATTATAATTTTGAACATAAAAATAAACACTCCCTGTTATCCAACACTAAATATGTTGGTATCGTTTTTTGTATTGTTTGCTAAATATATGACTATTAATCATTCTCTGGGTCGCCGCGTTTATTATATCGCTCTTTGAATGACTCATAGTCTTCGCTTTCAAGTAATAAAACATTTTGTAAAGTATAACTAGCCGCACCATATGTAAAATCAGCTGATACTGAAACACCTTCCCCTATTTCAAAATCAGAACGATTAAACCCGCTAATTTCGGACTTGTTTATAGCAGCACACAACGAAGCTAACTTCTTTGGACCACTATTAATACTTATGCATAATTCAGATATTGGTTGGCCTTGCTGATCAACTTCTGGATAAATTAGTACTACCCAGCTATCGTCCAAATTTTCATTATTTCCATCAACTAGTCGATGAATGTGTAATTTTTTTGCTTCATATGAGCTCAGTACATTTTCAGAAATAATAAGCGATGTGTTTTCAGCACTACATACCCAAAATGGGCAAAGTAATATAAAAACTAAAAGTACCTGCATACATTTCCTAAAATAAAACATTCAATAATCGCAACTAGTTTGTACTGGATTGCCCTGATTGCTATAGAGCAATTTCCCATTCCCAGCTTTACAGTCTACCGTCGCATACTATTTAATCAAAGTGCTTTTAATAGTAATACCCTCACTTCAAAGCAAATGGCAAAAGCCTTAGTTGCGTTTGAGCGAACATTAGCCGCGCCAAATAGCCGCTATAAAACGTTTTTAACGCAGCTTAATAAAAACCCACAGCACGCAATTAGTAGCTTAAGTGATAGTGAACTAAATGGCCTGCACCTATTTAGAACTAAAGCCAAATGTATGACATGCCATAATGGCCCCCTACTAAGTGATAACAAATTTCACAACACTGGACTCCATTATTATGGCCGTCGTTTTGAAGATAAAGGCCGCTTTGATGCCACAAATAACCCTCAACACATAGGGCAATTTAGAACCCCCTCTTTACTAGGCTTAATGCAAACATTTCCATGGATGCACAATGGCTTATTTGAAGATTTAGCAGGCATCGTGAGTATGTATAACCATGGCGGGACTAGACCAAAGCCACGAAAAAACCAACTAAACGACCCACATTTCCCTAAAACCACCGACCTGCTTATTAAGCTTAATTTAACCAAGCAAGAACAAGCCGACCTAGTCGCATTTTTACGGACTTTATAAAAGCAGCCTTTGAACAAGAATTTTGAATTTAATGATACATGGTGAAACTAACAGAATATTTTTCACCGTATGGGTTTATTTAAGGAAAACAGTGATGATAAATATAGGCTCAATAAAATTTTACCTTTATAATGATAACTAAATGTAAATTATTATTTAAAAATCAAGGTCTAAATATGTTTGTTTTAAGTTCAACCTACTCGATATTGAAAAACGAAAATGACCAATTAAAAAAAGAAATTGAGAGTTTACGCAATAAAAATACATCGTTAATTAGTGAAAATACATCACTTATTGAAGAGCTTAATAATCCTAATAGTAATGAAGATCATAGTTTCACTCACTCTTTACTATCTAGTTCAATTAATGGTGTTAATCAAATTGATGAAATAAGACAAACCGTACTGGGCTCTTACACCAAAATTGATGAAGAAAACAAAGTAAGCGATAAAATTAATACCCTGCTCGAAAAATCAAATAGTTCACTCAATCATATTGTTAAAGAAATGGATTTAATGACAAACAAAATGGGTAGCATGACTGAAAACATTTCAGGCTTAGCCAGCATGGCTGGAAAAATTAGCACGTTTGTTTCTACCATTAGTAAAATATCTGATCAAACCAATTTACTAGCACTAAATGCTGCTATTGAAGCTGCACGAGCTGGTGAAGCAGGTCGAGGCTTTAGCGTTGTAGCAGACGAAGTAAGAGTATTGGCAACAAACACAAATAAATCGGCGCAAGAAGTAGCTGACCTTGTAAAAGAAATAATTAATAAGACCGACGAAACTGTCGTCTCTGTGGAAGGTATTAAAGAAAATAGTTCGCACTTAAGTGACAATTTTGATGCACTCAATACCGATTACACTTCAATTATTGATTTTTGCAATAATATGAAAAACACAATATCTCAAGCAGCGACCTTGTCATTTATACAAACCGTTAAACTTGACCATGTTGTGTGGAAAGGTGATGTATATGCTGTTGCAAATGGTCAAAGTAATAAATCGATTAATGACTTTAGCGATCACACAATGTGCCGATTAGGTCAGTGGTATAGTTCAGAACAATCTGCTGAATTTAAACACACCAATGCGTTTAAACAATTAGAAAACCCACATAGTGAAGTGCATAAAAATGGTGTTGCGGCTCTGCGCTCTATTCAAAATGGCGATAAAGAATCTGCAATTAAGCATATTCATAAAATGGAAGCTGCCAGCGAACGCGTAATGTATTTACTTGATGAGATTAGTTAACCACAGCTAAACAATAACGAACAAACTATTAAAATCATCTAAATTTTAATAGTTTGGCTCAAAAAGCCAGCCTTTAAATTTATCCTATTCTCTTTATCATCGCATACGCATTATTATTTAAAGCGCCCTGTTTAAAATTGTAATAAACGGTAAGAAACTGTATGGTCTACGTAAAGCATTGTAAAGGGAACGCCAAAAAGTAAGTAGGTCAGTTAATGTTCAGTTTCAAGGGGTAATATTAAGTCTAGTTATGTAACAACATAAACGAGGCACACTATGAAACTTTCCTTTTTACTACCGGGCATAATTGCCATTGGCGCGCTTTCAAGCCCAGCTATTTCAGCACCCAACGAGCGAGAAAACCATAAAAACTATAAGCGCGAAAATCCTAAACGCATTGAATATAAGCGCGATGAACGCCGCCATGAAAAAACGCTACGAATAGAGCAAAAAAAAGAAAAGCGTCAAGACCGCAAAAAAGAAAAAAACAAACAAAAAAAGAAGCAAGACAAGCGTAAACATTTACGTTACGACAACCATAAATATAACTACCTAACTAATAGATATAAATCACGCTATGACAAAGAAAATAAATATATAAGGCACTTACCTAGAAGAAGTACTTCTATCTGGTTTAATGGAATTTCGTTTAGTTTTAATGACGGTATTTATTACCGAAAAGCTAAAAAAGGCTACCATGCTGTAATGCCACCTCATGGGCTACGAATTAAAAAGCTTCCAAGGCATTATTCGCGTATTAAGCACCACAACTCCACGTATTATACTTATCAAAACGTTTACTATATTGCTGATAGAGGAGGCTATAAAGTCGTTGATCGACCAATAATACAGCGCAACAAAGCAATTAAAATAGGCAATGCTTACGATTACAGTTTGGGACAAATTTATGATGAGCTACCAACCTCAGCTGAGCCTATTACTATAAATTCTCAGCAGTATTTTAAATACAATGACATTTATTTTTTACCACAAATAAGTGGTGATGAAATAAAGTATTTAGCAATAAGTTTGGGCTGAATATTCTTTAGCTACTTAACCTGCCGCAGGTTAAGTAGCACCTTATTAATATTGATTTGCGTAACCCCCTTGTGCAATTTTATTATGAAACACCCGCGATTAATCAATACACAGCGTTTATTTAGTGAACAATTTTAATTTTAGCTCCGTATCTATGTTTAATATTTGTAAATAAAGCATTTATGACCTAAACCTTAATAGAGGCTTTATAGAGGAGCTCCACTTATGCCTACAACAAAAACAATTGATAAAAATACCGAATTTGCCCGCTGTATAGAATGCAACAAAGTAGATACGTTCGCTGCTTTTCATTGGTTGGCACTTGCGTTTAAAGATATGACCAGCGCACCATTACTCACTGTGATTTATGGCCTAGTGTTTAGTATTATTCCTGCTGCTATTATTTACTCTGCATTTTTTGCACAAAGCGTATTTGTAATATTACCCGCCACCGTTGCGTTTGTATTAATTGGACCCGCTTTTGCAGCAGGCCTATACGACGTAGCATGGGAACTTGAAAAAGGTCACAAACCAACGTTAAGACATTCACTAAAATCAATGTTTAGAAATCCTGTTGGTGAATGGGGCTTTGCAATATTATTACTTGTAATAATGATTGCATGGATGCGCATTGCCGCTCTTGTTCACGCTTTATACCCTAACTACGCTAACCCAACATTTGAAGAACTGTCAGCATTTTTAACGCTCGGAACAATTGCAGGTGGTGTTTTACTTGTGTCTGTTTTCTCTGTATCGGCTTTCACACCACAAATAATGATGGAAAGACGTGTAGACATTATGACAGCTATAGTTTCATCTATTAACGCCGTGAAAAATAACTTTGCGCCTATGGTTGTTTGGTCAATTTGTATTTTTCTGCTGGTTGCGCTTGGCTTTGTAACTGGAGCTGTTGGGTTTATTGTAATTATGCCACTACTTAGCTATGCAAGCTGGCACGCGTACATTGCGGTAATCAAAACTAAAAAACCCAGAAATTATGAATAAACGATAATCTCAACTTAATTTGTGCCATGTTCTAGTCAGGCTAGTTTATGGCACGAAATATCCCCTTCCTAGCCACCTTCGCGTTTGTTCAAAATATTCCGATTTTTTTTAAAAGTTACAATCAAACATTTTAACTTTAGTAGCTATACTTTTTAGTGCCTGATAAAGTTATTGTTATTTTATTAAACACAGTCACTTAAGGCACCTAATGGCAAACCAATTTAACGTTCTCGATACGCGGTTACAGTTATGTTGCGGAAATGGCGGGTATACTCGCGAGGGTTTTTGCTATGTACCGGATTCTGATCGCGGTAATCATAGTGTGTGTGCAATTATGACCGAGGAATTTTTACAGTTTTCGAAGTCACAAGGCAATGATCTAATAACGCCCAATCCACTTTACGATTTTAAAGGCTTAAAAGCGGGTGATAAGTGGTGTTTATGCGCAATAAGGTGGCTTCATGCGCAACAAGCAAACGTTGCGCCGCCAGTAATCTTGCAGGCCACTAATAAAAAATCGCTTGAAGTAATATCGCTTGAATTACTAAAGGCACATGAATACACCCGTTAAAAATATTCTAGTTTAGTTTCAACAAATCTGTTTGGTCTGCAAATTTTACAAAAAGATGCAGACTTTTCATAACCACCTCATATTGTTAAAAAAACAAATCAAAAAACAAAATACAAACCATTGAATTTAAATAACTTTATTAAATTTAACTTCCGGCATATTGATTGCTTCATATAATTATCACGTATTTATTATGTAAAGGATCTACATAAAAATATTAAATAGTTAAGTAGGAGAAGTTATGAGTAACACAAATAAGCAAGCTAAGTTTACCGCACCAGGTATGAGTAATGAATCAGCTGATAAAACTATCGCAGCCCTAGAAAACCGTATGGTTGCACTTATAGATCTTCAATTAACACTAAAACATATTCATTGGAATGTTGTTGGTCCTAATTTTATAGGTGTACATGAAATGCTAGACCCGCAGGTTGAAGCTGTGCGCGAAATGACAGATACAATAGCCGAGCGTATTGCCACTTTAGGCGGCGTACCAATAGGTACACCTAAGTCAATTGTTGACCGCCGTACATGGAACGAATATTCACTAGGTAAAGGACTTGTTACCGAGCATTTAGGCGCGTTAGATAAGGTGTACAACGGTATTAATGCCGATCACCGTAAAGCCATCGAAACGGTATCAGATTTAGATCCAGTATCTGAAGATATGCTAGTAAGCCAACTTGCTGACCTTGAGCAGTTTCAATGGTTTGTAAGAGCACACATCGAGTCATCTACTGGTGAATTAACGCAATAATGCGTTTATTACGTAAATACCTCAGCCCAGCATTTTTGCTGGGCTTTTTGTTTAAATTATAAAACAAAATATCACTAAGCTATTTGAGCCGTGCAAGAACTTGCGGCATGTGAATCGACCTACTAGTATCAGTAAATAGTTCTTATTATTGGTACAAATTGGCATGCTGAATTTTAAATACCCTAAACAATTTTGGCTTTTTTCTTTAATATTTTTATCAGCCTGTGGCTCAAGCAGCAGTAATACTAAAGTTCCGCAATCAAATACAAGTGTAAGTCCGACTCCAATTACACAAAACACTACCGAAGATAATTACAACATTATTATTTATGGCAATAGTCACAGCAGTCAGTTAGGGCGGATCATTGAGCATATAATCGAAAACCAATACCCAGATAAATCAGTTCATACAACCACCGTATCGGGACCTTTTTTAGATAATATTGTGAGTATTAGGGCAAATGTAGACAAGCTTAAAAACAACAACCTAAGCCATGCTATTTTTCAAGGACAAAAATACTCTCAGTCTGGTTTAACAACGTACCCTACTGATGCCGCTGAGCATTTAATTTCATTAGCCAAGACACAAAACATTACACCTATTTTATTCCCAGAACACCCACAAAAAGGCAACCCTGAAGAGGGCCAACGTGTATACGACTTACACTTATCAATAAGCGCTAAACAACCTAGCTGCGTGGCTCCCATTGGCCTTATTTGGAACAGGCTTTTAGTGTTAATGCCAAATACTAAACTACATATGGATGATGGCAACCATGCCTCTTACTCTGGCAATATATTAACAGCCATGACTTTTTCAGAAATAATTACTTCACGACCCGCCGACACCATGAAATTTGACCCAACTATTAATTTATCTGAGCAAGAACAAGCTTTATTCGGTCAAGTAGTTACTGAAGTACTTAATTTATACCCTGCTTGTGGTGCTAGCTAATCTAAAAATTTTTTATGTTTAAAATATTTTTTACTTTAATTAAAAATAAAATGTCAGGTTATTCTCATTGTTATCGACTAATAACATAACAATCAAAAGGAGAGTAATTATGAATACATTAACAGTAAGCCCACTACATAGTTTACCCGCTAGTAAAGCTAATCAATGGTTTCAAGACGGTTTTTCACTTTTTAAACAAGCATCTGTAAAGCTTTTTTTATTTTTACTGCTTCCTTTAATTATTGAAGGTATTTTTCAAATACTACCCGCCCCTTATAGCATGCTAGCCTCTAAATGGGCTGCCAATTTTGTAGGCAGTAGCGCTGTAATCGTCATTCATCACTTGGCCACTCAAAAAGTATTTTCATTAAAGTCGATTTTTAAAGCTAAAAACTGGCTAAGTATGATTCCGCTTTCAGCAATTTTAGCATCTGCTTTTTTTATTCAGTTATTTGTAGCAAAGCTTTTACTAGGAAATGATGGCATAAATTTACTTTTGTTTTCGCAGCCTACAGAGGTGTCTCAATGGCAACTAGGTATTATTTTTGCGTCGATTATTCCTGTTACACTGCCAGTCAGCTTTGCAAGCTATTGTGTTTTACTAGGTGATAAAAATGTACTGCAAGCATTAAAAAGTAGCCTGAATGCTTTTTTCTATGCGTTTAAACCAATGTGTTTAATCGCGTTGATTTCTTTCTTAAGCCTATTATTAGCTCCTTATACTTTTTTATTAAGTGCAATTATTACGGGTCCTATACTCATGTGTATAAGCTATATTGCTTACAGCAATATATTCATAAAACACAAGGAAGCCTAGTGGAAAAAAGGGACCATATTCATGAGATACTACTGCAATACGCACCTTTAATGGCGCGTATTGCTGCAACACATGAAGCAGACCAAGCACTTAGAGAGGACCTACTGCAAGTCTATCATTAGCTGTTTGGCATGCAGTAGAAAACTTTAGAGGCGATTCAAGTATGAAGACCTTTATTGCCAAGGTCGCACACAGCCGTGCTGTCGATCATGTTTTAAAAGAAATACGTCGCCAAGATCGTCATAATTTAAGCGACCCTTTACTTGACTTGGTTAGTACTGATTCTCACCATCACAGCGATAACACGTATGATTTAATGACAGCGATGAGACGGCTACCATTAAAATTTAGGCAAGTTATTTCTCTTCAATTAGAAGGTTTTAACCAAGCCGAAATAGCACATACGCTAGGTATAAACGAAGCGAACGTCGCCAAGCGCGCTAGCCGCGCACGTGGGCAACTTCAAAAGCTAATGGAGCAATAATAATTATGAATCCACTATTAGAACAATGGCAAAAAGACTATAAAAATGCGACTCCAAAACTGGATACTGCCGCACTACTGAGCCAAATTACATTAGCAAGAAAAAAACAGGCAATCAAAGCATGGTTCGACTTAGTCGCAGGCGTATTTGTTAGCTTATTTTGTATCTATGCATTAATTTTTGAAGCAACTAGTACTCCTGAGCAAGTGTTATACGCAATTTTAACTCCGTTACCAATTGGGTTTTCAACATGGGTATTTTTTAAACGTAAAAAGCTTATTAAATCCAATACCTTAGATGTTAATGCTTTACTACTTTTTAAAAAGCAGCAGCTCATTAATCAAATAAACTATTGGCGTTTAAACCTTATAGGCTGTTCCATTTTGTGGGCTGCACTTTGCATTACAGCGGCCGTGAGCGTTTTAATGTACAACCACTCAACAATATGGCTTATACAACTAGGTATTGGGACTTTGACACTCATATTAACGTTAACTCGTTATCTTTATTTAAAGTACCATCTTAAAGGTAAGCTCAATTATATTGATAATTTAGAGTAGCAAAATGTAGATCATTAACACTGTTATTAACCAAATACTAAAAAAGTCCGGCTTATAACTATTAATGAGTGCTAAGCAAGCTAGAGGATTGATTTAAAAGCTATATTTTAAATTAGCAATGAATGTGAACACAAAACCCCGTGAATAGTGTAAACAAAGCCATATTTATTAGCACTGTATTGCCTGTAATTATTCTTAGAAACTTTAATTATGTAAATGCAACAATAAACAACTGAAATATGGCATGCCGACATACAATTTCTTACGTGTTTATTTACTTTCAAGCATCAATAGCCAAAGTGTTGTAACTCGAAAACCAGTATTATTATTTTAGTCTTTGCTAATATTTCAGCCTTGAAATATATAAATTTATGTACCTAATAATTATAAAACAACATTGCATTTACATTGTTTTTTGTTTATAAATACACTCGGAATGGACTCTACAAATATTTATTTAGTTGAATTAAGTGTTAATAGTCTGTTTCTAAAATATTTTTGTAATTATTTAAACGGACATAAACATCTTATGCGCATAGTAAAAAGCAACATTAAAACAATTCTAATCTCTGCAATAATGGCATCTACATTAGCTGGATGTGCAACAACATCATCAAAAGTTGTTGAGACCCCTACCGTAGCAAGTTACAACACAACCTATACAGGTACTAAGAGTAAACTTGTAGTAGGTCAATTTGTTAATCGCTCGAGTTTTCAAAATGGTATTTTTTCGTCAGGCCAAGATCGTTTAGGTAACCAAGCCAAAACAACTTTAATGAGCCACTTACAACAAACTAACCGCTTTAGCGTGCTTGATCGCGATAATATGGCAGCACTTGCTGACGAAGCTAAATTAACAGGTACAAAACAAGTAATTAGCGGTGCTAAATTTGTGGTTACTGGCGATGTGACTGAATTTGGTCGTAAAGCAATCGGCGACCGTCAGCTTTTTGGTTTACTTGGTAAGGGTAAATCACAAATTGCTTACGCTAAAGTAACACTCAATATTGTTGATGTTACCACCTCAGAAGTGGTTTACTCAGTTCAAGGAGCAGGTGAATACAGCTTATCTGAACGTGAAGTTGTTGGGTTTGGTAGCACAGCTTCATACGATGCAACTCTTAATGGAAAAGTACTCGACTTAGCAATCCGCGAAGTAGTAAATAAACTAGTTACTGGACTTGAATCTGGTCAATGGGGTGATAAGTAATGAAAAAATTAATAACCCTAGCATTAGTCTGTGCAGCGCTTACAGGATGTAACTCAACCAAAGAACCTATTTACTACTATGGTGAGTATAACACCGCAGTTTATGCTTACTTAAAAGCAGAAGATGTTACCCTTGAAGAACAAATTACTATGCTAGAGCAAGTTATTGCTGACGCAGCAAACAAAAGCAAAGCTATTGCACCTGGGGTTCACGCTCATTTAGGTATGCTTTACTTTGAAACAGGTAATGCTGCATTAGGTACAACTCACTTTGAAACTGAAAAGTCACTGTTTCCAGAATCAACCTCATATATCGACTTTCTATTAAAATCTGCGAAAGGTGCCTAATATGTTCAACTTAAAATCACTTACTGCTGCTGCACTTGTTGCATTACTTGCTGGCTGTGTTTCTCCTCCACCAGCCCATGACTATACTGCATTCAAAGAAGCTGACCCGCATTCAATTATTATCTTACCGCCACTTAATAACACACCTGAAGTCATCGCACCTTATAGCGTAATGACACAAATGGTTGCCCCAATTGCAGAATCTGGATTTTATGTTTTTCCGGTAGCTGTAGTTGAACAAACATTTAAAGGTAATGGTCTTACTGTTGCAAGCGACGTACACCAAGTTCCTGTAGATAAACTTCAAAGTATTTTTGGTGCCGATTCTGCACTTTACATAACCGTTGAAGAGTACGGTACAAGCTATGTTGTAATTTCTAGTGAAACGGCTGTTACTGTTTCTGCATCACTTGTTGATTTGCGTACTGGGGTGCAATTATGGCAAGGCAAAGCGCGTGCTTCATCAGCCGAGCAACAAAATAATAGCGGTGGCGGTTTAGTCGGCATGTTAGTTGTGGCTGCAATAAACCAAATTGCAGAAACCATTACAGACAAAGGGTTCGAGATCGCTGCAATTACATCAAATCGTTTATTATCATCAGATACATACAATGGTCTGCTATATGGCCCACGTTCTCCTAGCTATGGTCAGCCCGTACCAAGCGAGAAAAAGAAATAAATAAAGGTCAAAATAATAATAATAAAGAGCCAAATAATTTAATTATTTGGCTCTTTATTATTTAAACTATAAAAGTAACTCTACTTTATAACACTAAGTCACTAAGTCACTAAGTCACTAAGTCACTACAAACTAAAGAAACACCCCATTTTTTCCGTAAATCCGCAGCTAAAAGTTGCTATTACTACTAATTTACTTCTATAGTAACTCTATATAAACGTTAGGTATTACTATGCAAAAAGCACGAATTCCTGAAGATGAGCAGTCTCGATTAAAAGCCTTATATGAGTATGAAATATTAGATACCGATGCAGAAAAAGTATTTGATGATTTAACTCAGCTAGCTTCAGATATATGTGATACCCCAATATCACTTATAAGCCTTGTCGATCCGCAAAGACAGTGGTTTAAATCAAAGTATGGAATTGAAGCCAGTGAAACAGAGCGTGATATAGCGTTTTGCTCTCATGCTATTTTGCAAGACCAAGTATTTGAAATACAAAATGCATTACTTGATGAGCGCTTTCACGACAACCCTTTAGTTACCAACGATCCCAACATTCGCTTTTATGCAGGCGCGCCCCTTATCACACCGCAAGGCAGTACAATTGGTACTTTATGTGTAATTAGTGATAAACCCAAAAAACTAACCAAAAAGCAAATAAGCGCATTAACTATTTTAGGTAAAGAGGTAATAGCCCAATTAGAGTTAAGGCTAAAAAATAGAGAGCTAAGTAAAGCATTAGAACAGCAAAAAGTTCATAATCAAGAGCTTGAAAAACTAAAAACTGAAGCAGATACATCTAATGATTTAAAAGGTAAATTTTTAGCTAATATGTCGCATGAGCTAAGAACCCCACTTCATGGTATTTTAAACTTAGCCGAATTTGGCTTATCTGACAGCAGTAATAGTGAAAAAGATATTGCGCTAAAAAGTATTCTAAACTCAGCCAATATTTTATCCAATATAGTGAATGACATTTTAGACTTTTCAAAAATAGAAGCCGGAAAATTAGATATTGAACATATCGATTTCAACCTTAAAGACGTTGTTTATGGCGTAATTGAGCCACTAAAAAAACAAGCCTCCGATAAAGGTATAAAGTTTAATGTATCAATAGATAAAAAAGTGGCTAAAACATTAAAAGGTGACCCACTAAGAATATCGCAAATATTAAATAACCTATGCTCAAATGCAATTAAATTTACTCAAGCTGGGCACGTTGATTTAATAATTAACTTAAAAGGTCACTCTTTAAATACACAGAACATAACATTTAAGGTCATAGATACAGGTATAGGGATAAACAAAGCAGCACAAGCAAACTTATTTAAAGAATTTCATCAAGCTGACTCATCTACCTCTCGTAAATTTGGTGGTACAGGATTAGGCCTTTCCATTTGTAATAGATTAAGTCATTTAATGAATGGCAAAATCAGTTTTACAAGTAAAGAAAACGAAGGCTCTACATTTATTTACCAACAAAGCTTTGAAGCATCGATATTAGACGGTTTATTAAAGAAAAACAAAGAAGTAACTAATTTACAAGGCTGTACTATTTTAGTGGCGGAAGATAATAAAATAAATCAAATCGTCGTCAGTAAAATGTTAAAAGCGCATAATGCAAAAGTGGTTTTTAGTGAAAACGGTAAAGAGTGCGTTGATTACTTCATTACCAACCACGTTGATTTAATTTTTATGGATATTCAGATGCCAGTAATGGATGGGGTTGAAGCAACTAAAGCCATAAGAACGCAAGACAAAGGCAAATCAATACCTATAATAGCCATGACTGCTAACACAATGAAACAAGATATTGAGCATTACCTAAATATTGGCATGGACGGTTATTTAACTAAGCCATTTAATAAAGATAGCTTGAACAGCTTGCTTAATGTTTACAACCCAAACAACGAAAATCTCAAAGACTTAGCAATAAAAATTAGTGATCCAAGCATTAAAAGAGAACACAAACTCAAACAAACATGCAGTGAACTAAAAAGATTAATACCTGCGGCCAACAGAGTCAGCTTATGGCTGTTTAATGAAGAATACTCTGAGATAAATTGCTTAATGTGCCTTGATGAGAACGATGAAGTCATTCTTGACTCAGTATTAACAGCAAAAGACTACCCAGATTACTTTAACTACATACTAAGCCACCAAATACTTGATGCCCCCGATGCAAGAAATCACGAAGTTACAAAAGGCTTTACCAAAAGCTATTTTGAGCCATACAATATTTACTCACTACTTGACTACATTTATTTTAAAGATAATAAAGCACTAGGCGTGATTTGCTGCGAAAGTATTGGGTCGAAAATATCATGGACCCATGCAGATAAAGAAGCTCTGATAAAAATAACAGACTTAACTACATTATTTTTATCAAAACAAATAGATCTCAATTGAATTTACGGCTATTCAACCGTAAATCTTTATAGAGTGATTTTACCGATAAATAATAAAAAAGCCGGGCACATTTAATAAGTGATCGGCTTGAGCCGACACGACAATTTATAGTGAAATAACCACTTTCTCCATACCTTCACCACTAGCAAGGCGATCATGCGCTTTACCGGCATCCTCAAGGTTAAATTCAATATTATCTAACACAGGTACAAGGTGCCCTTCATCAATAATTGTTGCAAGCTTAGCTAATATTTCACCATGCTGCTGGCGTTTATGGTACCCCCTTGTTTAGTTTAAACAGCCAGTATATTTACAAGAGATACCCATGATAATACACTCAAATGAACAGCTAGTTTTAAAATTTAATTAATAATAGGCTTTAATAATGAACAATGAACACCTAAAGTTATTCGTTCGAGTCGCCTCTACACACAATATTAGTTCAGCAGGCGCGGAACTTGGCCTTTCGCCGCCAGTAGCTAGCATGCATATTATTAAACTTGAGGAATCGCTTGGTGTAAAACTAATCCACCGTACAACAAGGCGAGTTTCACTAACTGAAGAAGGCCATGAGTTTTTACCTCACGCTGAAGAAATATTAAATGCTATAAACAGTGCAAAAGCAGCTGTAGGTGCTGGCTCTTTTACACCTCAAGGCACGATTCGTGTTGCAGCCCCCTCCTCATTTGGTCGCATGCATATAGTGCCCGCACTTAAAGCTTTTATTGATCAGCACCCTGAGCTTAAAGTCGATTTAAGACAAAGCGATAGTATTGTAGACATGGTAGAAGGTGGTTTTGATATCGCTATCAGAAATGCCGAGCTTAACGATTCAACCCTCGTAGCCAGAAAGCTCGCCCGCGATCGACGTATTATATGTGCCTCCCCTGACTACATTGCAGAACATGGGGAACCTAAAACACCACACGACCTTCTTAACCACAATTGTATTAACTTAATTGGTATCGAACATTGGAATTTTAAAACAGCAAACGGCATTGAAAAAATTAAAGTTAAAGGCAATATTCGTATTGATAATGGAGAGTCAATAAGAGATGCATGCATTGATGGAGCCGGCATTACCATCTCATCAATATGGTGTGTTCACCAAGCATTAGCACAAGGGACCCTAGTTCAAATATTAAAAGACTACCCCATGGATTCAAATCCTGCCATTTGGGCGGTATATCCAAGCTCTCGATTGCTTGCGCCAAAAGTACGTGCGTTTATCGACTTTTTTATAAAGCATTATGGTGAAATCCCATATTGGGAAACAACGTGAGTGGCGAGTTATTAAACTTTCAACTGGGTGTAGTACTTAAAAACGTAAAGTTTTTTCTGTTAAAGAATTTAAATACCAGTACATATTAAAAAACACTAATCTATATTAATTATTAATAATTTGGTTTATTCTTTAAAACTAGTTATTTAAGCATGGAGGCAATCAAATAATGCAGTTTTTCATTCCCTCCTTACACAAATAAAATTATTCTACAAACATACAATTAGTGTCTGCTTAAATTTTCACCTAAATTAACTACAAGGTTACTGACTATATGAAAATATCACGCACATTATTAACATCTGTTGCCATTGTTGTTATTGCTGGCTGTAATACAGTTGCAGAAAAAAGCGCAAATACATCTGTTTCAAATCTGCCCGATTGGGTGTTAAACCCTCATGTAAGTGACGGCATTGCCGCGACAGATTGTGTGAAGTTTTCAGGCAACTTATCTGTTGATAAAAAACTCGCAACAGCAAATAGTCGTCTAGCGCTAGCGCAACAAATAGAAACACGGATTGAAGGGCTTGAAAAAACATATAGCAATCGTACAGACTCAAACGACGATACCACTGTTGGTACAAGCTTTAGTTCTGTTTCAAAACAACTAACCAAACAAAAATTGCAAGGCTCTAGGCTAATAAAATCGGATATTGTTAATATATCTGGAAAAGATCATTTTTGTGTACTTACAGCGCTTGAACCAAATCAAACAAAATCCTTATTCAATGATATTCTTAAACAAAGCCAACGAACCATAAACCCCGCTGACGAAAAGTTTTTGTATCAAGAATTCAAAGCCAAAAAAGCCGAAAACGACCTAGATCAAGAAATAAAAAAACTAACTAATTAATTACATAGTTGTCGGTCAAAAAACTTCACCAAATTACTACGCGTGAAGTTTTCCATTATAAGTAAAAATATGACAGAAAATAATAATCAAACATCAACCTGGAAAAAAGTACAAAGCTCTATCTTAATGGCAGCCGCTATATTGATTTCTATTGGGCAATGGGGTGATACAAAAGATGTTCTTAAAAGTGCTTACTCTGCGTTCGTAGAGAACTTTACACATAAAGTTCAGTATAAGCAGATAGATAAAGTTAACATAGGTAATAGCATCGCTTACATCAAAACATTTCTAGGGGAGCCCAATGCAGTAAAAAGGTCACGAATAGATATTGATGTTGAGTTTTACTATTACATTAGAAAAAAGTTTATCTTTACAGTAATCACTTCTGACAAGCGTATTAATGGTTACTCCGTAGTGTCACGTATCGCAGACTTTTCTCCTGAGATACCTTTCTCGGGTCCACTGGGAAAATCAACAATTTTAGAGAAAAATTCAAGTGAATTTGAATACAGCTTTGATAATCGTAATTTGACTTATTATCTAGAATCTCAAAATCTTGGTAAAGAAAAAATGTTTCTTTCTTTATCTAAAGGGTTTATTGGCTACGCCGCAGTTCCGAGCTCCGTGGAAATACCAGAAAAATATTTAGCAACAATAAAAACAAGTATTAACACGATGGACTCTTTGGCTACCTACTCAGATAACCTTAATGAGTTGAAAAAGGAAGTTGACTCATTACGAGCGAAGATAAAGCCCAACTATTATGCGGTTAGTGAATTAGAAAGCAAAATTGTTGCAGAGTCCTTACTCACCCGATTTGAGTACCAAACATTAACAAAAAGTTGATAAAGGTTTTTTATGAGTTTATTTAAACTTAATTTATATGCGTCACTATTTACCACCTTAATGCTAAATGTAACGGAGATTTCAGCACAACAAACAAATGATCCATTTGAGCAATTAGAGCAAGAAATGGCCGCTTTGGAAAAAGAAGGCAGCGCAGAAGAACTAAAAGAGTTTAACGACTGGAAAGAAACCTACTTATCTGAATATCAAGTTTTTAGGCGTAAACATTTTAAAAAACTTGATGATATACGCGACAAACTTATTAACACGTGGGGGGAAACAGATCCTCAGCTTTCTAGTCAAACGACCTACTATAGTCCTGACAACAAGGCAAAAACCACCATTGACTATGAAAAAGATCAGATAAGTATAAGCATTTTGCATAATGAGCAAGATCACATTTCTACAAATGATATCAGTAACGCTCTAAAAAGTACGTTAAATACTAATGAAGTGGTAGCGAACAAAATAAAAAGCACTTCGTTTAAGGTACTTAAAAAAAATATAGAAAATACCTCTCCCATTGAAACGCCAGTTGAAGTAATTGCACAGCCTGAAACATTGATAGAAAAAGAAATTAATAAAATAAATAAGCAAGCTATTGAAGCTCGCCAACAAGTTGAAAAAGTGTTTGATATGTCTTTACAACGATCATCACCTGTTCAGCTAGATAGCGACAATTTACTAGCCAAAAAGAAATTGAATGCAGAAATAGCAAAAATAGAAGTCGAAAAAGCACAGCGTATAAAAAGGTTAAAAGCGTCGCAAGTAGAGGGTAACGCGATTAAACAAAGAGAAAAGCTAAAAAATAAACGAGTTACCACCTACACCATACCGCTTGACCATAGCAGTTTTATAAAAAAAGCAGCACCCTATAAAAGTATTGTTAGTAAGCATAGTAAGCTTTGGCAGTTGCCCGAGAGTTTGCTTTTTTCGATTATCCATACTGAAAGCCACTTTAATACTCAAGCAGAATCTCCAATCCCGGCCTTTGGTTTAATGCAGATTGTGCCTATAAGTGCAGGAGCTGATGTTAATCTTTTTTTACATAAGAAAAAGAACATTATGAGCAAGGAGTATTTATTCAACCCAAAGAATAATATTGAAACAGGTGTTGCATATATGCACCTTTTAAACACACGCTATTTGGCTAAAATAAGTAATCAGCAAAGTCGATTTTATTGCATGATTGCAGCTTACAACACCGGAGCAGGGAACGTAGCTAAAGCCTTTAACACCGATAACTCAAGAAATATCAACAAAGCTTCTAACATAATAAATAAAATGACGCCTGAAGAGGTCTATGACAAGCTTATTACAGACCTACCATACGAAGAAACAAAAAAGTATTTACAAAAGGTGCTAGAACGTCAACCTATTTATAAATCTATGGAACAAATTTAAAACTACTTATCTGGTAATTAATTGCCTTCCCAGCAAAAAAGGCGTTAGTTATGCCCCAACATGGAAATGGAAAAAGCGATGCTAAATATAAAAAAAACATTCTCACATTCATTATACTTTTTAAGTTTATTGGCTGTACTTACTGGCTGTGCTTCAAAAGTTGAAGTTGATTCAACAATGAATATGCCTAGTAAGTCAGGCCTTGCTCTTGATCATATTGCTGTAGTTGGTTTTAACGGCGATAAATATAACATTAAGGGAAATGCGCTTTCAGCAAAAGTAAAAGCTAAATTAATGAGCCATGGATACGTAAAGGTACATGCCAATTCCCCCTATAAGCTGGTTGGTGAAATTTCGCCATCTCGAGTAGAGCGTAATTCATGGAGTGAAAAGCATGAAGGAAAAAAAGAAACGTGGTACAGCTATCATGCATCAGTTAAACAAACTTTAACCCTAACTTACTACGTTATTTATGGCCAGCAAACACTAAATAGTGCTTCTGAAACATTCACTTATAGTAAAGAAAAGAGCTCAAGCGAAAATAGAAGCAAAGCAAAAGATAAGCTCCGGACCGATTCTGAAGTTGCTGACTTTTTGATAGAAAAGGCGGCTGACTTTGTTGTTAAACAAATTTCCCCATATCGTTCTTTAGTAAAACTTAATTACCTAAACGGGGAAGATGAAAATATTGATTTAGGTATAGAGTACGTAAAAAAAGACCGTTTAAGCCAAGCTTTTAGTATTTTTGAACAAGTTGCTCAAAATAGTAATTCAATTGAAGATCAAGCCATAGCCCTTCACAACCAAGGTTTAATAAAATTAATGCAGGGCAAACATACAGAAGCTTATGACTTAATGACAAAAGCGAATCTTATCGATCCTAGAAACTTTGATATTCTTGATTCAATAAAAGAAGTAGAAGACTACAAAGTATTAAGTGATGCGCATAAAAAGCAAAGAGGTCTAAAATGAGAATATTACTGTTAATTCTAATTACTTTTTTAGCGGGGTGCGCTACCAGCAAAAATAGTGAATACGACATCGTTATTCCTTTGGCTGAAAGCAATAAAATAAAACCTCAGCCAACCGAACAGTCGAGTAGTAGCTTTAAAATACACTACAAAAAAGATATCAATAACAAGCCTATAGTAAAAACTATAAACAGATCGACTACGGTTATGGGTAGCGATGATGAAACCTTAAAAAACTTAAAAGAGCGCGCCAAAAAAGATATAGTCCAACTAGCTACAGAGGAAGTAAATGGTGTTGTTATAGCCTCAACATCGAAGACTAATACGACTATTATTAACGTTGACTCAAACAAAAATAACACACGCTACTCAAGACAGGACTTTACTGAGAAAGCCGTCGCACAAACAGCTGGAATTGCGCAAGTAAAAAACTTGCAATGCCAAACACTACCAACTAAAGCAAGTAACTTAACAGTAACGTGCAGTGCTGATGTTACGGTACATCTAATTGAGAATATTGATTTTACTCAATAAACTTTTACAGCGACCTGAGCCTAGAGCATTATTATAAATAAGGCCACAAGTGTGGCCTTATTTATAATAACTTAACGCAAAGCCTAATATATTTCAGCACTTACAAATGTATACACGTAGTTACTAAACTCTGGCTTAGTTAAATGCCCACCCTCAGAAATCGTGTCTAAAAGTTTTGTATAACTGTTTGCATCGGTTGCATTTCCAGCATAACCATAAAGTAATACCGTTAACTCTTCTAAAATAACCTCGTCGGTAGGTTCAGGGAATACACTACCAAAAGATAGATCTGGAATTTGACCACTTATGCCCGCTTTTATTGTCCAATCAAATCGGCTTTCTGCTGCATCATCAACTAAAAAGCTGTAACCCCATATTGTACGAGCAAATCGGTTGTCAACATTACCAAAGTCAAAGCTTGAATCACTGTTTTCAGTAAATTGAAGTAAACTAAACCCTAAATCATCAGTAACGCTCGGAAGCGTGGTCAGCTGATAATTACCATTACTATCTATTGCGCTTCGGGCATAACTTTGAATCTCAACGTCAACACCATCTACATTCATAAGGTCTGACATAAAATCAAGCTGCACATAAAAATTATGCTCAGTCACTGTTGGGAATACAAAAAGCGTGCTTGATATTTCAGAGCCACTATATTGAACAAACCTATACGTATTATCAGCTTCTATGTAACCTCGAGTACTAGCATAATCAGCATCAACATCTAATTGAACTGGAACTTCAACACCGTCATGAATAAAGTCTTCATCCGTGAGAGTAATAACTGATGAGTTTACCGGTATATCAATAACGGCAGCTTTCGCATCAACTGAGTACCTAGAAAGCGCCGTTAAATAAAGCTTGTTATCATTCGGGCAAATATTTACAGACCCTGAAACTTCATTACCTTGTGATTGATATATTGTGTAATCAGACGCAATCGTGCTTAGCGCTGTTGTATCAACATTATATTCAGTACATCCACAATCACCTGTGAAGTCATTAAAATAAAAGGTGCCTAAATTAGTTCTATTTTCAATATCAAGCTCAGTGATAATTTGCTTATAACCGCCGTCTTCTTCATCAAACACATCACCTAGTACTGATACATGTTTTGTACCAGTGGGTAACTCACCTGAAAATTTACCTTCTGCATCGGTTTTAACAGAACCGATAGCATCGCCATCATCACTATGAAAAACAACATCTGCTTGGTACGCAGAATCAGCCCCGCATTCGCGTGTTAATGTTTGTAAGGCAATAGTTTGAAGCTGAGCTGTGCTGCCACCGCTTGACGAGCTGCCAGAGCTACTTTCTGATGAAGAGCCACCGCATGCGCTAAGCGTTAAAGAAAGTGTAATAGCAAGCGGGGTAAGTATAAATTTATTCATTTTAATTAGTCCGTTAAATTGGTTCACCTACCATTATCTCAACTTAAGCAAAACAATAACAAGGTAACCATCACCAAAATGCTTACAAAATTGCAATAGTTTGTAAACAAAGCACTGTTAAATACCTCGCAAACAACGTTGTTCATCAAATTAACTCGCTTACTCGAGTGAATTTATTAAAAACTACACTACGCTTTATGTATTAAATAGCTAATAGCCGTTTACTTGCTCAACCATTGCTTAACCAAAATACTGAGATAAATACACTATAGGACTGACCTTATGAATCGCTTACTTAGGCGACTATCTATTATTCAACTCTCTTTGCTGACCTCAATAATATTAATGGTTTTTATTTTTATACTTTTAATACAAAACATCACAAATAAATGGCAAGAGTCGCAAACACTACAGCAAGATATAACTTTAATTAGCCTTCTCGATGCGCTTGAAAAAGTGGCACATAATCATGCTGTAGAGCGCGGTTTAACAGCAGGTTTTTTAGGAAGCGGCTCAGATGCAGCAAAAAATAAAGTACTCGCGCAACGCCAAAAGGCAGATGCTTCAATACAGCATTTAAAGTCGGTAAGTGCTCAACTCACGAAAAACGCTACAAAGGTCTCTAAAAATTTAAGTATTCTTTTTGATCTCAATGCTGAAAAAGCGGCATTACGCACTCAAGTTGATAATAAAGCAGCCCCTGGTGCATTCGCGTTTTACAGTAAACTAAACCAAATTTCACTTGATGTAGCGGCAAACCTGAGCAGCCAAATAAAGCACCCTGTGTTATCTAAAGATCTCAATATTGCTTTTTTACTCGCTCACTATAAAGAGCGCTTAGGTCAAAACCGAGGAAAAATAAACGGCACTTTAGCTAAAAAGCAATTAACGAGTGTTACGCAGCAAAATATTGCCTTATACAATTCAGAAATAGATTTGCTCAATCAATACTTAATAGCTAACTTACAAGGCCAGCAATTACAAAGCTTTAACAACATTATACAAAGCGATGACTCACGTAAAATTAATACAATAACAAATACATTACTGAGCACAAACTCCCCAAACTTTACGACTTTGCCGGCAGCGTCGGAGTGGTTTCCTATGGCAACACAGCAAATAACTCAAATTAAACAATTACTAGACACCCAATGGAATACGGTTGATAAAGATGGCCTTGAATTAAAAGAAGCAGCCGATACAACGCTTACACTCACTATTATCTACTTTTTGGTTACGTTAGCTATCATAGCGTACCTAAACTTTCATTTATTAAGTACTCTCAAAAAGGAATTAAGCCAACTAACGTCACTTTTGCTTAAAGCCGAAAAAGGCGACCTAACAATAGATATAAGGCTCAAAAGTAAAGATGAACTCGGCGAAATATCAAATGCTATCCACAATACTATTTTCGCTTTTAAAGACCTGCTATTAGGGCTTGATCATTCAATCAATTCAGGCTCAAAACTCAGTGATGATATGAGTAATGCAACAAAAACAGTACTTGATGATTCAAACAAAACACTGGCTATGGCAAGTAATATAGCCACCGCAATAGAAGAAATGGCCGCAACAAGCCGCGAAATAGCAGGCTCAGCTTCTGAAACACTCAGCTCGAGTGACGAGTTAAACAAACAAGCCAATCTATTGATTGAAGATAACAAACTTAGCCAAAGCTCTATTAGTGAGCTTGCTACAGGCATGTCTAATGTAGAGGAGGTAGTGAGTAAAATGGATCAGCAGGTAGCGAGCATATCGTCCATTTTAGATTCAATTAGTAGCATTGCCGAGCAAACTAATTTACTCGCGCTCAATGCCGCTATTGAAGCAGCAAGAGCAGGTGAGCATGGTAGAGGGTTTGCCGTTGTTGCCGACGAAGTAAGAAGCCTTGCAGGAAACAGTAAAGAATCATCAGAAAAAATTTCGTCTTTGCTCGGCGAGTTACAGTCTATCAGCGACCAAGTAGTTAGCTCTATTGTAGCAAGTACTAAATTATCAAAAGCCACTTTAGAGCGATTTGATCAAGCAAGAGCGGTATCCGAGCAAGTCCATGCACAAAGTAAAGTACTCGAAAACTTAGCCATGAACGTGTCATCAGCCGCAGAACAACAGTCTGCAGTTGCGTCAAATATAGCAGTGGATGCTGCAAGCGTATTTGAATACGCCAACCACGAAGTTGAAGCAGCACGTAAGCAAGAAGAAATATTTAATGAAATGCGACTCAACACTGAAACCCTGCAACACACAATGAAAAACTTTAAGTTTCAATAGTTACTAGCAACCTTGTAATACAGCTAGAGGCTAATTGCTTAAGCAAAATAAACCAAAGCAATTAGCCCGCTTTATTAAGTTACTTTACCTGCCAAGTTAAACCGTGGCTCGGCGTATAACTTTGTTGTAACTACATCAACTAACGTATTTACCGCGTTCCACACATCTTCAAACGAGGTGTACAAAGGCGTAAAACCAAACCGTAAAATGTTAGGCGCTCTAAAGTCAGCTATAACGCCTTTTTCTATTAATGCTTGGCAAATAGCGAATGCCTGGTTATGCGAAAAAGCCAATTGGCTTCCACGTTGTATTGAATCCTCAGTAGAGCATAAACGCAAATCAACCAAGCTAGCATGCGAATGCACTAAAGCAATAAACACATCGGCTAAAGCAATCGACTTAGCCCTCACATCGCTTATTTTAACGTTTTCCCATACATCAAGCGCGGCATCTAACGCACTCATACCGATAACACTTGGCGTACCACATAAATACTGATTAATACTTTCTGGCCGCTCGTAATGGGCATTAAATGCAAATGGTTTTGCATGCCCCATCCAACCGCTTAATGGCTGTTTAACTGTACTTTGGTGGCGCTTGGCAACATATAAAAAGGCGGGCGCCCCTGGGCCACCATTTAAATATTTGTAGCCACAGCCTACTGCAAAATCAACGTTGCATTTATCCAACTCAACCGGCAATGCACCTGCACTATGCGCTAAATCCCATATCACTAAAATACCTTTTTGCTGAGCGAGCTTTGTTAGCTTTTGCATATTTAAAAGCTTACCGGTTCTAAAGTTAACTTGGGTAAGTAACAATACAGCGATGTCGTCAGTTAAGTTTTGCTCAATACATTGCTCTTCAACTAATTTTAATTGGCATAAATCAGTGCCTAATAAATCGCTTAAACCTTGCACCATGTATAAATCGGTCGGAAAATTATCTTGCGTTGATAGCACTTTACTACGACCCGTGTTTAACATAAGCGCGCTGCTTAAAAGCTTAAATAAATTTATTGAAATCGAATCACAACAAATTACCTGGCCTTTTTCGGCACCAACTATGGGCGCTATCTTTTCGCCAACCTGCGTAGGTAAATCAATCCATTGGTGATCGTTCCAGCTCCTAATTAAATGGCTTCCCCACTGCTCGCTCACTACTTGTGCCACTCTGGTTTTAACCGCTTTGGGTAAAGCTCCTAGCGAATTACCGTCTAAATAAATAGTATTTGCGGGTAAATCAAATTCATCACGCTTGCTTGCAAGTACATCGGCTTTATCAAGCGCTACAATATCATCAAAATTCATTTATCTATTCCGTTTAAATGTTCAACTAACGTGCTAAAAGCAGCAGAACCTGGGTGTATCCAATCAAAATGCCCCCCCCCTTTGAGTAAATCTACCGGCCGATTAAGTTGCTCTAAATTATACGCCGGGACAATGCTGTCATTCGCACCTTGTAAAATTATGCTTTGCGCATGCAAGGGTTGCTCACTTGGGTTGGCCTGAGTGTATTGTTCGGGCTTATCGCTTGGCATACCTTGCATAAAATCTTTAGTTACTTTTTGACAGCTATTAGTACCTGCCGCGTAGGCTTTAATATCGGTAATGGGAGCAAGGCCAATTACGCCTTTTAATTCACTTATTTTTCCGCCCGCAAGTAACGCTAAATGCCCACCAGCCGAGTGCCCCACAACAACAGCATTATTAAGTTTAAACTCACCACTATTGTAAGTACTTGATGCTAAAATACCGGCTTTTATATCGTTAAATGTAACTGGCCAACCGCCACCGCTTTCGCCGCTTCGGCGATATTCCACCGACCATACATTAAACCCTGCCTGTGCCAAGCCCGTGCTTAACGCATAAGTATGTTTTATATCGTATGCACTTAGCCAACAGCCACCATGCAGTAATACCACCAACGGCTTTGATTTAGTTTGTTCAACATGCGTAGCTCGCCACAGTAATGCAAATTGTGATTCGTCACTGCCATACTGTATTTTTTCGTTAGCATTTACAAAACCGAGCGACGCCACTTTAGAATACGCAACATTGTCTTCAACAACAGGAAACTCAATGTTGTTGGTAGTCGTACATCCACTTAAAATCCACATACCTAAAAGTAAAACAACCGTATTTTTCACAACACAACTTCCTTTTTAAATCTTAAAAATAGCACCTTGCGCCTATTAAACTGCAAGCCTACTTGTACGTATTATTTGCGTTATCACGTCACTTAGTCATTAATTAATAACACTTTAGTGACTGTAATTATTATTGTTATACACAAACTGGGCGTAATAAATAATCTTTTATGTTTGCGTATTTAATTAATCAGACGCTATAAAAGCAGCACCAAGTTAACCATGCTAAAAGCGACGAGTAAAGTTACTGCGTTTAAGCTAATGCTTAATAGAAAATAACTATTAACTTAGCTTTAAGGTGTTGGGCACTAAAAGCTGATGTATAATGACCCACTCTGGCTATTATTATGCCCTCAAGTGGACACTAGAATGAAAAAACTATCTAAAGTACAAGAAAAACAACAAGCGCTTGTGCTTAACGTTGCCGATAAAATAGAAGAGCAAGGCCGCACTGAACTACCCGGTATGCTGCAATGTTGGTTTGACGTGGAGTATCACTTATTTCCGGGCTCGTTACTTATGTGCTTTCAGTTTGAAAACCAACAAGCCCTTGATGCCGCAGAGCCCGACATATTAAAATGGCAAAAACGATTAAGCGGCGCCATGCTTAAAAAAGGCGTTATTTTAAAAGACATGCGCAAACACCTAAAATTCACATTAAATGGCCCAGACGACTAAACGCGTTAGCAAAAAAATCGCCTAATATTTACCAACAAAGATTTAAATCTTCTCTGCATTAAACTCTGTTACATGCGTTATTAATTGTGGAAAAAACGCTAAAAAAGCCTCATCCAACTGGTAGTAATGACGTTTTATATCTTGGGCAGCGCCTGCAAATTGGTTGGCAAAGCGAATACGATTAGCAATGTTGTCTAGCGCAGTCCCCACACCATTAATAGTTTCGTAATCTTTAAACCAATCGTGTTTAGTTATGCTAGTAACCACCCGCTGCATACGCGGCGGCATGTGCGCTAACCGCTGATTTAAAAGCCCAAAACTGTTACGTTTAAAATCACTCAAAGGTTGCTCACTAAACTGCTGCCAATGCGTAATTAAAAAGTGATCAAACACCACATCTATTGCCACGCCTGCAAAGCGCCTTCGCGCTGGCGAAAAATACTGTTTAGCCTCTTTAACAACGGGGTGCGCATCTGTGAACTTATCAACTAAATAGTGATTATTTAACGCATTTTTTACAGGCTCACTCAGTTGTGCCACATGCCTATGGCCGCCAAAATCGCCTAGTAAATTTCCAAAATGGGAATCAGCCGTTGGCTTTGCAAAATAAAGGTGAGCTAAATAATTCAATGTGTTCTCAAGTTTATTACTCTGTTTAAATAGTAACTTAGGGATCTAACATATACTATGCTTCGTATAGATTTAGTCTAATTATGAAGTTGAGCAACATGGAAAATATATTTCAAACTAGCCGTTTTTTAGTTGTCATTGCGGTTATCACCGCAGCAGTATCATCGCTCCTTGTTTATGTTTCATGCATTAATATTGTTTTTAATATAGTGGTTTCAACCATTCTCGACCTGCCCGACTCAGCCAAAGCAGGTAAAGCCCTTATAGTTGAACTACTTAAAATACTCGATTTACTTTTAATAGGTATTACCTTGCAAGTTATAGCCATTAGCTTATACCGCTTGTTTATATCGCCTGCTAAATCAAAAGAAAGTAAATTTTTAGCCGCTTTTAATATTAAAGACTTTCATGATTTAAAAATAACCCTCGTACAAGTAACCTCAGTTGTTCTTGTCATACTATTTTTAGAACATGCAGTGGAATTTGGCGGCACAATAGAAACCCTGTACTTAGGAATAGCCATTGCAATTGTTATAGCAGCCTCAACATTTGCATGGCGTTCAATGAAAGACTAGCTATAAATAGTTTTATAAACGTTTTTAATACGCCAAATTACAAATAAGTGGATTACAGTGCCACGTGCTTTTACATTCAAATTACGGCTTAAGTTAGGCTGCTTTCTTTTCGGTATATAAATTGCTGTTACTCATGTTCTTGCTTTAAAAATTAAACATAAATATGGCTATCTATATTTAGCAAAAGGAGAACATTATGATTAACAAACAACTAATTACGACTATAGGTATAGGTTTGGCAGCAGCTTCTGCAGGTATGCTAACAAGGAAAACTTTACAAAAATCATGGGAAAAGGTTACCAACGAACCAGCCCCAAAAGACAAGCCAAGCGAAAATACAGATATTAAAGAAGCAGTAACTTGGGCGGTCGTTTCAGGCATTGGAGCCGGCGTAGCAAGAATGGCAGTGCGTTATATTCTCGACAAACGTCAATCCAAATAAGTTTTAAATTAATGCCTCTTGTAATATTAGTGTTCACAAGAGGTTTAACTTCTCTCTCACTCCACCAGCCTATAATTACCCTGAACAATATAGATATGAACGCTCACTATATTCCTGTAATAGAATGTGTACGATTACCCACATAATTTATATAACCTGAGTATAGGGTGCCACCATAAAATAATGCTCAAGCAGTATACAACTCTTTCTCTTTGGTTAAATTATTGGTTCAACGTTTTGTTTTGCTAACTTGTCTGTTTTGACGTTATCTTAATTGGGCAACTATAACTATTAGATAATAATTAAACAAAAGGAATGTACCGATGTTGAATATTACAGCAACAAGTTTATATAGATCTGCACTCTCAGTTTTAACCTGCTTATCTTTGTTAAGTGTTTTAATCGTACCAATAGCAAGTGCTTCAGAGCAATCTGAACCCACCGCATTAGTAGGCGGAAGGCTGATAGATGGCTTTGGTAATCAGCCACTAGCCAACAGTGTCATACTAGTAAAAAACGGGCTCATTGAAAAAGTTGGAACAGTTGATACTTTATCTATACCTACGGGGTACAAAATTGTCTCAACAGAAGGGATGGATGTACTTCCAGGCCTTTGGGAAAATCATGCACATTTAATGCTAAATGGTCATGCTGATTACACGCACTGGCATAAAGAATATACTTCTAAACTAACAAACGAAATAATGCCAGCAAGCGCTGAACAATTATTGTTAGCTGGGATCACCAGTGCCCGCGATTTAGGCGCACCATTAAAAGACTCCATTACAATAAAAAATAAAATAGACAATGGTGAAATTCCAGGCCCACGCTTGTTTGTTTCGGGTCCCTTTTTGCAACACGAAGCCTACCCTGGTACCGAGCTGTATAGGTGGGGTGTTAAAAACGTTGAAGATGCCAAAAAAAAGGTCAACAAATTGGCTGATGCAGGTGTTGATATTATCAAACTCATTGACCACGACATTATGAAACTTGAGGTAGCACAAGCTATTGTTGACCAAGCCCATAAACGCAATTTAGTCGTCGTTGCTCACTCACATAAACCTGACGAAATTAGACGAGGCTTAGAAATAGGGGTGGATAATTTTGAGCACACAGGACTTACCACAGCCCCCGAATTTCCCAACGATGTGATTACTTTACTCAGAGAGCGTACAGCCAAAGGCAGAATTGCCGGCGGACCACTTTATTGGACCCCAACAGTAGAAGGACTTTGGAATTATGACTTAACAGTTGCCAACCCTGAGCGTTTAGATAATACATGCTGGCACCGAGGCTTAGAACAAAGCACTATTGATGATATTCGCGGCTCATTAAAAAACGTAGGCGAACTTGAATATATGCAATTAACACCAATGCGCAAACCTACGTTAAAACGTAAAATTCAACAATTAAAAGAATCTGGCGTAGTTTTATTGGTAGGTACCGACAGCGGAATACCAACCAAATTTCACTGCCAAAGCACATGGAACGAATTAGCTGTATGGGTAAACGAAATGGAAATTTCTGCAATGGATACAATTCGTGCCGCGACTTATTGGCCATCAGTGCTAATGAAAGTAAACGATAAAGTGGGAACGGTAAGCGAAGGGAAATATGCAGATATTATTGCTGTTAAAGGTGATGTATTGCGTTATATAAACCTTTTACAGCATGTTGATCTAGTCATGAAAAACGGTAAAGTTTATAAACTAGATGGTAAAGCGACAGCTTATAAATAAAGTCCTAAACCTTTTATTCTCCACTTCTTTAATACACGTTGGAAGTGGAGGAAATTTATTAAATATTCTAACTTTGTTCACCTGTAAAAGAAGCTTAATATTAGCTTTATAAATAAAAAAATAAATTAAACAAAAGCAAATATCAGTCGATTCAACGTTAATAGGTTGCTGTAAGTTAACAATAATAGGATAGTAAATTACATATAAAACAATCGCGTTATCTTAGGAATATTATGATCAAAGTATTATTAGCGACCAGCTTAATAGCCTCTTCATTCGCTGCTTTAAGTAATCCTTTAACTGTTGAAGAACAGCGCATCAACAAAGCCCAATTAGCAATGCCCAATGTTTTAAAAGCATTTACCCCACAAATATCAAGTTTTGAGCAACAATTTAAAGAATTAAACAACTTTAAAAGTGCAAAAATATTAGTACAACGCTTTAGTTTTGAACTGTGGGAAAGTGCCAAGCAACGCATAATAAAAACCAATAATTACGACGACCGAGCGCTTTACTGGGCGCGCCTACTTTCAAGCAAAGTAATACGTACAACATCACCTAAGTTTTCAATTACGCAGGCTCAACTCAATACGTTACTAACCCTACTTGAGGAAGGCAGCAGAGGCCGCACCGACCTTACTTTTTCATCAGGCAGCACTAAAAAAATATTACTTACAGGCTTTGACCCTTTTTTACTCGATAGAAACATAAACCAAAGTAACCCCTCAGGTGTTGCAGCGTTATTACTCGACGGCCAAGTTATTAATTACAACGGCATAAGCGCAGAAATTAACACCGTTATGGTGCCTGTGCGCTACGAAGACTTTGATCAAGGCATAATAGAATCACTGCTTGCCCCCTACTACGCACTTAATAATGTAGACATGGTAGTCACCGTAAGTATGGGCAGAACACAATTTGATTTAGAGCACTTTCCGGGTAAACGCCGTAGTGTAACCGCCCCCGATAACGCTAATATTGTGTATGGCGGAACGCAAACAAGCCCAGTAATACCAAAACTTAATGGCCGACCACTCCCAGGTAACGAGTTTGTAAAATTTAGCTTGCCTGTAAATTACATGCAAAACGCCAAAGGCCCCTATAAAGTTATCGACAATCGTGAAGTCACCACGCTTGAAAAAACCTATAAAGCGCCTTCGTACGGCGAGCTTAAAAATAGTATTGCGGTAAATGGCGGCGGTGGTGGTTACCTGTCTAACGAAATATCGTACCGAAGTATTCGCCTGCGCGATGCGCTTAATTCAAGTATACCTACAGGGCATATTCATACCCCACGTATACAACAATTCGAACCTGAAACAGAAGCTAAAATAGTAAAACAAATAAAGGCAATGCTAGAGCAAAGCTTAGTCGCTCTATAGTTTATAACTACCAATTTAAGCGCATAAAAAAGGGCAATAACATTGCCCTTTATTATAATCAGCTGAATATGGCTTTTTATGATTGGTAGGTGGAGAATATTTTTATTGGCGCCTTCATGAAACGCTTACTTTAACGAAATAATAAAACGAAGTTATTAAAGACAAATTTTGCATTTTTTCACTCACAAATATGAAATAAAACACTCTCTACAGGCTGCCCTTAAAAATAAATAAAATATAACGACTATTTATCTAGGTCTGACAAAAACATACTTTCAGGTACTTTATTTTTAATCATAACGTCATGGTATGTACCGTCGCTTATACCCAAATCAATAGCTTTATTCACTACCGCCATAACTTTTAAACTTTCAGCAATGTCTTTTGCAAATGCAACATGAATTGAACGTTTCTCAATCACGTCGGAGTCAAATAATATGTCGTTTTTAAATTCAATCAACTCAGTGCTTAACAAATACTTGCCATAGCTTTCTGACATAATTAAGCGGTCTACTTTTTGGTTAAAAAGCAGTTTAAACCCTTGCTGAGCCGTGGCAACTTCTAACAGCTCATAAGTGTGATAACCCGTTAATATTTTATCGTGCACACCTAAACGAACACCCGCAATAATATTTTCTTCGTCTTTTCTATCCTTATGATAAAAAGCACCAAACGCCCCCACTCCAATTGGCTTTGACAAAACCGCCCACTGCTCTCTTCCTGGCAGGTTAGCAGCTAAAAATAAACCGTCAGCTTTTCCTGACTGAGTATAATAGTTCGCTCTAGCCCAAGGTAAAACAATGGCGTCTACTTTATACCCTATTTTGGCTAAACTTTGATTTAAAAATTGCCAACTAGCACGATAAATTGGGTAATTCTCCATCAGCATTTTGTCATGATCGTGACCAACCGCAAACATAATGGTTTTACCCTTTTCGCTGGCATGTAACGAGCTTATATTAAAGCATAAAATGCAAAGTAGAATGACCGCTCTACGAACCATAGTAACCTCTTATTTAAAAGGGAATTTATAAGGTATAAGTCAACAAGGGGTCAGTCAACAAGGGGTCACCCATTAGAAAGTTCCGGTCAAGCAGGCAGCTGTGTTTTCTTGATTTTTTTATTCAAAAACCAAGTGTTGTTATTTTTAAACTCAATTTGAATATGGCTACGCATCCAGTAATGACGTCGATTGGTGTGAATATGCACCAGTCACCCATATGAATTTAGGCAGTTTAATTAAGCATTATTGATGATTAATTAATGCCCTTGGCTTTCGCCTCAGTCATCGTTTAGTTCCAATATCAGTCCAGTTTCTGGCTGTGTTTACACACTGCGCTGTAACAATTCTGTGGTTTATGCTTGAACATAACCAACCCTTTGTGGCTCAAACATTGGGCATATCCAGTATTTAAAATATGAGCGGTTAACGTGCAGACTCAATCAAATCTAATGGTTTTACCAACCCCATTACTAGCTCAACACGTTAACCAAATTTTTTATAGTCGCTAAGCAAACGCCTTGTATTCATCGAATGGTACATTGTCTTTAAGCACGTGATAACAGGCTCTTGCGAGCTTATGCGCAACCGTTTTAATTGCGATAACTTGGTTCGTTTTAGCCAGTTTTCGTTGATAATATTTTTTAACTGTTGGGTTATAACGAATGGCAAAGTTAGCAGCCTCAGTAAAGGCCCACGCTAAATAACGATTACCATTCTTCTGATTCGTCGCGCCTTTTTTCTTTCCATTACTGTACCTTGCCCCTTTAACACAGCGGCAATACGATGAGAAATTCCCTGGGCTATCAAAACGTTTAATAGTGCCTGTCTCTAACATAATGGTCAGTGCTAACGTATTCCCAATTCCATCGATACTGGTTAGGTTTATAAACTCAGGGGAGAGCGATGTTTGTTGTAATATAGCGCTCTCTATTGCATTGATTTGCTGTTGAGCACAGCGTATTAATGAGAGATTAGAAATGACCGACAGTGCTGTATTCGTTGAGCTGAAATCGGTGTGTACTTGCTCAACATTGACGCCTTTTCTGATAGCGGCCATTTGTTTGATTTTGTTGCTACTGAGCTTGTATCCAAGATGACGCATGTAACAACTTTGCACTGATAATAAGTTTTTAGTGGACTGTTGAACAATGTCCATTCGTTTACGCATTAAGTCGCGAACAGCCCTGAGCTCTCGAGGATAAATATAGCCTTCAGGCAGAATGTTTAAACGTAGCATTTCAGCTAACCAACACGCATCACTGTGGTCATCAGCATGCTTTAAGCCTGAATATTGCTGGATTGCAGCAGGGTTTGCTAAGTGTAGTTTAAATTCTGCATCCATTAATGCATCAACTAACCAATACCAATTAAATGTTGATTCAACAACAAGCCCTGTTAACTTGTCTTTATAAGGGGCTAAGAAAGATAAAATGACAGACATATCATTATTTAAACGCTTGCAGCTAAGCGTTTCACCGTGTTCATTAATGATAGCAATAACACTATTATTTGAATGCAAGTCAATTCCACCATATAGTTTCATACTAAGTTCCTCGGGGTACAGTTTATGTTTTGGTCAACACAACTGTATCGAAAAACTCGAGGAGCTTTCTATATGATTATCAAATCTTGACTTCAGACATCAAACAATCTCGAAGTTCTTCCCACTGTAATTTAACCTGCTTATTTTCAATGATTAATGCATTTAATCTACCAACAGCTTTTGATATGGCCGAATAGTGTTTAACATTAAAAACATCTGCTAATGCCTGCAAATTTAATCCCGTTAAATCTTGGCACAATTTAATAGCATACCATCGGGGTAAGTTTTTTTCTTTTCGCCCCTTTTTAACCATTACTATATCATCTACCTCAACATTAAAGTGGTTAGCCAAGTAGGTAATTACATCATTCGCTGAATGCCTTTTACTAACAAGCTTACTTTCATTGTTTGATGTTGCAATATAGCCTTTAATGCTTTCAACAAAGTCATCACTGCCTAGCACCGACAATAACTTTTTAGCACTATAAAAAGCGCTTACTTCTTCATTACACTCATATTCAACAAACTGTTTGTACGCAACATACTTACGCTTTTTACCTTGCAGCGAAAATATAAAATCTCTAACTAGCCATTTAGGTGTCGCACCACTTTTAATAAAAGCTGTGGCACAGTTTACTCATGTTTACAAATAATTACGATTTAACTAGATTTTTAGGTTGTTTTTATTCACAATTTGTTCACTTTTATCCGTTAGTTATACTTTGTGTCATGACTAATCATATATCCTGGTTTATTTGTATGTCTTATCAAACCTAAAATTAAGGAAGATGTAATGCGAAAGCTCCTCTCTGTAATATTTTTATCAACGATTTTCATTTCCGGTTGCGGTGGTGGAGGCGAAGGTCAAGATGCCGCAAAGCCCATAGCCCCTGTTGGTAATAATACATCAAAATCAATTAGTGCAACTTGGTTTTACGAGTACCCTAATAAATGCCTAGAAGTATTTCAGTTTAATACAGATGGTAGTTTCGAAATTAGTTCTAATCAGTCAAATGTAGTCGGTAGCTACTCATTTGAGCAATCTGTCGATAGCGGCGAACGCCACTCATTAGTCCTAAGCTTTGAGCAACAAAATCAAGGGTATGACTGCGAAAACTCTTTTGATTATATTGTTGGAGCTAACCTTGAACTATTTGTTAGTTTTACTAATGAACAACAAATGCAATGGTATGAATCAGACACTGGCGGCAATGCTATCTTTACGCTTGATAGATCAATATCGTTGTCTTTATCTAACGCACCTAATGAAGCAAAAGCAGGCGAAGAAGTTACATTTAGTGTAAATAAAGATGCTGAGTCAGACACCCCAGTCGAGTTATTATTCGGACCTACTGGAATGACGGTATCAAGCAAGGGGGAAGTAAAATGGACCCCACTATTGCCTATGATAACGCAACAAAATACGGTTAAATTTGCTTTTACATCTAATAGAACTCTTGAGCCATTAGTTAGTGAGATTAATGTAACAATACCAAACTTTAAAGCACCTACAATGAGAAAGGATATTGAGCTCACCTATACATCTAACGGTATGCAAATTGGTAACTTCATTGGCGATGAAAATAACGAAATGTTGGTGCTTGATAAATTAGGTGGGCTGTCTGTCATATCTCAAAAAGGCGATGGATTCGAATCAATTTACAGCTACCCATACTCTTTTGGCGGTAATCAGAATGAAATGCGCCTCTCTGTATTTAAAGAAAATAATGGCGCAAATAATATCTTTGTAGAAACAAATAATAATATCTATCAAGTAAGTAATTTTACACAGCCTCCGAGCGGTGTGTTTACAACAAATAAAACTATCCACAATTTTATGGTAAAAAATATTGATAGTGATAGCGAACCTGAATTAATCGTAATTTTTGGTGAAAGCTATAGCGCTAAAGAAGCTGTTGTTTACGACAATAATTTTCAAACAGAGCTTTTTAGCTTTTCTCTAGAGGGAGATTCTCCTATTGAAATAGCTGTTGCCAATATCGATAGCGACACATCATTAGAATTAATACTTTCAAACGGTGATATTTTTGATATCCAAAGTGCTAGCAGTCAATGGTTTAACGCTGCCGGCTTTGGAACAATTATGGAAACAGGCGATGTAAATAGCGATGGTATAGATGAGATCATTAGTACTGGAGGATGGAATTCGATAACAGTATGGAATGCAAATGATCGCTCTCAAATCCTAACGATTGATAATCAGGATAATTGTTCTGTAGCCACAGCAAATATAGATAACGACCCAGCCGATGAAATAATAATCGGCGACTGCCAATGGGGTCAAGTTCACGCCTACGATATTACTGATGATACTTATGCAGATCTGTGGACACTGCCACTTATAGATCATGGCAGCGCTGCGATGGTTGTTGGCGACATAAATAATGATGGTAAAGAAGAAATTGTTTGGGGGTCAGGCTTAAGCAGTTCAGGTAAAGATATACTAGTCATCGCTGGTATTACTCCAAACCCCGAAATTTTATGGCATAACGAAAATAGAGAATCACCTTCACAATACGATTCCTATATTGCAGCTGGGTGGGCAAATATAAGCCCTGAAAAAGAGGCGGCAGTTTATATAATTTCTAGTACAAATAGTGGCTATATTCGCCCTCGATACTTAACTATGAATGAAAATGGTGAAGTTACACCTAATTATAATAGCTCATCAAATATTCTCCAAGCAGCCCTAGCAGCAATCGGTGATATAGATTCAGACAATTATGATGAATTATTTATATTTGGAGCTCTCAATTACTCTCCTGCTCTAAACGTAATTGAATTAGAGTCTGATATTTCTAAAGGGCAAGTAACGACAGAAGATGACACTTCTAATTATAATGGTTTAGAAGTTACGGATATTAATAACGATGGCCATGACGATGCATTAATCGCCACAAATGAGGTACTTACCATACACGATATTAGTAACAATAATATCCTAGCTACATGGACTGCTGGCGATGCCATCACCTCAGTGACTACAACTACGAGTACTTTAGGGGAAAAATTGGTAATACTGGGCACCAGAAATAGCCTTACAATTCTTAACTTTGAAGATAATAAACTAAGTATGCGCTCCAGCTCAGTAAACTCAGAGGAATGTAGTCGTCTTTATGCACAACCTCAAACTGATAGTATTTTATGTTTCTCTCCTAAATACTCATATCAAGGTAATTTAGTTACTTTTTCATTCGACTTACAACTATTACTAAAAGCTCAAATTAATGGTGAATTAACAGGCCTAATACAATTACCTGATTCTGATAATGTATTAATAACTACAAACATCAGTGATGATAATTATTCACAATCAAGTCTTATCTCTGAGGTTAGCACAAAGACAGGTGACATTGTATGGCAAAGCTACCCATTAGCAGGAAAGGTAGAGGGTCACTCAATAAAATTTGGCAACATAACTAATAATACAATGCCGCTAGTCTTTGGTAGTAACCTTGGAATATTTTTAACTCATTAACTTAAATTAATGGATTAAACCTGGCTTATTGAAATGAATAAGCCAGAATCTCTAAAAATATGCTCTGGAAATAAATAACACATACTCTTGGCTTTTGAGCTAATAAGTATATTCGTGATTCGTTGGGTTTCGTTTCACTCTACCCAACCTACCTTCATATAATTTATGGCTAATCACCACGCACAAAAAAGCCGCTACATTGCTGCAACGGCTTTTTTAATTATTTGAGTTTAATCAAAAATTAATCTCTATAAGTCTCTACCGCTGGGCATGAACATACTAAGTTACGGTCGCCGTATACGTCATCTATTCGTGTAACGGTTGGCCAGAACTTGTCTTTAGCTACCGAAGGCACTGGGAATGCAGCGTAAAAACGGTCGTACCCGCGGTCCCATTCGTTACCTAAAACGTCTGCTTGTGTGTGCGGTGCAAAAACAAGTGGGTTGTTTTCGATTGACCATTCCCCAGAGATTACTTTGTCTATTTCGCCTTTGATAGATACCATTGCTTCGATAAAGCGGTCTATCTCGCCTTTTGACTCAGACTCAGTTGGCTCAATCATCAATGTGCCCGCTACTGGGAACGACATAGTGGGTGAATGGAAGCCGTAATCTTGTAGGCGTTTAGCGACGTCCATTTCAGTAATGCCTGACGCTTCTTTTAATGGGCGTAAGTCAACAATACATTCGTGCGCAACGCGATTGTTGCGGCCACGGTATAAAATTGGGAAGTGCTGGCTTAACTCGTGCGTTAGGTAGTTAGCGTTCACAATGGCCATTTCGGTGGCTTGTTTTAAGCCCTCTGAGCCCATCATAGTAATGTATGCCCATGAAATAGGTAAAATAGCCGCTGAGCCGTAAGGCGCTGCCGATACGGCACCGTTGTTAATGTTGGTACCCGGTACGTTAATTACGCTGTGGTTTGGCATAAATGGCGCAAGGTGCGATTTAACACCAATTGGGCCTACACCTGGGCCGCCGCCACCGTGCGGAATACAAAACGTTTTATGCAAGTTTAAGTGCGATACGTCTGAGCCAATAAAGCCTGGGCTTGTTACGCCCACTTGTGCGTTCATGTTTGCGCCGTCCATGTAAACTTGGCCGCCGTGCTCATGAATAATGTCACATAGTTCACGAATGGTTTCTTCGTAAACACCGTGGGTAGATGGGTACGTGATCATGGCACACGACAAGTTTTCAGACACTTCTTCAGCTTTCGCTTTTAAATCGGCCATGTCGATGTTGCCGTTTTTGTCACAGTTAACCACCACAATTTTCATGCTGGCCATTTGCGCTGATGCAGGGTTAGTACCATGCGCAGAACTTGGAATTAAACATACGTTACGGTGCGCATCGCCGCGTGACTCGTGGTATTTGCGAATGGCAATTAAGCCTGCGTATTCACCTTGTGCGCCCGAGTTTGGCTGCAGTGAAACCGCATCGTAACCGGTAATGTTAACTAGCCAGTCGTGCAGCTCGTTAATCATTATTTGGTAACCTTCTGCTTGGTCTAGCGGGCAGAATGGGTGAAGGTTTGCAAATTCAGGCCATGTAACGGGGATCATCTCAGCGGTCGCGTTTAGTTTCATGGTACATGAACCTAACGAGATCATTGAGTGGTTAAGCGCTAAATCTTTGTTTTCTAGGCGCTTAATGTAGCGAAGCATGTCTGTTTCGCTATGGTAGCTGTTAAAGTTTGGATGCGTTAATACTTCGTCATCACGCACTAAACTTGCTGGAATAGAGTCGCTACCGTTTGCTTCAATATCGGCTGCAATGGCATCTACGCTTAGGCCGTGGCCTTCACCTAGTACAATATCAAATAACTCAGCTACATCGGCACGTGTTGTGGTTTCTGAAACCGAAATTGAGTACTCGCCGTCGTGGTTTGTAGCAAAGTTAACACCGTGTGCAATGGCACGTGCTATTACATCGTTTTTGTTGTCGCTTACTACTGTTAACGTATCAAACCACGTGCTGTGCTTAAGTGCTACACCTTTTGCTTTTAGGCCAGTTGCTAAAATATCAGCAAAGCGGTGAATGCGCTGCGCGATAGTTTTTAAGCCTTGCGGGCCGTGGTACACCGCGTAAAACGCGGCCATGTTGGCAAGCAGTACCTGCGCTGTACAAATGTTTGAGTTGGCTTTGTCGCGGCGAATGTGTTGTTCGCGCGTTTGCATTGCCATGCGCAGTGCGTCGTTACCTAAACGGTCTTTAGATACACCAATAATCCGCCCTGGTAATGAACGCTTGTACGCGTCACGTGTTGCAAAAAATGCAGCATGTGGGCCGCCGTAACCCATTGGTACACCAAAACGCTGAGCCGAACCTAGTACTACGTCGGCACCTAATTTACCCGGTGCTTTTAATAGTAATAAGCTCATAATGTCGGCAGCAACACAGGCAATGGCCTTTTTGCTTTGAACACCAGCAATTAGGTCGGTTACGTCAACTATTTCGCCCGATGTAGATGGGTATTGGAATAATGCACCAAAAATGTCGTGGTTAACGGCGTCGGCCGCTTTACCAATAATGATTTCAAAACCAAATTGCTCAGCACGGGTACTTACAACGTCTATAGTTTGTGTGTGTACGTCGTCGGCAATAAAAAATGCATTGGCTTTTTTAGCTTTTGATACACGTTTTGCTAGGCCCATTGCCTCGGCAGCAGCGGTTGATTCGTCAAGTAACGACGCGCTTGCTAAATCAAGGCCGGTTAAATCTAGGGTCATAGTTTGGAAGTTTAGTAACGATTCTAAACGCCCTTGTGCAATCTCTGGCTGGTACGGCGTGTACGCTGTATACCAACCCGGATTTTCTAGTACGTTACGTAAAATCACGTGCGGTACATGTGTTGGGTGGTAGCCTTGGCCAATGTACGATTTGAAAACTTTATTTTTGCTTGCTACCGATTTTAAGTAGCTTAGTGTTTCAACTTCAGTACGGCTTTCGCCAATGCTTAGCGGTTGCTCTAGGCGAATGTTAGCCGGTACAGTTTGATCGATCAGCTCTTGCACACTCGATACTTCTAAAGCGCTCAGCATATCGCTTACTTGTGCTGGGCTAGGCCCAATATGGCGGCGAATAAAATCTTGCTTTTGCTCTAACTGCTCAAGAGATTTGGCGTTTGACATGTGTCTAGATTCCTATGATCCTAAATACTAATGGGTAACTAGTATTAATTAAAATATATGATGATTTAACGTCAAAATGGTATGGAAAGTTGGCGATAAAATCATAAAAGCCCCATCAAACATAAAACGGGGCTTTTAAGTATCAATAAAGAGTGATTACTCTTCGTCGATAGTGTGCGAGTAACCTTCAGCGTCTAATAGGTTGTCTAGTTCAGACTCATCAGATGCTTTAACACGGAATAACCAACCATCACCGTACGCGTCGTTGTTTACTGTTTCAGGTGCGTCTTCTAGCTCTTCGTTAATGGCAACAATTTCGCCGCTAATTGGTGCGTAGATGTCTGATGCCGCTTTAACCGACTCTGCTACTGCACAATCTTCGCCTGCGTCTACTTCGTCGCCCACTTCTGGTAATTCAACAAATACCATGTCACCAAGTAGTTCTTGTGCGTGCTCTGTAATACCTACAGTAAAGGTACCGTCACCTTCGTTGCGAACCCACTCGTGTGAAGAAGCGTATTTTAATTCAGTAGGGATATTGCTCATTTTTATATTCCTTTGGTTATGATACCAATCAACTTAAATATTTAACCACTCTAGCGGTCTAAATAAAGCGCTAACATCGTTATTAATTTCTCAGGTAGAACAACTACATATCAAAATTAATGCCTTGTTATCACTCTATTTATCCGTCGCTGTAAGTGGTTAATAACTCAACATGATTGGTATTCTTGGGTGATAACACCAAATTTAAATTATTGATTTACCGTTACGTACAAAGCTAGGCTTAACTACTTTAACGTTAACTAATTTTTTGCGCATTTCTACTTGAGCTGTGTCGCCTGTTGAACGTGGTACACGTGCAAGGGCTACACTAAAACCAAGTGTAGGTGAGAAAGTACCTGAGGTAATAACCCCTTCCCCACCGTCAACAATTACTTTTGAACCGCTACGCAATACGCCTTTTTCTTCAAGTACTAAACCAACAAGTTTGTCGGTGCTTTTTTCGGCGCGTTGTTTAACCAGTACGTCACGGCCAATAAAGTCACGATCTTCTGGTTCCCATGCAATAGTCCATGCCATGTTAGCAGCAAGTGGCGATACACTTTCGTCCATATCTAGGCCGTAAAGGTTCATACCTGCTTCTAAACGTAGCGTGTCACGTGCACCTAAACCAGCTGGCGCTACACCTGCATCTAGCAGTTGTTGCCATAAATCGGCTGCTTGGTCGTTTGGTACTACAATTTCGTAACCGTCTTCGCCAGTATAACCCGTTGTAGCAATAAATAAATCACCCACTTGAACACCAAAAAACGGCTTCATACCTTCAACTGCCGCTTGTTGCTCTGCATTTAGAAGCATGCCTGTTTTTTCGCGTGCGTTAGGGCCTTGTACTGCAATCATTGCAAACTCTGGGCGCTCAGTCACTGTAACGGCAAAATTGCTCGATACATTAGCTAAATGCGCTAAGTCTTTTTCGCGCGTAGCCGAGTTAACCACTAGGCGGTAAAACGTTTCACTGAAAAAGTAAATTATAAGGTCGTCGATTACGCCGCCTTGCGCGTTAAGCATGCCCGTGTAAAGTGCTTTGCCCGGTACGGTTAATTTAGCCACGTCGTTTGCTACAAGCTTACGTAAAAATGCTTTAGCTTGGTCGCCTTCAATATCAACAATGGTCATATGTGATACGTCAAACATACCGGCATCGTTACGCACTGCATTATGTTCTTCTATTTGTGAGCCGTAGTTGATTGGCATTTCCCAGCCATGAAAATCAACCATTTTTGCGCCCGCTTCTAGGTGCTTAGCATGTAGTACAGTTTTAGAAGTCATAACATTCCTTCACGTTTTAAATTGACCCTTAATGGGCGTGGCTTAAATTAAAAACAGGCAAACATAGCTATGTTTACCTGTTGATTGTTTTGTTATGCGGCCTGATTTTGCATGACAGCAAAACCTTGCGTTTGCATATAGCTTTGCCATTTTTGTAGCTCTGGCGCTTTAGCTATGAGCACAAAATGCTGCTCATCTTTGTTATCAATTGCGGTAATAAATACCTGACCGCTTTGCGCACCGTAGCATAATTGCGCGTCAGATAATCGCAAACCGGGAGTTAACTTAAAGGCATCAACTAACGTATCAAAGGCGTTTTCGCCGCTTAAGGTAAAGCTGGTTAAGTCGGTACGAATAACGTAGTCAATATCAAAACGAAGCTGTTGTTCGTTTATAAGTGACTGTAATTGAAGGCTTGCGCTGTGAGGTAATACAAATCGAAAGGCAGTTTCGCTGAAATAATACACGGCGTAGCTAAAGTCAGAATTGAAGTCGCCGTCTAGCGTGCCTTTTAAGCCTAAACCGCTGGCCGTTAATTTTGTTAAATCGTGACCTAAAATACTGCTTAAAAATACAGAAGCTTCGCTGCCGCTAAAATCCATTACAACTGTGCTGTTATTTGCTTGCAAAGCGTTTATAACCGCGCTGTTGGCGTTGCTGTGGCGGGCAAACATTATTGGGTTGAAAGTCATAACAAACACCTGTGTATTTTTAATCTCAAAATTATATTGCGCGGTGTCTGTAACAACAAATTGTAATTATTTATCAATTGATAAATAATACTTATATATGTGGCCACATAAATTGTAATTTTAAATATGAAAAATATATCAACCGACAGTTTACGTACCTTTGTAATGATTGTAGATGTAGGCGGATTTGCCAAAGCAGGCGACTTTTTAGGGCTTTCGCAACCTGCGGTAAGCTTACAAATAAAGCGCTTAGAAGATGTATTGGGTTATAAACTATTTAAAAAGCAAGGTCAGCGCCAAGTACTTAACCAGTACGGCGAACTATTATTGCCCATGGCAAAACAGATGATGCAATACAACGACGCCATTTTGCAGCAATTTACCTCAGAGAGCATTGCCGGAAAAGTACGCTTAGGCATACCGAGTGAATTTGCAGCGCGTATACTCCCTTCTATTATTGGCGACTTTGTGGCGCTTTACCCAGAGGTATCGCTTGAAGTTAAATCGCGTTTAAGTAAGCATTTATTATCGGCTTCAAGGCAAGACCAATTTGATTTAGTTCTTGCGCTAAACGAGCAACTTACCTCAAGTAAATTTCCTATTTTTATGCAAGACCAATTGGTATGGGTGGGCGATTTAAACCAAGCACAAAACCAAGTAGTTACCTTGGTAACCGCGCCAGAGGGATGCATTTATCGCCGCCGCGCTACCGATGCGCTTAAAAGTGCCGGCATAAAATACCGTATTGTATATAGTAACGCCGACTTAACTGGGCTTATTGCGGCTTTAAAAGAAGGGCTTGGCATTACAGTACTTGCAAAAAGTACCGTACCCAGTGAGCTTAACTACCAAGTACAAACTAAATACCTACCTGCACTGGGCGACATTGGTATTAGCTTGGTTAAAAGTTCAGGTGAGTCTGAAAATGCGGTAGATAAGCTTGCTGAGTTTATTGCCTTGCGTTTAGGCTAATAAAACACACACTCAACTTTATACCTAGCTTCACGATGACAAAATAATACAAAAGATATAAAAAAGTTAATTAAGTTACATAATATATGTTTTTAGTTCTAAAAAAATGAATAATTTTATACTTAATAATATTGATTCGCATTCGTCAACGTGTTCAAATTACGCCAATTTAGATAATCAACGTGATTAGGACAAAAATGAACCCTAAGTTTTTAGTATCTACTCTTGCAACTGCGGTTGCTTTGTCTTTTACAGCCACTGCAATGGCTAAAGACACCAGCGATAAAGAACAACGCTTTGAACAAATTACAGTTATTGGCTCACAGCAAGCTATAAACGACATTCCTGGTTCGGCTACTTTTATCTCTGACGAAGAACTTCAAAAATTTGAGTTTACCGATATTTCGCGTGTTTTAGCGTCTGTTCCGGGTGTTTACGTTCAAGAAGAAGATGGCTACGGCCTTCGCCCTAACATTGGTATGCGCGGTACTGGTACCGGCCGTAACGATAAAATTTCTGTAATGGAAGATGGCGTATTAGTCGCACCAGCCCCTTATTCTGCACCTTCTGCTTATTACTTCCCTACTATGGGTCGTATGGAAACAATAGAAGTATTAAAAGGCGCGGCCTCTGTTAAATACGGTCCTCGTACTACAGGTGGCGTTTTAAACTTACTTTCTCGTAGCTTACCAACCGAGCCAAATAGTTCTAAAGGTATGGTAGATGCAGCCCTTGGTAGCGATGGCTACTACAAAGGCCACGCATACTTTGGTAAAGAAAAAAACAACACGTCTGGCTTGGTTGAAGTATTTACTTACGGCGCCGATGGCTTTAAAGAGCTTCCTGTTGGCAACGACAACACGGGCTTTGAAAAAACAGATTTACTATTAAAATTTGGCCATACGTTTGGTCAAAACGATGCGCATAACATTGAGCTAAAAGTAAAATACTCTGACGAAACATCAGACGAAACTTATATGGGCTTAACTGACGAAGATTACAAAGCAAACCCTAATCGCCGTTACGCTGCATCACAAAACGATGAAATGAATACTCGCCACAATGCTTACCAACTAAACTACGCGTACCGTTTTGGCGAAGGCTACGAATTACTTGCAACCGCTTACCTAAACGATTTTCATCGTAATTGGTATAAAGCAAGCAGTGTAGGCACAAGCACACTTGAACAATACAGCGATTTTGAAGCAAACCCAACAAGCGAAGGTATTGAAGGTATTGGTGTTAAAGCTAACAACCGTGATTACCAAGCAAAAGGCATTCAGTCTGAATTACATATTCCTGCAGGCGATCACTACGTTACTGTTGGTGTGCGTTACCACGAAGACGAAATGGATCGTTTCCAATGGCAAGACACGTACACGCTTAATCAAGATCTAAGCATGACGCTAACATCGCAAGGTATTCCTGGTTCAGATAGCAACCGTGTAGACAGCGCTAAAGCAAGCACGTTATTTGTTCAAGACGAATGGGCATTAGACGCGTTAGTTATTAATGCAGGTCTTCGTTACGAAGACATTACCATTACACGTGAAGAATGGTCTAAATCAGATCCAACTCGTAGCAATGGCTTAACTAAAGATATTTCGAACGATACTGAAATTTTAGTGCCATCGTTAGGTGCCACCTACACACTTAACGACAACGTGACGTTACTTGCTGGTATTCAAAAAGGTTACGCTCCTGCGGCACCGGGTAATGCTGACCAAGAAGAAGAAGAAAGTGTAAACCTTGAGTTTGGCTCTCGCTTTAATATGGATGGCTTTAACGGTGAAGTGATTGCGTTTTTCTCTGATTACGACAATATGCACGGTAACTGTACTGCGGCAGTAGGTTGTAGCGACGAGAACATTGGCGACCAATACAACTACGGTGAAGTAGAAGTATCGGGGTTTGAATTTAGTGCGGGTCGTACATTTGCAACAGACGCAGCACAATTTCCAGTTAAATTAACGTATACATACACTGACTCTGAGTTTAAAAACACGTTTGATTCAGAAATTTGGGGCTCGGTAGAAAAAGGCGACGCAATGCCTTACGTACCTGAAAACCAAGTTGCTTTATCGTTAGGCGCTGAGTTTGCATCGTTTGTTGTTAACAGCCAAATACGTTACGTATCTGATTCTCATGCTGACCTTTCTGACTCAGGCTTAAATGCAATTGACAGTCGTGTAGTGTGGGATTTAGCGGCTAAATACTTAATCGACGACAACCAAAAAGTATACTTAACGGTTGATAATCTGTTTGATAAAACGTACATCGCTAACCGTGCTAATGGCGGTATTCAGCCAGGTAAGCCACGTAGCATTCAAATGGGCTACACATATAGCTTTTAAGCTTAAAGCTGGTTAAACGGTTCACTAACAGCGTTAATAATTTTTTATGTAAGAGCACTTTACATCTAAATTATTGCCTTGTTATTAAACCGTTTACCTGCGCTTTGATAAAATAAACGGTTCACTAACAGCGTTAATAATTTTTTATGTAAGAGCACTACACATCTAAATTATTGCCTTGTTATTAAACCGTTTACCTGCGCTTTGATAAAATAAACGGTTCGCTAACAGCGTAAATTATAAATACAAAAAAGCCGAGATTATTTAATCTCGGCTTTTTTAATGCTTAAGCTTTAAGCTAGAGCAATTTAATTGTTTGCGTTACGTTGGCGTAATACTTCAAATAAACAAATACCGGTTGCAACCGATACATTTAAGCTAGACACCGAACCTGCCATTGGAATTTTAACCAATACATCGCAATGCTCACGCGTTAAACGGCGCATCCCCTCGCCTTCTGCACCCATAACAATGGCCATTGGGCCTGTTAAGCTTGCATCAAATACGTGTGTATCTGTTTCGCCAGCAGTACCAACTACCCATACACCCGCGTCTTTAATTTCACGAAGCGTACGTGCAAGGTTAGTTACTTGAATAAGGGGCACAGTTTCTGCTGCGCCACACGCTACTTTACGCGCTGTGCCGTTAAGTTTTGCCGACTTATCTTTAGGAACAATGATCGCGTGAACACCTGCCGCATCTGCACTACGCAAGCATGCACCTAAGTTATGCGGATCGGTTATGCCATCAAGTACCAATAAAAATGGGGTTTCTTCACGGGCAATGATCGCATCTAGATCTTTTTCGTTGTACGTTGGCGCCGCTTTTACGTTAGCAATAATCCCCTGATGCTGCTCGTCTTTCGACTTGTTATCAAGTGCTTTACGCTGCATAAATTGTACTGAAATACCAAATTTACGTGCTTCATCAATAATCGGTGTTAAGCGTTTGTCATCACGGCCTTTAAGGGCGTAAATTTCTAAAAATCGCTCAGGCTCTTTTGCTAAAATTGCTTCAACAGAGTGAAAGCCAAAAATTAATTCATTACTCACGTATTTTATGCTCCTGGGCTTGTACGTTTACGGGCATTTTTGCCTGGTCTTTTAGGCTTTTTAGCCGATTTCTTTTTCAGTTTTTTCTTTGTGGTGCCATCGCTGGCTTTAACCGCCGACTTACCAGCAGCTTTACCTTTACCGGCTGGCTTTTTTTTACCTTTGGGCTTGTCGTCTGACTTTTTGCCCGGTACTTTGCCTGCTTTTAACTGTGAGCGTACACTCGCTGGTGCTTTACCTTTTGGTGCACGACGGCGTGAATATCTATCTTGCGCTACATCGCCTTTGAGCACTAAGTTTATACGGCGATCGTCTAAACTAACTGAGGCAACTTGCACTGTCACTTTATCGCCAAGGCGGTAAACTTTATGTGTGTGCTCACCTATTAGGCAATGTTTTGCAGCATCATGGGCAAAAAACTCGTCGCCTAAATTAGTAACGTGAATTAAACCATCAATTTGTAAATCGTCTAAGCGTATAAATAAACCAAAATTAGTTACCGATGAAATAACCCCGTTAAACTCATCACCAACGTGGTCTTGCATAAACTCACATTTAAGCCAATCGGCTACTTCGCGAGTCGCATCGTCTGCACGGCGTTCGGTGGTTGAACACTGCTCGCCTAATTGATCTACTTCATCGTCAGTATAAGCATACGCGCCTGATGTTTGTAGACCTTGTGCTTTTAGTACCGCTTTAATTGCACGGTGTACAACTAAATCTGGGTAACGACGAATAGGCGATGTAAAGTGCGCATAAGCCGAAAGCGCTAAACCAAAGTGGCCTATGTTATCTGGCTGGTAAACGGCTTGCTTCATTGAACGCAACAGCATAGTTTGAATAAGATCCGCTTCTGGGCGCTCGCCTAATTTACCTAATACTTGGGTTATTTCTTTTGGCGTTGGTTCATCACTTAATGTGCTTTGAATACCAAGCTCAGTTAAAAACTGAGTAAAGTTACCTAGTTTTTCGCTGTCGGGCTCGTCATGTACACGGTAAAGTGCGCTGGCTTCGTGCTTTTCAAGTAATTTAGCCGCTGACACGTTGGCTAAAATCATACATTCTTCAATAAGTTTGTGCGCGTCGTTACGGATAACAGGCACAATAGACTCTATTTTACGCTGCGCATTAAATACAAAGCGTGTTTCGAGCGTTTCAAACTCAATAGCACCGCGTTCTTGACGTGCAGATTTAAGCGCCATGTACATTTGCTGCAGGTCAGTTAAATGTGGCACTACGTCGGCGTATTCGTCACGAAGCTTTTCGTCATTTTGTAAAATGGCGTTTACTTTGGTGTACGTTAAGCGCGCGTGCGAATTCATCACCGCTTCGTAAAATTTATAACCCGACAACTTACCCGCCGCTGATACGGTCATTTCAGCAACCATGCAAAGGCGGTCTACCTTAGGGTTAAGCGAACACAACCCGTTAGACAGTACTTTTGGTAGCATTGGGATCACTTGTTCAGGAAAATACACTGAGTTACCACGTGCGATGGCTTCTTTATTTAGTGGCGTGTTCATACCTACGTAATGCGATACATCGGCAATAGCAACCCATAAACGCCAACCGCCTGATTTTTTAGGCTCACAGTACACTGCATCATCGAAGTCGCGGGCGTCTTCGCCATCTATCGTAACAAGCGGTAGGTCGCGTAAATCTACGCGGCCTTGTTTGTCTGCATCTTCTACAAATTCGCCTAAGTGAGCCACTTGTGCGTCCACTTCTTCTGGCCAAACATGCGGAATATCGTGATTACGAAGGGCAACTTCAATTTCCATACCAGGCGCCAAATGTTCACCCAGTACGTCAACAACTTTACCTACCGCGTTCATATTGCGGCTAGGGTTTTGAGTAATTTTAACCTGCACCATTTGGTTGTGGCGGGCACCGTTTTCGTTGCCAGGTAAAATCATTATGTCTTGCGTAATACGCGGGTCTTCAGCGACTACAACTGCAACACCATGTTCAACAAAGTAACGCCCTACAATAGGGGCGCGCTCGTTGGTAAGCACTTTAATAATACGGGCATCACATTTTGAGCCAGAGCCACGTTTTGTACCTTTAGCTAGTACAATGTCGCCATGTAACACCATGTTCATTTGATGTTTGGCAATAAACCAATCTTTGTTCTCGCCTTCAACTTCTAAAAAGCCAAAACCGTCTCTGTGGCCTATTACTTTGCCTTTAGTTAAACCGGCTTCGTCAATAAGTGCATAGCATTTAAATTTATTAAAATATAACTGACCATCGCGCTCCATGGCACGAAGGCGACGTTTAAATGCAATTTGACGCTCTTCATCATTCACGGCTAGTTCTTCGCATAACTGTGCGTAGTTAGCAGGTTTTGAACGCTCTTGAAGATGAGTAAGTATAAACTCACGGCTAGGGACGGGGTTTTCGTACTTTTCTTGTTCTCGACTGAGATTTGGATCTTGGTTTGACATTCACTATCTTGTTAGTTGGTTATGGAAGTATTTTAACCCATATACGTAAAATGAGACAGGTAAAAGCACTTAATCTTTAAACAAAGCGCATTTATCGGTTATTTAGTTTTAGAAAACTTAGCGTACAGGGCCTTAATGCGTGCTTAACTATGCAGCTTAATTATGTCATTGTGATTAAGCTGCATCCGTTAACTCAGTTATTACTTAGTTTTATGCAAATTTTTGTACAACATTTTACTCACGTTATCGATAAAGGCAGGGTCTTCTTCTTTTATAGTGTGTAAAATGTGTTTATTCATTTGCGATTTGTTTTGAGCGTAAATCCAACGGTTTTTATTAAACTGCGCTGCAAATTCAATTACACCGGCTTGCAGTTCGTCACTGTTAGAAAATACAGCTTCTATTACGTTGTTTTCAAACAGTTGTTGCGCGCCCACGCGTTCGCCCGTCATTGCTAGCCTATTAAAAAAGGTTTGCGGTATCGCTTTATTAATAATAGGAAACATAGACGGTACAAAAGGGACCAATACATCAACCTCTGGAAAGCAAAAAAAGCCTTTATCTGACTTCATAAATCTAAAGTCGCAGGCACAAGCCAGTACAGCACCATTACCATACGTATGGCCGTTAAGGGCGGCAATAACAGGCATAGGAAACGTAACAATACGTTGTAGTAACTGTGTTATTTGCAACATAAAGTCAGAAATAGCCGCTGGTAAAATGCTTGGATTTGCCATCCACTCAAGATCAATACCCAACGACCAGCTTTTGTCGCTTGCCGAAGTGAGCACAACCGAGTGAATGCTTTTATCAGCCTCAATATGATCAAGGTGTAAATTAAATTCAGCCAAAAACGCTGGATTATGTCGATTTTCTGCGGTGTTCATCGTTAATATTGCGACATTGTTTTTTACTGTTAAATCTATTAAGTTTGCCATTTAACCCTCTTTTAGCGCATTTTAAGCTTGTTTTAAGCGCTGTTCGTTTCTTTATTGTTATGGCTAATATAGTAAGGGTTTGTGTTAAATTTATAAACCTTAATCAAATTTGTTTATAACCACCCTTTTTGTTTAGCTATACGTGCTGCGTCGATTCGGTTTGTTGCATTAAGTTTGGCGATGGCGTCTGAGAGATAGTTACGCGTTGTGCCTTCACTTATAAATAACTGTGTGGCTATTTCGCTCGTTTTAAGGCCATCGCTTGCAAGCTTTAATGCTTTTCTTTCTTTGTCGGTAAGTGGGTCGGCGTCGTCTAGGGCGTTAATGGCAAGCTCTGGGTCAATTACCTTTTGACCTTGCATTACCTTTTTAAGCGCGTTGATTAGCTCGTCACTTGGTGCTTCTTTTAATATGAACCCTTTAACACCGGCACTTAACGAGCGCCTAATATATCCAGCACGTGAAAACGTGGTCATGATCACCATTTTTATAGCCGGAAATTGCGTTGCTATTTTTTCACTAAGTTCTATGCCGTTCATTTTAGGCATTTCAATATCGGTTAAAATAATATTTGGCATTGCATCTTCATCAAGCGCATTAATAGCATTTAGAGCATCTAGCCCGTTGCTTGCTTGGCCAATTACGTCAATATTAAAATCTAGGCTAAGTAGTGCACTAACAGCGTCACGCACTAGCGCCTGATCTTCCACTAAAAATATTTTGATCATTGTAAACCCTCAGATGAAATTGGCAGTACTACGTTTAATATAAATTGTTCACCACAGGTAAAAGTTGCACTACCTTGTATTTGCTCTGCTCGCTCTTTTATACCGTTTAAACCGTTGCCTGCCTCGAGCCTGCCACAGGGTGCATTATCTATTACTTCAATGAGTAATTGCTGGGGTGTTTGCTTAATTGTTATTGCGCTGTTTTTAGTTGAGCTATGGCGTAGTAAGTTAGTGACTGACTCTTTAATTATTAAACTAGCAATGCCCTCTACCTTGGCAGGTAGCACAGATAATTCAACGTTAAACGTAATATTAAAATCTTGCTCTAATAACCGTTGTTTTAACTGAGCAACTTGGCTTACCAAATTAAGCTCTTTTAAGTCGCTTACGGCACTGCGTACATCGCTAAGTAGCTGCCTTGCAAGGTCTGCTACTTGGGCTATTTCGTTGTTTGCTTGCTCGTAGCGCTCACCTTGGTTTAGCTTATTAGCCAGCTCGGCCTTTAATGCAATAGATGAAAGTGAGTGGCCTAAAATATCGTGTAGGTCACGCGCTATACGTTCACGCTCAGCAATAGCAGCTAATTGCTCTAATTGGTTTGCACTTTCTTGCTCACGCTTTTTATGGTCGCGTTCTCTTTTTGCTGCAATTCCATAACTAAATAAAGCGGCACATAATATTAAGGCCACAGCCAAAAAGTATTGAAGCTTTCCCATATCGCTTAAATACGAACTTGTAAAAAGCGCCACCACAATGGCTAATGCGGCATAAAACCGCTGTTTTAAGTTATAACTATACCCAGCTACATAGGCAACAAAGCCATATAAGGTAGGTGTGCCAGAGGTAAAAAAAGTGGCGCTAAAACAAATAGCGAGCAAGGCTAAAAATAAGGTGGTTATTTTTGTGTTATCGCAGTTAATTGCTTTTACATACAAGATAATAAAGGCAATATAAAAAGCTAAACATAGGCCCATTTGGCTTTTTGTGAATTGGTCAAAATTAATAATTAATGGCAGTAAGTAAAAGCCTGTAAAAATTAAATGGCCGTATTTCCAAAACGTTTTATCCGTTTGTTGAGAAAAGCTACTTTGCGAACTCATGCTAGCACCTCTGGTGTATTATTTTTATTTAAAGCACTCTTTTTATTAATAAATATAGATACCACAAAAATGCTTATCAGCATAAAATAATCAATGTAATTAATAGTAAAATTAAGCGAATCAAAAAACTCGCTAATATCAAGACTCATTAAAACTAAACTATTCATAGCACTCTCCTGTTAAGTAGGATAACTATGCCAGTACGTAAAAATAATAAGAGTGTGAAGTGTCATTAACTTTGCTGACATTTGTCATGTTTCAAAAAATTCATCTTGTTGACGCCCCCTCGGTGATAACATATTAAAAAAAGGAGATGATGTTTAAATGCAGCCACAACAGCAAAGCTTAATTTACCTACATATTGCCGTGTTACTTTTTGGGGGAACTGCCCTTTTTGCCAAACTCATTGGTTTAAATGCCCTGGATATTACAGTTTACCGAACAGCTATTGCTGGTATGGCAATATTGGCAATGCTTTCATTCGGGAAAAAACAAATTAAGTTAAACAATCCCAAAGACTACCTTATTGCTTTATTTTTAGGTGTTACAGTAGGGCTGCATTGGGTGACTTATTTTGCAGGTATGCAAATGGCAGGCATAACCATTGGTATGCTTGCATTTTTTAGCTACCCAGTAATGACGGTTTTTTTAGAGCCTTTATTTAATAAAAGTAAACCTCAAGCAAAAGATATAATAAGCGCTGGCGTAGTTGTTTTGGGTATTTATTTATTGGTACCAAGTGCTGATTTAGGCGACGATGTAACACTTGGTGTTATTACCGGCGTGGTATCTGCGTTGTTTTTCTCTATTAGAAACATTACCCACAAACGTTATTTTAGCCAATACGGCGGCCCACAGACGATGTTTTACCAAACCTTGGTAGCGAGCATAATGCTGTGCGCATTTATTGAAGTGCCTGTGTACGAGGTGAGTAATCAAGATCTTGTATTAATTGCCGTCGCTGGCATTATATTTACCGCTACACCCCACTCGCTATTTGCAGCAAGCCTCAAACATTTATCAGCCGCAACGGCAGGGCTAATTTCGTGCTTACAACCGTTGTACGGTACTATTTTGGCTATTATTATTGTTCACGAACGCCCAACATTAATGACCCTGATTGGCGGCGCACTTATTGTAAGCGCTGCATGCTTTGAAACATGGTCAATAACCAAGAAGGCTCGACAATGAAAATTTTTGCACACAGGGGTGCTAGCGGGCACTTTCCCGAAAACACTAAAAGCGCCATTTTAGAAGCCTTAAATATTGGTGTAGACGGCATTGAAGTAGATATTCAAAGCGCTACCGATGATTACATGCTAATACATGACTCGTGGCTAGACAGAACCACCAACGGAAAAGGCAAAGTTAGTGAGTTTGATGCAGCAACCCTTACAAAGCTTGATGCGGGTAATGGCGAATGTATACCAAGGCTACAACAGTTATTTGATTGGAATAACAATAAAACCTTACTTAATTTAGAACTTAAGCATACCTTTGAACTTGAAAATTTTGCTGACCAGCTTGAACGTAATATCAGTGCGGGAACCATTTCATGTGCTAATATTTTAGTATCATCGTTTGATCATCATCAATTACAATGGCTTAAAAAGCGTTTACCCTGGTTAAAAATAGGCGCTTTAACGTCTTCTATTCCAATTAAATATGCAAAGTTTGCACAAGACTTAAATGCATTTAGTGTGCATGTAGATAAAAATTTTATTAACAAAGCGTTTGTAGATGATGCTAAAAAACGCGGGCTTGAAGTTTACGCTTATACAGTCGATAAACAACAAGATATTGCACTTATGCATGACTTCGGTTTAGACGGGATTTTTACTAACTTTCCCATGCAATCCAAGGCATATTTGCTATCGTTAGCTGATAAATAGAGTCGCTTATACCTTGCAAATGCCTGCGTAAAAGCGTTCAAACATAGGTTTAAGCAAGATGAGTGGCTTAATGAAAATTTATAATTACATCGAACAAACATTTTTTTTTACTCTAACGCGTAAAATTGTTGGTAACTTAAGTTTTGTTTTTCTGTTTCAAGCTATTACTTTGTTTTGGCTTTATGACAGCTTAAGTGAGCAACAAAATCTTGGCCTTTTTTGGCTACTAACCTTGGTTATTATTTCAGGCTTTGCGTTTACGCTTTTTTACATGCGCTTTTTGATTGTTCGCCCTGTAAAAGCAATGTGCGATACGCTTATTAAAATTAATCAACAAGATGCCAATTTAAACGCTAAACTTCCGCATTTTTCATACGACGAATTTAAAACGTTAAGCTCCCAATATAACGATTTCACTAGCCATTTAGGTGAACTGCTTAACACAACCTACACCAGTGCAGAGGCAAGTGCGCAAAGTAATAAAGCGGTTACAGAGTCGATGAAACATACTGAAAACTCTAGCCAGCAGCAAATACACTTGAGCCACACCATCATTGATGCCAGCAACCAAATTACTCAAAGCTTGCAAAATATTGTGGGCAACACCGACAGTGTCCACACTGTAAATAATGAACATTTAGCCTTTGTTAAACTCTCAGATAAAGAGCTCAGTACCCTCGTTGAGCAAGTTCAATTAATTACTAATATGCTAGGTAGTTTTGCAAGCACAGTGGAGGGGTTAAAAGAAAACAGTGAAAATATTCGCAGCATTTTAAAAATGGTTGAGGAATTTTCTGATCAAACTAACTTACTCGCTCTTAATGCCGCAATAGAAGCTGCACGAGCAGGTGAAGCCGGACGTGGTTTTGCTGTTGTTGCTGATGAAGTTCGCACCCTTTCAATTAAGGTAAGCGGTGCAACTCGCCAAATTAGTGACTTTATTAATCAAATGAATGATTTGGTCAGTGAAACCAACAAAGAGTCAGAGCAGCTGATTAGCCACTCTAAAAATGCACAAAATTCAATAAGTGCAACCTCAGATGGGTTTAGTAAAATGCTTAACGAATTTGAGAGTAATCAAAAGCAATTACAGCAAATTGCCAGCGCCGTGCATTTACTAGAAGATACGCAAAATTTAACCCATCAATCGGTAGAGCAAATTGTTGAGCTTGGTGAGCAAGCCAAACAACAAATAGACACCGCCCTTGCCGATAGCCAATTATCACAAGAGTTAAGCATGCAAACTCAGCAGCAATTAAAGCGCTTTGTGCTTTAGTTTGCGCTACATTAACGCGCTAAACTCAACACCGCCCTGTAAATATGGTAAATTACTGGGCGATTATTTAATGTGCGTGAAAATGTGTGAGCAACCTAACTCCTGACTACCCTAAATTAGCCCAGCAAATAAAAGCATGGGGGAAAGAACTTGGCTTTAGCGAAGTGGGCATTACCGATATAGATTTGAGTAAGCATGAGCAACAGCTCCAACGCTGGCTTGATGCCGGCTTTCATGGCTCAATGGATTATATGGCAGCACACGGCATGAAGCGCGCACGACCAGCTGAACTCATACCTGGTACACAGCGAGTTATATCGGTAAAAATGAACTACCTCCCACCCGATGCTGGCTTTGCTAAAACATTAAAAAACAAACAAAAAGCGTATATTAGCCGTTATGCACTTGGTCGTGATTACCATAAATTAATACGAAACCGACTAAAAAAGCTAGGTCAAAAAATAGAACAAGAAGTGGGTGAATATGGTTTTAGGCCCTTTGTTGATTCAGCCCCTGTATTAGAACGTCAATTGGCAGAAAAAGCGGGACTAGGCTGGCGCGGTAAACATTCGTTACTTATAAATAAAGAAGCAGGGTCATGGTTTTTTTTAGGCGAGCTGTTTATTGACTTACCTCTGCCTATTGATAATGAAAACACCTTTGAAGGCTGTGGAAAATGCGTTGCCTGTATAACATTATGCCCTACAGGTGCAATTGTAGAACCCTATGTGGTTGATGCACGAAAATGTATTTCATATCTAACAATAGAGCACCAAGGACCTATCCCTGAGCAGTATAGGTCTTTATTAGGCAATCGTGTTTACGGCTGCGACGACTGCCAACTAGTGTGCCCATGGAACCGTTATGGACAAATCACTGACGAACAAGACTTTCACCCGCGCACGCAGCTAAAAGACAAAGACTTGCTAGCGCTATTTAGCTGGGATGAAGAAACATTTTTAAAAAATACCGAAGGGAGTCCGATACGCCGAATTGGTCACGAACGTTGGTTACGTAATTTAGCGGTTGGTTTAGGTAACGCAAACTTTGCCCCTGATATTATTGATGCACTAGAGCAGAAAATAGATGGGTGTAGTGACCTAGTAAAAGAGCATATTGAGTGGGCTCTGAAGCAGCAAAACAATAAACAACCTTCACTTAGAAAAACGCAAAGGCTGATTAGGATTGTAGAAAAAGGCTTACCACGAGATGCATAAAACTTATGGTAGCCTCAAGGTCTGTTGGTTTTATAAGGGTTTAATTTACAGTAATCTTTTTGCTACCTGAGTAATGTAGAGCCCACTTAGTTACAAATCTTACACAGTGATTAAAAAGACCAAGCTTTAACAAACCTTAATCCGCAAAAGCTCACATTATTGACTGTGGTTTAGTAAAATTGAAAGTTCTTTTTCAATATCTGCAAACGCTTCTTTTACTTGAACAACAGACTCCTCGCGGGCAACTGAATTTTGAATTGTTTCATCTACTTTTTTATAGATAAAAATTTCTTGGTCTTCATCTAACCCCATCGTTGGAATTCTTACTTCAAGGTCTTCTTGGAGCTTTTTAAACACCTGTTCATTATTTATTCGGTTTTCATTTAGTAAATCTATCAAACCATGAAACTTGCTATGCACAGTACTTGCCACTGCATTAAGTTTTACTTGCTGCGCATATAATAAATTTTTAGTTATTATGGCGCGTAACTGCTGCTCTGTAACACTTACTATAAAACAAACGTGGTCACGTATTCTGCCGTGTTTATCTGGATCATGTCCTGGCATATTTAAAATAAGTAAACTTATTAGTTCATAATTAACCAATAAACGCTGAGAAAATTCATGTAGCCGCCCCTTATTTTTAAGCATTTCAAACAACTCAATAACAATAGGCGAGCACACTCCATGCAAAGCATAATGCTTAACAATAGAGTCGTATCTAAATTCTACGTTGCTCTGAAGATCAAACGATTGCAGGCAATCAATGAGTGCTTTTGCTAAATCATCTGGATTAGTAATTAGCGCAATATTTTCGACATAGTTAACTATTTGCCCCATTTCACTGCTGTTAGCCATCGCGTTAAAAGCGGTAGATGTGGCCGCTTCCACTTGTTTTTCCAGGCTTTGCTTTTCGACTAATACTTGATTTAGATTCTTTAATTTAGACCTAAGCTCGTCGTGTCCAAACGGTTTTACAATGTAATCTTCAGCACCGACTGAGTAGCCTTCCATGCGCTCCTCTACCGTTCCTCTTGCTGATACAAACATAACAATAATATGTGCTGTATTGGGGTTAGATTTAAGCATTTTACATACTTCGTAACCACTCATTTGCGGCATACTTACATCAAGTAAAATAACCTGCGGCATATAATCTTCAACCATATCCAAGCATTCAGGGCCACTGGTAGCGAGCTTTAGCTCAAAATCCAGTTCCTCTAAAATCTCTTCTATTATTTCAAGATTAAAAGGCTCGTCATCTACTGCTAGTATTTTTGTTAAAGCCATAACTAAATCATCCTTTTAAATTCGAAAATAAATCACTTAAAAAAGCAACCTACTGTTTTAGCTTACTTTTATTCGTTAACTAGATGTTCTTCTAAATTTATTTTAAGCGGTAGTTTTATATGCACTGTGGCACCGCCGCAGGCATTATTATAGGCATTAATGTGACCTTGGTGTAACGATACAAACTCTCTGCAAAGTGCCAACCCTAATCCAGTACCACCTGCACCACTGTTTGTTTTACTGCTTTGCACAAACTTTGTGAAAATATGATCAAGCTCATCTTCAGGAATACCAATACCGCTATCAATGACTTTTATTTCAGCATATTCATCATTTGTAGCAAGCGTGAGCGTAATATTGCTTTTCGGTTCGCTAAACTTTAATGCATTACCCAATACATTGCGTAACAACTGATTAATTTGCTCTTCATCACATTGCGCAATGACTGCTGAATCTGGCGCCGGAAAAATAATATTAATTTGTTTTTCCATAGCCGTGCCCGACACATCATCAATACTGGTTTTAATAATGCTTTCTAAATTATGCGGGCGCGGATTAAATGGAAATTTACCAACATCAAGCTTTGATAAATCTAGTAGGTTGTTTAGTAACGATAGTAGCCTATCGCCGCTGCATTCAATGCGTGACAAATACTTTAATAGCTTTTCTCTTGCAAAATCACCCGCTTCTAATTTGTCTAGCCCAAAGCGAGCAAAACTTAAAATTGAGTGCATAGGCGTTCGTAGCTCATGCGACATATTAGCTAAAAAGTCTGATTTACTTAAATTTGCCGCTTCAGCTACGTTTTTAGCATGCTCTAACTGCGATGTACGGGCTTTAACTTCTTCTTCAAGTAAGCCTTTTGCTTCTTGAAGCAGTTCTTCTTTTTGCTTTAAATGCGTCACATTTTTAAAAATTACTGCTAATGCAATTTCGCCATGGTGGTCTATTTCATTAAAAGATCCAAATAGTGGGACTGTGCCACCACTCTGAATAGGGAGGCGTAAATCATAACTAAACTGGCGATTACTGTTTAATGTTGAAATTTTATCTCTGATCCCAGCAACAGAGTCATCATCTAAGAAATCAAATAATGATCTCCCTGCCAGCTCACTAAAGGGTAGACCCAACAACTTAAGACATGCGTCATTTGCTTCAATAATTTGGCCATTGCGTTCAAATAGCATGATCGCATCAGGGGTGTGTTTATAAATAACTTGCAGCAGGCTGTCTTTTTCTATTAGTGCATCGACAGTTTCTTGAAGTCGGTCAACTAACTCGGCATTTCGGCGTTTTAATAATTCGGTTTGCCAAAGCTTATGCACTGATTGCAGTAAAATATTTTCATTAAGTGGTTTAATAAGAACATCTTCTACACCTTGGCGAATAGCTTCTATCATTGAAACTTGGTCAGGGCGAGAGGTAAAAAGTAAGCACCTTGTATTGGGTTGCCTCGCTTTTAGCTTTGAAAATATCTGTAACCCGGTGACATCACCTAAGCTAAAGTCACTTATTAAAATGTCAATTTTATTGTCTTGTGCAATGCCAAGAGCGTCAGTTAAATTACTTGCAGTGAAGGTTTTTATATGAGCACCAAGCAAATTGCTTTGCATGTTCTCAAGTCGCTCTTGAATGTGATCTACCAGCAAAATAGTGGGTAGCTGCAACATATGGCTTGAGTCTAATTCTAATAAGCTCTCTAAAAGAGAGGTGATCTCTTTATTAGAAAAAAAAGGGTAAACAACCGTTGCCTCAGGCACTATTTTATTAAGGCCTGCAAATGCAGTTAGCTGCTCAGTATTTTCTGTTTTTGGAGCTAGAAGTAATAATCGCCCGTGGGATAGTTTATCGATTATAGGCTTTACAGGGCTTACCGGAACACCATGAGAAATAACAACTAAATCGAAGCTGTTGGCATGAGTGTACATTTCAAGCATAGAAAAATGAACCAACTCAACATGACACCCTATAAGCTCTAAGAGTACTTTTACCCTCATTGCTATGATGGTGCTACTGTCTATGATTAATATTTTTCTTTCCATTAAACTACACTTTAAATCAATTAAATTTATATGTTATTAGCGTAGTATAAAAATGCCTAAATAACACACATTCCTTGTATGTTATTTGTAAACAAATATGACCAATTAATTGTTGTAACTTATTCTAAATGCTTACCAAATATTGTTAGGCTGTATAAGTTATTATCCATAACAGCAACGTTTGGTAACTCGCCCCAAACATCAAAACCAAAGTGCTTAAATAGCTTAACACTCGGTAAATTATGACTAAAAATAAAACCAAGCAGCACATTGATTTTAAGTTTTTTAGCCTCAACTTGGGCAAACTGCATTAACTTTTTACCAAGGCCTTTACCTTGTGCATTTTTAGTTATGTAGATACTCATTTCTACAGTTCCATCGTAAGCTGGGCGTCCGTAAAACGATTTATAGCTCACCCACGCAAGAACGGTATTGTTTTCACAGTAAACATAAATTGGGCGATTTGGGGTATGACTATTAAACCAATCTTTTTTTTCTTCAACGGTTACTTCTTCGGTATCTGCCGTTACCATTCGCCCTTCTATGGTTTCATTATAAATGGCAACAATTTCATTAAGATCGTCAATAGTAGCTAAGCGAGTTGTCATAGTTAATTTAAGTGGTTGATCAATTTTCTCCATATTAGCGTATGATCAGCCAATCAAACAATCGGATAGTTAGGTAATATAATGCTAAAAAGAATAATAATAGGGTTATCTGCTTTATTAATAAATAGTGCGGTTACAGCACAAACACTGCCAAACAATGAACCTATTGAGGCACACACCTGTGACGATTTTACCAACGTTGATATTCGAAAGCTGCGCTCTAAAGAATCAATAAACCTATGCGAATTCAAAAATAAACCGCTATTAATTGTTAATACTGCCAGTAACTGTGGTTTTACCCCTCAGTTTGAAAGCTTAGAAAAACTACACAAAACATACAAAGATGAGGGACTAGTAGTACTAGGTTTTCCTTCTGATGATTTTTTTCAAGAAGAAGATAACGAAAAAGAAACGGCTAAAGTCTGTTTTATTAATTATGGGGTTACCTTCCCTATGTTCGCCACCAGCGAAGTAAGAGGCAGTGATGCAAACCCTATATTTAAGCATTTAAATGAGCAAACAAGTTCGCCAAATTGGAACTTTTACAAATATTTAGTATCTGCTGATCGTAAAACAATTTTACGATTTAATAGTAAAGTAAAACCAGATTCACCAAAAATGATTAAGGCAGTAGAAAATTCGCTGTCTAAAATCTAAATTTATACTGGTACAATTTGTTGAAACTAACTAGTATGGCAACACACTAGGTTAAAAAAACACCACTTATACTCAGGAGATTTTATGACAGCGGCAAGCGCACGACACATTTTGGTAGACAGCGAAGCACAATGTTTAGACTTAAAAACAAAAATTGAACAAGGCGAAGACTTTGCTGAATTAGCAAAAGCACATTCTAATTGCCCATCAGGGCAAGACGGCGGCGCCCTTGGTGAGTTTGGCCCGGGTATGATGGTACCAGAGTTTGACAAGGTGGTATTTTCTGCACCTATTAACCAAGTACAAGGCCCTGTGCAAACACAATTTGGTTATCATTTACTTGAAGTTACTAGCCGTTCAGAATAAATTTAGCTTTACTGCTATTAACGTTTAATAAAAGCCGCATCAGCGGCTTTTTTTTGGAGTGATTATGCAATTAATTGGTTCTGTTCCATCACCGTATGTTCGCCGAATTAGAATGTGGGCTATGCAAAATAACTGTCATATTGAACTTGTAAGCTTAGATATATTTTCTGAGCAAGACCGCCCCAAAATGGCCAGTAAAAACCCTGCGCGAAAAATCCCTATTTTAATTGATGATGATTTAACACTGAGCGACTCAAACTCAATAATACGCTACTTATTAGACAAAACAGACCAAGCAAAACTAACGTGGCCACAAGAACACCTTCTCACCACTATTAATGCCTGTAACGACTCACTAGTTGAAATGCTGTTATGTAAACGCTCGGGCTTAGATACTCAAAGCGATGCATTATTTTTTAATCTTCAAAATGAGCGAATAGAGCAAACATTAAGCTTTTTAAACAACCATTTAAACGATGAAGAATTTAAAAGCTGTGAATACCTCAACATCAGTTTATACTGCCTGCTTGATTGGATTAGCTTTCGTGAATTAACTGACTTTAGTCAGTACAGTGAACTTGTTGTATTTCATGCGCAATTTAGCGAACGTCAATCAGCAATAGAAACTAATCCTCGTCACTAACTTAATAAGGTAAACACATGAGCGATATTGAAATTGAATCACAACTAGTTAACTTCGTAGAAAAAGTACGTGTTAGCGAAGTCATTTGGGCACTGGGCGCAGAAGATAATGGCTTTGTAGTGTGCGACTCAAACCAATTTGTCGACACTGATGTTTTACTGCTTTGGGAAAGTGAAGAAGCGGCTAAAGCGCAGTGTAAAGAAGAATGGAAAGATTATAGCCCGGTAGAAATTAGCCTTGATGAATTTTTAGATGCATGGGTTGAAGACTTAAATGAAGATGATGCATTAGTTGGCATTAATTGGAATGATGACCAAGTATGTGTAGAGATTGAACCGACCGGCTTAGCTCGCGCATTAAGTGAATAATAGTTTACACACAGGATATTAAAGCCTGGTAGCCCAACTAGCATCTAATGCTAGTTGGGTATAAAATAAAACATCTCATTATTTTCAAGGTATTACGTTGAAAACCCATCTTGGTCGTCGCCCTTTTTCAGCCATGGAACTGCACACTCTTTATAATGGATATATATACGGTGATTTTCGACTCCCCCGTGAACAAGCAAAACATTGGCACTTTTGGCTGCCACTAATAGCCTATTACAGTGGTGCTTACAGTGATGAAATTGGCTGTTTAACCCTTGATGATCTTTGTATCCATAATGATATTTTATGTTTTAGCTTCCATACTCACGGTAAAATAAAGCCGCGTTTAGTCCCTGTACACAATGCATTGATTAATGCCGGATTTAATGAGTATATTGAATTTATAAAATCAAAAAATTATCAACGGCTTATGTTTGATCTTCCGGCTAAAACCGGCAGATACAGTGAAAAAGTGCGTATTTGGTTTTCAGGTGAAGGTGAGCGTGCCGGCTACTTGCAAAAATGTGATATCCCCAACGTTGACCAACTCGGTATGAAAACGGCCATAAGTAGCCTGCGTCTTAACTTTGAACAACAAGTTCGTATTTATGCGCTACAAGCTGACTCTAAAAACGCATTTAATTATTTAATGGGTTTTAACGAGTACTCAAACAGCCAGTTTGATGACATCAACTTATTAAATACGGTTATTCAACAAGTACGCATTATAAATACTCAACTACATTGGCAACGTTTTTTATCTCGCGAAAGTCACTGACAAACTTTGTTACTATTTACATTCAAAGCGACTTCTTAAATCAATTACGCGCTCCATAAAAGCTGGTAGGATAAACTGTACCCATAAAATCTGGGCGTTTCTAACAATAAACAAGGGATCATTATGTTTCTTAAAAGCCTCTTAACAGTGAGCGTTGCGCTAGCAATGAATGCTGCACACGCTAACGAATTCGTTATAGAAAAACTCGCAAAACCAAGTTCTCAACATGTATCGCTAACACTCGACCCTAGCCAAGATACATTTTCAGGAATGACTGAAATTGCACTAGAAGTATTAAAACCAACCCATTATATTGAGCTCAATGGTGTTGATTACGCTGTTAAAGTGGCACAACTGTTAGGTAAAGAAAATTGTGACCTAAGTAACGAGATGCTTAAAACAGGTAAAGTTAAATTTAGCTGTGATGAAAAAATCCAACCGGGCAAATACACGCTTAAAATTGATTTTTCTGCACCCTACAATCGCCAAAGTGTGGGCTTATACAAAACCTTAGATCAAGGTACGCCTTACCTATTTACCCAATTTGAAATGAGTGATGCACGTCGTGCTTTTCCTGTTTTTGATGAACCAAGCTATAAAATTCCTTTTCAGTTAACAATAACGGCCCCTAGCTCACAAAAAGTATATGCCAATACACCAGAACTAAAAACAACAACAAATGGTGATATGACAACGCACTTTTTTGATAAAACACCGCCTATTCCATCATATTTAGTAGCAATGGCAGTTGGTCCGTTTGAAGAAATAGACATAGAAGGTATGCCAATTCCTGGGCGTGTTATCACTCCTCAAGGTAAAATTCATTTAGCCGAATACGCAAAAGATAATATGCCGCGCGTACTTGCAGCATTAGAAGAGTACTTTGGTATTCCTTATGTATATAAAAAGCTCGATTCGGTTGCCGTGCCTGAATTCCCATTTGGTGCAATGGAAAATTCAGGCTTAGTAACCTACCGCGAAGATATTTTGTTAGTTGATTTAGCCGCGGCAACACGCAGTAAAAAACAACGTAACGTCTCTATTATTGCTCACGAGCTTGCTCACCAATGGTACGGTAACTTGGTCACCATGAAGTGGTGGAATGACTTGTGGTTAAACGAGGCGTTTGCAAGCTGGATGGCAGCTAAAATGACCAAGCAGCTAAATCCTGAGTTTGAATCACATTTAGACTTACCGCAAAACAACGTAATGGCATTAGACGCCCGCTTGAGCACTAAGCCGATTCGTAAGCCAATTAAAACTGAAGCTGACATTATGGACGGTTTAGGCCTTGCATACAGTAAAGGTAGCTCAGTACTGGCAATGGTTGAAAATTGGATTGGCGAAGAGGCGTTCCAAAAAGGAATTCAACGTTACTTAAAAGACTTCTCTTATAAAAATGCAGAAGCGGCTGATTTATGGCAGGCACTGGGTAAAGCGTCAAACAAAGATGTAGCCAGTGTTTTAAAATCATTTATTGAGCAATCTTCTTTCCCTCTTGTAAATGTTAAGCAACAAGGTAAAAAAGTAACTATTTCACAAAGCCGCTTTGTAAATGCTGGTGTTGATGCGCCAGCACAGCTTTGGAATGTGCCAGTATCGATTAAATACGGTGCAGGCGACAAAGTTAAAACAGCCAGCATTTTACTTAACAAGCAAAGCCAAACACTTGATTTAGACTTTGCACCAGAGTGGATTTACCCTGACCAAGGCGCTCTTGGCTACTATCGCTGGGTAATGGACGACGCGCAATTTAACGCATTAATTGAAAACGCACCAACGGTACTAACTGACCGTGAACGCTTAGCATTATTATCGGCAACCGATGCACTGCTTAAAGCCGGTGTTATCTCTGCCGCTAAATTAATGCAAACACTTGAAGTTTTTGTGAGCGACAGCCACCCTCGCGTAGCAAATACGGCGCTGGGTTACTTGGTATCGCAGCAACGTACGTTCAAAGATGAAAGCAATAAAGACCTATGGCCTGCGTTTATACGTGATGCGGTTACCCCTGCAGCTAAAAAGTATGGTTTAGAGGCAAAAATTGACGAAGATGGTGCCGTGTCGCAACTTCGTGCAGCCGTTATATCTCGCTTAGGTTTTGATGGCGAGGACCAAAACGTAATCAATAAAGCCAAAGAACAAACGCAAGTGTATTTAACTAATCCACAAAAAGTAGATCCATACTTAGCGGGTGTCTATTTGAGACTTGCTGCTTTTCATGGTGATAAAGCCTTGCTTAATCAATTCATGACAACATTTAAAACGACTAAAGATCCACAAGTGCGCACTAACATGCTAGCGGCAATGGGCTTTTTTGGTGAGTCTGAGTTACAAAATACAGTGCTCGCTTACAGCTTAACTGATGAAGTAACCGCATCTGATATGCGTACTATTTTATCTGGGCAAAGTTACACAGAAGAGCGCCAAGCATTATTCATAGATTGGGTTTATAACAATTACGATAAAGTAACAGCAAGTTTACCGCCGTTTTTTATTCCTAACTTACCGTACTTTACAACTGTAGGCTGTGATGCCAAAAGCTTAGCAACCACTCAAAACTTCTTTAACGATAAAATCTCAGACGTACCTGGGTACAGCCGTACATTGAGTAAACTAGAAGAAAGTACACTTGATTGTATAGCACTAAAAAACCGCGAGCTTGATTCTGTTAATAGCTTCTTAAACAGCAAATAAACCTGTTTAATTAAGTAATAAAAAGCCGCTAAGTATTCACTTAGCGGCTTTACATTTTTAGGGCTGAACTAATAATTAGTCTCTTGAGTAAAGTATAGGTTAATTGCCAATGATCATCGTCAATTTAGCAATAAAATCTTTTGCAGCTTGCTCTGAGTTTATTTTAAATGCCACGCCATAATGAATTGGTTGAGCGCTTTTATATATTCGCGTTGGGAAGCGAGTCATCTCACTGCTATGAAAATACCCTTGTGCGCGAATTACGCCATCTATATCGTTAAAGTCATCACTGAATACTTCAAACGCAGGGCGAATTACTATTTTGCCTTTACCGCTTTCACTGTGAGTGTAAAAGGCCTCTTTTGAATTAACTAACATGTATTCTGCAATGTTTTTAATTTTAAAATTACTTCTGCATTGTAATTTTATAAGTTGCTCTGTTAACTCATCTGCACTGTACGCCATGTTTATCCCTATCCGTTAATTTGCGTATAACCTTATCGCATACGCGATATGAAGTCTTACTTTATTGTGTTACGTCGCATACAAATGCTAGCTTATCGTTGTTGTAACTCATTCGAGTGATATTAGTTTCACAGTATGTGCTTAAATCAAGCCATTGCGATACCTCATTACTCCCATCTAGTTTACGCTGATAAACACGGTTTTTAATGGCATAGGCAATTGTTTTATCATCTTTTAAAATAAAGTCTTGCACCTGAGAGGGCAGCCTTAATAAATCCTCTACGTGTTTATTTTGAGGATTAAAGCTCGCTAAAATATGTTCATCGCTTTTGGTGTAACTAAATAAAAACGTCGCTGCGTTATGGTTATAAATCAGTGTACGAGAAATATCACTGGCGGCTATTTCACCTTTAGCAGCATCTACTGAGGTATATTGAAGCGTATGCGGCTGACCTAAAATAAACATCACTAAATCGTTATTTATACCCCAAGCATGGTAGCCAACAGGTTCAATCCAATCAAAAATACGACTAGGCGGGCTTTGCGTATCTAGTGGATACTGCCACAACTTTTGTTTTGAATCGGCTTCTACCACAATGGCTGACAAGCTATTTTTATTAGGCATTAATGTTGGCGAATACTCACTGACAGGCGTATTTGTTAAGTTAGTTATTTCACGCGTTGTTAAATTGTAATGAGCAATATCGGTTTGGCTTTGGTTATTAGTTATAACCTCATGGGTAAAGTATAAATCGTTGTTAATTAAGTAAGGCTGATTATTATAACTTGTTTTGTCGCTTACTATGGTCACTTGAACACCATATGGCGTATTTAAATCGGCAAGTAATATTTGGCTTTTGGGCATGTTAGCATGTGCATAACCTGCGGCTATCGCACTTAATGAAAAGAAGCTAAGTAATGGTTTTAAAAGTTTCATGCTTTCTCTCGTTTTAATTTTAAGCACCTCATGATAACGTTATTTGCTGATGGCGTCACTTGAGCTTAGTCAGTCAACACGTAAGATACCCAAATGACTTAAAAAAGTGTTAAATTGAGTCTGGTTATGTAGCTTGGTCCTAAAAAAGAGAATTAACATGTCAGCTAAAAATCCTATCATTGCAATTACTGGTTCATCAGGTGCGGGGACTACAACCACAACTAATGCTATTAAGCATATTTTCCGTAGCCTAAATATCCATGCAGCATTCATTGAAGGTGATAGCTTTCATCGTTACACACGCCCCGAAATGGACAAAAAAATACGCGAAGCCCAACAAGAAAGTAAACATATTAGTTACTTTGGCCGAGAAGCTAACGACTTTGGGGCGCTTGAATCGTTATTTAGTAACTATGGTGAAACCGGCCAAGGAAAATTACGCCGGTATTTACACACCTTTGATGAAGCGGTCCCTTATAACCAACTGCCTGGTACATTTACTCCCTGGCAAGACCTTGATAATAATACCGACATTTTATTCTACGAAGGCTTGCATGGCGGAGTTGTTGACCAAGATGTAGATGTAGCCAAACATGTTGATTTACTCATAGGCATGGTGCCTATTATTAACCTTGAGTGGATACAAAAGCTAATACGCGATACTTCAGAGCGTGGCCACTCTCGCGAAGCCGTGATGGGGTCAATTGTGCGTAGTATGGACGATTACATAAATCATATTACACCTCAGTTTTCACGAACCCATATTAACTTTCAGCGCGTCCCGACCGTAGACACCTCAAACCCATTTAGTGCAAAAGATATTCCTTCACTTGATGAAAGCTTCGTTGTGATCCGCTTTAGAGGCATTGAAGATGTTGATTTCCCCTATTACTTAAGAATGATTGAAGGCAGCTTTATGTCGCGTATTAATACGCTTGTAGTACCTGGCGGTAAAATGGGCCTTGCAATGGAGCTAGTATTAACGCCACTTATTAAAGATATTATTTTGAAAAAGCGTGCATTAGAAAACCTCGCTCCGCTTGATTTACCTATTTAGCATTATGGCTTTTGTACTCTTTTTTGTTTAACAGAACTGACGTACACTGCTGATTTTACTTAATACGAGATCAGCATGTCATCTTTGTTAAAAGTTATAGTTGGGTCTAAAAACCCTGTAAAAATAAATGCAGCAAAACACATTTTTACTATGTACTTTCCAAATAACACCATTGATTGCCTAGGTGTTAACGCCCCTTCAAACGTGCCTGAACAACCTATTGGTGAAGACGAAACACGCATTGGCGCGCAAAACCGCGTTAACTATTGCAAAAAGCATCATCAAGCCGATTACTACGTGGCAATGGAAGGCGGCGCAGAGCAATTTAGTTATGGCGCAGCGACCTTTGCCTATGTTGTTATTGATAACGCCACAGAGCAAGTTGTAGGACGTAGTAGCAACCTTCCATTACCCAATATACTTTTTAAAGCCCTGCTTAATGGCGAAGAGCTCGGCGATGTAATGGATAAAGCATTTAATACAACTAACATAAAACAAAAAGGCGGCGCCATAGGCCTGCTTACAAATAACCATGCAACACGCGAAAGCACCTATACCCAAGCGCTTACCTTGGCCATGGCACCTTTTTTACATAGCGACCTTTATCGCACATAAAAAACAGGAAATTGAATGAAATACAGCTACGTGTTGTTTGATGCAGACGAAACTTTATTTAGGTTTGATATTTTAGCCGGTATGACCCGTATGTTTAAAAACTACGGCGTTAACTTTACGCAAGACGATTATATTCACTATCAAAAAACCAACAAACAACTGTGGGTTGATTATCAAAATGGTGCGATTAGTGCTGATTACTTACAAGTAACCCGCTTTAACGAATGGTCAACAAAATTGAATGTGCCAGCTAAAGAGTTGAACGATGCATTTTTAGATGCAATGGCGCAAATTTGTGAACCATTACCAGGTGGTATAGAGTTACTTAATAAACTAAAACCCCATGCTAGGTTAGGCATTATTACTAATGGCTTTGCCCGCCTACAAACAATTCGTTTGGAGCATACTGGTTTGAAAGATATGTTTGAGTGGTTGGTTATATCTGAACTTGTAGGTATAGCAAAACCTAACAAAGCTATTTTTGAACATACCTTTGAGCTAATGGGTAACCCAAATAAAAGCCAAATATTAATGGTAGGTGATACCGCGTCAAGCGACATACTCGGCGGTAATAATGTAGGCATTGATACGTGTTGGTTACAACACCCTGGCGAACAATTGCCAGAGGGAATATCCCCCACTTACACAATAACTAAATTAGAACAGTTACAAGCCATATTAGACATTTAATTTTTCATATTTATACCCATCCTCTTAACTAAATGATCTATTTTGAGGATAGATAAACGCATTGATAGCTAGGCAAAAAATTCGTTATTTAGTTTTAAAAAATAATTTTTAACGCCGATTGCGATACTTTTAGTCCCTAAAAATGACCAAGTATTATTGCCGATTGATATTACTATTTAAAAAAATAAATTTATGGCAAAAAAAATGACGCTAATAAGCGTCATTTTTTATATCTGATTGAGCGTGTACTTAAAAAATACTATGTTAAGCCGTTGCTAACTCAAGACCGGGTGCAGGCATCGTTACAGGCGTTTCAAATGTTGCCCACTCCCATGCTGACTCGGTTGCCATAACTTTACGAAGTAACTTGTTGTTTAAGTCGTGGCCCGACTTGAACGCAGTGACCTTGCCTAAAATATTATGGCCTGTCATAAACATGTCACCTACACAGTCTAGTATCTTGTGCTTAACGAACTCATCGCTGTAGCGTAAACCATTTGGGTTTAGTACTTTAAACTCGTCGAGCACTACTGCACTGTCCATGCTGCCACCTAGTGCAAGGTTATTAGCATGCATGTATTCAATGTCTTTCATAAAACCAAACGTACGAGCACGGCTAATTTCTTCTGTAAAGCTCTGCGCGGTTATGTCTAAACCAACACGCTGGCGACTTTCGTTAATAGCCGGGTGGTCAAAGGCAATTTCAAAGTCGATGTGAAAACCGTCGTATGGTTCTACTTCGGCCCATTTGTCGCCTTCTTCTATACGTACTTTTTCTTTGATACGAATAAAGCGTTTAGCCGCATTTTGTTCTTCAATGCCGCCTTTTTGTAATAAATAAATAAATGGTAATGCACTACCATCCATAATAGGCACTTCTGAGCTATCTAACTCAACAATTAGATTGTCTATGCCCATTGCTGCAACTGCAGCAATAAGGTGCTCAGTAGTCGATAAACGAACACCATCTTTGTTAATTAAACAGGTACACAACTGCGTATCACCAACGGCTTCAGGTGTTGTTTCAAATTCAACAACCGGATCAAGGTCGACACGACGAAATACAATCCCAGTATTTGCGCTCGCAGGTCGGAGAGTTATTGTGACCTTCTCACCTTTATGAAGTCCAATTCCTATGGCTTTGACTACTTCTGCAATCGTACGCTGTTTAATCATAGGTTCGCTCACTTAAATTTATTACAGTTAGACGGCGGATAGTATCATATATACGCGCGCCTTACAATATTCGTTCAATTTAACAGCAATGTAACGCTTTTTTGTTAGTCAGCTTGCTTACGTAAAAAAGCTGGGATGTCAAAGTAATCACCACCCTCTGACTTATCTGCTTTTTTGCTCGCTTGCGACGACGAGCTTGTTGCATTGCTTGAACTTTTAGAACTCGCTTTTTCTGCGCTTTCAGTTTGCGCTTTAGCTGCAGTTTCATCAGTGCTGTCTTGGCTTGCAAAGCTAGGCACATACATGCTGCTTGCTTGGTTAGACGTGCTCGCAACATCAGAACCTGATGCCTTTTTAAAACCGTTATCAACAATACCAAACTGTGGACGACGATCGCCACCTAATCCCGTTGCAACTACCGTTACACGTAACTCGTCGGTCATTTCAGGGTCAATTACCGCACCCACTACAACCGTTGCGTTTTCAGAGGCTAGTGCTTTAACGTGGTTACCGACAATTTCGAATTCCTCAATCGCAATATCCATACCCGCAGTAATGTTAACTAAGATACCTTTAGCACCCGTTAAATCAACATCTTCTAGAAGTGGGCTTGAAATAGCAGCTTCTGCTGCTTCTTGCGCACGATCAGGACCCGATGCAGACGCTGTGCCCATCATTGCAGTTCCCATGGCAGACATTACGGTACGTACGTCGGCGAAATCCACGTTGATCAAACCAGAACGCGTAATTAGCTCTGCAATACCTTGTACTGCGCCAAATAGCACGTCGTTTGCCTTGGCAAATGCATCTAGCAGTGTAGTGCCTTTGCCTAAAACTTTAAGTAATTTATTGTTAGGAATTGTAATAAGTGAATCTACAATTTCTGATAGTTCGTTAATACCTTGCTCTGCGGCAGCTGCGCGCTTCTTGCCTTCAAAGTCAAAAGGACGCGTTACTACAGCAACGGTTAAAATACCGAGTTCTTTAGCAATTTTAGCAACCACTGGGGCAGCACCTGTACCTGTACCGCCGCCCATACCGGCTGCGATAAATACCATGTCGGCACCTTCTAGGCTAGCGCGAATAGTTTCTGCATCTTCTTCAGCTGACTCACGGCCCACTTCAGGGTTTGCGCCCGCACCTAAACCTGAGGTTATTTGTGTGCCCAGTTGAACGGTTACATCGGCAGCTGAGTTGCGTAGTGCTTGCGCATCTGTATTTGCAGCAATGAAGCGCACGCCTTCGATTTGCTGTTTTACCATGTGCTCAACAGCGTTACCGCCGCCACCGCCCACGCCTATTACTTTTATTACAGCTTCTTCGCTGTGTTGTTCCATTATATCAAACATGTTCACTCTCCGACTTGAGTCTTAAAACTCGCCTTGAAACCATTTAGTAATGCGGTTCCACCAATTATTGTTATCCTCTGCTTTCGACTTTTGTGCATTCATCGATTGCATAGTACGCCCGTATTGTAACAAACCAACAGCGGTTGCGTACGAAGGATCATCTACATAGTCTGTTAAACCAACCATCCCGATCGGCTTACCTATTCTTACTGGCATTTGAAAAATGTCTTCCGCCACTTCCATTGCACCAGTCATTTTGGCAGTTCCGCCTGTTATAACGAGACCCGCCGCAATTTGGTCTTCTAAACCTGAACGACGAATTTCTTCCATCGCCAGTTCAAATAATTCTCTAAAACGAGGCTCTACAACCTCTGACAGCGTATGACGCGACATTAACCTTGCTGGTCGTCCGCCTACACTTGGCACTTCTATCGTGTCTTCGCTGCTTGCCAATTGGCTGCTTGCACATGCATATTGTACTTTGAGTGACTCAGCATGCGATATAGGTGTACGAAATATTTTTGCAATATCTCCCGTTACCTGATTACCCGCTACAGGGATGACAGCTGAATGACGCAGCGCACCATTAATATAAATAGTGATGTCCATTGTACCACCACCAATATCAAGTACCGCTACGCCTAATTCTTTTTCATCGTCTGTAAGAACTGAATAACAAGAAGCTAATGCTGTAAATATCAGTTGGTCGACCTCAAGGCCGCAACGTTCAACACATTTTTCTATGTTTTTAGCCATGTCGTTGGAGCAGGTAATAATGTGTGCACGTGCTTCCATACGCACACCGCTCATACCTAAAGGATTTTTAATCCCTTCTTGCATATCGATACTGTACTCTTGCGGCAATGCATGCAGCATTTTACGCTCAGCCGATATCGGCACAGAGCGTGCAATGTGAATAACATTTTCAATATCTTCATCTGTCACTTCAGTGTTGTTTATAGCAACAACACCGCTTTCGTTCTGACATTGAATATGTTTACCAGAAATCCCCAAGTACACTGAGCTAATTCGACAATCGGCCATTAATTCGGCTTCGTCAATCGCACGGCGAATAGACTCAGACACTAAGTTCAAATCGTTAACGCCGCCTTTATCCATACCATGAGATACTTGGCTGCCTACACCAACAATGCTGAGCTTGTTATCTGCGGTGATTTCACCTACCGTGGCTACCACTTTCGAGGTACCAACGTCTAATCCAATCACGAGGTTTCTTTCTGCTGACTTAGTCATGCCTTACTCTTATTTTGTAATTGTTCTTCTTGCACTGGCTTAAAGCTCACTGCAAGGCCGGTATCATACCGTAAATCTACTGCATCTATCTGTGCTTTTTCTGGATATTCCATGCGTGGATACACGTCTATAAAACGCTGCACACGCTTGGCTTTATCTCTGCGCCCTAAATCTAAGCGCACCCCGCTATCAAGCCAAAGCTGCCAAGAAAAACGCTCTGATAACGCTAAACTTTTAAGCGTTAACGCGTTTACTTTAAGCATTTCGTCAAACTGTTTAAAGGCAATCCATGCCTCTTGTTCACTGCCCTCTGGGCCAAATAGCTGAGGTAAATCTTTACTTAATTTGTCACTGCGCGCTTGAAAAGCCTCACCATTGTGATTAATTAATAAATCACTATTCCAATGCGCCACCGCCTCGTGTTCAACAACATAGACCTGAATCGTATCTGGCCATTGTTTTCGCACTGACACTGTCGCTACCCAAGGTAAATCTTGTACAAGCTTTTGCACGTGCTTTACATCAAGCTCAAAAAAACTACTAAGATCCGCTTTTTTTATTGCTGTTATAATCGCGGTTTCATCTGTGTATTTAGGGTGCCCTTGCACAGTTAAGTGCTTTATTTGCGCATCTTTGTTTTTTACTAACCAATCAGATACACCCGTTGTAATTTGCACTAACCCAATAACAACCACTAAAAAAAAACTCACGCCAAAAATCAGCGACCAATTTAGGTTCTGTTTGATTTTATGAGCTTTTTCTAAAAAGGGATGCATATTAAAGCGTTTGCTCCAAAATGCGAACAACTAATTGCTCAAAAGTTACCCCATTTGCTTTTGCTGCCATTGGTACTAATGATTTTTCTGTCATTCCGGGTACGGTATTGACCTCTAATAAATAAAAATTGCCTTGCTCATCTTGCATTGCATCAACGCGACCCCATCCGCTTGCACCGACTAACTCAAATGCTTCTAACGACATAGCCTGTAAGAGCTGTGTGTCGTGCGCCGATAAACTTGCTGGGCAATGATACTGTGTTGTATTTGATTGATACTTTGCTTGGTAATCGTAAAAGCCATTCGGTGTCGTCATTTCGATTACGGGCTGTACTTCATCACCTAAAACAGTCACTGTAAATTCGCGCCCGGTTACCCACTGCTCTACTAACACTTGGCTATCAAACTTAAATGCATTTATTAATGCATCTTCAAGCTCTTGCGCAGTAGTTGCTTGCGCCATACCAATGCTCGACCCTTCATGAGAGGGCTTAACCATCACTTTTTTAAATTCAGCCATAATGGCGTGTGCATCAAAACCCTTTTTAGCATCAACAACGGCATAAGGTGCTGTGCTTAAACCTGCAGATTTAAACAGATGCTTACAACGAATTTTATCCATTGCTAAAGCCGAGCCAAGTACATTACTACCTGTATAAGGTAAGTTCATAAACTCTAATGCACCTTGGACGGTTCCATCTTCACCACCTCGGCCATGCAGCGCAATAAAAACTCGCTCTACATTTAATTCTTTTAATTCCCATAACGATCGATTTTGAGGATCGAACGCAATAGTATCCACACCGCAATTTTGTAATGCATTAAAAACAGCCTGACCCGACTTTAATGACACTTCACGCTCTGCAGAGTTTCCACCAAGCAGTACCGCTACTTTACCAAATTGTGCATTTACTTGGGTCATACTTCACCTTGCTTTAATTTTTCTACCGACATACCTGTCGCCGCTAACGTTTTTACTAACTGACCTATATTACCCGCACCTTGCGTTAACACTAAGTCATTATTTTGTAGGTTATCGGCTAATACACCTGCAAGCTCTTTACTTGACGCTACGTGCAATGGCTCTTTGCCGCGTTGGCGAAGGCTTCGGCATAAACTTTTACTATCAGCTCCTACAATCGGTTCTTCACCAGCACCATAAACATCTAGCAATAAAAGCTGATCAACATCAGCGAGTACTTTTACAAAGTCTTCATATAAGTCACGAGTACGGCTAAATCTATGTGGTTGATAAACCATTACCAAACGCTTATCAGGCCACCCTTCACGAACAGCCGCTATGGTAGCCGCTACTTCCGACGGGTGATGACCGTAATCATCAACAAGCATTACATTACCGCGCTCGTTCTCAAATTCACCATAATGCTGAAAACGACGACCAATCCCTTCAAACTTTTGCAAGGCTTCTAAAATTGCATGATTAGCAATATTTTGATCTTTTGCTACTGCAATCGCCGCAGTTGCATTAAGCGCATTATGTTTACCTGGCATATTAAGCGTTGCGGTTAAGCACTCACCTTGTTTATTGGTGACTGTAAACGTACAGGTGTTCGCTGATTGACTAAAATCACTCATACGATAATCAGCACTAGGCGACTCGCCATACGTAATAATAGGACGACCAAAGCGAGGAATAAGTTCGGCAGCTACCTCAGAATCTATACACACAACAGCCAGTCCATAAAAAGGTAAGTTATGTATGAAATCCACATAGGTGTCTTTCATTTTTTCGAGGCTGCCGCCATAGGTATCCATGTGATCTTCTTCAATATTAGTGATCACCGATACCATGGGTTGTAAATGTAAAAACGACGCGTCACTTTCATCTGCTTCTGCTATTAAAAAATCGCTTTTGCCCACCTTTGCGTTACTACCCGCACTGTTCAATAAGCCACCAATAATAAAAGTAGGATCAAGCCCTGCTTGCGCATAAATACTGGCAATTAAACTGGTCGTTGTGGTTTTACCATGGGTACCAGCAATGGCAATACCATGGCGAAAACGCATTAATTCCGCAAGCATTTCAGCACGACGCACAACGGGAACTCTTGCGGCTTTTGCGGCAATTATTTCAGGGTTTGTTTCATCTATTGCACTTGAAACTACAACAACATTGGCGTCTTTTACGTTATTTTCGTGGTGACCAATAAATACTTCTGCACCGGCTTTAATTAAGCGTTCTGTCATTGCACTATGCGCAATATCTGAACCTGTAATACGGTAACCTTCAAAAGCAAGCACTTCTGCTATACCGCCCATACCCGCTCCACCAATACCAATAAAGTGGATGGTTTCTATTCGACGCATTGCAGGTCGTATGTTTTTGTTTTGTACTAATGCTTCTTTCACTTACGCTCTCTTATTCGATACTTGCTCACAGTGCGCGGCTACGCTTGCTGTGGCATCTAAAATGGCTTGTTTTTTTGCATTATTAGCCATTTTATTAATTAGACTCGGGTTTACTAAATAGGGGGTTAATAGCTCAACAATCGATTGCTCATTAAACACGCTTTGTTGCATAACTAACGCCCCATCAGCCTTCACCAAATAGTGGGCATTAGCCGTTTGATGGTCGTCAACTGCATGAGGAAACGGCACAAATACAGCCATTTTTCCCGCTGCTGCAATTTCACTTACTGTTAACGCACCTGCTCGGCAAATAACAATATCGGCCCAAGCATACGCTGCATCCATATCATCAATAAATTCTGCAACCTTTACATTATCGCTTGAAAAGGTTTGTATTTTATATGCTTGCTCAACACCATTTAAATGCCCTTTACCTGTTTGGTGCCATACATTTATTTCACTGGTTTTATTAAGGGCTTTAAATGCAGCGGGTAGCGTTTGATTAAGCACTTGAGCCCCTAACGATCCCCCTACAACCAACATATTGATAGGGCTTGAAACATCACGCGTTGGTATATCAATTACACTTTGACGCACCGGGTTGCCAACAAGTTCGGCTTTACCCGAGTCAAATGCACTTGGGAAAGCAGCCAAAACACGATTTGCAAATCGTGAAAGCCATTTATTACTCATACCCGCAACCGCATTCTGCTCATGAATAACCAACGGAATACCCAAACTTTTTGCAGCAATGCCTGTTGGGCCAGTGACGTAGCCTCCCATAGCTAAAACGACATCCGGACATTGATGTTTCAATACTTTACGCGCTTGCAATATTGCATTAATCACCATGAATGGTGCTTTAATGAGGCGTTTTAATCCGTTTCCGCGAACACCTTTTACATTAATAAAATCAATATTTATATTGTGTTTAGGAACAACGCTTGCTTCCATTCTATCGGGTGTGCCAATCCAAGTAACCTGCCAGCCTTGCTCTTTTAAATAATCAGCAACTGCAATACCTGGAAATATATGCCCGCCAGTACCACCAGCGACTACAACACACTTTTTACTCATCGTTTACCTCCACCTGAGGTCGCTTGTTTAGTTGCCATTTTAGTTTCAAAATCAACGCGTAATAATATTCCAGTTGCTATGGTCATAATCATCAAACTAGAACCACCATAAGAAATAAACGGTAACGTAAGGCCTTTAGTCGGTAAAATTCCCGCACTAGCGCCTACATTAACCATGGTTTGAAACGCAAACCAAATACCAATTGCAAAAGCAAAATAGCCTTCGTATTCTTTGCCGCATTTTAAGGCTTGCTGGCCAATTAATAATGCTCTAAATACTAAAGTGGCGAGCACCATTAAAATGCTTACCACGCCAACTAAACCAAGCTCTTCGCCAATAACAGCAAAAATAAAATCATTATGTGCCTCAGGTAAATATTGCAACTTTTGTACACTATTACCTAACCCTTGGCCAAACCAACCACCTTGACTATATGCCATTAACGATTGAACAAGCTGGTACCCTTTTCCGAACGGATCGTCCCAGGGATCTAAAAAACCGACAACACGCGCCATACGATAAGGCTCAACAATAATCAACAAAACAACCAAGCCAATCCCGGTTAAAATAAGGACAAAAAACTGCCATAGTTTTGCGCCCGCTAAAAACAATAAGCCAACTGTTGTTACAAACATAACCACTACGGTGCCTAAATCAGGCTGCAACAAAATAAGCAATGCATACACAGCAAACACTGCAATAGGCTTTGCAAAGCCTTTAATGTTCTCTTGTACTTCTTCACGCTTTCGAACCAAGTAACCCGCTATGTAACTAAAAAAGTACAGCTTCGCAGCCTCTGCCACTTGAAAACCAATGGGCCCTATTGGGATCCATCGTTTGGCACCATTAACCTCGCGACCAATAATTAATACGGCAATGAGCAATACCATGCCCAATATCAGTAAATAGGCATTGGATCGCTTCCACCAGTCCATTGGCACACATACAGCAATCCAAAAAAGCACAAACGCAACGGCCAAAAATATCCCGTGACGAATAGCAATATGATGTGAGTTATCAAAAAGGCGTTCTGCCGTTGGCATAGACGCACTCATCACCATAATAAAGCCAACGCCAATTAGCATTAGCATTGAATAAAGCAAAGGCACATCGTAAAGCTGCGCCGATGGCTTAGGTATTAACGCCTCTTTTATTTGCGCAAAGGTAGTCATACTTGCTCTGCCAAAACACACGCAACAAAGTCATCGCCACGTTGCATATAGTTGTTGTACATATCAATACTGGCACACGCAGGGGCGAGTAAAACGACATTACCTGGCAAACTAAGCTGCTTTGCTAAAGTAACCGCCTCACTCATATTCTGTGTTAAGTGACTTTTACTGGTTAGTGCCATTAAATCTTTTGCATCTTTACCAAAGCAAATTAGCGCTTTTACGTGTTTTTTTAAGTAAGGCTTAAGTGGGTTTAAATCAGCGCCTTTAGCATCGCCACCTGCTATAACAATGAGATCTTCAGTACCTGTTGATAGGCTGTCTATGGCTGCAATAGTAGCGCCTACATTAGTTGCCTTTGAATCGTTAAAATATTTAACGCCACCTAACTGTGCAACAAACTGGCAGCGGTGAGCTAAACCATTAAAGTGGCCAAGTGCTTTTGTATACACCTCATTACTAATATTAAAAGGACTCAGTAACGCCATAACCGCAAGCGTGTTTAAATAATTGTGTTTCCCCATAACAGCTAGCGAATTTACAGGTAAAAGCATGTCATCTTTAGCTGCAAAGTAAGTACTGCCATTGTGCTCTGCTAAGTGGTATTCACCTTGCGATACGCCAAAACTTACCTTAGGCACTGAGTAAGTACTTACGGGGTGTGTTTGTTTATCATCTTCATTTACAACAATGCACTCGGAACCGTTGTAAATGGTCAGCTTTGAATCGATATAAGCTTGGTAGCTGTCGTAACGATCTAAATGATCTTCAGATACATTTAATACGGTAGCACTCACCGACTTTAAGCTTGTTGTGGTATCTAACTGAAAGCTCGAAAGTTCAAGCACATATATATCAAAGTCATCACTCAATAAATCAAGCACTGCAGTACCAATATTTCCGCCTAGTGCCACATTAAAACCAGCAGTTTTTAACACTTCGTACGCTAGTGTGACCACTGTTGATTTGCCATTTGAGCCAGTAACTGCCACTACAGGCTTAGTATTAATGCGCGCAAATAGCTCAACATCACCTATTACTTCAACACCCGAATTAATAGCACTCGCAATAGCTGGAGTTTTAAGGCTAAGCCCGGGACTGATAATAATCATATCGCTGCAATTAAGATCTGCGGTATCTAAATTACCAAAATGTGTGTTTAAACTAGGCGCATGATTGCTTAGCCATTCAATCCCCGGTGGGTTTACCCGGCTGTCGACAACCTTTGGTGACAAACCATGAGATAGTAAAAAACGCACAATGCCCAGACCGGTTACACCGAGTCCGAGCACTGTTATTTGTTTGTTTTTTATCTCGTTTAAATACTGCATTTATCTTATCTTTAACGTTGCAAGACCAGCAAGAACAAGCACAATAGATATAATCCAAAAACGGACGATTACGCGTGGCTCAGGCCAACCTTTTAATTCGTAATGGTGATGAATAGGTGCCATTCTAAAAATTCGTTGGCCGCGCAACTTATACGAGCCCACTTGTAAAATGACCGACAGCGCCTCCATTACAAATACCCCACCCATAATAATAAGTAGCAGTTCTTGACGGACCAACACCGCAATAATACCCAATGCTCCCCCTAACGCTAATGAGCCTACATCGCCCATAAATACTTGCGCCGGGTAGGTGTTAAACCATAAGAAACCAAGGCCAGCACCAACAATGGCAGTACATACAACCACAAGCTCACTGGCTAATGGCAAATGAGGAATATGTAAATAAGCAGAAAAATTAATATTACCTGTTAAATAAGCAATTATGGCAAGTGCCGCAGCCACTAAAATAGTAGGCACAATGGCAAGACCATCTAAGCCATCGGTCAGGTTTACAGCATTTGATGTTCCCACCAATGCAAAATAAGTAATAACAATGTAAAACAAGCCTAACTGTGGCAACACATCTTTAAAAAACGGAACAACTAATGAGGTTTCAACAGCGTGTGTACTTGTAAAGTACAATGCAGTAGCAACCACTAATGCAATTACTGACTGCCAAAAGTACTTCCATTTAGCTATTAGTCCTTTGGGATCTTTACGAATAACTTTACGGTAGTCATCAATAAAGCCCACAACACCTAAAGAACCAATTACAAATAGTGTTGCCCACACATACTTATTAGAGAGATCTGCCCATAATAATGTACTGGTGAATATTGCCGCTAAAATAAGTAAGCCACCCATTGTAGGTGTACCCGACTTAGATAAATGCGATTGCGGACCATCGTCACGCACGGTTTGCCCTATTTGCATTTTTTGCAAACCACGAATTAACTTTGGCCCCAAATAAAGCGACATAACCAACGCAGTTAAAATACCCAAAATAGCGCGCAGTGTTAAATACGAAAAAACATTAAAACCACTATAATACTGTGTTAAATACTCAGCCAGCCAAACTAACATTATGATACTCCATTGATGGCTTGTTGCTGGCCATTTACTAAATCGGTTACTAATAATTCCATGCGAGAACTGCGTGATCCCTTCACGACGATGGTTGTTTTTTTATTTACGTGATTAATTGTGGCTTGAATTTGTTGTTGCATCTGATCGCGATTTGAAAAGTGGCGATTAGGCAGCTCAAACACATCGCTGGCACACTTACTCAACACACCTAAAGTAAACAACTCATCAATGCCTTTTTGAAACGCATATTCACCCACTTCTTGATGGTATTTACGTGCATCTTCGCCAAGCTCCCCCATATCACCCAACGCTAAAATACGGTGACCTTGCATATCACTCAATAAGTCAATTGCCGCCTTAACTGATTTAACATTAGCATTGTAGGTATCATCAACCACGGTGAGCAGGTCAGACACTTCTATTAAGTTAACACGTCCTTTTACATCGCCCATTGTCGCCAAAGCGCTGGCAATATCTTCTAAAGTTACATCAAGCTCGCTTGTCAGCGCAGCAGCAATCAGCGCATTACCTATATTGTGTTTGCCCGGTAGTGCAAGAGTAATAGGTACTTTTTTTTGTTTTGTGCACAAGGTAAAACTAGCACGAGCATTGGCATCCAAGCTTATATCTTCAGCCCAAATATCAAGTTTTTCAGACGTTGAAAAACGCTTTATATTTCGTCCTTCAAGCTTATCTAGCCAATATTGACTAAACTCACTATCGCAATTAATTATGGCTACGCCATCTTCTTTTAAGCCATCAAAAATTTCGCCTTTTGCTTTGGCCACCCCCATCAAGCTACCAAAACCTTCTAAATGTGCTGGTGCTACGTTGCACACTACCGCTACGTCTGGCTTTGTCATTGCCGTTGTATATGCAATTTCACCTAAATGGTTTGCACCAAGCTCTATTACAGCAAAACGGTGCTGCGGCTCTAAACGCAATAACGTTAGAGGTACGCCAATATCGTTATTAAAATTACCTTTTGTTGCCAGCACGTCGCCATGTACAGATAAAATAGCCGCGCACATTTCTTTTACGGTGGTTTTACCTACACTGCCGGTAATAGCAATTGTTTTAGGTGCCACTTGGGCCATAACAGCGGTGCCAATAACCCCTAGTGCAATACGTGTGTCTTTCACTACAAACTGGGCAATATCAACATCGACTTTATGATCGACAATAACGCCTATAGCGCCCTTTTGTTTTGCCTCAGTTATAAATTTGTGACCATCAAAATTTGGCCCTTTCAGTGCTAAAAACATGTCACCTTCACATACTGTGCGAGTATCTGTGTTTATGTTAAGCACTTGCTGATTATCACCTTGATAATCAGTTGTTAACACATTGGCTAACCAATCAAAATCCATCGGGATCATGTTTGAGTCCCTCTACCTGTTTTTATTAGTTGTTCTTGTACAAATTGACGATCGCAAAAGTCGATACGTTCATTGCCTATAATTTGATAATTTTCATGGCCTTTACCGGCAATTAAAACCACCTCATCCGAGGCCGCATTATTAATTGCATAGCTTATTGCACGTGCCCTATCGGCGTCTGAATGGGCCTTTTGAGGATGCTCTAAACCAGCCAACACATCAGCAATTATTGCATTAGGCTCTTCTGAGCGAGGATTATCACTGGTGATAATAACTTTGTTAGCATTTTTTTCAGCAGCTTGCGCCATCAAAGCTCGCTTGCCTTTATCTCTATCACCACCACAACCAAACACGCAGCTAACACCACCAGGTACATGTTTTTGCAACGCTTGTAGTGCCAAAGCTAGTGCTTCTGGCGTATGCGCATAATCCACTACACAGGTTGGTTTACCCACAGCACTAAATGCCTGCATTCTTCCTGCCACTGGCTGAAGTTGTAAGCAACCTGCAATAAGCTGTTTTAGTGGATAGCCCAAACCAAGTAACGTTGCTAAAGCAGCCGTTAGGTTATAAAGATTAAATTCACCAAACAGCGGCGATTTTACCTTAATATCACCCCAGCTTGTAGATAATTGCGCCGAAATACCTTCAGCCGAATAATCAACATCTGAAAAGTACACATACTGTACATTTTTAGGTGCTAAATTTTTTCGTCCGTAGCAAATTAAATGATTAAAATCGTATTTTTCAAGCCACTGCTCTGCTTGGTTGTCGTCTTGATTTAGTACGACAAGCTGTGGATCAAAATCGCGAAATAGCATGAGCTTTGCATCACCATAACTTGCCATATCGCCATGGTAATCTAGGTGATCGCGAGAAAGGTTAGTAAACACAGCGGCTTTAAACAGACACCGTTCAACACGATGCTGCACGAGGCCATGCGACGATACTTCCATTGCCACCAATTTTTTATCCGCTTGATGTAAGTCACTTAAGATATGTTGTAAATCGACTGCTGAAGGCGTGGTGTTTATCAGCGGCGTTAAATTCTCTGGATGACCGAAACCTAGCGTACCAATAATTGCTGACTGCGTATTACAGTACTGCGCTAGATGAGCAATCATAGCCGTGGTGGTCGATTTACCGTTTGTACCAGTTACTCCAATTAAATCAAGGTTATGGCTAGGCTGGTTGTAAAATCGACTTGCAAGTTCAGCCAGTTTTTTATCAAGCTCAGACACTAAGTAAAGCGGGCCAAATTCAACTTCAAACTCGCAAAGTCTATCGGCAATAACTGCCACAGCACCATTTTCAATTGCTTTAGCTATAAACTGCCCGCCATCTAGCTCATGGCCTTTTATTGCTACAAATACATCGCCTGGGTTGACGTCTCGGCTATCCAATCGCAAATGATTAACTAGCTGCGAGGGTGCATCTATTTCGATATATTTTAAAATGGTTTTTAAATCACGCATCATTCTTTTTGCCTTTTACGAACGCAACTTCTTCCTTGTCGGGTGCGACGTTTAATATTCTTAATGCGTTAGAAACGATTTCTGCAAATGCAGGGCCTGCAGTGGCACCTCCATAGTACACATCACCGCCAGGTTCATTGATCATTACTACCACAGCTAAACGCGGATTACTTGCTGGCGCCACGCCCGCAAAATAACCAACATATTCATCACCGTAGCCACCTACTGCGGCTTTTTTAGAAGTTCCCGTTTTACCTGCAGCACGATAACCATCAACTTTAACGTTGTGTGCTGTTCCGCCACTTTCAAATACGCTTTCCATCATGTGTACTACCGCTTCAACATCTTGCTGTTGAAACACACGATCCCCTTCAGGGACGGAATCTTGCTTTAATACAGTGAGTGGCCTATTGACCCCTCCGGCACCTAACATGGCATAAAAGCGAGCCATTTGCGCAGTACTAACAGCAATATTGTAACCAAATGACAATGCAGCAATTTCGTGATCCGACCAACGACGGTTTGGGTAAAATAAACCACTGCTTTCACCAACCATACCGGTGCCTGAATCAGATCCGAACCCAACCTTTTGGAATAAACCTACCAGGTAGTCTTTTGGTACCAGCTGAGTGACTTTAGTCACCCCCATATTTGACGAATATTTTAGTATTTCTCGCAGTGACATTTCACCATGGTTACGCGTATCTTGGACTAAACTTCCGCCTAAACGCATCCAACCTGGGTAGGTGTCTATTTGTTCATCGGCTTGAATTGCGCCGTAGTCTAGCCCAGCTAAAATGGCCAGTGGCTTAACGGTTGAACCCGGTTCGAACAAATCAGTAATAGCGCGATTTCTGCGTTTATGTGGAGCTGCATCGGTTAAGTTATTTGGATTAAAAGATGGACTATTAACCATGGCTAGTACTTCACCGGTTTTAACATCAACCACCATGGCTGAACCCGATGTAGCCTTATAAGATAAAACCGCTGACTTTACGGCTTTATAAGCAATTGCCTGAATACGTTGATCGATACTTAGTTGAATACTTTCGGGCTCTACACGTTCACGCTCATCTAGCACTTGTACTTCACGGCCTTGGGCGTCTTTTCTAATTGTGCGACGACCTTCTTCACCGGTTAAAGCGTTTTCGTAGAGCTTTTCAATGCCTTCAATTCCTTTACCATCGATGTTGGTAAAACCAATAATATGCGCAGTTACTTCGCCGGCCGGATAATAACGTTTAGACTCATCCAACAAATGAATACCAGGAAGACGTAAGCTGCCAATATAATCAGCAACTGCAGGGGTTACCTGTCGCTTTAGATAAACAAAGCGACGACTAGGATCATTCAAAAGGCGGGCGTTAATTTTTTTCTGGTCAATACGTAATACATCAGCTAGTTCGCGCCAACGTAAATCGTTTTTGTAATACTGCGCGGTGCGCTTGTTTAGCTCTACCGCATTATCTAACAGTGCTTGTTTATCCTCGCCATTTTTACGCGCTTGTCTAACAACTTTAGATACAAGCGATTTATGCAACGCTTTAGGGTCAGCATATACACTCACAACAGGTACACTTACCGCGAGTTCTTTGCCATTGCGGTCAAAAATCATTCCGCGTTGTACGTGTAGTTTTTCAACACGTACTGTGCGTTTATCACTTTCTGAACGTGCTTTATCAGGTTCAATTACTTGTAAATAAGCAGCACGAGATACGAGTGTTACAAACACCAAAAGTACAACCGAACACACAAGCATAAAACGCCATGTAATTAAGTTGTTGACTGGTTTTTTGCCTCGATTTCTCATTTTAATATAATTACCTGTTCATCCTGACTTGTCGGTCTTTTCATTTTTAGTTGCGAGGTTGCTACTTCTTCGATACGCGCATGCTGAGAGTAAAACTCCTCCTCAACTAGTAAGTATCGCCACTCTAAATCAAGCTCATCACGCTCTTGCAGTAACATATCTTGTTCAATTAATTGCCCACGCGCTAAATGCGTAACTTGCACTACGCTAAAACCAGAAACAAATATCGTAACCAACAAGGCCAAGGTCAGCTTATTAGCACCCAGGCCTTTAATTATTTCGAAAAATAAATTGGGAGGTTGACGATGATTTGCTTTTGTACTCATCCCAACCTCTGAGCAATCCTAAGTACAGAGCTTCGCGAACGCGGATTACGTGCAACTTCTTCAACACTTGGTTTAATAGCTTTACCCACTGCTTTTAACGTCAGGTTTTGATTTATTTGTGCGTCGGTTAAAGGCAGACCTCTGGGTAATGCTTCTCCCTTACTCTGTTTTCGAATAAATTGTTTTACTATGCGATCCTCTAGCGAGTGAAACGAAATAACCACTAAGCGACCACCTGGTTTAAGCACTTTAACGGCAGACTGTAATGCGGTTTGAATCTCTTCAAGTTCACTGTTTATATAAATACGAATAGCCTGAAAAGTTCGTGTTGCAGGATGCTTAAACTTATCTTTTACCGGTACAGCTTCATCAACTAAATCTGCAAGCTGCTTAGTGGTAGTAATGGGTGTGTGCTCTCTCGTTTCTAAAATTTTATGTGCAATACGCTTACCGAACTTTTCTTCACCCAACTTTTTAATCACGTGGGTAATATCGTCTAACTCAGCCTCTGCTAACCACTGAGCAGCACTTCGGCCACTTGTTGGATCCATACGCATATCAAGTGGGCCATCTTTCATAAAGCTAAAACCACGCTCAGCGTCATCAAGCTGTGGAGATGACACGCCAATATCTAATAAAATGCCATCCACTTTACCAATAAGATCGTTTTGCTCTGCTACATCGTATAGTTTTGAAAATCGAGTGTGTGCAATAGCAAAACGGCCATCATCAGCAAATTTTTCAGCCGACTTTATAGCTTGTGGATCTTGGTCTATCGCTTGTAAGCGTCCTGCGTCGCCTAAACGTGCAAGTATTTGACCTGAATGACCGCCTCGTCCAAATGTGCCATCCATGTAAATGCCGTCTGGCTTAATTGCTAGGGCATCAATGGTTTCGTCCATCAAAACGGATACGTGTTCAAATTGCGCTGTCATTAGCTATTGTTTGCCTTTTTTTGTGCCGTTAGAGTGTAAAGTTATCTAAATCTGAATTAGGCTCAAAATCACCTAGCCTTTCAAGCTCAGTGTCTTGGCGCATCTGTTCGTTCCAACGCGCTTCATCCCAAATTTCAAATTTATTCATTAACCCTACTAGCATTATTTTTTTGCCAAGGTCTGCATGCGCACGCAACGACGGCGCTAACAAAATTCGACCATGTTTATCAAGTTGATACTCTGTCGCATTGCCTAGCAACATGCGTTGCATTCGACGGGCACGTGGATTCATGTTGGAAATTTTAGCTAAACGACTTTCTATTTCTTGCCATTCAGCCAATGGATACAACCATAAGCACGGCTCATTTAACGCGACAGTGCAAATCACTGTTCCCTGATCTTCAGATAGCAGAGATTCTCGGTACTTGGTCGGCACCGCAAAACGTCCTTTATCATCCAAACTCAGTGAACTCGCGCCACGGAACATAATTAGCCTGCTTTAAATTATTTTAATCAGCTATTAACTATGCTGATCCAGTTTGATCCACTAAAAACCACTTTTTACCACAGTGCTCCAGTTTAGGGCTTGACAAGCCTTTTTGTCAAGTAAGCTGACCTCCTTTAACGAGTCTCTAAGCTAGAAAAAATAAGGGTTCAGGCGAAGCGGTTGAATTACGTGGGAAAAAGTGGAGATACAAACAAAAAAATATTTTTATCTACTTTAATAACCTTTTGTTTACATGGTTTGATTACTGAATAAGCAATGAATAATTACAATTTTTTAGCGGGTTTACCCACTTTGTAATATTTACTTAGATTGGTGGTAAGAGTTACTGCTTCGTTTTTATTATATATTTAAAGTGGTGCACTAAAAAATAAAATAGTATTTAAAATCAATCTATTAAGAATATTACATAGTGTGGTTTGATTGTTGCTTCTATCAATACACTACTTAAATACTTTTACTCATTAAGGATTGATTATGGCTACTGCAACTAATAAGCAAAATACGACTACAGATATTAAGTCTGACACTAAGGCACAAACGACCGATGCCCCACTGACAGAAAAAGCAACATCAGCTGCTCACGATGCTGTTGATGCACTTTCTACAAAAGCAGCAACAGCTGAAAGTAGTGTAAGAAAAGGAGCATCAAGTTCAGCTGAAGCTCTGAGTGAAAAACAGTTAATTGCCCGCGAAAAACTGAGTGAGTGCACAGCTAAAACACGTGCTTTTGCATCTGAAAACCCCCTAGCAACTGCAGGTATTGCGTTTGCAGCGGGTATGTTAATTACTTCACTGTTTCGTCGTAAGTAAAATCTGATGGAAAATTTCCACTCAAGCACAACCAAGGATGGTACAGCGCAAAACCAAACAACTGATCAACAGTATCAAAAGGATGATTGGCAAGATCACATCGCAAAACTTTTAACGTATTCAAAACAGCTTAAGGATGATTATCATACTCAAGGAAAGATCACCCACCAACTTGCAAAAGCTGAGTGGCGCTTATCGTTAAGATCGCTTGCACTGCTCTCTATATTTTTAGGCTGTTTTGCCAGTGGTTTGGTTTTGTTGTGGGCGGGAGTGCTTGGCGCGATTGGCTATGGAATATATGACTTATTTGGTTCTGTATGGCTTAGCATTGCAAGCGCGACATTTCTGCAAGTGGCGTGTTTAATTTGGTTATGGAAAAGCACCGTTTATTTAAGCAACAAAGTAGGGTTTAGCAAAACAATTCGAAGTATTAAGCAATTTTTAAAATTATAAGGATATTAATATGTTAGTTGATGTATTAATTAAAAACCCCGATGAGTGTGTAAAAGCGCTGACTAAACAGATTGATTTACAAAGCGAGCTAAAACGACAACATCAAGCCGCTTTTATATATCGATTAAAGCGTTTTGCTGCCAGCAAAGTGGGCTTAAGCAGCGCATTTATAGCTGGCGTTGCCGTTCAGTCAGGCAAAAGCGAAACCAGCCTTATAAGAAAATATGGCTGGCTGCTTAGGTTAATTGGCTAATTAACCTCTACCATGCGCCTGTAAATAATCAATTTTGGGCCCTTTTGGTACAATTTGGGTTGGATTGATCATAGTGTGACTAAAATAGTAATGTCGTTTGATATGATAAAAATCAACCGTATTTGCAACGCCCTCAACTTGGAATAAATCCCTTAGGTACCCGCTTAACGAAGGGTAACTCTCAATTGTGCGCAAGTTGCATTTAAAATGCCCTACGTATACACAATCAAACCTTATTAACGTTGTAAATAAACGCCAATCTGCCTCTGTTATTTTGTCGCCCACAAGGTAGCGTTTTTTACTCAATATTTTTTCAACCTTGTCGAGTGCATTAAACACATCATCAAATGCCTGCTCGTACGCGTGTTTTGCTGTTGCAAATCCGGCTCGGTATACACCGTTATTAATATTTGGATAGACTAATGCATTTATTTCATCTATTTCACTACGAAGCGACTCAGGGTAGTAATCGTCTTTGTTACCTGTTATTTCGTTAAATACACTATTAAACATACGTATTATATCGGCAGATTCATTACTCACTATCTTGTTTTGTTTTTTGTCCCACAATACAGGAACGGTTACTCGCCCTGAGTAACTAGAATTATTTTTAGTGTAAACTTGATGTAAGTAATCACTGGCAAACAAAGCATCTCCGGTACTGTAGTTATTTTGATCAAACTCCCAGCCATTAGCTAACATATCAGGGCTTACAACCGATACAGATATAAGCTCATCAAGTTTTTTTAAAGTTCGAAAAATAAGCGTGCGGTGTGCCCAAGGACACGCTAGCGAAACATATAAATGATAACGCCCAGCCTCAGCTTTAAACCCCCCTTCACCCGTTTTTCCTGGGCTACCGTCAGGCGTGATCCAATTTCGTAATTGCGCGGCTTCTCGCTCAAACTTACCGTCGCTTGAATCTGTGTCATACCATTTATCTTGCCATTGACCATTAACGAGTAATCCCATTATTTGCTCCTCAAAAATTAAATAAGTGTGCCAAATTCACCATTTTGATAATCACGAACGGCTTGATGTATTTCGGCTTGTGTAGTCATAACAAATGGCCCCATATGTGCGATGGGTTGCTTAAGCGGATCACCCGCTAAAATTAATACACCTGCGCCATGTTGTGTTGCTATATCAATATCACTACCAGGCTCTAAAATTAGTAACTTACCCGCCTTGAGTGTTTGATTATCTTTCGTAATAAGCGACCCCGAATGTATGTAAAGCATCACATTTTGTTGTTTTAAAGGGGCTAGCTTTAACAGCTGACCGTCAGGTAAAGTTACATTAGCTAAAGCGGCATTTGCTGAGAGCTTTTGAATACTTGATGTTAATTCGACAGCTTCAAATTGCCATGAACCAGCAAGGGCAGTCAGTGTTACGCCACTCTTATTTTTAAACGTTGGAGCCGGATGTTGCGTTGTGTCTTGATAAATTGGATCGCGCATTTTTTCTGTGCTTGGCATATTGATCCAAATTTGAAAACCATGAAGTCCATCTTTAGCATCAGCTAGAGGCATTTCGCTATGGATCACCCCTTTGCCCGTGCTCATCCATTGCACATCGCCTGCTCTGATCGCTTTTTTATTTCCCATTTGATCCTGATGCTCAAATCCACCTTTAATGATATAAGTAAACGTTTCCATACCTCGGTGCGGGTGTGCAGGAAAACCACCCATGTAATCAGCTTCGTTATCTGATTTAAGCTCATCGATCATTAAAAACGGGTCAAGGTATTTACCATCGAACCCAGGTATACGACTTATACTGACACCATCGCCATCTTGTGTTGCATAAGACGTTAATATTTTTGCTATATTCATTTTTTAAATCACTATATGAAATATTATCTATACTCATTAAAGCACTGAAAAAATAAAACAACCATGTCTTTATATCGAGCTAATCGTTCGTTTATATAGAATTTTTTAATGGTGAAATATTTTTTTATAACAACTTATAAAATATGGTTTTTTTATAATTTATTGACTACAATCACCACTAAATTTACTCAAAAAAGGGACAGGGTATCTTAACTTCATCTCTCAAAAGCCAACTTTATCGACTACTTATTGTTATTAGTATTCCGGGCATCGTTGTGACATTTTTAGCTCTATGGGCTGAGCGTGAGGCTGCAATAGAAAAAAGCCAGGAGAGAGTCGTTAATATTGCAAAACACTTAACCCACCAGCAAACCGCAATGATTAGCGAAACTGAGCAGCTCACTCAATTTCTAGCAAACACGATTGCTGACGACACAAACCTCCCTTCAACCTGCCCTGAGTATTTTCACCAAACACACACTCTCTATAATAATGTTGCCAACATTGGTGTGGTAGATGTTAAAGGAAACTTAATGTGTGTAACCAATGGCATAGTAAAAAATGTTTCTATTAGTGATAGGCAATACTTTAAAAATGCCATAGCAAATAAAAGCTTTTCAATTGGATATTTTCAATACGATCGAAGCATTCAAGCACCCAGTGTTAACTTTGCTTCCCCTATTATTAATGAGCGAGGGCAATTGAAGGGGGTTGTTGTCACAGTTATTGCGCTTAACTGGTGGAATATAGCCTTGAACAAAGCCGAGTTTCCAAACGGTTCTAAGGCTGTCATTGCCGATTCTAATGGCCTTGTGCTAGCAAGTTACCCGAATTCATTGCTCCCTTTGGGAGAAAAAATAAACAACAAACACTTTTTACATGGCGATAACTCACTGGCTCTGTTTAAAGACGCAAACAATGTAAATCAAATTTTTCATCGCGCGACTATTTATAACGATATTAATAACAATAATTTAGAAATTTACATTACATCACCCACTGATAAGTATATTGCTCGCGCAAATACACACTTTTTAGAAACTATTATTTTATTTTTTAGCGCTATTTTAACTATTGCTTTTATTGGGCATCGTATTATCAGAAAAAGTATTTTTTACCCCATTGAAGAACTTGCCCAAGCAACCGACCTATTAGCACAAGGCAATATGCCAACTAAAAAAATTAAGCCTAATAGTCCCGAGCTGTCCGCTTTATATTCACGCTTTGAAGTAATGGCTGAGACTCGTTTGCAAACAGAAGCCGATTTAAAAAATAAACACGACGAACTAACGGGGTTATTAAATGCTCTCCCCGATATGTACCTTAGGTTAAATAACCTAGGTAAAGTACTTAATATTAGTGGCACTATTATCCCGCTATTTTCAGCTAACAATAAATCACCGAAAAAATTATTAGATATTTTACCAACCGACATCACTGAACAAATTTTAAATGAAGCATCTACTCGCAAAGATGTCATCACATTTGATTTTAAAATAAGTACAGGCATAACCACTCATTACTTTGAAGCTCATATCAATCATCTTGAAAAGAACGATGAGTTAATACTTGTGCTGCGTGATATCAGCCAACGAAAAGTAAATGAAGACTCGCTTCACTTAGCATCTCTTGTTTACGGCAATAGTAGTGAAAGTATGGCAATTACAGATGCCAACGGTATTATTTTTGATGTAAACCCTGCTTTTTGTGAAACAACACAATATTCGAAAGATGAAGTGATTGGCCACTCTACCCGCATACTTTCATCAGGGGAGCACTCAAAAGAGTTTTATGAAAAAATTTGGGCATCAATAAATGCGACAGGCCGTTGGCAAGGTGAAATTATAAATCGTAAAAAAGATGGGGTGCTGTTCACTGAATGGTTAAACATAGACACGGTTTACGATGAAAATAATAACCCCGCCCGTCGAATTGCTATTTTTACTGATTTAACTGAAAAAATTAAAGCAAATAAAACAATTTGGCGGCAAGCTCATTTTGATCATTTAACCGATTTGCCTAATCGATTAGAGCTTAAAAAACGACTTAATAAACAGTTTTCTAATTCTAAGAATGAAAATGAAACCTTTGTGGTCATGCTTTTAGATATTGATCACTTTAAAGATATTAATGACACTTTAGGCCACCACTACGGAGACAACTTATTAAAGCTAGTGTCACAGCGTATTGTCAATTCAGCTAAAAATGCCGAATTTGTTGCGCGTATTGGCGGCGATGAATTTGTTATTGTATTTAGTCAGATTAAAAGTACCCGCCATATCAACCAGATTGCTAGCAATATTTTGCAAAGCTTATCGTCTGCATTACATATAGATAATGAAGAAGTGTTTATAAGTGCCAGTATGGGTATTGCCTGTGCACCTGATGATGGTGAAAATACTGAGCAATTACTAAAAGCAGCCGATCAGGCTATGTATAAAGCAAAAAGTAATGGTCGAAATGGCTTTGAGTTTTTCTCTCGGGATATGAGAGAGCAAGCACAGGCTCGCATGCATTTACTGAAAGACTTACGCTGTGCAATAGAATATAACCAGTTTGAATTATTTTATCAGCCTATCGTGTCGCTTAACGATTTACATATACACAAGGCCGAAGGCTTAATACGCTGGCAACACCCGCAAAAGGGGCTAATAAGCCCAGTTGCGTTTATTCCACTTGCTGAAGAAACAAGACAAATTAATGCCATTGGGCAATTTGTATTTTCGCAAGCAATAGAAACGCTTACCGAAATAAAAAAAATTACAGATAACGATTTTCAAATAAGTATAAACGTCTCGCCCATACAACTATCTACTGCTAATAGTGGCATTGATGATTGGTATGCCATGCTTGATGCCGCTAAAATTTCCCCCTCGTCTATTGTTGCAGAAATAACGGAAGGCTTAATGGTTAACCCTGAGGAACTTACACAAAAGCGCCTCAAACAAATTGTGAAATCGGGGATGCAATTGGCGCTTGACGATTTTGGTACAGGCTACTCTTCACTGGCCTACTTGCAGGAAATGGACACTGATTATTTAAAAATTGATAAACGCTTTGTTGATAATATTAAAGCCAACAGCCAAGAGCTCTCGCTTTGCGAGGCAATTATTGTAATGGCTCATCAGCTTGGTTTAAAAGTAATAGCAGAAGGCATTGAAACACCATTACAGTACCAGCTACTAACTGAAGCTGGCTGTGATTATGGACAAGGCTATTTATTTTCTAAACCGCTTAATAAAAATGACTTTATGACGCTAATCACTAATAAAAGAGTAATGCTTTCTAGGTTAACTGATTGCTGAATAATAAACTTATCTCAAACCTGGGTTTAATTAAACCACTGTTGTTATGCAATAAATAATCGCTTTGAGCGGTCAAGTTACGTAGGCAAATAAAGCATTAACAGGAATTTCAATGGCAAAACCCACATTAGATCAATGGCGAATGTTTAAAGCCGTAGTGGACCATGGCGGGTTTGCAGGCGCAAGCGCCGCAGTTTTCAAAAGCCAGTCAACGGTTCATCATGCAGTTCAAAAATTAGAAGCTGCTTTGCAAATAAAATTACTTGAGGTTAAAGGTCGTAAAGCGTTTTTAACTGAAAGTGGGAAACTTATATTGCGCCGCGCAGAGTTTTTAATTGAAGAAGCGAATAAAATAGAATCAGTCGCAAATACACTAAGTGAAGGTGTAGAAAGCACATTAAAAATAGCAGTTGATGAAGTATTCCCTCAAGCTATTTTGTACCAAGCGCTTGCTAAAACAAGTGAGCTTTATCCATTGCTCAAAATAGATTTAATTGAAAGCGTGTTAACCGGTGCCAACGAATTACTCAACAATGCAGTTGTTGATTTAGCTATTTCATCAGTTCCTATTTATGGTATTAGTTGCAGTAAATTAACAGACATTGAATTTATTGCCGTCGCACATACAAATCACCCACTTAACCAGCGCGAAGATCAATTAAGCTTTCGAGATTTAAAACAACATCGACAAATTGTAGTGCGCGACTCTGCAACACACACTAGCCAAGACGAAGGGTGGCTAGGCGCAGATATGCGTTGGACAGTCAGCCATTTACGCAATTCAATTGATATGGTGAGCCAAAACCTAGGTTACGCGTGGCTTCCGTTCAATCAAGTCGCTCACCTAATTGATGATCATACCCTAAAAGTGCTTAATCTTGAACAAGGTACTACGCGTCCTCTTAACTTATATTTAATGTGTAACGACGCAGATAGATTGGGCCCTGCAGCACAAGAATTTAAAGAGCAACTTGCAGTAATAATAGCTGCAGAATAGCGGTTAATTAATCGTTTTTGATACCCAGATGATCAGCAACATAAGCGCCGCGTTCACCAAGTTCTTTCTCTGGCCCGATTGTGCTGTCTTTCGCCGTTTGCTGCTCTGTCTCTGCGTTAATAACGGCACCTAAGGTTACAATATACGCACTTATATATAACCACATAAGCATGATCACCACCCCACCCAGCGATCCATAAGTTTCGTTATAACTTGAAAAGCGCGATACATAAAATGAAAAGCCAATAGATGCCACAATCCAAAATACGGTTGCAATAACAGAGCCAAGCGTTATCCAACGCCATTTAGCGGCTTTTCTATGCGGTGCATAACGGTATAAAAGCACTAATGCAAAATTAAACGTAAGTGCCAGTATTGGCCACGACACAACCTTGATCAACAAATCAATACTGTCCTTGAGGCCCACTAAATTGAGTACTATGGGCAAGATACCAATAATCAACAGCGCAAAAATAGCGACTAAAATAGCGCCTACCGAAAACATAAAACGAACAAGCTGCGCCCTCAAGAAAGAGCGCTTTTCGTATTCATGATAACTTATATTACAGGCTGTAATTAATGCTTGGCTTCCCTTAGAGCTACTCCAAATAGTGAGTAATAGTGTGCCTAACGCCCCTAAGGTTAAACGTGTTTGAGAGCTTTGTGTGAGATCTGAGATTTGCGATAAAATCAGCTCACGTGAACTACTTGGTATTAAGGATGTAAACTGCCTGAGATGCTCACTGATCTCCACAGGTGAAGCAAAATAAGCGTATATAGAAACCAAAGCAGCAATGGCTGGAAAAATAGCAAGTAGCGCATAAAACGCCACACCTGCAGACACTAAAGATAAATTGTCTTTACTCATGCGCGCGAAAATACGCTTTGCAATATCCCACCAGCCTTTAATTGGAATATGAGCTGGTTGCTCTGCATGTTGACCTCTTTTTGGCTTTTTCATACTTAATCTCACTATAATTAGTACTTTAATGAAGCAAAATAACTGCCAACTTAAAAAAGGTGTTTGGTATTAAACTTGCTGTTAAAGTAAAAGTAATTAAACACGGAAGAAACCCAATGCCTACAATAGCATCAGACGTACAATCGGCTGCCAGTACACCGTCATTAAACCCCGTAATGGATGAAAATGTATTTTCATGGCAATTTTTTTATGACCAAACCATGCAATTAGTTCACGCTACAGCGCAAATATTACCCACCTTGTTACTAGGTTTACTCTTACTCACTATTAGCTATTTTACAGCAGGCCCTCTTTCACGCTTGCTCACAAAGCCGATCTCGTTTGTAACCGATAGTAAACTAGTGTTACTTGTCGCAAGGCGCGGTATTAGCACTTTAATCATTTTATTAGGCCTGTATCTATTTTTACGTTTAGCAGGGCTCACTGAGTTTGCGGTAGCTATAATGAGCGGGACCGGTTTAATAGGTTTAATATTAGGCTTTGCTTTTAGAGACATTGCTGAGAACTTTATCGCAAGCTTACTCTTAAGTGTGCAACGCCCGTTTAAAATAGACGACGTCATTGAAGTAGATGGACGTTTAGGCGTTATCAAAAAAGTAACAGCCCGCGCAACAACGCTTGTTGACTACGATGGAAACCACATTCAAATTCCTAATGCTACAGTATATAAAAACACCATAAAAAATTTAACTGCCAACCCAAAAATGCGCGGTAAAGTAGAAATAGGTATAGGTTACGATAACGACATACGCAGCGCGCAAACGCTAGCTCTAAATATAATAAATCAACAAGCTGCGGTATTAAGCGATCCCCCTGCACAAGTACTTATAAAGAATTTAGGTTCATCAACCATAAACTTTATTTTATATTTTTGGGTAAATGGGCAACAGCACAGCCCCCTAAAAGTAAGCTCTCAAATAATGCGTGAATTAGTCAATGAGTTTACCGAACAAAATATTAGTATGCCGGATGATGCCCGAGAACGGATTTTATTAACTAGTTCAAGTACAGATTTTATAAACTCAATACCCAAGCAAGATTCAAATACTGAGGTAAGGTCTGAGACACACGAGCAAACCTTAACGCTCAACGATGTAAGCAGCGATACCGACGAAATACGCGAACAGGCAGATCAGTCAAGGGATCCAGAGCAAGGGAAAAATATTATTTAGATTAATAAAATTTAGACACAAAAAAGCCCGCAGTGTTAACTGCGGGCTTTTTATTGAATGAGTGAGTCAGCCTATAAGCCGGGTTTTGTCCTTTCCGAAGAAAGTGATAATCATTCGTCTAGGCCATAAATCGCTCTATGGCTCAAGCAACCTACCCGGTTCCAACGTGGGCCACGCCATAAGGAACCCTATTTGGTCTTGCTCCGAGTGGAGTTTACCTTGCAACCGACTATTACTAGCGGCCCGGTGCGCTCTTACCGCACCCTTTCACCCTTACCAACCAAGGTTGGCGGTCTTCTCTCTGCTGCACTTGTCGTAGGCTCACGCCCCCCAGCCGTTAGCTGGCACTCTGCCCTGTGGAGCCCGGACTTTCCTCCCCCTGATCATTTTCGTCACAGGCAGCGATTATCTTGGCTGACTCGGCGCGCAGTATACATGACGCTAAAGCCAAGCGCAGTAATATTTACTCTTTTTCTTCAATAATTGTTTTGTATAGTGCATTTTTTTTCATGCCAAAGTAGTCGGCTACAACACCACACGCTTTTTTCATTGGCATTTCTTTTTCGAGTAGAGCCAACATTTTACGAGCCTCAGGTGGGATATCGTCTACGAGCTTGGGTTTGCCCGGCAACATGAGTACAATTTCGCCACGTTGCTTGGTAGGATCGTCAGTTAAAAACTGCTTTAACTCATTCACAGTGCCATTAAAAAAGGTTTCAAAGGTTTTGGTGAGCTCTTTAGCAAACACCACCTGCTGTTCACTGCCAAGCGCAGTTTCTAAATCATCAAGACTTGCCATAATACGGTGCGTGCTTTCATACATAATGCTGGTAATACCTGAGTTTACCGCTTCGATGAAAAAATCTTGGCGCGCTTTACTCTTAGCGGGCGTAAAACCAATAAACTGAAAGCGGTCAGTAGGTAAACCTGAACAACACACTGCGGTTATAGCAGCGCATGCACCAGGCACAGGGGTTACGCTTGCGCCTTGTTCACGGCATAAGTTTACAACCGCATATCCTGGATCACTAATGAGCGGCGTACCAGCATCTGACACTAAGGCTATATTTAACCCCTGATTTAGTTGATCAATAATTTGCTGCGCTTTTTGTTTTTCGTTGTGATCATGTAATGCAAATGTTTTTGCCTTAATACCAAAATGGCTGAGCAGCTTGCCGGTGTGGCGTGTATCTTCAGCAGCGATTAAGTCAACTTGCGATAACGTCGCAATTGCACGCTGACTTAAGTCGTCATAATTGCCAATTGGGGTGGCAACAATGTAAAGAGTGCCAATTTTATGTGAATTCTCCTCATTTAACATTGAGGTCTCCTGCGTCAGTCAGTAATATAAGCAAATCGCGTTAACGTATTGGGAAATCATTGTGCGACTTAAACTAGTTGGTCTATTAATTATATTGTCAGGGTTATCGGCGTGTAGCACAACCGAAAAACCAATTAAAAAAAGCGATAACTTCAGCAGCAGTGCTAATGCGCTAAAAAATCAAGCAACCAGTGCGCAATCTATCTATCAATTAGCCGTAAATCGTCAAGGTGCTGACAAAATACAATTATTGTATAGCGCACGTGATGCCGCTATTTCTGAAAAAAACTGGCCATTATTAGAGCAAATTGGTAGCGACCTTGAGCTAACAGCAAGTGTCGATCAAACTCAAAATCGTCTTTATATTGCATACGCGCAAAAACAACAAAATAAAAATGACCAGGCTTTAATTATTTTACAATCGTTAGATGGGCAACTAACACAGCCTGAGCACTTTGCATGGCATCAGTTTTTAACAGCTAGCATTTATGCCTCACAAAATTTTCCAAAAAAAGCAGCTCCCTACTTTTTTAGAGCATCTGAGACATCTGCAAAAAGTAAAATTGACATCCCGCAACTCGAGCAACAGTTATGGGATAACCTAAAACAGTTGTCTTCCTATGCATTGGAGCGTTTTAACCGCGGCTCTGTTATTCAACAAGGCTGGGTAAACCTTGCTCTATACCACCAAGTATATGCAGGTAGCGGTGTGGAACTTGACCAAGCAATTAATAACTGGCGACGTCGTTACGTAGGGCACCCTGCTGGCACTGTTTTACCTAAACAAGACGGAGGTTTTGTTGAGTTAGCACCTTTGAATATTGATCGTCTAGTGCTTTTATTCCCTCAGTCTGGCCCAAACGAAAGACTAGGAAATGCATTAAAAGCTGGTGCTCTGGCGGCCTTAGACAAACAAAACATTAATGAAGCTATTTTTATTGATGAGAATTTAAGTACTGCAGAAATTGCTGCAAAGCTTGATCAAATAAATCCTGATTTTGTAGTTGGCCCACTACTTAAAGCAAATATAGATAAGCTAACAGCTGCTGAAACACTGATTAACATTCCAACACTACATTTGAATACATTCGACGGAAACACTATTTCGCTTCAACATTATTATTTTGCGTTAAATCCTGAGCATGAGGTAGAACAAGCATTAGAGCACTTTCTGGCTATGGGATACCAAAAACCTATGTTACTTGCCCCAGAAAACAATAATGGCCAGCGTTTAGTTGATTTTTTTAATCAGCAATGGCAACGCTATAGCGAGACTAAACCTCAAATTGGTTTTTATGAAAACAACCAAGACATGCCTAAAACCATTACTAACTTATTAGAAGTGGACAAATCTAAAGAGCGTATAAAAACAATCAAAGCATTATTTAAGCAAGAAGTTGAGAGTGAAACACGCTCACGCAGTGATATTGATGTCATTTATATTTTAGGTGATGCTACAGAGACCCGTTTAATTAAGCCTTATCTTGACGTTAACATTAGTACGTTTGCACAACGGATCCCGCTTTATGCCAGTTCTAAAAGTCATAGCAAACAGATAGATTCGACCGATAAAGGCGACCTAGATGGACTCTACTTTACAGAGTTACCTTGGATGCTTAACTCGCAAATAAAACAACATAATTTACGTGAGCAGTACAACACCCTTTGGCCTGAGCAAGCTGACATAAGTCAACGCTTATTCGCTATGGCATACGATGCAGTACTAGTTATTAATGATATTAGGCAACTGAGCTTAATGCCTGGTAATCAATTTAGTGGTTTGAGCGGTAAGTTATCAGTTAATAGTAATGGCCACATACAACGAGTGCTTGATTGGGCGCAATATACTAATCGCCAAATTAAGACCGTTCAGCTTAAAACACAGCGCCCTGTGCCCTTGTTTATGCAGTCAGCCAGTGGTGTGCAAACTTTAAATTAGACTTTATTAAGTTAAGGGGGCGACATGTCGTGGTTTAAAGAGCTGTGGCAAAATAGTCGTGAAAAAGGTCAGTACTACGAGCTACAAGCGCAAAAATACCTAGTGTCGCAAGGGTTAAAGCCTATAGAGCGTAATTATTACTGCCCCTTTGGTGAGCTCGATATTATTATGAAAGAGGGAAACACCCTTGTATTTGTAGAAGTGAAGTTTCGCAAAAATAACGCTCGAGGCGGTGCTAATTATGCGCTCAGTGCACAAAAGCAAGCACGGCTTAAACGCAGTATTTATCATTACTTAGCGGCTAAAAACTTAACAAATCAGGCATTAAGAATTGACTATGTAGCCATAACTGGAGAATCATCTCCTACATATAATTGGCTTAAAAACGTATTTTAAAATACTAAAAATAAATTGGTAGGCTATGCAAGACACAATAAAAGAAATTTTTACAGAAAGTATTCAAGTTCAAATAGCTGCTGGAGAAGTCCTACCCAGTGCACTTGAATCGGCCGCATTTACAATTGCACAAAGCCTAATTAATGGTAATAAGTTAATTTGTTGCGGAACAGCTAACTGTCATATGCTTGCGCAACACATGGCGGGGATATTGGTTAATCACTATGAAACAGAGCGTCCTTGCTTACCTGCTATTGCTTTATCACAAGAAAATATAAATCTTGGGCAAAACAATCACAGTGATGATCACGACACATTTGCTCGCCAAATCCGTGCTTTTGCTCAGCAAGGTGACTTACTACTGGTATTAGCAATTAATGGCAATGAAAAACAAGTCATTTCAGCCGTTGAAGCTGCACTCACACGCGATATGAAGGTCATTGTTATGGTGGGTGACGACGGGGGTGAATTAGTGGGTTTACTTGGCCCTAATGATGTTGAAATAAGAACACCGTCTAAACGCCCTAGCCGAATTATAGAGTCGCATTTAACTAACTTACATTGTTTAAGTGAACTCATAGATTTAACGCTTTTCCCTCAGGATGAAAATTATGTTTAAACGCTCTCTCATCATATTAGGCACCGTTGTTTTATTACAAGGCTGCGCCGCAGCTGTTGTAGCCGGTACAGCCAGTGCAGTAACCGCTGCAAATGACCGTCGCACCATTGGCTCACAAATTGATGATAACAATATAGAAATTAAAGCCAGTATTGCTATTAGTGAAGTTGAACGCCTAGAAAAATCAGCTCGAGTTAACGCCATAAGTGTTAATGGTATTGTTTTACTTGTTGGTCAAGTTGCTAATCAGGAAATGAAAAACGAAGCGCAAATAACCGTAGAGTCAATTGCTGGCATTCGTAAAATTCATAACCAACTTCGTATTGGTTCAAATATTGGTATAACCACGCAAACACACGACTCATGGCTTACCTCCAAGGTAAAAGCGCAGTTACTAGCAACTAAAGATATTAGCAGCAATAATATTAAAGTGGTTACAGAAAACGCTGAGGTGTATTTAATGGGCTTGGTGTCTCAAGATGAAGCTAATCGCGCAGTTAATATTGCACGTAATGTGTCGGGCGTTGAGCGCGTTGTAAAAGTATTTGAATATATTATACCAGTCCGTAATAATACTTAATAATTTTGCGGGGCTAACCGTATCGCTACCTGCGTTAAAAATTCTCATTTACGACTGCATGGATGCAGAAGGTAGAGCAATGCAGGAGCAATTGCCGAGAACAACTAAATAGCGAATTTTTTGCCTAGCTATCAACACGTTTTTCCAGACTCAAAATAGATTACTTAATTAAGCGAATTGGTTTTAATTAAAAGTCACTAAATTACAGCAATAAAAAAACCGCTTCTAAGCGGTTTTTTTTGTAATCCACATATTATTTTATAACACGTAAATGTGAGCCTTTTTTCTTTTCAGGTTTTTCTGGTGGTGTTTCATCTATATACTCTGATGAATCAACACTTTCTAGCCCTTCATCAAACTCGTCTTCGTCCTCTACAAACTCGTCTGCAGTAAAGACTGTACCTTCGCCGTTTTCGCGAGCGTAAATTGCAAGCACAGCACCTAAAGGTACGTAAACTTGCATTGGCTGACCGCCAAAACGCGCGTTAAAACTAAGTTGAGTTAAGTCTAACGAAAACTGTGTAACTGCAGATGGGCTAATGTTCAGCACAATTTGTCCATCTTGCACAAACTGTGTAGGCACTTGCACATTTGCAAAACCAGCGTCCACCACAATATGCGGCGTACAATCGTTATCGACTATCCAATCAAAAAAAGCACGTAATAAATAAGGACGATTAGGCGTCATTATAAACGGATCTCACGCTCAGCTTCAGTTAACGAAGCTTGGAATGATTCACGTTCAAATAAACGAATCATGTACTCTTTCATCTCTTTAGAACCAGCACCATTAAGCTCAATACCAAACTCAGGTAAACGCCATAGTAGTGGGGCTAAGTAACAATCTACTAAGCTAAACTCTTCACTCATAAAGTAAGGCGCTTCGCTAAAAATAGGAGCTACCGCAAGTAATGCCTCAGTTAACTCTTTACGAGCTTGTGCTGCATCTGATGTGTTATTGCTGATTTTAGCAGCAAGGCTGTACCAATCAGTGTCAATACGATGCATCATTAAACGGCTACGGCCACGCATGACCGGATATACAGGCATTAGTGGAGGGTGAGGAAAACGTTCATCAAGGTATTCCATGATGATATTTGCCTGATATAAACCAAGCTCACGGTCAATCAGTGTTGGCACTGTACCGTAAGGGTTAATTTCGTGAAGTGCTTCTGGCAGATTGTCCTTTTCAGCCAAATGAATATCTACACTTACACCTTTTTCTGCAAGTACTATGCGTACTTGGTGGCTATACATACAGTTAGCCCCAGAAAAAAGGGTCATTACAGGGCGCTTATTGGCAGCTACGGCCATGCCTACCTCCATTAAATAACTAAAACAGCAATAGGGGCTTAAGCCCCTATTGCAAAATTACCTTTAAATATGTTCAAAATTAATGAACATCTCTCCAGTATTCTTTCTTAAGCATAAATGCCAAGATAAATAGGATAATTAAAAATCCGATTACCTTAATACCTAGCGCTTCCGATTCAAGTCGAGTCGGCTCACCGACGTACTCTAGGAAGTTCGTTAAATCACGAACTGCTTGGTCATACTCATCTACGCTCATTTCACCTGAACCATCTGTTTCAGTACCTGTGATATGTACAGTTGTTACACCGTCAACAGTTACTTCTTCAGTAATAGGAGTAGGAACACCCTGAAGTTCTTGTAGAACATGTGGCATACCTACTGATGGGAATAACGTATTATTTACACCAAACGGGCGAGACTCATCTTTATAAAATGATTTCAAGTACGTGTAAATCCAATCACTTCCGCGTACACGTGCAACATTGGTTAAATCCGGCGGAGCCGCACCAAACCATCTCGCTGCATCATCTTTAGCCATTGAGTTCTTGATATGGCTACCTACTTTTGAACCATCAAAAATAAGTTGCTCTTGGCCAACTTCCGTTGGAATACCGATATCACGGAAAGTACGTTCATAGCGTTGGTACTGCATTTGGTGACAACCAAGACAGTAGTTCATGAACAACTTAGCACCGCGCTGCAAAGATGGCTGATCAGATATATCGTTACCCGCTTCCATTAAAGGAACCGACGGACCTGCCGCCATTGCAGGTAACATATTTACTGATAAAGCGAATAAACCAATAATTAGTTTTTTCATCATTTCGTTAACCTCTCAGGCAATGGCTTAGTTTTTTCATTCTTACTGTAAACAAATAACAGCACGAAGAACATAAAGTAAGTCACAGTACAAACTTGCGAGACAATCGTTTTAAAGTCAGTTTGCGGTGTAGCACCAACCCAACCTAAAAGAACAAAAGTAACAACAAAGCCTGCAATGTTCCATTTGTGGAAACCACAACGGTAACGAACAGAGCGAACTGAACCACGGTCAATCCAAGGTAATAACGCAAGTACTACAATTGACGCCCCCATTGCTGCAACACCCATTAGTTTATCTGGGATTGCACGCAAGATTGCGTAAAATGGCGTAAAGTACCAAACAGGGAATATATGTTCCGGTGTTTTAAGTGGGTTTGCCGCTTCAAAGTTTGGCGCTTCTAAGAAGAAACCACCCATAGCAGGCATAAAGAACACAACCCAACAAAACAGGATTAAGAAACCAACCACGCCCACAATATCTTTTACTGTGTAATAAGGGTGGAACGGAATCGCATCAATAATGTCTTTTTTATCAGTGTAATATTCATGGAACTTAAATTTAGGCTTATCTTCTTCAGGAACCGTGCCTTTTTTACGTTTGTTATCAATACCGTCTGGGTTATTAGAACCCACTTCATGCAGTGCAACAATGTGTAAAAATACTAGAATTACAATAACTAATGGTAGTGCAATAACATGTAATGCAAAGAAGCGGTTAAGCGTTGCACCTGAAATTACGTAGTCGCCACGGATCCAAAGTGTAAGGTCATCACCAATAACAGGGATTGCACCAAACAATGAAATAATTACCTGCGCACCCCAAAATGACATTTGACCCCATGGTAGTAAATACCCCATGAATGCCTCAGCCATCAGTGCTAAGAAAATAAACATACCAAACAACCACAGTAGCTCACGTGGCTTTTGATAAGAACCGTAGATCATGCCACGGAACATATGCAGATAAACAACAATGAAAAACGCAGACGCACCGGTTGAATGCAGATAGCGCAGTAACCAACCATAATCTACATCACGCATGATATATTCTATTGATGCAAATGCACCTTCAGCAGACGGTACGTAGTTCATTGTTAGCCAAATGCCGGTCAGTATTTGGTTCACTAGTACTAACATTGCCAATGAGCCAAAGAAGTACCAAAAGTTAAAGTTTTTAGGTGCTGGATACTGTGCAATATGCATGTTCCAAACACGTGTCATTGGGATTCTGTCGTCAATCCAACCAATAATCTTACCAAACATTAGGCCACCCCTTGTTCTTCGCCCACTAAAATAGTGGTTTCATCAAGAAAAGTATATGGTGGAATTTCTAAGTTTAATGGTGCTGGAACCGATTGAAAAACACGGCCAGCCATATCAAATTTAGAACCGTGACATGGACAATAAAAACCATCATCAGTCCCTTCCACTTTTTCACCAAAGCCACCTTGTAAAAAGCTAGGTGAACACCCTAAATGCGTACAAATACCTACAGCGACAAAAATCTCTGGACGTAATGAACGGTAGTCATTTGTTGATGATTCTAATTGTTGTGGCTCTTGCGATTGCGGATCACGAAGTTGACCTTCATGTTCTTTCATTTGCTCAAGCATTTTTGGGGTTCGTGATACAACCCATACAGGTTTACCACGCCACTCGACACGTATTAATTGTCCAGGTTCAAGTTTGCTGATATCTACTTCTACAGGCGCACCCGCAGATTTAGCTCGCTCACTTGGATTCCAAGACGCAATAAAAGGAACAGCAGCCCCAGCCGCACCAACACCACCAACAACAGAGGTAGCTATGGTTAAAAAGCGACGTCGGCCATTGTCTACAGGCGCATTGCTCATCCACTTATCTCCACTTACGATTCTCAACACTTGCTATATTGAGAACATCAGTTACAGCAGGTTAATTATTCGAAATTTTTAAAATAGAAATGATCATAATTAAAACCCTTGTTTAAAACAAGGTTATTAACAACTCGAGTCTTGAAAAATATTAATTTCACCAATGGTTTGATTAAGCTAGTTCGAGCACGAGCTGAAAAGTAATAATATCACTTCTGTAAAAACGATGTAGTGACCAAGATCAACTCCACTAAGCGGAAGTTTTAAGACTACACATAGTGTTATAAAACTTGATCGTTTTACTTCCACGCCAATTGTAGCAAAAAATTCCATCAATTAACTGATGGATTTAAACTAATTACGATAATTATTTAACTTTTTTGCAGAGATCTGGCTATTTACTTCCTTTCGTACAATTAATACGCCGTTATTGCACAGTGTGATCATCATAAACGGTAATTTGCAATGTTCAGCTTAGGCTAACAATTTATCAAAATGGAAAGGAATCTGAAGAAATTTTACGCTAATAACAAAAAACCCAGCATAAGCTGGGTTTTTGAATTCTTGATAACGTATAGATTAACGTTTTGAGAACTGTGGACGCTTACGCGCTTTCTTAAGACCCACTTTCTTACGTTCAACTTTACGTGCATCACGAGTAACGAAACCTGCTTTACGAAGTTGTGGACGTAGTGACTCGTCAAACTCCATAAGTGCACGAGTGATACCGTGACGGATAGCACCAGCTTGACCAGTTGTACCACCACCAGAAACGGTGATGAAAAGGTCAAATTTTTCAGTCATATCAACAAGCTCAAGAGCTTGATGAACAACCATGCGTGCTGTTTCGCGACCAAAGTACTCTTCTAAAGAGCGCTTGTTGATTACGATGTTACCAGTGCCTGGGCGTAAGAATACGCGAGCACTTGAACTTTTACGACGACCTGTACCGTAGTATTGATTTGCCATGATAGTGCTCCTTAAATGTCTAGAACCTGAGGCTGTTGTGCAGCATGGTTATGCTCAGTACCTGCGTAAACTTTAAGTTTACGGTACATAGCGCGGCCTAAAGGACCACGTGGCAACATGCCTTTAACTGCTTTCTCGATGATCATTTCAGGCTTTGCAGCTTGAAGTTTATCAAAAGTAGTAGACTTAAGGCCACCTGGAAAACCAGAGTGAGCGTAGTACACTTTATCTTTAAATTTGTTACCAGTTACAGTAACTTTCTCAGCGTTGATAACGATGATGTAATCACCAGTATCTACGTGCGGAGTGTATTCAGCTTTATGCTTACCGCGTAGGCGATGAGCGATTTCAGTAGCGATGCGACCTAAAGTTTTACCTTCAGCGTCAACTACGTACCAGTCACGTTTTACTGTTTCTGGTTTAGCAACAAACGTTTTCATTTATAAAAATCCAATGTTTTTCAATTAAAACCACAAGTAGTTAATATTAACTACTGCTCTAAGTTTGCTATAACCCCTTCGAGTTTTAGACTTTTGCGCCGCTCATTAGTGGCTAAACTATATGAAGGCATAGAACGCAACGTGGCAGACGCGGGAGTATACCAGCACTTAAATCACATTGCTACCGATCGGTTGTTTTTCCCACAAGAAAATTATCGCTATTTACAAATAAGTGTTAAGAAAGCAAAACGACCGGCATTCTAATGTTTATTAAGCTAAATGTTCTCTCGCTAAATACTCTAACGACTGCATTTCTTGTAAACGGCTTATACAGCGTTTAAATTCAAAATTTAAGTTGCCTTGCGTGTAAAGCTCGGTAATTGGCTTTTCAGCTGAAATAATTAACGTCACGTGGCGTTCGTAAAATTCATCGACTAAGGCAATAAAACGCCTTGCTGCATCATCATTGTTCTGACCAAGCTGTTTTACATTAGAAATAATGACCGTGTTATATAAGCGACTAATTTCCATGTAATCGACTTGGCTTCGAGCGGTCTCACACAATTCATTAAATTCAAATAGCACAACATTTTGGGCTACTTTGCGTGTTTTTATTAAGCGCCCTTCTATTTCTATAGGTTTATCAAGCTGGCCAGGTTCAGCTGACAACTTATCAAAATATTCAAACAGGTTTTTATCTGCTTGCTCATCAAGTGGGCTGTGAAAAATTTCAGCTTGTTCTAACGTTCTCAATCGATAATCAATACCCGAGTCAACATTCACTATTTCAGTATTGAGTTTTACCAGCTCAATGGCAGGCATAAAACGAGCACGTTGTAGGCCGTTTCGGTATAAATCGTCAGGCACTATATTAGAGGTAGCGACTAAAACAATTCCGCGAGCAAACAATGCTTCCATTAAACCACCAAGCAACATGGCATCCGTTATGTCTTGAACAAAAAACTCATCAAAACAAATGATGTCTGTTTCTGATTTAAATATGTCTGCAACTTTTTCCAGTGGATTGGCCGTGTTATTTAGTTTTTTTAATTCGTCATGCACACGGTGCATAAAACGATGAAAATGCACGCGCATTTTTCGTTCACTTGGCAATGCTTCGTAGAAAGTATCAACTAAGTACGTTTTCCCACGTCCAACTCCGCCCCAAAAATAAAGCCCTTTTATAGGTTCGGGTTCATTTTTACTAAATAAACTAGCGAAAAAACCTGTTGATTTTGGTTTTGCTTGTGTGAGGTCATCGTATAAACGTTGCAAGTGGCGCACAGCATTTTCTTGTGCTGCGTCGTGTACAAAGTCATCTCGTTTTAAATCTTGTTGATATGTTTGCCAAGGAGTCATATGTATTTTCTGTCAAAACGCAGTTTAATTTGTAAAGCATATTAACACGCATCATAACTCGGGGTATATTACACTTAATATGATTTATAAATGAATCAGCATTCTTTCGTTATTTTCCCAAAGGGGTAGTTTTATGGGCACAGTGATATGGGTAGGTTTAATTGTTATTGTAGCGGTTATAGCATTTTTTATTGGTGCATTTGTTACTAAAAAACAGTTCAAACAAGATGAATTAAAAGAGCAAGCGGAACAAGCGCAAAATGCACTTGAGCAATATCGCCAAGACGTAGCTGACCATTTAGCAAGTACCAGCAAGCTTGTAAATAAAATGAAAGATAACTACAACCAGCTTCTTAGCCACGTTGAAGAAACAAATCAATTACTTTTAGAAGATAGAAATAAAGAACCTGCAGCTCCATACTTCTCAAAAGAAACAACAGAGCAATTACAAGCATCTTTAAAAGAACGCCGTTCTGATCGCTCTTCAGCAGAGGCGCAACCTGCAGACTTTGTGTCGGGTGAGTCCGGTTTATTTGCTGGTGAAAATAAAGTACAGGAACGTTCTAAAGCATCTTGATGAACTTTTTTTTGACCCCATAGTCTTTAGATATAACAGCTTTGTTGTTTTATCTTACTAACAAACTAAAAAAGGCTGCTTATGCAGCCTTTTTTAATTTTTGTTTTTCCTAAGTGGAGTAAACCCTGACTATGAAAATGAAATTATCACTTATCAGTGCTGCTATTTTATCTACAAGCTTATTAATGAGCCCGGTAGCGTCTTATGCAAAGTTACCAATAGCAGTTAACGGGCAACAGCTACCTACTCTTGCACCTATGCTTGAACAAATCTCCCCGGGGGTTGTGAGTATTCAGGTATCAGGCTCTAAAGAAGTTCGCCGCCGCGCAGACCCGCTTGAGTTCTTTTTTGGCCAGCAACAACCTCGCAGCCAAAAGCGCCAATTTAGTGGTTTGGGTTCAGGTGTGATTATCGATGCAGATGAAGGCTATGTGGTTACTAATAATCACGTGATCCAAGATGCAGAAAAAATGATCGTTACCCTCGAAGATGGACGTGAATTTGAAGCTACTAAAATTGGTACGGATAAAGAGTCTGACATTGCACTACTGCAAATAGATGCTGATGACCTGACAGAAATCAAACTCGCTAACTCAGACCAATTACGAGTCGGAGATTTTGCAGTTGCTATAGGTAACCCGTTTGGCTTAAGCCACACCGTAACCTCAGGTATTGTCAGTGCGCTTGGACGCAGTGGTTTGAACATTGAAGGTTACGAAGATTTTATTCAAACCGACGCTGCAATTAACCAAGGTAACTCAGGCGGTGCTTTAGTAAATTTAAATGGCGAGTTGATTGGCATTAATACCGCTATTTTAGGTGCATCGGGTGGTAATGTTGGAATTGGTTTTGCTATTCCATCTAATATGATGAAAAACTTGGTTGATCAAATTATTGAGCATGGTGAAGTTCGTCGTGGCTCTTTAGGCATATCGGGTCGTCCACTTGATGCGGGGTTAGCTAAAGCACAACAACTTGATGTAAAACAAGGTGCTTATGTAATGCAGGTAATGGATGATACCGCTGCAAGTAAAGCAGGCATAAAAGCCGGGGATGTTATTGTAAGCATTAATGGCAGCGATATAAGCGGCTTCCATGAACTGCGCAGTAAAATTGCTACATTAGGTGAAGGCAGAGAAATAAAGCTCAGTATTTACCGAGATGGAAAAATAAAAACGCTCAAAGTCACACTCGACGGTGCATCTGGTGTTAAAGCGGTTGGCGAAGAACTGCACCCCGCATTTCAAGGCGCTGAGTTAGAGAATGTTCAAAAAAATAATGCTAAAGGCATTGAGATTACCTCTGTCGACCCTCGCTCTCCTTCTGCACGCGTAGGCCTAGAAGAAGGCGACATGATAGTACAAGTGAACCGCCAACGTGTTGAGACTATTCGCGATATGAATAAAATCATCGAAAACACCAAAGGCAATATTGTATTAGGCGTTAAGCGTGGACGCGAGTCTATATTTATTCTAATTCAGTAATTAATCGCGGGATATGTGTAATAAAAATAACAGTGGCACTTGCCGCTGTTATTTTTTTTGTGCCATCATAAAGGGATTGCTCCTTTAATAATAAGAAACTTGTGCTGAAATTCATTAAATTTGTTCTCCCCCCTCTATTTGCAGGCCTCAGTATTGCTTTTTTGGTGGTGTTTTTCAGCCCAAATATGAGAGCGGCATTGCTGCCTAATGTTCCTATCCCCAGTGCAATGAGTGCAAGCCACTTAAGCTTTTCTGATGCAGTAAAGCGCGCAGCCCCCTCTGTCGTTACTATTTTTTCTGAAAGTATTTCCAAGGAGCCACGCTACAAAAGAAAAAACACCGTTCAGGAGCTAGGCTCAGGCGTAATTATGTCGCAAGATGGTTACATTCTAACTAATTATCATGTTGTTAATAATGCTGATGTCATTATGGTGATTTTAACTGACGGCCGACGTTTTTTTGATGTCCAGCTTATTGGTTTTGATACAATTACTGATTTAGCACTGCTAAAAATAAATGCAGAACACCTTCCTGTTATCCCTGTAAACGATGACTACACGACAAGTGTGGGTGATGTTGTATTAGCTATTGGCAACCCACTTAATCTAGGGCAAACAATCACACAGGGAATTATTAGTGCCACAGGCAAACAAAAAATTACCGATAGCCCGTTTAATAACCTACTTCAAATGGATGCGGCAATTAATGTAGGAAACTCCGGTGGCGCACTTGTTAATTCAAATGGTGATTTAGTAGGTATTACTTCGGCGCAATTTAAAACTCGCGAAAACTTAAACATTCAAGGCATCTTTTTTGCTGTCCCATACACTTTAGCTAAGGAGGTCATGGCTAAGCTAATTCGCCATGGCCGTGTAGTCCGTGGTTACTTAGGGTTTGAAGGCACAGCAGTAGACAGCACTGGCAAAGAAGTAAATGATAACTTAACCCCTGTGAGCGGCATGCGTATTACAAATTTAGATCCATTAGGGCCTGCTTGGCAAGCGGGAATTGAAGAGCAAGATATTGTAATAAAAATTGCTGGGCTTTCAGTGGCTAACCCACAAAAGGTACTCGAAAAAATTGGCAATACTGAACCAGGTAAAAAAATAGAATTTGAATTGTATAGAGATGGGAAAATCGAAAAAATAATGGTGACGGTTGCCGAGCTTGAAACTAAGCTCTAAAGCCTAAAAGGTCGGTGAGTATACACCGACCTATACTTTGACTTTGTTAGCTTGCTCTACGCTTTATGTTCGCGCCTAGCGCGCTGAGTTTATCCTCAATACGCTGATACCCTCTATCAACATGATAAATACGGTCAACAACTGTTTCACCTTGCGCAACAATACCGGTAAGAATTAAGCTCGCTGATGCACGTAAATCAGTAGCCATTACTTGAGCACCTGACAAGCTTTTAGTCTCACCACATATCGCTGTATTACCCTCTAAGCGAATGTTTGCGCCCATGCGCTGTAACTCAGGCACATGCATAAAGCGATTCTCAAAAATGGTTTCTGTAATTGTCGCACTGCCGTTAGCCACTACATTAAGAGCAGTAAACTGAGCTTGCATATCGGTTGGAAAACCCGGATGTGGTGCAGTTTTAACATTCACAGCTTTAAGATCACGACCACGCATATCTAGATAAATAGAATCGTCTTTTACTTCAAGTAAGGCATTTGTAGCGCGCAGTTTTTCAATAACAGGTTCAAGTGAATGGAAGTCTGTGTTTTTACACAATACTTCACCGCCAGCCATTGCTGCAGCAACTAAAAAAGTACCTGTTTCAATACGATCCGGTAAAATTTTATGTTCACAACCCGCTAGGCGCTCTACACCTTCAATTTCAATACGGCTTGTTCCAGCACCCTTAATCTTAGCGCCCATTGCAATTAAGCAGTTAGCTAAGTCGGTAATTTCAGGCTCGCGTGCTGCGTTTTCAAGTACTGTTTTACCATCGGCTAATGCTGCTGCCATCAACAAGTTCTCGGTTGCGCCTACACTGACCATCTCCATAAAGATTTCAGCGCCTTTTAAATGACCATCCACTTTTGCATTAATGTAGCCATTTTCAACGCTAATTTGCGCACCTAAACGTTCCATACCTTGAATATGAATATCAACAGGACGTGCACCAATAGCACAGCCGCCAGGCAATGAAACTTGCGCTTCACCAAAGCGAGCAACTAAAGGCCCTAATGCTAATACAGACGCGCGCATCTGTTTCACTAAATCGTATGGAGCCAAGGTTTTATCAACGGTTGCACCGTCAATTATAAGTGTATCACCCTGCCAATTTACATTTGCACCTAATGTTTTTAGTAAAGCTTCGGTAGTAACAATATCGCGTAAGCGCGGCACATTAGTAAATGTACTTTTACCATCGGCCAAAAGTGAGGCAAATAAAATAGGCAGTGCCGCATTTTTAGCACCAGAAATAGTCACCTCACCAGCAAGTGAAGTGCCACCTTGAATAACAAATTGATCCATTAGGGGGCCCTATTTATTGCGGTAAAATAAATTTTTGTTCGCGTTTCCACTCAGTCGGTGTAAAAGCACGAATAGAAACTGCATGAATAGTACCGTCTGAAATAGTATTCATTAATGGGCCATATACTAGCTGTTGCTTTTTAACTCGGCTTAAACCGTCGAAGCACTCACCTACGGCAACAACTTCATAATGGCTTCCATTGGCTTTTACATGAACTTCTGCTAATTGAAGTTCTTCGCGTAATAATGTTTCGACTTGGCTAGTTTCCATAACTCTCACTCAAATAGGGTTGTAACTTGACCCAATTGCATTAAATTTTGCAATTGCTCAGGTGGATTTTGCAATTCAAGGCGAATACCTTGTTGCTTTAATTCTGCAAAAGAGTGAATTAACCAAGCTAAGCCGGCTGTGTCAACCCTTGACACCCCACTTAGGTCAAAATAGATGGTTTTATGCTTAGTTTGTAGCTGCTTGTTCAGAAGTTGTTCATCGCCAATTGAATTTCGAGAGAGCTCGCCGCTCACTCGAAACTGTTGCTCGTCAATTTGGCTTATGGCCAATTTAGTCATTCGAGCTGTTACCTCTAAATTGAACTGGAAGCTTACTTTTTTGCTCTAAAAGATCACTTACCTTGTCGATACCTTGTTGACGTAAAATACCTTGCAGTTCACTTTGCTTGGCATCTAACAAGCTTATGCCTTCAGCAATCATGTCGTATGCACGCCACTGCCCACTGCGATCTTCACGAACTTTAAAATCAATGCGGATATCTGGCTTACCATCTTCAATTATTTTTGTTTTTACTACAACTACATCCTGACCTTTAAATGGTTGTGGTGCACCAAATTCAACGTGTTGATTAGTATATTGGGTAAATACACCAGCGTAGGTCGCAACTAAATACTCTCTAAACACGCCAATAAAGCGCTGAATATCTTTAATTGCTTGTGCCTTTTCAGCATCATCAGTAATTGCGCGTACTTTAGATACTTCACTTCCTAGTACACGAAGTGCTGCGTATTTATAATCAATATAGGGCATCAACTCTTCTTCAACGATAACGCGAAGGTACTCTTGATCTTTAACAATCAATGGTTGATCTTTTTTGATACGGTCAAATGTGTGCTCTGATACTTTTCGTACCATTTTATTTGGATCGTCTAATTTTACTTCTGCAGCACTCACCGTTTGCACTAGGCTCAGTGCGCTAAGTGTTATAATAGCTAAATACTTTTTCAACATAATAATTACTCACTACCTTGGTTGAATAGAAACTGCCCAATTAATTCTTCTAATACAATGGCAGACTTAGTATCAATAATTGAATCTCCATTGCCTAACGCCTTACTTTCTACGCCAAATAAATCATCAATTGCTGTATCTTGTTCATTGTTAGTTACTGTTTCACCTAAACAGCGCTGTTCCGCTGAACTAGAAGCAATAACAGGGTTTATACCTAAGTATTGCTCGCCTAAAATACCCGATGTAAGTATTGATATAGAGCTTGTATCTGAAAAACGACATAGGTATTGCGCATCAATGGTCATATCAACCACAGGTAAAAACTCCTTTGGATGAACATAAATCGACTCAACTCGACCAATTACCACACCACCCACTTTTATAGGGGCACGTGCTTTTAATGAGCCAATATTTTCAAATTTTGCATTAAGTGAATAGGTTTCGCCTGAGCCACTAATACCCGCATTCGCTACTTTAAGCGCTAACATAGCAAAAGCTAAAATGCCAAGCGCTACAAAAAAGCCAACTAAAATTTCTAATTTCCGTGAATTCATTATTTATACCCTAATTAGCTAGTAAACATTACCGCTGTCAAAATAAAGTCGAAACCTAAAACGGCCAATGACGAATGTACAACTGTTTCGGTAGTTGCTTTGCTGATCCCTTCCGATGTTGGAACACAGTCATAGCCTTTGTAAAGTGCAATCCAAGTTACAACTATTGCAAATACAAAACTTTTAATTATGCCGTTTAGCACATCAGCCTGAAACGACACTTGCGATTGCATAATTGACCAAAAACTACCAGTATCTACACCTAACCAATCAACCCCAACTAAATGAGCACCTATAATTGCAACGGCAGAAAATATAATTGCAAGTAAAGGCATGCTAATAAAGCCAGCCCAAAAGCGGGGTGCAATAATACGTTTAAGTGGATCAATTGCCATCATCTCTAACGATGAGAGTTGCTCGGTGGCTTTCATTAAGCCTATTTCTGCGGTAAGTGCACTACCAGCACGCCCCGCAAATAATAGTGCAGTAACTACGGGGCCTAACTCGCGTAATAAACTCAGCGCAACAAGCGGCCCTAAGCTATCTTCAGCGCCATACCCTACTAATACGGTGTAGCCTTGCAGTGCGAGTACCATACCGATAAACAAGCCAGAAACCATAATAATTAGTAGTGATTGCGAGCCCACCATATAAAGCTGGCGCACAAGCAGCGGTGTGCCTTTTTTAAAATTAGGAACATGCGCAAGTGCACTAAACAACATATAAGCTGAGCGGCCAAGGGCAGCAAAGCGCCCAAGCGTTTTATGCCCTAACTTTTGAAACAGATCCAACATTAGGCTTTTTCTCCAAGCAGCTCATCTGCATAGGCTTGCGCGGGGAAATGAAATGGAACAGGGCCATCGGACAAACCTTTTAAAAATTGCTGAACTAGCTCAGACTCATGATTGCGCATTTCATCTGGCGTACCTGAACCTATTACGCCCTGATCGGCAATAATAATAACGTGATCGGCAATACTCATGACTTCAGTCACATCATGGGTCACAATTAAAGACGACAAACCCAATACTTGATTGAGCGATTTAATTAACTTTACAAGCACGCCCATTGAAATAGGATCTTGGCCAGCAAACGGTTCGTCATACATAATAAGCTCTGGATCGAGCGCTATTGCGCGCGCAAGAGCAGCACGCCTTGCCATACCGCCAGATAACTCTGAGGGCATTAAATCTTTAGCACCACGCAAACCCACAGCCTGCAACTTCATTAGCACAACTAATCGAATAAGGTCTTCACTTAGTTTTGTGTGCTCGCGAATCGGAAAAGCAATATTGTCAAACACGGACATGTCAGTAAACAAAGCACCACTTTGAAATAGCATGCTCATTTTTGTACGCGCTTCATATAATTCTGAGCGCGTCATGGAAGGAATACTGCCACCTTCAAATAAAATATCACCCGAGTCGGGTTTTAATTGACCACCAATTAAACGCAACATCGTAGTTTTACCAATGCCGCTTGGTCCCATAATCGCAGTGATTTTGCCTTTAGGCACACTAAAGCTCATATTTTTATATATGACCCTATCGCCTCTGGAAAAGCTAACATCCTTGACTTCTACTATTGATTGCGACAAGTCGCTCTCCATAAAAATGTTCACTAGTGCCCCTATTTTAAATCTTTTTGATCCAATATGGAAAAAACAATTCGTAAGATTTTGTAATGTACGTGCAAAACACACATTAAGACTCACTTATATTCACTTAACCAACACTTAAAATAGGACCTGTCCCCCTGTCGAAATCAAATTTAAAGTAAACTGTTTAGTATGTAGGTAAGGCTGAGCTATTGAAGAGTGATTACTTCCTATAAATTGATACTCAAAGGCTGCCAGCTCCTACTAATTAATTTTTAGTAAAATGAATTAGTCTACGTAGTTGACCTTACTCTTTTATTTATACTTTCATCGTGGCATTTGTTACTATTCGCGCCATTCCTATTTTGAACAACTGGCTTAATACAATGGTTACCTCGTTTGTTATTTTGATTCTTGGTTTTGCAGCCCTAGTTTGGAGTGCTGACAGGTTTGTTTATGGTGCTGCGGCACTGGCTAAAAACTTTGGTGTACCGACCTTAATTGTTGGTTTGACCGTTGTTGCCATGGGCTCATCAGCACCTGAAATGATGGTGTCGGCCTCAGCCGCATTAGCAGAAAAAACCGACACCGCGGTAGGTAACGCAATTGGCTCAAATATCACAAATATTTTGCTGGTATTAGGGATTACCGCTTTATTTAGGCCTCTTAGCGTTTCTTCAAGCACATTAAAACGTGAAATCCCGTTAGTGCTTATCATATCGCTGGCTACCTGGTATATATTTTCAGATAACTACTTTTCGTTCACCGAAGGCGTTGCGTTATTAATTGGTTTTGTCGTATTTATTGGCGGGCTAATTATTGTTTCGCTGCGTGCAAAAAATCAAACAGACCCATTTGTATCAGAAGCATGTGACGAAGTACCAAACGACGTACCAACTAAAAAGGCCATTCTTTGGTTGGTTATTGGTATGGTTTTACTCCCTATTAGCGCACATTTTTTAATTGATTCAGCGGTGGATATTGCTAAATACTTTGGCTTAAGCGATTTAGTGATTGGCTTAACAATTATTGCAATAGGAACTAGCCTGCCTGAGCTTGCTGCCTCGATTGCGGGCGTACTTAAAAATGAAGATGATTTAGCGCTGGGTAATATTGTTGGCTCTAATATTTTTAATATTCTTGCAGTATTGCCTTTTGCAGGCATTATTAACCCTTCAGTGATTGACCCGTCGGTTGCTAACCGCGACATACTAATAATGATTGGTGCCACTGTTGCGCTTATTATCATGTCATTGAACTTTAGGGGTGCTCAACGCATCAATAGAGTAGAAGGCAGCTTATTATTAATCGCATTTTTGGGCTACCAAGGGTATATTTTTAGTCAAGTAGGGTAAGTAATGGCAACGCTAAATTTTATTGAACAAGGCTTACGTGTATTAGATATAGAGCGCCAAGCATTGAGTGATATTGCACAATATGTGGATGAAAATTTTCATCAAGCATGTCAATTAATATATGATTGCCAAGGCCGAACTATCGTTATAGGTATGGGAAAATCAGGTCATATTGGTAATAAAATAGCAGCAACATTAGCAAGTACTGGTAGCCCTGCTTTTTTTGTGCATCCGGGTGAGGCCAGTCATGGCGATCTGGGGATGATCACTAAAAATGATGTGGTTATGCTCATTTCTAACTCTGGTGAAACAAGCGAAGTACTCAATATAATTCCTGTTTTAAAACGCCTTGGCGCCAAAATGATAGCCATGACAGGCAACGCAAGCTCAACGATGGCCACGCTTGCAAACGTACATATTTGCATAAAAGTTCAAAAAGAAGCCTGTTCGTTAGGCTTAGCCCCAACCGCAAGCACAACAGCAACACTTGCAATGGGTGATGCCATGGCGGTTGCACTTTTAGAAGCCCGTGGTTTTACAGCTGATGACTTTGCACTATCTCACCCCGGCGGTAGTTTAGGTAAACGTTTGCTGCTGACCTTAAAAGATGTCATGCATAGCGGTAAAAACACACCTATTATTAATGTTACGCAAACTATAAAAGATGCGCTAATAGAAATGTCGGCCAAAGGGTTAGGTATGACGGCCATAGTTGATTCTCAGCAGCAACTTGTAGGGCTATTTACTGACGGTGATTTACGCCGTATTTTAGAACAACGAATTGATATACATACAACACGAATAGATGTTGTGATGACTAAGTCCTGCACCACTGCAACACAAGATATTTTGGCCGCTGAAGCGTTAAATATTATGGAGCAAAAACGTATAAATGGCTTAATAATTGTTGATGAGCAAAATCACCCTATTGGTGCATTAAATATGCAAGACTTATTAAAAGCAGGAGTACTATAAATGCAATTTGAAGAGCTCTATCAACCTCTAAGCGAAGACGCAAAAGCACGTGCTAAAAAAGTAAAGCTGCTTATTTGTGATATTGATGGTGTGTTTTCTGATGGTCGTATTTATCTGGGTAACCAAGGTGAAGAGCTCAAAGCATTTAATACAAAAGATGGCTTTGGCATTAAAGCGCTAATTAACAGCGGCTTTGACGTTGCGGTTATTACCGGACGACACTCAAAAATAGTACAACAACGTATGACAAGCCTAACAGTACAACACATTTACCAAGGCCAAGAAAACAAACTCCTCGCTTATGAGGAGCTAAAAACAAAGCTTAGCTTATGTGATGAGCAAATTGCCTACATTGGCGATGATGGCCCTGACATGCCAGTAATGGAGTTAGTAGGGTTTGCTGTTGCAGTAAATGACGCACATCCGCTAATAAAACGTTTAGCGCATTACACCACACAAATGCTTGGTGGATTTGGTGCAGTGAGAGAGCTTACCGACCTGCTAATGCTTGAAAACAACAAACCCTTGACCACCAAAGGTACGAGTTCATGAATGCAGCGCGCATCATATTAAGCGTTTTATTCATCAGCTGTATGGTTTGGCTTTGGTACCCTTATTTCACACAAGTAAGTTTACCGCAGCAAACCGAAGCAGACATAATTGCAAAGCCCGATTACACTGCCATAGAGCTAAAACAAACTGCGTATGACGAGAATGGGAAAATTAGCCACAAAGTAACGGCAGCGCGAATGGAGTTATATCAAGAGTTAGGATTTACCTTTTTTGATAAACCCATTTTTACGCTTTATAACGACAAACAAACGTGGCGAATTAACGCTAACGAAGCAACATTATACGAAGGCAGACAATTAATACTAGAAGGTAACGTTGTTGCTAGTAATTTAACTGATAACGCAATGATAGATAAGATAAATACTGATAATATTCAGGTAGATATAAAATTACTAACGATGCAATCAGAGCAACCTGTCATTGTTACAGGACCCAATTTAAAGATCACCGGTAAAGGCCTCGAAGCCGATTTAAAAACCGAAGTGATAAAACTAATTAACCATACGCGAACTATTTATTATGACCAATAAACTATTAACACTCTTTATCATTCCAACATTTATACTTGCATTCGGTGCAAATGCCGCTGAACCAACGGCGCCACTTACTGCAAATCAAATTTCGATTAGTGCAGATAAGCAAGAAGGTCAACTAAAAGAAAATGTAGGTATATTCGAAAAAAACGTTGAAATTATTCATGGCGACAGAAAAATTACCGCTGACCGACTAGAAGTGCATAAACGCGATGAATTGGGTGATAACAAGCAACTGTTAATTGCCACAGGTACACCTGCTTATTTTGAAGAAAAACAAGCCGACGGCACAATAATGAGCGCCAGCGCTAATGAAGTTAGATACGATGTTTCTAAACGTTTTTTAACATTAATTGGAGATGCCCAGGTCTCTCAAGCTGGGCAAAAAATGAATGCAAAAAGCATTACCTACGATATTGAGCAACAACTCATTAGCGCCGAAAAAGATGAAAGCTCAACTGATCGCGTGCACACCATTTTAGTACCTGTGGAGCCAAAAAAAAGCGATAAAGGTCAGCCATGAGTACATTAAAAGCAGAGCTATTAGCCAAAAGCTACAAAGGCCGAGAAGTCGTTAAAAATGTAGGCTTAGAAGTTAAAGCCGGCAGCATAGTGGGCTTACTTGGTCCTAACGGTGCAGGTAAAACCACCACGTTTTATATGATTGTAGGCTTAGTCCCTAGCGATAAAGGTAAAATATCTATCGACGAGAACGATATTACTCTTTTACCTATGCACAGTCGTGCTAGATTAGGCATTGGCTACTTGCCGCAAGAGTCGTCTATATTCAGAAAGTTAACCGTATATCAAAACTTAATGGCTATTTTAGAAACTCGAAAGGAGCTCACTAAGCAAGCCAGAGAAGATACACTTAATAATCTATTGGATGAATTTAGCATTCAACACATTCGCGACAGCAAAGGTATGGCACTATCGGGCGGAGAGCGTCGCCGAGTAGAGATTGCACGTGCTTTAGCAGCAGATCCAAAGTTTATTTTATTAGACGAGCCGTTTGCCGGCGTTGACCCTATTTCAGTGTTGGATATTAAAAAAATTATTGAACACCTTAAAAACCGTGGTATTGGTGTATTAATAACAGACCATAATGTAAGAGAAACCCTTGATGTTTGCGAAAAAGCCTACATTGTTTCTCATGGGGAACTGATTGCTTCTGGTACCCCTGAACACGTATTAAACGATAAAACTGTACGCGATGTATATTTAGGCGAGCAATTTAGGCTGTAACATTTACGCCTTATTTGTATGCATCTGCTAGTATTAATTATAACAACTTAAAAGGATTGTTAGAGATACATGAGGCAATCACTACAGCTGCGCATGGGCCAGCAACTTACAATGACACCTCAGTTGCAGCAAGCTATTCGCTTGCTGCAATTAAGCACATTGGATCTTCAGCAAGAAATACAAGAAGCGCTCGACAGCAACCCATTACTTGAGGTTGAGGAGCAAGACTATGCCGATGACCTTGCAGGCAAAAATGAGCAAAAAGCAGATAATGATGAAGTGACAGTAAGTGCATCTGCAGATGAAGCCCCCAGTGAGTATGAACAAGACAGTGGTGAAGCCCTAGCAAAAGATACCGTCAGTGACGACATGGCAATGGACGTTAGCTGGGATGAGTACATGAGTGCCGCCCCAGCATCGTCTTCAGGCCCCATGCCTGAAGATGAGTCTATTTATCAAGGTGCATCGACTGAAACGCTTCACGAATACTTAATGTGGCAATTACAACTAACGCCATTTAGCCCTACGGATGAAGCGATTGCTATTGCAATAGTTGAAGCCGTGGACGACTCAGGCATATTAACCCTCAGCTGTGAAGAAATTTTAGAGAGCTTTAATCAAGATAACGACGATGACGTTGAGGTTGAACTTGATGAAATAGAAGCAGTTTTAAAGCGTATTCAATTATTTGACCCTGTTGGTATTGCAGCACGAAGCTTACAAGAATGTTTGTGTATTCAGTTAAATCAATTTGATAAAGGCACTCCTTTTATTGACGAAACAAAAATGATTTTAACCGAGCACATAGATTTGTTAGCTGCTCGCGACTATCGTACATTAATGAAAAAAACGAAGCTCAAAGAAGATGAGCTTAAAGAAGTAATGACACTTATTCATACGCTTAACCCAAAGCCTGCAGACACAATAGTGCGAGAAGAGTCTGAATATGTAATACCAGATGTGTCAGTTAAGAAAATTAAAGGCCGCTGGGTGGTTGAACTAAACCCAGACAGCATGCCAAAAATTCGTGTAAACAGCCAATATGCTGCAATGTCGCGTACAGTTAAGTCGAGCGGTGATAGCCAATTTATTCGCTCACATTTACAAGAAGCTAAATGGTTTATTAAAAGTTTAGAAAGCAGAAACGACACGCTTTTAAAAGTAACTAACTGTATCGTAAAGCAACAACAAGGTTTTTTTGAACACGGTCCAGAAGCCATGAAACCTATGGTTTTAAATGATGTAGCCGAAATGGTAGAAATGCACGAATCGACAATTTCGCGCGTAACGACTCAAAAGTACATGCACACACCGCGTGGAATATTTGAGCTTAAATACTTTTTCTCAAGCCATGTAAGCACCGAAAATGGTGGAGAATGTTCATCCACAGCGATACGAGCACTTATCAAAAAACTAATCGCAGCAGAAAACTCAGCAAAACCATTGAGTGATAGCAAAATTGCGGATATATTGGCTGAGCAAGGAATTAAAGTAGCAAGACGTACAATCGCAAAATACCGCGAATCTCTTGCTATTCCACCGTCAAATCAGCGAAAGAGCCTGATCTAAGACGCTAAACAAAGAGGGTAATGCTTATGCAACTAAATTTAACTGGTCGTCATGTAGAACTAACTGATTCATTAAGAGACTATATAAATACCAAATTTGCGAAGCTAGAAAGGCACTCTGATCATATTAATAATGTTCATGTCATTCTTGATATAGAAAAATTAAATCAAAAAGCAGAAGCAACTATTCATGTAAGTGGCGCTGAATTATTCGCATCCACTGAACATCAAGATATGTATGCAGCGATTGATTCATTAATTGATAAGCTTGACCGTCAAGTAATTAAACATAAAGAGAAGCTTGCTCGACACTAATATGATGAAACTAAGTTCACTTATATGCCAGGACTGCAGCAAAGCTGCGGTCCTTTTTAATAGTAAAAAAAGAATTTTAGAGTTTATTAGCGAGCTTGCTCACGATAAATTACCTTATTTGTCTCAACAAGATATTTTGGGCGCCTTATTAACCCGCGAAAAGCTAGGTAGTACAGGAATAGGAAGAGGCATAGCTATTCCACATGGTCGAATGAGCGGCGCACAAGAACCTTTAGCATTAGTATTAGTAAGTGAAACACCGATTAACTTTGATGCTATAGACAATCGACCAGTTGATATTTTTGTTGCACTCATCGTACCTGATGGTGATAACCAGCAACACTTAAAGACGCTAGCGACGATAGCTGATAAACTAAAAAATAAAGAATTTTGCAAGCAGCTACGCTGTGCTAAATCGGATGCCGAGCTGTATCAAATTATTGTTGACCAATCGTAATAAATTTTAAGGGTGATTAATGGAGTTGATTATCATAAGTGGCCGTTCTGGTTCTGGTAAGTCGGTTGCTTTACGCGTTGTTGAAGATCTAGGTTATTATTGCGTAGATAACATCCCTGTAAATTTATTACCTTCTTTGGTAAGAAGCGTTTCTGATAACTACGATAAAATCGCTGTTAGCATCGATGTGCGAAACTTGCCAAAAGAACAAGATGAATTTAATCACATTATTGAATATTTACCGGGTTTTACAAAACCAACGCTATTTTATTTAGACAGTGAAGATCAAACATTAATAAAACGCTTTTCAGAAACAAGACGTTTGCACCCTCTATCAATCGATTCGCTACCGCTTGATTTAGCCATAAAAAAAGAAAAAGAACTACTTGATGTGCTCACTACTCGTGCCGATTACATGATAGATACCAGCGACTTGAGTGTTCATCAACTCGCTGAATCGATTCGTGAAAAAATATTAGGTAAAAAAGACAAGCAGCTGATTGTCACATTTGAATCATTTGGTTTTAAACATGGCATTCCTAAAGAAGCAGACTACGTATTTGATGCACGTTTTTTACCTAACCCACACTGGGAGCCTGAACTAAAACCACTCAATGGCTTAGACCAGCCAGTAAAAGATTATTTAGCTAGCCACAGCATAGTTCAAAAGTTCACATGGCAAATTCAAACTTTTGTGCAAACATGGTTACCTCATTTAGAACGCAATAACCGTAGCTACTTAACGATTGCTATTGGTTGTACTGGCGGACAACATCGCTCTGTATATTTAGCGCAAACAATTGGTGAAAGCTTTGCAGTTACGCATCCTAATGTAAAAATACGCCACAGAGAACAAGAAAAATAATTTATATAAACTAATAACCTGTTCAGCTTTGATAGAGTAATGTATGCGCATACAAGACACTTTTTTAATACAAAATAAATTAGGGCTACATGCCAGAGCCGCGACAGTCTTGGCTCAACTTGCTGTTAAATTTGATGCTTCAATCACTTTATTTCAAGATGACAAAGAAGCTGCTGGTGATAGTGTATTAGCACTGATGCTACTTGAAAGTAGCCAAGGTAAAGAGGTTAAAGTGGTATGTGAAGGACCTGATGCAAAACAAGCTTTAAATGCAGTTGGAGAGCTTATTTCGCAACGATTTAACGAGCAAGAGTAACGTTAATTTTTAACAATTAAATAAAATAACTATAATCAGAAATAACTGGCTAATAGTTCGTACTCTCCCACCCACTAAGTAACAGTTACAATATAAATAAAGGACGCCAATGCCCGAAGCTTTTGAACAAGACTACCCACTACAACAACTAAAACAAGTGACTAAGTCACTTAATAGTGGCCAGTTTGTTCAAGTTAGACGCATGCTCGCAAAAACCGCCCCATGTGATACTGCTTTATTATTGGAGTCGTCTCCTCATAAAATTCGTCGATTACTTTGGCAACTTGTTGACCCTGATGTTCAAGGTGACGTACTAGAAGAGTTATCAGAAGACGTACGTTTAGGCATCATAGCCCAAATGGAACCTGAGCATATTGCTGCCGCTACTGAAGACATGGGGCACGATGACTTAGGTGAAGTGTTACGTAGCTTGCCTGACACCGTTTATAAAGACGTTGTTAGCGCTATGGATATTCAAGACAGAGAGCGCGCAACACAGGCGTTGTCTTATCAAGAGCGTTCTGCTGGCGCACTCATGAACACCGATACGGTAACTATTCGTCCAGACGTTACCATTGATGTAGTACTGCGCTACATTCGACTTCGTGGAGAGTTACCTGAAGGCACAGATGATCTGTATGTAGTTGATAAACATAACTGCTTTATTGGTGCTTTATCGCTGAGTACATTACTGACTAATTCACCTGAAAAAATTGTTCGCGACTTAATGGATGAAGAGTGTGAGTCAATTCCAATATCTATGGATGAAAGTGAAGTTGCACAACTATTCGAACGCCATAATTGGATCTCTGCCCCTGTTGTTGATGATAATGATCAGCTGCTAGGTCGTGTCACAATCGATGATATTGTCGACGTTATACGAGAAGACGCCGAGCATAGCTTACTGAGCTTGGCAGGTCTTGATGATGAAGAAGATACCTTTGCTCCCGTCTTAAAAAGCTCGAAAAAACGCTCAGTATGGTTAGGAGTTAACTTATTGACGGCGCTTGCGGCCGCCTTTGTAGCTAGTTTTTTTGAAAGCACACTCGATATTTTACCTATATTAGCAGTGCTTAATGGCATTGTACCTTCTATGGGTGGTGTTGCTGGTAGCCAGTCGCTTACGCTTGTTATTCGTGGTATTGCTGTCGGTCATATTAATCAAACTAACCAACGTTTTTTAATGATGAAAGAACTGGCCATAGGTGCGCTTAATGGTATTTTATGGTCATTATTAATAGCGGGTGTCATTGCACTATGGCAATGGGACTTTATGCTCGGCGGCGTGCTTGCTTTTGCTATGTTTATGAATCTAGTGGTAGCCGGCGTGGCTGGAGCGAGTATCCCTATTTTACTTAAAAAAATGAATATAGACCCCGCACTTGCAGGTAGTGTAGTGCTGACAACAGTTACCGATATTGTGGGTATTTTTGCCTTTTTAGGCACCGCTACCTGGCTATTAATATAAGCATAAAACTGTCACAAAAAAACGCGCAGTTAATGTATAGCTGCGCGTTTTTAGTTACCCAGTAGAAACTACCTGGCTTTTTGTCTATTTCCACCCACTTTAGGTTTTGTATTAGCCTTTTTAAATTGGCTAAATCCCGTATGGCGTGTAAGCGCTGGGCGACCACCTTTGCCGCCTTTATTAACGGTTTTACCCGCTTTTTCATCGCGGCCTTCTTCTGGCACTAAACAATTTGGCCCTTTGCCAATTAAATTAGCCTTACCCATTTTACGAAGTGCTTCACGTATCATTGGCCAACCTGATGCATCGTGGTAGCGCAAAATAGCTTTGTGTAATCTACGCTGGCGAGCTCCTTTTGGCACAGGCACTACCTCACTATTATTTTTAATATTACGTAAAGAGTTCATCTCTGTATGATAAATAGTGGTTGCATTGGCCATAGGTGATGGGTAAAAATTTTGAACTTGATCTAACTTAAAGTCATTTGATTTAAGCCATAAAGCCATATTAACCATATCTTCGTCTTTGGTTCCCGGGTGGGCAGAAATAAAGTACGGAATTAAATACTGCTTTTTACCTGCTTCTTTTGAGTACTTATCAAATAACTCTTTAAATTGGTCGTAAGCGCCCATGCCAGGTTTCATCATTTTGGATAATGGGCCGTCTTCAGTGTGCTCTGGTGCTATTTTTAGGTAACCACCCACATGATGCGTCACCAATTCTTTTACGTACCGAGGATCGCGTACAGCAAGGTCATAGCGAACACCCGAAGCGATTAATACTTTTTTAATCCCTTTTACGCCACGCGCTTTTTTGTATAAATCGATAGTAGGAGTGTGATCAGTATCCATGTGCTTACAAATGTCAGGGTATACACATGATAAGCGTCGGCAAGTGCTTTCCGCTTTTTTACTTGTACAACGTAGTTTGTACATATTGGCCGTTGGCCCACCTAAGTCGGAAATAACGCCTGTAAAACCAGGCACTTTATCTCTGATCTGTTCAATTTCTTCAATAATTGATTCTTGCGAGCGACTTTGAATAATACGCCCTTCGTGCTCTGTAATCGAACAGAATGAACATCCACCAAAACAGCCACGCATAATATTAACCGACGTTTTGATCATGTCGTAAGCGGGAATTTTAGCGTCGCCATAGCTTGGATGAGGAATTCGTTGGTAAGGTAATCCAAATACTGCATCCATTTCATGTGTTTCTAACGGGTAAGCCGGTGGGTTTACCCAAATAGAGCGATCCCCATGACGTTGAAACAACGCTCTTGCACAACCAGGGTTAGTTTCTTGGTGTAATATCCTTGAAGCATGGGCGTATAAAGGTTTGTTAACACTTACTTGCTCGTAGGCTGGGAGTTTAACATACGTTTTTTCCCATGGCTTAGGACGCGCTGGTTGCACTGTAATGGGCTTTGCAGCTTCTGCCTTTAAATCAATACCGGCTTGCTTAAATTCAGATTTACTGCAGCCAACATCATCGGCTCCGTAAGGATTTGGAATAGGGTCTATTTTACCAATTTTATCAATTGCAGTTGAGTCACTGCCACGCCAGCCAGGTAGTGGCTCCTTGCGGATAACAGCGGTACCACGGATATCTTGAATCGTATCCATCGTTTCGCCACCGGCAATTCGGTGGGCAACTTCAACTAATGGGCGCTCAGCATTTCCGTAAATTAATATATCGGCTTTTGAATCAAACAAAATGCTACGGCGCACTTTTTCTTGCCAATAGTCATAATGAGCAATCCTACGAAGGCTTGCTTCAATACCACCAATAACGATAGGAATACCTTTATATGCTTCACGACATTTTTGAGAATAAATCATCACAGCACGGTCTGGTCGCTTGCCCCCTAAGTTGTCAGGAGTATACGCATCGTCATGACGCATTCGCTTTTCAGCTGTGTAGCGGTTAATCATCGAATCCATGTTGCCGGCCGTTACACCAAAAAATAGGTTTGGTCTGCCAAGCTCCATAAATGCATCTTTTGTATCCCATTTAGGCTGAGCAATTATACCCACCCTAAACCCTTGCGCTTCAAGTACACGCCCAATTACGGCCATACCAAAACTTGGGTGATCAACATATGCATCACCACTAATAATTATTATGTCGCAGCTATCCCAGCCAAGTGCATCCATTTCTTCGCGTGATGTAGGTAAAAATGGTGCGGTGCCATAACACTCAGCCCAATACTTTGGGTAAGAGAATAAGGCGCGCTTAGCTTTGAGTGTGCTCATAAATGTGACCGTCGAATAACAAAAGGCGCAAATTATACACCATAGCCTTGTTTATATATATAACATTACAGGGTATGAAATACCTTTAACGCTAAGCCTATAATTATCTATGTATTTTGTTTACTAATGAACTCCAATAACTTGTTTTCAGGCATTGGCTTTGCGTACATAAACCCTTGCACTTCATCACATCCTAAATCTTTTAAAAACTTAGCTTGTTCCTGTGTTTCAACACCTTCTGCTATTGTTTTTAACCCTAACTTTGAACCTAATGATATTACCAGCCCTGCAATGGCTCCCGTATCGCCATTATCTAAATCTTTAATAAATGCCCTATCAATTTTTAATCTGTCTATAGGTAAGCTTTGAATGTAACTTAATGACGAAAACCCGGTACCAAAGTCATCAATAGCCACTTCAATACCAAGCGCCTTCAACTCTCTTAAAGTATTTATAACCGTGTCTAATTCATCCATTACTACACTTTCAGTGACTTCAAGCTCAATATTCTTTGGCTTAACACCATATTTTTGTAGCGTCTTTTTAACTGTCTGCGCATACCCTTTTACTTTAAATTGCGGAACGGACACGTTAACAGCAATACAAATTTCGGTTCCGTCATTTTCTAATCTTTTTTGCTGCTGGCAAGCTTGCTCCAACACCCACTGCCCTATATCTACAATAAGCCCAGCATCCTCAGCTAATGGTATAAATACCGCAGGTGAAATATACGTGCCATTTTCTAATGGCCAACGCAAAAGGGCTTCACAACCAATTAAAGATAAATCATCAAACGCTAACTGTGGTTGATACCACACTTCGAGCTTCCCTCTGGCAAAATCATGGCGCAGCTGTCTAATTAAGCCTAATCGCCACTCCATTTTTTCTTGCATATCAATACTGTAATAAACACCTTCTTTGTGCTTTATTTTTTTAGCATGATTTAAAGCAATATAAGCCACTTTTAATGTTTCAATACCTGAGCCTTGAAAGTCTTGCTGTTGGCATAAGCCAATTCTAAAATCAATTGGCAACACATGTTCCGCAGCACAAAAGGATGGACTTAGTTTTTCGTTAAAATCGGCAATGTTAAATTCATTTTTTAATATTAAAAAACCAAATACATCCGCCCCTACTCGCGAGAGCAACTGCGCCGTTGGTGCAATTGTTCGTAGGCGCTCAACAATAGCAATAAGTAGCTTATTGCCTACATCTTGCCCTAAGCCATCGTTTATATCTGAGAAGTTAATTACATCTAATAAAACAAATACATATTTATTTTCATGTACGTTTTGAAAATCATCTATGCGTTCAATAAAGTCCGTTCTATTTGAAATACCAGTGAGTAAGTCTTTGTAGGCTGCATCTCTTAATTTTACAAACAACCGAATATTATCAAGCGCAATACTGATATTAGTTAAAAATATTTCGGCAAACTGCAATTGAATATCTGTAGGCGCTCCACCACACTCAATATATAAAGCAGCTTTGCGGTGCTTACTTTTTAAAATAAAGGTGATGCTATTATCAGTATATTGATGGGTAAGCTGTTCAAAACAGGTTTCAACCTGAGGTAATGCAGTTTGGTTAACATTAACTAACTTTTCACCAAAATACTCTTCGTACTTTTCACATCCACCCAGGACCTGAATAAAATTTTCACCATCAAGCTTGGTGCAAATTAATCCGTTAGATTTACAACCTAAAATGACTCCCATAAATTCAATTGCTTTGTTGCACAATACTTTTATATCTGTCTGCCCCAAAATGTATTTAGATGCAGATAAAATAGTATTCATTGCTTGGGCTTGGTACTCAAGTAGGCAAATTTGTTCATAAGAACGAATAGCAGCAATAAGTGTTGTAACAAGTTTTGAACGTGTCAGCTCTGTTTTAGTTTTGTAATCGTTTATGTCGTACTCACGAATAACTTTTTCTTCCGGGATGTTAGCGGCTTGGCCCGTACGTAAAATAATGCGAACGCGTTTGTTATTTAGAGTGTCTCTGACATGTTTAACCACCTGAAAGCCGGCATCGTCAGTTTCCATAATAACGTCTAAAAAAATAACAGATATATCATTAGGCTGAGTAAGTATATTTTTGGCCTCAGCGCCAGAGTATGCATGATGGAACCTAAGCCTAGCGCCGCCATATTCTAATCCTGATAATGCGAGTTTTGTAACTGTATGAATTTCTTCGTCGTCGTCTACAATTAAAATATCCCAATAACGAGATGGCTCAACAACTATTTCGTCGTCTTGCTGTTGGTCTAAAAATAGAAAATCATTTTGTTCAGACGACATATTTACCCTTTTCAGATACTGCTTAATGCTATAAATACTCTAACGTAATGTTTAAAAAGCTATAAATTTAGTTTTTGGCTTATGATCTAATTCATACTATAGTCGATTAACAAAAAGTTGTTACATATAAACTTAAAAAACTACCAAAGGTATGGTTATTAAATTATTAAAAACACTGTTCAAATACGTATTAGTTTTACTACTTATAACAGTCGTAGTCGGATTACTGCTTCCACAAAACTACCGTGTGAGTAAAAACGTAGAAATCAATGCTAATATCAGCACAATAAAAACACTTGTTGCTGACTTTAATCAATGGCACACATGGTCACCTTGGCAGCAAGTAGACCCTTCCATTGAATTTATTGTTAATGAACCGGGAGCTGGCGTAGGCGCACATCAATCGTGGGTGGGGCAATGGGGGCATGGCGAAATGACCATTACATCTCTCAGTGAAAATAAAATGACATTTAATATACTATTAAATAATGAACATATTATTGAAGGTATACTCACCTTTTCACAGCAAGCAAATACCAATACCGTGACCTGTTATATTGAAGGACAATCAACGACTCTACTCATATCAGGCTATATGGCACTCGTGTATGAGTATATTTTGAATAACACTCTAGAGCTTGGGTTAAATAATTTAAAAACCGTAGCACAATTAAGCGATATACAAAGCGTAGCAAATAGCCATGACAGTAAAAACAGCACAAGCACGGATTAATTTAGCCAATATAATAGAATCGTTACTTGGCTATCCTCTCACTAAGGTGGCCAGCAGCGACACATCGCCAATAACAGAGCAAAGTTACAATACAAGGGGGCAAGTAAAACCGCTATATCATATTAATAGTGAACACCCTTTACTAACTCGCGCCAAACAAAGACACGATTTACTGGCTATAAAGCGACAACAAAACATAGAGGCTATTTTAACCACGGCAATGGAGTTTTGCCCGGACGTAGCAAGCAATAAACAGCCAGACGCAGACTGGGTGGAACACTTTATTGCTTTATGTGAGGACACATCAAATAGCTCTATGCAAGCCTTGTGGGCAAAAATTTTAACCGGTGAAACATTAAACCCTGGTACATTTTCAATCAAAAGCTTACAAACTTTAAAGCATATGACTCAGCGCGAAGCCGATTCTTTGCAAAAGTGTGTATCGCTTTCTGGCTACAATGAAAAAGACGACAGCCACTTTATTTTACTTGGCTTTTATAAAAAACCGTCTTTATTTGATCTGCTTCGCAAGGGAAATAAAGTGTCATTAAATTTAGGAAAAACAGGAATAAGCTTTCCTGATATTTTAACTTTAATGGATTTAAATTTACTTTATAGAAAAGAAATAGAATCAGCTGTACTTAAAGCAGGGCAAGAACTCACACTCTCTTTTTTATCTCAAAAAGTGACACTCAAAGCAAAAAATAGTGATTTGGTTTTAAGTTATTACAAGTTCACCCAAACTGGCGATGAGCTATCTAAACTTATACGATTTCCTGTAAACAAAATATATAAGCAACTAGTAAACACGGCATTAGAAGGAGAGTTTGATTTAGCGTGGCACACTACAAAATAGAGCGCCACGCTTTGTTTAATTAGAAGATACTAATTAAAAGTGAACCTGAATACCTGCAAACGGACCTGATGCGTCAATATCTGTATTAATATCATCAACATCATCTAGCTCTAATACCATTGAACGGTAACCTGCTTTAACAGCAATATCTACAGCTAAGTTATCAACAAGCTCCCATGCAACACCCACTTGGTAATCTTGCACTTTACTATCGTCAATTGCCAAAAGGCTACCTTCAAAAAACACACTTAAACCTGTAAATGGTAAGCCAGCTTCTGCACGCGCGTATGCAAGTGGTACAAAACCAGAAAATTCAACCGTTTCAGTGAAGTTTGCGCCACCATCTTGCGTTGTTCCGTTAACAATAATGTCACCGTCAAACTGCTTCGCATTTAGACCTAAATCAATAGAAATCAGATCATTATCAAATATTTCATAATACAAGATATAATCAACATGCGTTAAATCGCTTACAGAATTAGCGGTTGTACCCACTACATAGTCTGAACCATTAAAGCTAAATGTATCATTTAGTACTGTCGAGCCGTTTAATTCAAGTTCAGTATACTTAAGCTTTAGGTTAGGTACTAAAGGCACCGGATGCTCGAGTGCAGCATAGTAACTAATGTATGTTTCGTCTTCAAAGTTAAAATCTTGAGGTGCATTATCTTTATAAGAAAGCTGACCTTCATTATCTGATTGCCAACCATCAACACCCACATATAAACCTAATAGAGTGTCAGCCTGCGCTGCTGGAGCTAAACAAGCCATAGATAGGGCTGCTGCTAAATAATACTTTTTCATTTTTTATCCTTGCGCTAATAGTTCGCTAAGTTCAATTAAAGCCGCGTTGGCTCTAGAAATATAATTTGCCATAACAAGAGAATGATTAGCAACATAGCCAAAGCCATTGCCGTTCAAAATTAGTGGGCTCCATACGGTTTCTTGAGTGGCCTCAAGTTCACGAATGATTTGCTGTAAGCTTACACGTGCGTTTTTCTTTTCAAGTACATCATTAAAGTCGTATTCAACGGCCTGTAAAAAGTGCAGTAACGCCCACGTTGCGCCACGAGACTCATAAAACACATCGTCAATATCAAGCCATGGCGTTCTTACTTGCTGCTGCAATGGCGCAAGCGTTGCTTGCTTATTTGAAGAATTACCAGCTAAGTCAGTATTAACCTTATCTTGGCCAACACTTGCACTTAAACGCTGACTTAAGCTGCCTAACCGCTTTTCTGCCTCTTTCAACCAGCTGCGTAAGTTATCGGCCCGTGCATAAAACTGGCTGTCGCGTTCATGCTGATGAGCCATTTGCGTACGATAAACAATTAAGTAATCAATCCCTTTTTGGTACTCACCTTCTGCACTTGGCCACGCCCAAGCTTCAGAACTTATATTAAATTGCGGTTGTGCTTTTTTGAGCGCTTCATGTTCAGTTGATTGAGATTGAGAACGGCTGAAATCTTTTCTCATAGAAAGTGATAAATCACGGACCATTTCAAGTGCGCCATACTCCCAAGCAGGCATATCGTCCATAATAATACTAGGTGGAATAACATCGTTTGATAAATACCCACCTGGCTTATCAAGTAACGTATTTGCAACGGTAATAAGTGTAGATGTAGTGATATAGCCCGTCACCATAGTTTCATTTCGAAATTGCGCTTGCTCTTTTGCATTTTCAACCACATCAAAACGTGAAGGCTCAGTACTCCAGTAAACGGCAATGGCGTAAAATATAATAAGCAGTAAAACTAAAATGCCTGCTATTTTTCCTTTGTGTTGCGACATGTAAACTCCTAATGATGAGAATGTTGTGCTGATGACTTAGCTTTATTTATTTGCGACTCTAGCGTAACCACCTCAATATTTGTAAACAAGCGATTACCATCACTAAAATATAGCGTTAGTTTGCGTTCTTGCCCTGCTTTTAAAGGTTCTTGCGGCTCAAACACCATTAAATGATAACCACCGGGCTGAAAATCGACACTGTCATGTGCTTTTACACTCACCGATTCAACCTTTTGCATTTTCATCATGCCATCAACATGTGCGTGCTCATGTATTTCAACGCGCCCTAACCCGTCAATGCTGGCCTTTGTTAATGTTGCATTCGTACCGCTATGATTGGAAATAGTTAAGTAGGCGGCACTGGCTTTACCCCCAGGTAAGAACTCTCTTACTTGCGCGTTACTTACTTCAAGTTGTGCAGTATCGGCTGAATGGTTATGGCCAGAATGCGCAGCCAAAGATGACGAAAAAAAACTAAAAGCCAATGCAGACACTAAAGATAAACATAATTTTGCCATCATTTAATCCTTGTAAAAACGTAATATCACACGTTAAATTTAACATAGTTAACGGGGAATAGTGAGTTAAATTAAGGATTAAGAAACCACTTTTTTGTTATCAGCCACTAACCAGCATAATACGGCAATAAATAATAATGGCCATGCAATCATCACTGAGCCAAATAGCAAAGCCAAAACAGTACCAATAACAGCCACTGCGGCTGCACCTATTAAACCTAAAGTCACTAATGCAGCAATTGCGGCAACGGCTACGATGGCTATAAGTACACTCACTAATTCAACACCAACCCAGCTCATATCTGCAATCCACAATGGAAACTGCCACGTGTCAAAGTTTAAAAATGAGAATGAATTAGTAAAAAACACCAAATAAATGAGTATACAAACAGCGATAGCTTTCATTTTAAAACTCCTTAATATGCTTTTCTTCTAAACAGCAATGCGCAATAAAATAACCAAGCGCAACTACAAACGGAAAACTTAAAAACAGTAAAATAGTAACCAAACGTGTTGCCCATACCGGAAAATCTAATCGGTAAGCTAAGCCACTACATACGCCAGATATTTTTTTGTTTAACGTGTCTTTAAACCAGCCACGCTGATGATTAAATCGACTCATAATTCCTCCTACGCGCTTTGTTTAGAACTAACATTTAAGCGTGCTTTTAAACTAGCCAGCTCTGTGTCAATTTTTTCGTTTTTAACAAGTGACTCAATTTGAGTGGCTGTCGAATTAGCTGTGTCAGTTAACTCATACGCCTCAACTTGCGCTTCAATACTCTCAACACGTTGCTCTATTTGATCAAAACGAGAGAGCGCATGAGCTACTTTATCGCTATTTAAGTGCGTATTTATATGCGAACGAGCAACAACTACATCGTGACGCTGCGCGAGTTGAGCTTGCTTTGTCTTTGCTTCTGCTATTTTTTGCTGTAGGCGCTCACAGTCAGATCTAATTTTTAATACAGACTCTTGTAAAGTCTCAAGTTGGGCTTGCTTTTTTTCAATGCTCTCGCTTACAGCTTGTTTAGACATAAGTGCTGACTTAGCAAGGTCATCACGCCCTTTTTCAATTGCTAATTCAGCTTTAGATTGCCATGCTACAAGCTCTGCTTTTTTAGTCTCAAGGTGGCGGTTTATTGCTTTTTCTTCACATAAAAGCGCGGCGGCTGTGCTTCTACACTCGTTTAATGCATCCTGCATATCGTTAAGCATTAAGTTAACAAGTTTTTTTGGATCTTCTGCTTTATCAAGCAGTGCTACAATATTTGATTGAATAACATCGTTTACGCGATTAACTATTCCCACGGTATTCTCCTGTTGATTTTTAATTGATTACAACAAGTAGATTCCAAGAGTTATGCCAAGTCATTTTAAATTAATAAAAGATACGTATTATCATAGAGTTAAAACGAATAAAGATAAGATTGAAATGACCATCCGCTGAACAGCATTAAGTATAATTGGCCAATAAATTATGTTTTTGACTAATTTTTAGGATCAAAAAAGCCACTGTATAAGTGGCTTTAAATGTAACGTTTGAAAAACAATTATTCGGGTACAAAGCTAAGTGCTTTATCCATTACCGATAAATCAGCCTGCTTACCATGGCCGTTTTCTGAAAGATGACGTCTAAAGCCACGCGCACCAGGTTGCCCCTGAAAAATACCCAACATATGACGTGCAACATGCCAAAAATTAGCGCCTAATCGCATTTCTTCTTCAATGTAATCATACATAGAGCGAACCACATCATGGCGGGTTTGCGTATTAACTACATCACCATAAATTTTTTCATCAACCTCATTAAGCATAAACGGATTACTATAGGCTTCGCGCCCAACCATAACACCGTCAATATATTGAAGATGCTCAAGGCTTTGTTCAATCGTTTTAACGCCGCCATTAATACTTAAATCGAGTTGCGGATAATCTTTTTTAAGTTGATAAACTCGGGGGTAATCAAGAGGTGGAACTTCACGGTTTTCTTTAGGGCTTAAGCCATTTAACCATGCTTTACGCGCATGGATAATAAAATCATCACAGCCTACTTTATGGCTTGCTTCAATTAACGCACATAAAAACTCATACGAGTCTTGCTCGTCTATACCAATACGCGTTTTGACAGTAACAGGAATTGCAACTTCACTTTTCATAGCCGCAACACACTGTGCAACTAATTCAGGCTCGGCCATTAAACATGCACCAAAGCGACCATTTTGAACGCGATCTGATGGGCAGCCTACATTTAGATTAATTTCATCATAACCACGCTCACCGGCAAGCTTTGCACATTTTGCCAATGCTTGAGGATCAGAGCCACCTAATTGCAATGCAACGGGTCCCTCGTGCTGATTAAAGTGTAAATAATCACCACGACCAAATAAAATAGCACCTGTGGTAATCATTTCTGTATACAACACGGTGTGCTTTGTCATTTTGCGATGAAAAGTACGGCAATGACGGTCAGTCCAATCAAGCATTGGCGCGACAGAAAAGCGTCTGTTTAAAGTTGGTTTATCCAAAATATATTCATCCAAATGTAAAACCCAAGTGGGTATAAAAGCAAAGCAATTAAGGGAGGCGCATTTTACACAAAACCCCGACTAGCGGCAATATTAGCTATATACCTGCAAGCCAAAGTAATGCGCTATACCGTTTAAAATATTAGTGACTGCTACAGAGCTTAAAATAAGTCCCATTATTCTACTTATTATACTAGCGCCGCTATCGCCAATTACTTTATGCACATGCGTTGCAAGTAAAAGTAATATGAGTACTAGGGCTAATACGGCAAGCATCATCGACGAGGTCATAAGTTGCTCAATCCAGGTAAACTCTTCATTTCGCGTCATAAGCACGGCACCCAACATCGCACCAGGGCTTGCAATTGAAGGAATAGCTAAAGGAAAGATGGCTGTTTCAGTGCTGTCTCGTACGCTTTTTATTTCAGTTTCGGGTTTGCTCTCACCAAATATCATCGACAGTGCAAAAAGCAGCAGTACTATGCCGCCCGCTATCTGAAAAGCCGACAATGGAATTTCAATCGCATTTAATAAAAGCTCACCAGCGACAACAAAAAATAGCAGCACAATAGCCGATACCCCAACGGCCTTGAAGATGACCTTGCGCTTAAATTTATCATCCTCCCCTCGGGTCACAGCTATAAATACAGGTACAGTGCCTATTGGGTCTATTACCGCAAAAAAGAAGATAAAAATGGCTAATAATTCGTTCATTTCGAGTTTTCCTGACTAAAAAGCGCCTAATAAAAACACTGCAACTACAACACAGTATGTTAGTATATCACGGTAGCATAAGGATAAGAGAATGATGAATATAGAATCACTAGTTAGTAAAGCTAAGCAAGTATGTGACAACCGTGGCGCTCGTTTTACGCCTATCCGTGAAAAAGTATTTCGCTTATTAGCCAGTGCACAAGGTGGTGTAGGCGCCTATGACCTACTGGAACAATTAAAAGTAACCGAATCGGGTGCTAAACCAGCCACTATTTACCGCGCGTTGGATTTTTTAGCCGAACTGGGATTTATCCATAAAATTGAAAGCACTAACGCATTTATGTTGTGTCATCATTTTGATCATATTCATCCGGTACAATTACTTATTTGCGATAACTGCGGGTTTGTTAAAGAACTGCACTCTACCGTTATTTCTCATGAACTAAATAACTTAGCGGCTGAAAGTGGGTTTGTAGTAACAGGGCAAACAATAGAAGCACATGGTAAATGTGAATCTTGTAGAGCTTTATAAAAACAAAATAATTCTTAATGGCTATACTAGTAAGTTGTAGCCATTTAATAGCACAAATTTAAGAGTATTCAGTATGAATGTAGAGTTTATCAACCCTTTCTTATCATCATTAATCAATGTGTTAAGCACAATGGCACAAACACAATTAAAACCTGGTAAACCACGCATTAAAACTGACGAGGTCGCGTGTGGGGATGTATCTGGTTTAATTGGCATGGTTGGCCCGCAGACTCGTGGCTCGTTTTCAATTACATTTGATGAAAGCTTAGCGCTGACAATTATGGAACGCATGCTAGGCGAGCGCCCTGACTCTATCAACGAAGAAGTAACCGACATGGTGGGTGAAATCACCAACATGGTTACCGGTGGAGCTAAAAATTTATTAGGTGAAAAAGGATTTGATTTCGATATGGCAACACCTATTGTTGTATCGGGTGCAGGCCACACAATAACACATAAGAGCCAAGGCAAAAAAATCATAATGCCATTTAGCAGCGACGCTGGCACTGCAAATATAGAAGTTAGTTTCGACAAGCTATGAGCTGGCAGCAAAAAACAATCACATTGAAACCTCGTCCTCGAGGTTTCCACTTAATTGATAACGACGTTTTAAATAATCTCCCCGAAATTGCCCACTATAAAGTAGGCTTATTGCATTTATTTATCCAACACACATCGGCAAGCCTGACTATAAATGAAAACGCCGATCCGACTGTGCGTATGGATATGGAAAGTCACTTCAATAAATTTGTACCTGAGCGACAACCTTATTACCGCCATGACTATGAAGGCGATGACGATATGCCTGCCCACATAAAAACAAGTACACTTGGTTGTGAGTTAAGTATTCCTATTTCAAATGGATACTTAACATTAGGGACTTGGCAGGGTATTTATTTAGGTGAGCACCGCGATGCTGGCGGTGCAAGGCGCATTATAGCGACTATTCAAGGAGCGCTGTTTTAACTGAAGTTTCAACACTTCTCAGTCAAAAAGTATCAACCCCACTTGTTTCAACTATACGACCTCATAATAAAACATCGCTTTATTAATGCAAAGCTGGCTCTGCGCGAAAAGTGATAGCTTCAAATAACCAAAGCCTGAATGCTGAATGCTGAATGCTGAATGCTGAATGCTGAATATTACAAATAAGAAAAAATTAGATAATAAAGGTTTGAATTATAATTTATGATTTTTAATATAGATATTTTGAAGGGATAAAGTATTGGAGCGGTACACGAGGCTCGAACTCGTGACCTCGACCTTGGCAAGGTCGCGCTCTACCAACTGAGCTAGTACCGCATTTTTACTTCTTTAGTTATTTTACGTTGGGTCGCGTTCAACATTCTAGCAACGTATTTTATATTCTAACTAAATTTTTTAGTTAGAAATTGGAGCGGTACACGAGGCTCGAACTCGTGACCTCGACCTTGGCAAGGTCGCGCTCTACCAACTGAGCTAGTACCGCATTTTTACTTCTTTAGTTATTTTACGTTGGTGCGCAACACGTCGCGTTCAACATTCTAGCAACTGAGCTAGTACCGCACTTCTAAACTTTAGCTCCAATTTCTTTGGTGAGAAATTGGAGCGGCACACGAGGCTCGAACTCGTGACCTCGACCTTGGCAAGGTCGCGCTCTACCAACTGAGCTAGTGCCGCATTATGGTTAGTCAGTAATTTGTCCGTTGGTGCGCGACACGTCGCGTTCAACATTCCGGCAACTGAGCTAGTGCCGCATAATCGCTTACTCAAGCACACTAACCCCGCGGGGGTTATCGTCTTGAGCGGGGCAGGATTCTACAATAATACGATGTGTTTGCAAGTGTTTTTTACAAATTAAAGAATTTTTCTCTGTATACCTTCAATTCCATAATTGAATCTTTAATATCGTCTAAGGCAAGGTGCGAACCTTTTTTATTTACTTGGGCTAATACTTCTGGCTTCCAACGCCTTGCAAGCTCTTTAATTGTACTCACATCGAGGTTACGGTAATGGAAAAAGTCTTCGAGTTCACGCATATATTTATTCATAAAGCGTCTGTCTTGCCCAATTGAGTTTCCACACATTGGGGATGCCCCCGCAGGCACCCATTGCTTTAAAAAGTCTAATGTTTTCGCTACCGCATACTCTTCATCAAACGTACTTGCTTTACAGCGCGCAGTTAAGCCTGATTTACCATGCTGGGTCGTGCACCACTCATCCATACCATTAAGTAGCTCATCACTTTGGTGAATGGCTATAGTTGGCCCTTCAGCCAATATATTAAGGTCTGCATCCGTGACAACAGTTGCAATTTCAAGTATTTTGTCAGTCGCAGGTTCAAGTCCGGTCATTTCCAGATCGAGCCAAATTAAGTTTGATTTATTAATAGTCATAATTACCTTAAACGGTGCTTTTCTTTAGATCCAACGCATTTCGATATATCATATTAGCATCAACCGTCGAGCTAAAGCTTTTTTTATACCAACTCGGTTAAGTATTATTGCAAATTGGTATTATGCTCAAAGCCGACATTTAAACAAGGTTATAGGCCAAAAGTGGCAAAACAGAAAAAATTAAGTAAAGGCCAATCACGTCAGATTAAGGCCAATCATCAAAAGCGCATTAATAGCGCAGGTTCAAAACCAGCTAAAAAAGGTGCCCAAGAATGGCAGGCCGATAATTTAGGTCAGGTAGAAAGCGCTATTGTGATCAGTCGCTTTGGTCAGCACGCTGATGTTGAAACGCAAAGTGGCGACGTACTTCGCTGTAATATACGTCGTACAGTATCTAATTTAGTGTGTGGTGACGAAGTGTTATTTCGCCGCGCTAAAGTCAGTGAAGGCGATTTAGCCGGAGTTATTGAAGCAACACAAGAGCGTCGCTCACAACTAACACGCCCTGATTTTTACGATGGTGTAAAAGTCATTGCTGCAAATATTGACCAAATACTGATGGTTTCTGCTGTATTACCTGAGTTTACACCCAGCATTATTGACCGTTATTTGATTGCGTGTGAAGACATGGGTATTGAGCCTATTTTAGTCCTTAACAAAATCGACTTAATTGACGAAGCTGGCCTTAATGACATCCAAAAAGTGCTCGATATTTATCGCAAATTAAATTATCGCGTACTACTTGTTAGTAATATAACAGGCGAAGGAATTGGTGAGCTCAAAAACATGCTTGTTGGCAAAAATAATATTTTTGTAGGCCAAAGTGGCGTAGGCAAATCAACCCTGGTAAACACTGTTCTGCCAGATGCAGAAATATTAACTAAAGAAGTATCTGAGAACAGTGGCTTGGGCCAACACACCACAACAGTATCGCGCCTTCATCACTTACCCAGTGGCGGTAACTTAATTGACTCGCCGGGTATTCGTGAATTTGGGTTGTGGCATTTAGACGTTGAACGTGTGACTTGGTGCTTTAAAGAATTTAGAGAATTTATAGGCGGATGCCGTTTTAGAGATTGCAAACACTTAAACGATCCGGGCTGTATAATAAAAGAAGCCGTAGCTAATGGCGAAATATCTCAGCTTCGCTTTGATAGTTACCACCGAATTTTAGAATCAATGGCCGATGGCCGTGCCGGCGCTCGCGCGCCTCGCGTATAATTTAGGAAAAATACTGTGAGTTTAGATAAATTTAAAATAGCAATGCAATACGCAATGCCAAAACATTTTATTTCGCGCGTTGTGGGTAAATTAGCAGCTGCTAAAGCCGGAGCCTTAACAACTACGCTTATCAAGCTGTTTATTAAACAATATAAAATAGACATGAGCGAAGCTAAATATTCTGATCCTGCTCATTACAAAACCTTTAATGAGTTTTTTACTCGTCCACTTAAAGACGGCGTTCGCCCTATGATTGAAGATTCAGATACGATTATTCATCCTGTAGACGGTGCAATAAGCCAGTTAGGCGACATAGTTGACGGACAGCTAATTCAAGCTAAGGGCCACGACTACAGCTTACAAGCGCTATTAGGCGGCTCTGAGGACGACACCACGCCATTTTTAGGCGGTAAATTTGCAACTATTTATTTAGCACCTAAAGACTACCACCGTATTCATATGCCTATTGATGGCACATTAAGCAAAATGATTTACGTACCGGGCGATTTATTTTCAGTAAACCCGCTTACAGCGCAGAATGTTCCCAACTTATTTGCGCGTAACGAGCGTGTAGTCGCTATTTTTGAGACTGAAATTGGTCCACTCGCCATGGTACTTGTAGGCGCAACAATTGTTGCTAGCATTGAGACTATTTGGGCTGGCACCGTTACTCCACCAGCAGGTAGCGATGTATTTAGCTGGAACTACCCTACTAAAGGCGAAAACGCGATTACCCTTAAAAAAGGTGATGAAATGGGTCGCTTTAAATTAGGCTCAACGGTAGTACTTGCATGGGGTGCTAATAAAGCAGATATACTTGACGATCAACTCCCTGAAGTTGTAACTCGATTAGGTACTGCGTTTGCAAAAATTAAAGGAAATGAAGAGCTGTAAGTTTTTAGTTTTTAGTTTTTAGTTTTTAGTTTTTAGTTTTTAGTTTTTAGTTAAAGATTAGAAAACACCGCGTTTATGATAAACGCGGTTTTTTTTTATTGGTAGGAATAGAGCTTGCTCACACAAAATATAGACATAATGCTCCACCTCTAAAGCGACCCACTTCTTAACCTTTCAGTGAATAAATAACTTAATATTTAGTACAAAGAGAAGTGAAAGAGGAATAAGTGAGAAAAGATAAAACAAATACTTATTTTAAGCTTATCTTTTCCTCTAAAGCGCAGCGAGTTTACCTCGCGTCGGATATTTTGCATTAATAAATATACACAGCATAAATTTCAAATGCGCAAGCAAGACGCAGAGCTTGCTCACGTGAAAAGCGCAGCTTCTCATGGCTTCCCCCGCGAATTACCTCTTACTTTATCCACCGCACTCTTTACAGTTTAAATCTTTAACTACTTTAAAATGTTGCTGCTTAAAACTCAGCGCATCAAAAGTAATAAACACACTACCCTCAACGTGTCTTAGCAGCATATTAAGCGTAAGTTGTGCCTGCATAGAACCAATGACACCTAATAACGGGCTAATTACTCCTGCATTACTGCAATTAATAACTGGCGCCTTATTCGTTTTTGGAAAAACACAGCCGTAGCAAGGACTTTGAGTTTGTGTAAAGTCAAACCCCATTAACTGCCCACTTGTTGCAATAGCAGCACCAGCTATTAAACGCGTTTTATTCGCTAGGCAATAGCGGTTAACACTATAGCGCGTGGTAAAATTATCTGAGCAATCAAGTACTACATCGGCATTATTTAAAAGCTCAGCGGCATTGTTATCATCGAGCTTTTTACTGTGCGTCACTATGTGTATTTGATTATTAAGGCTTGCTAATACTTTGCCAGCGGCTGCTACTTTACTTTGCCCTAAGTGGTTTACTTTATAAAGCACTTGGCGCTGCAAGTTTGAGAGCTCAACGGCATCATCGTCTATTAATATAAGCGTACCAATACCTGCCGCCGCTAAATATAAAAGTGCAGGACTGCCTAAGCCGCCTGCACCTACAACAGCTACCGTTGCAGCTTTTAGCGCTAACTGCCCTTCTAGCCCTACTTCTTTTAATAATATGTGGCGGCTATAACGCAGGGCTTCTTTATCGCTGAGCTTATCCATTAGACTGATTTATAGCGCCTTGTAGCGCATTAATCGCGGCAATATAATCATCCGCTTCGCTAATAGCTCTTACCACCGCGACACTCCCTACGCCTGTATTTGCAACTTCGTTTGCGCGGGCTAAATTTATTCCACCAATGGCAACCGTTGGGTAGCTTTGCATTAAGGGCACACACTTTTTAAGTTTATCGAGCCCTTGTATTTGCCCTGTCATATCTTTGGTCGTGGTAGGGTAAATTGCACCAAATGCCATGTAACTTGGTCGATAGTTATGCGCACGCAGCATTTCGTAAAAGCCATGGGTAGAAAGCCCAAGTCTTAAACCTGCGTCTTTAATAGCGGCTAAATTAGCAATGTTTAAATCTTCTTGCCCTAAATGCACACCGTAAGCACCGTGCTTTATTGCTAACTGCCAGTAATCATTAATAAATACGTGAGCACGATGCTTTTCACCCAGTTCAACTGCCTGTTTTATGAGCTCATCAAGCTCAGCGTCAGTTTTATTTTTTACACGTAGCTGAACTGTTTTAATGTCTTGTTGTAAACACTTCTCTAACCATTCATTACTGTCTACAACCGCATACAAACCTAATTGCTTGCTGTCACAAGGTGCGAAATCAGCGGCCATATTAAATTCAAGCGGCACATCAAAATCAAGCTCATCACCCAGCCAGCTACCTGGCTCAATGACTTGTGGAAAGTCATCTAAGTTTGTAGGAAAGCGAATATGCGCAACAGGTCCTATTCCTTCACCGTATCTCACCGACTGCTTTAAGCCCTGATTTATATAAGCTTTTGCTAAAATAAAGGCATCTTTTAGTGGGTAGTCTTTTGCTAAACACGCGGCAATAACCGACGCCATGCTGCATCCCGTACCATGGTTGTGTGGGCTTTGAATTTTTTTATTACCAAGCCAATACTCTTCACCATTTTGCGTCAAATTATTCACACAATAATCAATACAATAGCCGCTTGGGTAATCCCAGTGCCCACCTTTAATAACAACCGCTTTTGCGCCCCAACTTAGCAGTTTATTTGCGGCGTCTTTAACAGCGCTTGGGCCAATTAAATATACGCCGGTTAATAATTGAGTTTCGTGCGTGTTAGGCGTTATTACGTCAACCAGCGGCATTAAACATTCTTTAATAGCACTTACGGTGTCTTCTTCAGTTAATACATCACCACTTGATGCAATGGCAACCGGGTCGTAAACAATGACAGGTGGTACGGGCCATTTAGCTTTGTAATGTGCTACATGCTCACTTATTAATTGAATTTGCTGAACATTTGCTAACATGCCAATTTTAATAACTTTGGCTTTCATATCTTTTTCAAGTGCCAAAAGCTGTGATTCAATCACGTCAGTAGAGACCGCATTAATAGCTTCTACACCTAAACTATTTTGCGCTGTGAGGGCGGTAATTGCGGTGCAACCATGCACACCAAAGCTTTGCATCGCCTTTATATCGGCTTGAATACCTGCACCACCGCCTGAGTCTGATCCGGCAATTGTCCACACTAAATTATTCATACTATTTATTTCCTACTGCTGATGCCAAAATGGCATGCCCATTGTGGGGGTTGATGGGGCTGCTAAATCTTTTTCAGGCATTGCTTTTGCGTTATAAGCAAAACGTCCCGCCTCCACCGCCGCCTTAAATGCACGGCTCATGGTAATGGGGCAACCCGCCCCAGCAATCGCTGAATTTAATAATACCGCATCATACCCTAATTCAAGCGCTTGGCAGGCATGCGACGGTAAACCTAATCCTGCATCCACAATAAGTGTTGTATTTGGTAAGCGCTCACGAATCGTTTTTAAATTATAGCTATTTAACAAGCCTTTTCCTGTACCTATAGGTGCGCCCCATGGCATAAGCACTTCGCAACCTAGTTCATTTAAACGCTGGCAAAGCACTAAATCATCGGTGCAATAAGGCAGGACTTTAAACCCGTCGTTAATTAATATTTCTGTGGCTTCAAGCAAAGCAAACGGATCGGGTTGTAAGTTATAGTCGTCACCTATAAGCTCAAGTTTAATCCAGTCAGTAGCAAATACTTCGCGGCACATTTGAGCAAGCGTAATAGCTTCTTTTACACTGTGGCATCCGGCCGTATTGGGCAGTATTTTTAAACCCGTATTTTTTATTAATTGCCAAAAGTCATCTCCCGCCGCTACGCTTTGCTGTCGCCTAAGTGATACCGTCACAATCCCCGCACCAGACGCCTCTATTGATTGGGTCATAATATCTGGCGATGGATACAAAGCGGTGCCAATTAGTAATCGGCTATCAATTGTTTCACCATAAATATTTAAAGTGTCTTTTACATGCATACGACTATCCGCCTTGAATAGGCGATAACAACTCAATGCTATCCCCTTCATTTATAACAAAACCGTTATGCTGGCTTTTTGGTATAAATATGCCGTTAACAGCCACCGCATAAGGGGCAACTGCTCCATACTCTTTTAATATTTCAAGTAATGCATGAGAGGTTAAATCTAAAAGCTCACCATTTAATGTAATGTTCATCTAATACTCACCTATGTACGATAGCGCTTGCGCAACAAGAACAGGAGCCAACATATAACCATGACGATATAAGCCATTAATACTGATTACATTTTCGGATTTTTTTACTTGTGGTCTGTTGTCACTAAACGCAGGGCGAAGGCCTGTTTGAATCCCTAATAAGCGCCCTTCTGCAAATCCGCTATGCACCGTGTAAGCTGCCGACAATAACTCAAGTGTTGAGCGTACCGTGGCAGGGCCGCTGTCTTGTGATTCAATTTCGGTAGCGCCAATGACATATTCATTATTAGGTTTTGGTGCAATATAAATAGGATAACGCGGATGCATTAAGCGAATTGGGCGCGTTAAATTAACTTCTGGCGCATAAAGTCGCGCAACCTCACCTCTTACACCGCGAAGCAGTTGCTCTGCTTTTGCGCCAAGCCCCCTGCAATCAATAATAAAATCAAACGGGCGATTATTAATTTCACCATTTTTAATGGTTACCCGCTGATTAAACACAAACTTCACTTTTCGTTTGTTAAGCAGGGTAAAGCTTGCTTTATAAAACGCCTGGTTATCTATTTGCCCTTCACATGGCAAAAATACACCTTGGCTAAAACGATTTGCAAGCTCGGGCTCTAACTGCGCTATTTGCTGAGCATTTAATCCCTGAGCGCTGTGCCCAGCTACAGGTTTTATACGCTGGGTAAAGCTTTGTAGGTCGCCTTTATCTTGCTGATGCGCAACCACTAATGTGCCTTGCTGCTGAAAAAACACATCGTGATCAAGCTCTTCAATAATTTGAGGCCAGCGATTAATCGAATCCAATCCCATTTGTGCTAAATCGGCTTCACATAATACCGACTCAGCCAATGGTGCGAGCATGGCCGCTGCGACTTTACCTGCGCTATTGAGTGCATGTTCATCATCGGCCTCAAACACGCTAACATGGTGCAGCTTGCTCAGCTCAAGTGCAGCAAGCCTTCCTGCCAAGCCAAACCCAACGACCGCAATATTGTACTGCATAACAGCTCCTCTATTCGTTGGCTGCGAATCACAAACCACATGTAATGGTGTACTTAGGTAGCCATCACATTGCATGCAATTCGATATCCGCAGCCTAAAGCCGATTTATATTGCTTTGTGGTAAATTTCAGAGCCTGTTTGTTTAAATTCCTCTGATTTAGCTTTCATTTGCGCTTCTACATCAATCATTTTAATTTCAATAGCCTCACCCGCGTTATTAGGATCAATACCGCGCTCTTCTAGATCGTTAGCGTAATCACGCACTTCTTGGCTAATTTTCATCGAACAAAATTTTGGGCCACACATAGAACAAAAGTGAGCGACTTTGCCCGACTCTTGTGGCAATGTTTCGTCGTGGTACTCGCGAGCACGTTCAGGGTCTAAGCCAATATTAAATTGGTCGTGCCACCTAAACTCAAAACGCGCTTTTGATAAGGCATTATCGCGCTCCTGCGCACCCGGGTGGCCTTTTGCTAAATCGGCGGCATGCGCTGCAATTTTGTAAGTAATTAAACCTTCTTTAACGTCTTCTTTATTGGGCAAGCCTAAATGCTCTTTAGGGGTTACGTAACACAACATGGCACAGCCGTACCACGCTATTTGTGCAGCACCTATACCCGATGTTATGTGATCGTACCCTGGTGCAATATCGGTTGTTAGTGGACCAAGAGTATAAAAAGGCGCTTCGTCGCAGTGTTTTAATTGCTCATCCATATTAGCTTTGATCATATGCATAGGCACATGTCCTGGACCTTCAATAAATACTTGTACGTCGTGCTTCCATGCAATTTTAGTCAGCTCACCTAAGGTGCGTAACTCACTAAATTGCGCTTCATCGTTGGCATCAGCAATAGAACCAGGGCGAAGGCCATCGCCTAATGAAAAACACACATCGTATTGTTTTAAAATTTCGCAAATGTCTTCAAAGTGGGTGTATAAAAAGTTCTCTTTATGGTGCGCTAAACACCACTTGGCCATAATAGAACCACCGCGCGATACAATACCTGTAACACGTTTTGCCGTCATAGGGACGAAGCGTAAAAGCACACCGGCATGAATAGTAAAGTAGTCAACACCCTGCTCTGCTTGTTCAATTAACGTATCGCGAAATATTTCCCACGTTAAGTCTTCAGCGACACCGTTTACTTTTTCAAGGGCCTGATAAATGGGCACAGTACCAATGGGGACAGGCGAGTTGCGCACTACCCACTCACGCGTTTCGTGAATATAACGCCCAGTTGATAAATCCATTACGGTATCGGCGCCCCAACGAGTCGACCACACCATTTTTTCTACTTCTTCTTCAATAGACGAGGTAACCGATGAGTTACCAATATTGGCATTAACTTTAACTAAAAAGTTACGGCCAACGATCATCGGCTCTGTTTCTCGGTGGTTGATGTTGTTAGGTAAAATTGCGCGACCACGTGCTATTTCATCACGTACAAATTCAGGGGTTATAAAGTCAGGAATGCTCGCACCAAACGATTCGCCTTTGTGCTGCGCAGCTAATAATTCTTCACGAATTTTTGCCCGGCCCATATTTTCGCGTACAGCTACGTACTCCATTTCTGGTGTTACAATCCCCTGGCGAGCGTAATGCATTTGGGTTACGTTTTTACCCGCTTTACCACGGCGAATTTTTGGTAAGTGTTCGAATCGAATATGATCCAATCCGTCATCAGCCATGCGCTGCTGTGCAAACTGCGAGGTGACCGAATCGAGCACTTCTGTATCGTTGCGCCCTTCAATCCATTGCTCTCGAAATTTTGGTAGTCCTTTACGTACATCTAATTCAAAATTTGGATCGGTATAAGGACCCGATGTATCGTAAACACGAAGTGGCTCATTAGGTTCATACACCGGCTTTTCGTCGGTGCCACCAATAAACGTATCACTGAGTGTAATTTCGCGCATACCCACACGCACGCCTGATTGGCTGCCTTCAACATAGACTTTTTGAGAATTTGGAAATGGCTGACCTGTTAAATTATAAATGTATTCAGATGCAGCTGCGCGTGTTTCACGGCGCGATGATTTATTTGTAGTGTTTGACATGACTTACCTCATAACTAAAGGGTTGTCTTGCCAGATATTCCAAAGGAATAGAGAAAGATCGTAAAGTGGCTTCGTGCCACTTTGCAGCCTATTAAACGACGAGTGGCTTTATTGTACGCATAAAAAAAGACGCACAAGCGTCCCGTTTAAGGCAGCTTGTTCCCTACGCAGGTATTAACCTGATCAGGTTCACGGATCCCGCTTTCGCGATCTCAGCCTAAGCAACAATACTTAGGCACTCCGACAAGTATATAAATTGTTCGTTGATTTAATAAACACGTTTACTAAATCTGCACTGAGTGTACGCCAGTTAAAAAAGACCCGCAAGGGGTCATTTTTTTAAACGCTAAAATTTATTTAGCAACAAATACAAACTTTTGCTCGCCTTGCATAACTAATTTTTGACCTTGCATGCTAAGCGTGACACCTTGCTTTAACGTTTTTAAAAACTGCTGTTCAAACTTATCTGTTTTTTCGCCACAAGATTTTCGGGTCATTCCAATTTTTTTCACACTCAAGCTACTTTCTTTAAGTTCACCCTCGCCAAAAAATCGGTTACATCCTGCAAATCCATTTACTTGAAGTGCTTCAATAAAGCCAACGGAAGCCGTGTATTGTTCCTCTAAGGCTACATCATCAATTGTTGATAATTGCCACTGTGTGTACTTTAGCTGCTCACTGGTAACGGTCCCTGTTGATGCGCAACCAACACATAAACCGATTACAAGCATCGGTATTGCTGCTAATTTCATACTGCTACTAACTCATTGTCTAATTAATGTCATAATAACAATATTTATGCGATTTATCCGTTAAATTTGCATGTTTTAAATGTAATTTTTTGTTCATAAAACGTTATATATGGAATATGAGTTAGCCTAAATCATTATTGTTGAATAGGGTTTGCATTTCGGGTGGTAAAAAAGGACGCCCTTTTTCGTTCACCGCAGTACCTATTACTTTTGCTTTGAGCATCACTTGCTGATCGTGTTTACGTACAATGCTTTGCTCAAACGCAAACTTTAAACGGCTTATACGAACAGGCTTTACAGATACATAAAACTCATCTTCTGGCACTAATGAATGCTTGTAGTCAACTTCACTACGAATCACAACTAAATTAACTTTTTGCTTTGCCAATAATGCAAAGTCAACCCCGTTTGCAAATAGGAATTCATGGCGAGCATGTTCTAAATAATTAAAATAAACACTGTTATTAACGATCCCTTGTAAATCGCATTCGTAATGACGTACTTTAAAATCAACTTTAAAAGTCATATTAGTAATCCTAGTTTTTTTACGTATAATCGCTGCGTTATAACACAGGTATAAAAATAATTACTAGGGTCAGCTTGTCTTTTAAGACGAATATTACAAAGGTCAACAGGCCCCAGCATAAGCCCCTAAAATGGAGTTAAGTAACAAAATGAACTTACGTTTGTCTTTAATCACCGCTGCAATTTTGCCGCTATTAAGCGCCTCTTTTTCAGCAAATGCTGATGATAGCGACATAGAAAAAATTGTAGTTACCGGTGACTTTCAACGCGAAACCATTCAAACTTTGAGCGCCAGTGCAAGCTTACTAAGCGAAGAAGAAATAAGCCTACGTGGTGCAAGTTACTTAGACGAAATATTAGGTAGTGCCGCTAACGTAAACTTTACTGCAGGGGCGTCGCGTGGACGTTTTATACAAATTCGTGGCGTGGGTTTACGTTCTCAATTTGTTGACCCAATTAATCCTTCGGTTGGTTTAGTTATTGACGGCATAAACTACTCAGGATTAGGTGGCAGCTCGTTACTATTTGATATTGACCAAGTAGAAATTTACCGTGGACCACAAGGGACACGTTTTGGTGCAGACGGCATGGCCGGTATGATTCAAATGCAATCGGCTAAAGCAACTAGCGATCCGAGTTTAAAACTCCATTTAGGTGCTGGCACATACAACAGCCATGAAGCTGGCCTTGCAGTAAGCACTGGGTTAACCGACGATACAACAGCTCGAGTTAGCTACTTTGGCAGAAAATCTGACGGCTACGTAGACAACTTATACCTGAACGAATCAACACAAAATCAAGACGAGCAAGTTGCACGCTTTAAATTAAACTCTCAGCTTACTAAAAACCTAAGCACTGAGTTAAATTTTCATTATATTGATATAAATAATGGTTACGATGCCTTTACGCTCGATAACAGCCGCAACAGTGTTGCTGATGAACCAGGTCAAGATAATCAAAAAAGTTACGCGCTAGGTATTGCTAATACTTACACAGGGTTTGATGCATTTGATATTAGCTTAAACCTATCAGCCATCGATAGCGAATTACTTTATAGCTACGACGAAGACTGGGTATGTAATGATGTAAACGAGCCGCAACTATGTGCTGCAGGCTTACACCCTTGGGGTTACAGCTCTACAGATATTTATAATCGCGATCGCGATGATCAATCAGCTAACTTACAGTTTAATGATAAAGCCGGTAACTGGGTTGCGGGTCTTTACTATCAAAACCGCGATGTTGATTTAGAGCGCCAATACACATGGCTTGCAAACCCATTTGCCTCTACTTATGAAACCAGTAATATTGCTATGTATGGTCAAGTAGCCACCCCTGTTGGACCAAAAACCACTTTAATAACAGGCCTGCGTGTTGAGCAGTACCAAGGCGATTACACCGACAGTAACGGGTTTATACAAGAAACCGACGATGTTATGCTCGGTGGTAAAGTCGCGCTTGAGTATCAAGTAATAGATCGCACTATGATCTACGCAAGTATTACGCGCGGTTACAAAGCCGGTGGTATTAACTCTGAAGCGCTTGCAAAAGCAAAAGATGAAGGCTTAAACCTAGACGCTAACTTTTTTCAACAACACACCAGCTTCGACCCTGAATACTTATGGAGCGGTGAGTTTGGTGTTAAAGGATCATCACTCGATGACGCTTTAACACTTCGCCTAGCGGCATTTTATATGCACCGCGACGACATACAGTTAAAAGCATGGCAAGTTGAAGGCCAGCAGTTTACAGGCTACGTTGATAACGCAAGCTCTGGTAGTAACTACGGCCTTGAAATTGAAGGTAACTACCGACTCACCGACAACCTATTATTAACCGGTAGCGCTGGTTACTTAGACACAGAAATAGATAACTTTGTAACGCAATCTGGTTTAAACCAAGATGGCCGTGAACAAGCACAATCGCCTAAGTACCAATATGCATTTACTGCACGCTACAATTTTACCAACGCTTTTTATGCCATGGTGGGTATTGAAGGGAAAGACGATTACTACTTCTCAGATAGCCATAACTCAAAAGCGCCTAACAGCAACTTAGTTAACTTAAGCTTTGGTTACGACGCTGACATGTGGTCAGTTCGTGCATGGGCACGCAACGTGTTTGATGAAGCTGTGCCGACGCGTGGCTTTGAGTTCGGTAACGACCCACTTGATGGCTACGAAACGCATACCTACACACAATTAGGTGAGCCAAGAGTAGCAGGTATAACGTTTACGTTAGAGCTGTAAAATAGAGTTGTCAGTTGTCAGTTGTCAGTTGTCAGTTGTCAGTTGTAAGTTAAAGATTAGAAAACACCGCGTTTAATTAAAGCGCGGTGTTTTTTTATCTGAAAACTAATAACTTTTCTAAGCCCTATCTACATCAAAGGCAATTACATCTTTAATTGTGTCTTTGTTAGTTGCTAACATTATCAGCCTATCAATCCCCAATGCTACGCCTGAACATTGCGGTAAACCATGCTCCAATGCAGCAATTAAGCGCGAATCCATCGGAACTTGTTTTAAACCATGCGCTTCACGATACTGGTTATCTTCATCAAAGCGTTTAGCTTGTTCTGTTGCGTTGGTTAGCTCGTTAAAGCCATTCGCAAGCTCCATATTTTTATAATAGAGTTCAAAACGACCAGCGACTCGCTCATCGTGTTCACAAATTTGCGCCAAAGCCGCTTGGGATGCCGGAAAGTGATAAACAAAACAGGGTTTAGTTTGCCCAATGCTCGGCTCTACTTTCATACAAAATAACAGCTGTAGCAAGGTATCTTTATGAGTTTCGTTTTTAGCTATGTCAGCAAAGCCGTGCTCACAAGCATGCGCCTTTAGTTGATCTAAAGATGCTGTCAGTGGATCCAGGCCTAATACTTGTTTAAATGCATCCTGATAAGTAATACGCGTTGCTGGCTCCACATTAAGTACACACTGCATTAGCTCATCCATTTCATCCATCAATGCAAATTCGTCAAACCCAGGACGATACCACTCAAGCATCGTGAACTCAGGGTTATGATGGCTGCCCGCCTCTTCATTTCTAAATGCTTTGCAAAGCTGAAAAATAGAACCTGAACCGGCCGCTAACAAGCGTTTCATTGCAAACTCGGGGGATGTTTGTAAATAAAGAGGCAAACCACCAGCATGCCCGGGGCCCATAAATGAAGTATTAAAACTTGCCAAGTGAACATCAGTGACACTAGCAGCACTTAAGCTCGGTGTTTCTACTTCCATTACATCTCGCACGTAAAAAAATTCACGAATTGTGCGTAAAATTTCTGCGCGTTGTTTTAATGTTTTTATATTTGCGCTGGGCGCCCAAAGTGTTGCTGACATATTTTCTCCAAAAAAAATCCCAGCATAGGCTGGGATTCATACCAATTCGCTTAGGCCGTGTTGCTCTTTGCGAATTGGTATTATTAAGCTACGTTAAATATTACTTAACACGGCCTACGTACTCACCACTGCGGGTGTCTACTTTAATTACTTCGCCAATTTGAACGAATAATGGAACACGAACTACTGCACCCGTGCTAAGTGTTGCTGGTTTACCACCCGTGCCCGCTGTATCACCTTTTAGGCCAGGATCTGTTTCAGTGATCTCAAGCTCTACAAAGTTTGGTGGAGTAACTGCAATTGGGCTGCCATTCCATAGTGTGATAGTACATACATCGTTTTCAACTAACCATTTGCCAGCATCGCCTAATGCTTTCTCGTCAGCAGCAATTTGCTCAAATGTTTCGTTATTCATGAAATGCCAAAATTCACCGTCTGTATAAAGATACGCTAAGTCCGTATCCATAACATCAGCACCTTCAACCGATTCACCTGATTTAAAGGTTTTTTCAAGTACCTTGCCAGAAATAAGCTTACGGATACGAACACGGTTAAACGCTTGGCCTTTACCAGGTTTTACCATTTCATTTTCTAAGATACTGCAAGGCTCGCCGTCCATCATAATTTTTAGGCCGCCCTTGAACTCGTTGGTGCTATAATTCGCCATCGTTTCCTCTATTTTAATTTTTTCGAGTAATCTACGTGCCAATGATACAAAGAAATGAAGCAAATTTGCATAAAAACTGGCAAAAAGAATTAGCAAATGTAGTTACCTGTCCAAAAACCTTGCTTGAAATGGTTGGTTTATCGAGCCAAGTCCATGAAAACGACCTAAAAGCTCGCAGTTTATTTCCGGTACGGGTGCCAGTGCCTTTTATAAAAAAAATGCGTAAAGGTGATGCAAACGATCCTCTATTGCTGCAAGTTATGCCTCGTCATCAAGAGTTTTTAAAAAAATCGGGGTTTAATAAAGATCCTTTGCTTGAGCAAGACAACGATCAACCCGGGGTTTTACATAAGTATAAATCGCGTGTTTTAGTTATGTTTAAAACCGGTTGCGCGGTAAATTGTCGGTATTGTTTTAGACGTCATTTTCCATATCAAGAAAACCAACTTAATAAAAAAAGCCTGCTAGATGCCCTTTGCTATATAAAATCAGATACCAATATAAACGAAGTGATCTTAAGTGGTGGCGACCCGCTTATGGCCAAAGACGATGCCATTAGCTGGTTTTTAGATGAGCTTGAAAAATTACCACAAATAAAACGTATGCGAATACACAGCCGTTTGCCTGTCGTGATACCTGCGAGAATTACCAACGAGCTATGTGCCCGCTTACAAAAATCACCGCTAAAAATTGTATTTATAAACCATATAAATCACGCCAACGAAATAGATGGTGAGTTTAAAGCTGCAATGCAAAAGCTTAAACATGCAGGCGTTATGCTATTAAACCAAGCGGTTATTTTAAAAGACGTGAACGATACGGTTGACGCACAAATAAATTTAAGTGAAGCGTTATTTGATGCCGACGTGCTGCCGTATTATTTGTATTTGCTAGATAAAGTTGAAGGCGCAAGTCACTTTGATATTAACGAAGAGCAAGCAATAAAAATAATGGCAGAGCTTTTAAAAGCTCTGCCCGGATTTTTAGTGCCTAAATTAGTAAGAGAAATAGGAGGTCAAAAAAGTAAGACCCCTATCGACCTCAAACTTATTTAGGGCGACATTTAAACGTATACGTTTATGTTATTTCCAAGTGTTGCAGTCACCGATTTAGCCGGTGTTTGCGCACTTGATGATTGCGCAGCACCTTCAATTAGTGCAAGCGCAGCTGCGCCGTCTGCCTGTTGCTGTTTTTTAGCCAAAGAAGCGCTGTAAACTTCACCACTTTCGCTAGCCCCTGACATAACGGGTAAACTTGAACCTGATATATTCATATTACTAACCTGACTTTTAAATGTAATCCACGTATTATATCGGCCATGCAGTACAAAGCTTTAGGAAAACCATGGATTCTATAATTGAACAACTCAACGCTAACTTAAAAATTGTTTATCGTCAGGCACTTGATGCCGACAAAAAACTAGACGAATTACAACAACAAGGCCATGGTAAATTTAAAGCCTTATTTGGAAAAGACGCTGGTTTTGACTTTGAAGCAAAGCGTTTCAAACCCTATGTACTAGACGTTGCAGCTGATGTAGAAAGTTTATCAAACGATGGCTTTAACGAAGAAAAGTTAAAAACGACCGTCATTAAATTACAACAGTTACTCACTTTACTTGCCACGTTTAAGTAACCAAAGTTAATCACTTGCCGCTCTTAAGCGGCAAGTTAACTCAATCAATACTTGTTAATACTTGTTCGCCAAACCACTGTGTGAGTAATCTTTTTTCGTGGTCAAATGACTCCTCTCGGCCTCTTCTTATTCTATCCATAAAGCCCATGTCTTTGAGTTCAACATCATTTGCTTCACTTATTACATCCCCTTCTTTATTAACTAACGAATAGTTCAGATTAATACGTGGGAAAAAAATAGGTTCAACAACGCGAATTTCACTTGTGCCACTGAAACGTACATCACCAGCTAAATCAACATCTGTAATTTCGACATTTAGCTTATAATCTTTTGACAGTTGCTCAGCAAGCTTGGAAAAGTGTTTTTCAAACTGCTTCGTAATTTGCTTATGGTAAGACGCTTTAGTTTGGTTTGATGCACGCACATCGCGATAGTCTTTAAAGTCATGCCACTTAACTGCAGACTCGCCAGCATGTGTAAATAGTGGCAATACAACACACAGTGCCATTGAAATTTTTGTAACTGAGTTCATAGCTATCTCCAAAAAGTAATCCATAACACAATGTATATGGTATGATTTTGTTGCTTACCTTAATTAAACTATCCTAACAGATATATATTAACTATAACTTAATCATAGTTGTTAAATGTAATTATAAACGAACAAAATGTAATCTGATGTACCTTTTAAAACTACGTTAAAACATCTTCTTTGCAAACTAAAAATTAAATATAAAGCATGTAAACTCTGCCATTTTATGTTGAAATTAAAATAACTGAATAAAGAACCCTACGGAGCTTTCATGACTATTTTAGTAACCGGTGGCGCAGGCTATATTGGCTCGCATACCGTTTTAGAACTTTTGCAACAAGGAAGTGATGTTGTTGTTATAGATAATTTAGCAAATTCATCGCAAGAGTCTCTGGCTCGCGTTAAACAAATTACGGGAAAAGAAGTAACTTTTTATCAAGGTGACATACTCGATAAAGCTTTTTTAGATTCAGTATTTGCAAAGCATACAGTTAACAGCGTTATTCATTTTGCAGGCTTAAAGTCGGTTGGCGAATCGGTTGCTAAACCAGTAGAGTATTACCAAAATAATGTGCAAGGCACGTTAACCTTAGTTGATGCTATGCGAGATGCGGGCGTATTTAAGTTAGTGTTTAGCTCATCTGCCACCGTTTATGGTGACCCGGCAAGTTTACCTATTAAAGAAGACTTTCCTGTTGGTGGCACAACTAACCCATACGGTACCTCAAAATTGATGGTAGAAATGATGCTCCAGGATATCGCTAAATCTGACGAGCGCTTTGCGTTTGCTATTTTGCGTTACTTTAATCCAGTAGGTGCTCACGAATCGGGCCTAATTGGTGAAGATCCTAATGGCATTCCTAATAATTTATTACCATTCATTGCTCAAGTAGCAGTGGGTAAACTCAAGCAGTTAGCCGTATTTGGTGATGATTACGACACCATTGATGGCACAGGCGTACGCGACTACATTCACGTTGTAGATTTAGCTATTGGCCACTTAAAAGCGCTTGATAAAATAGCTACAAATACGGGTGCACTTGTATATAACCTTGGCACTGGTAATGGCTATTCTGTTCTGCAAATGGTTAATGCATTTATTAAAGCAAGTAACCAAGCAGTACCATACCAATTATCACCTCGTCGCCCTGGCGATATTGCTGCATGTTACGCTGCACCAGAAAAAGCCCTTAATGAGCTGGGCTGGGAAGCTAAACGCGGAATTGATGCCATGATGCAAGATACATGGCGCTGGCAGTCAAACAATCCAAATGGCTACAGTAAGTAAAGTCATTAAATTTGCGCTTAGCCATAAACCGTTAAGCGCGTTTTTTACCAATTTTGCATTTCTACTAGCCGCGATTGCGTTCGCGCATATTCAAAGCTTAGCTTTTTACCCACATATAAATGCTCTATATTTACCTGAGCATTGATGATCAGTAATTTTTGACAGTCGTAAAATTCATCCACTAATGCAATAAAGCGCCGAGCTTCGTCGTCTAAAGTGTGTTCTTCAAGCGTTTGCTTTTCCCGTTGGTAGCTATCTTCTATTCCATGCACAATCGTTTTACCCGTTGCGGTTTCACCCATTTTAGGCACTTTATTAACGTACAACACATCAAACTGGGATGCTAAAAACATATAGTCGTTTGCACTACGTGGGCCTGAACATAAAGCCATAAAATCAATGATTACGGCTCTAGGCGCTTTTAATTGGTAGCTAAGTTTACGGCCGTGAATCGTTATTACATCTGAAAAAGTAACCTGCGAATATGCTTGCATAAAAATAGCTTTAAAATCATCACTCGGTAAGTTGATATAATAATGGCGGCTATTTTTACCATATCTAAAGCGATGATCCTCCTCACCGGCCACATTGACTATCTGGCAGTGGTTGTTAATTAAATCGATAGTAGGTAAAAATCGCGCGCGTTGCAGGCCGTTGCTATAAAGTTGTTCTGGTTTTGCATTAGAGGTAGCCACCAGCACTAAACCTTGCTCAAACATCGCTTTAAACAATCTAGCCATAATCATGGCATCACCAATGTCGCTGACAAAAAACTCATCAAAACATAATACTTTAATGTTTTTAGCCCATTTTTTCGCTATCAATGTAAGCGGATTCGCGTGGCCTTGTAGCTCAGCTAATTGACTATGAACATGTGCTATAAAATGATGAAAGTGAAGTCGCTGTTTTTTTACCACTGGCACATTATTATAAAATAAATCCATTAACATTGATTTACCGCGTCCTACCGGCCCATACAAATAAACTCCGTTTATATTTGGTGTTTTTTGCCACCATTTCACCGGTGTCTGAAGTTGTAAGCTTAAGGTATTTAATGCCATAACCGCACGTTGCTGGGCAGCATCGTACGTCAGCTCACCAGAGGCCACTTTGCCCTTATACAGGTTTAAAATTAGTGTGCTGTGCACTGTCATGGTATTTCACTATCGGCTATAATCGCGCCCATTGTAGCCGACTAAAAATGTGAACCAAAATGAAATTCCCTTGCCGTTTAGATAAATTTATTAGCCACTTAGCAGAAGTACCGCGCACGCAAGCTCGCGCCAGTATTAAGCGTAAAGAAGTAAGCGTAAATGGTGAGGTGATCACAGCACATAACTTTCAGTTAGCAAAAGACGATGTCGTATTACATAACGGTGAGCCATTAGTGTTTTTAGGTAAACGTTACTTTATGCTAAATAAGCCTGTTGGTTATGTTTGCGCAAATAGTGATGACTTACACAAAACAGTTTTTGACTTACTTGATGAGCCAAATATGAGTGACTTTCACGTAGCAGGTCGATTAGATATAGACACAACAGGCTTAGTTATTATCACTAACGATGGCGACTGGTCACATAAAATTACCTCACCACGCAGTAATAAATTTAAAACATACCTAGTTGAAACCCAAGAACCAATTACCGACGAAGCGCTTGAGCAATTACGCGAAGGCGTTATGCTACACAATGAAAAAGATGCCACCCGCCCTGCTATTGCTGAGCGCTTAGCTAACTACGGTTTACGCTTATCAATTAGTGAAGGAAAGTACCATCAGGTAAAGCGCATGCTTTACGCCGTTGATAACAAAGTGGTTGAATTACACCGTGAGCAAATTGCGGGTATTAAGTTAGATGAAGACTTAGCGCCAGGCGAATACCGCTTGTTAACCGAGAATGAGATAAAACTATAGGGCTGTCTGATAACGAACCACTTTCCCTTACGATTTAATTTGCACTAAATCAAAGTCTGCCATGCCCGGTACAATCGCTTGTAAGCGAGATTCGGTGACATCTAAGGTGTTGAGGTATTCGCAATATTCTGATGCTTTTAGCTCTAATTGGTCTGCTTTTTTTTGCAATGACTTATCAATCTCTTTCGTGATGATATCCATGCGTTGACCCATATCGTTAATGCGATCCTCAATATTGCCTTCACGCGATTTAAACGCATCCCCTAAAGACACTAAAATAGCACCTAACGAGCCATGAACCGCCGAGTGGATTTTTTGGCTTATTTCTTTTGTAAAAAAGTCATCAATTTGAGAAAGTGATTGAGGAGCTATAAAAAAAAAGTCGTCGCCTCGCTTAAACTTATCCATCAACGCGCGTTCTACGTATTGCAGTTGGGTTTTAAGTACTTCAGGCTCTTTATCCGACATGCCCTCAACCACCTGCTCAATAGCACTCAGCCCTAAATTAACACCGTCGGTGGCTAAATTTACAAGCTCGGGTACTGTTTGGCGAATGCCTTGGCTAAATTGCTCCAGTACTTTGCTTTCATCTTCACCTAAATCGACCCAATAGCCACGAATAAAGAGCTGGGTATTGTTGTTAATTTGCACTCGTGTTTGGCCTTTATCAACAATTCGTATTACGTCATCGGTAATAATTAGACCGTGTCTGAGTTCAACATCACACGGTTTTTGAGCAAAGGCAGCGGTACTTGAAAGTGCAATGGACAGCGATAAAATCGCACGAGATAAAAACGCCATATACACCTCAAAAAGACAAAAAATGGAAGGCAAGTAGGTTAACAAAAAACCAATTTTATGCAAGAAAAAACAGCGCTTGATACTATCGAAGCGCTGCTTATAAAGGCGTTTAAAGCTCAGGGCGTGTTAACCTGCGCCCTTATAAAATTAAATGGGTGAACCTGGCGGTATAGGCAGAACCTTAAAGTTATTAGGCCACTCTCCACTAGCTAAAAAGTGTTTTACCTGCACTGCTAGGTATTGCTTAAATGCGCTTTCACCGGTGCTTGTATTACTCAGCATAGTGTTTTGATTAAAGTCGTCACTTAGCTTAACTAAGTAATAACGAAGTTGGGCCTGTACCTCTGGGCTTACATTATTACTTGCCACTAAGTCAGCAAAGGTTTTTGCTGTTAAAAACTGTATACGCTGGGTTATTTTGCCTTTCATTGTGTCGGGCGACGATACATTATAAACATGGCTATACAACTGCTTTAATAACGCATCTAAACTGTAAAATTGGTTATTACGGGCTTGTTGTTGCGCTAAACGATTTAAGCGCTGTGGATTAAGCAACAACGATAAACTATGCTGCACTGCCACCTCTGGTAAAGCCATTGCATCAAGTGTTAACCCGGTACGCCCCACTACGCTTTCGCGCGATTTAGACTCACCATATGCTTTTGGCGGAATTAACGATAATACAGATTCAGGTATAACTAAATTTTTGGCTGTAAGCGTTGCTAAAATGGCATTAACTGCATCTTGTTGCACTTGCTTATCAACAACCTGAGCGCCTTGGACTGGCTCATCACCGCGTGTTTCATATTCGTAATTTACACCTGCAATTAACTTAACCACAGACTCAACTTGAAAACGATGAAATAAATAAAGTGGTACAAGCTTTTCTTCTAACTGAGATAGCGCAACACCCAACTTAATATTATTAATACCAAATTGCGAAAGTGCCTTTTTACGCACATCTAAAACACGTAAAAGCTCTTCTGATGGGTTAGCGCCGTTATCCCATAGGTGAGCAGTTGGATGAGCGCCCCCTTTAGCTCGCGCATCAGAATCTGAAATAAACGCTAGCCCTTTGGCTTTATTCTCTTTTAAAATTGCGGCCAGCTCTGCGCTTTCATCTTGATTGGTAAAGTCGCTATAACCGTATTTAATTACCTGCGTATCCCATACGCCCATACCTGTTGCATAGCCTCGTGTTACGTCAAGCTTGCCTTGTTCATTAAAGCTCAATAATGGGTGCGGGTAATCCATTACTGAGGCTCTATCACTTACTGATGCCGCAAAGTTATGGGCAATACCTAATGTATGGCCAATTTCATGGGCGCTTAACTGGCGAATACGATCAAGCGCCATAGCGTGTAAGTTTTTAGCAACTTCATCGCCTTTAAAATAAGGAGCAGCCAGCGCTTCTGCAATTAAAATATCTTGGCGAACACGAAGCGAACCCAACGTAACATGGCCTTTTAATATTTCACCGGTGCGCGGATCAATAACTGAGCTTCCGTATGACCAACCACGTGTTGCCCTATGCACCCACTGAATTACGTTGTAACGAATATCCATGGGATCAACATTGGTTGGTAATACTTTAACAATAAACGCGTTTTTATAACCTGCAGCGCTAAATGCATCATTCCACCACTTACCGCCTTCAAGTAAGGCGCTTTTAACTGGCTCTGGTACACCGGGATCTAAATAATAAACAATAGGCTCAACCGGCTCGCTAATAGGTAAGCTCGGATCTTTTTTTGCTAAGCGGTGACGCGGTATATAACGAACATACATCGACTCGCCTAAAGGCGCTGCGTAATCTTTGTGTTCAATGCTCCAAAAGCCCGATTGCGGGTTAAATTTACGTGGTGTGTAATTATCATCTGGTAATTGAACAAGTGAATGGTGCATATGTACGGTAACAGTGTATGGGTCGGCGCTAACTTGGCGTACAAACTTACCCGGCTTTGCGCCTTTAAATGTAAGCACGGCTTCCAGTTCGGTGTTTTTTACAAAGGCTTTTGAACGCGCCATGTAAACCGCACTTCGTGATTCATCAAGGTTAAAATTCCCCTGCTTACGGGCAGCTAGTGTACGGCTTACTCCATGTACATCGCTCAATAAATAAGGTGTGTAATCAATAAGTGCCGTGTTTTTGTCTTCAGCAACCACTTTAAAGCCCGCCAATATGCTTGATGCAAATGCCTCTTTGATACTTTGCTGCTCGGCTTTGTTATTAGTGTTAGCACGGTAGTAAGTATTTACAGCACGCAGCATAACTTTATCGCCAAAGCGCTCAAACTGTACCAAATGCGTGTTGCCAAGCTGGCCTCGATCAAGTCCAATATCGTTTGACCCAATCCCGTATGGCAAACTTTGTTGTAATAAAAACTGCTGCTCAAACTTATCTACCTTTAAATACACTTTGCCGTTTTGAGTATCGTAATAAAACGAGTAATACCCCGGAAAGTGGTTCATTTGTGTAGTAAATTCATCAATTGACTTAATTGCTGCGTGCGCTTGAGTTATGATAGAGCACAACACAGTAAAGAATATGTAACTTAGTAGTGGTATTTTTTTCATAATCTTATCTTTGTTATAGGCGTTTTAGGTACGATTAGGTGCCCCCATTATAGGGCGGTATTTAAACAATACAGATATTTAAGACGAATTTCAGCGCTCTAAACTAATCTCTCTCACATTATGATTGGTTTTAACACGTTATCAGGAAAATAGAATGCGTAGACTCCCTCCAGTATTGCTAGAAGACGGTTGCCCAAGAGAACTATTATCATTAATCCGAACTATTTTAGCGGCATGTAAAGAAATATCGTTTCGTGTTGGTCAAGGTGCGCTTTCTGGCGTATTAGGCTCAACACTTGATGAAAACATTCAAGGCGAAACGCAAAAAAAGCTCGATGTATTATCTAATCAGCTATTAAAAGATATTTTACTGGAGTCGGGCACAGTTAAAGCCATTGCCTCTGAAGAAGAAGATTACACCGTTGCAGGAAACCCCGACGCTAAATATATTGTGGCATTTGACCCACTTGATGGGTCGTCAAACACCGATATTAACTCGCTGGTAGGGACTATATTTTCAATTATGGAAGCGCCTGAAGGCTCAGATGCAGCAGACGAAAGTATTTTTATGCAACCTGGCCACAAGCAAGTTGCGGCAGGTTATGTACTGTACGGCCCATCAACAATGTTGGCACTCAGTACAGGTAAAGGCACACGCATGTTCACCCTTGATAAAACCCAAGGGAGCTTTTTACTAACAGAAGACTTTGCCACTATACCTGCAGATACAAACGAGTTTGCGATTAATGCGTCTAATCAGCGTCATTGGCAACCCGCTATGCAAAACTACATAAATGATTTACTGCAAGGCGATACCGGCCCGCGCGCTAAAAACTTTAATATGCGCTGGATTGCCGCCATGGTAGGCGATGTTCATCGCGTACTAAGCCGAGGCGGTGTATTTACTTACCCAACTGATACTAAAGATCCTAATAAACCCAATAAACTGCGTCTGCTTTACGAAGCAAACCCAATGGCTATGCTAGTAGAACAAGCCGGCGGCATTGCCTCAACAGGCTCTGAACGTATTATGGATATTCAGCCAGACGCTATTCACCAGCGTGTAGCGGTTATTTTAGGATCTAAAAACGAAGTAGAAACCTGCTTGGGATATCACAAGTAATCAGGTTGTCAAAAAATACTAAAACCGCATTTAATTTAAATGCGGTTTTAAGTTAACCTAAACTTTAATCCTTTAACAATGCCAGTATTTTTTCAAGCTTTTGGTGATCAAGCTCGCCCATTTGCTCGCTATTACTAAGCGCATAAATAACGCCCTCGTGTTCAGCGCAATCAACGTCTTCTCGTGACTCAATAACGTTAGCCCAAAGCTCTAAGTCATCTAAATCTATTTCACCACTCAAACAGCGTTTAATTACACCAACTAATACGTCAGTTTTTAATATGTATAAGGGCGCTTGACCATATGCAGGCGTTGACACAATAACCGATATTGCATTGTCTCTTTTTGCCGAAAACGTAATAAATTCTGCTAAGGCTTTTTGTATATTCATAATATTTGTTATTCTTGGCGCTCTACTATTGATAAGAACTAAAATGACTCAAACAAACTGCAGCCAATGTAATACAGTGCTTAACTGTAATGTAAATAATATAACCGCATGTTGGTGTAACCAGTTACCCGCTATTTTACCCCTAGACGCAACAGCAACAAGCTGTTTGTGCCAAACCTGTACACTCAATAAAATTAATCATTACCTTGAAGCGCTTTATACTCAGCCAATTAAAAGCCAAATAGAGTTTGCAAAAGCATTTAAAGGAAACGATAACTTAATTGAAGAACTCGACTACACCATGCAAAATGGCTACATGGTATTTAGTAAGTGGTTTTTTTTAAAGCGAGGAACCTGCTGTAAAAATGGCTGTAAAAACTGCCCTTATGGATACAAGCTGTAAAAGGTTTCAAAGTGAATAAAACATTATTATCACCACAGAGAAGACAAGGAGCAGTGCAGGAGAAGTAATTTTAAAACCAATCAACCGTTACGCTCTACTCAGTGTAGCGCGCTGCGCCTCGGTGCGCTCGGTGGTAATTAAATGCTATTAAGTAATACAACAAAAAGTGACTTATTCACCACAGAGAAAACAAGGAGTAGTGCAGGAGAAGTAATTTTAAAACCAATCAAACGTTACGCTCTACTCAGTGTAGCGCGCAGCGCCTCGGTGCTCTCGGTGGTAATAAACATTTAAAGTTACCCACACGTAGGCGTGAAGCTTGCTCACGCAAAGGTTGTTAATGTGACTATGTATAAATTAAACGTGCCAGCAAGCAAGGCGCCTACAAAAATTGCTTGTTATAGTATTTTCACTTATACATCTTTGGTGATAGGCAATGAATCACTCGCGCCCCACTCACTCCAAGAACCGTCATAAACACTTAAGTTTTTATAACCACATTCATCAGCAAATAAAGCTAAAATACACGCTGTAATACCTGATCCACAGCTAAATTGAATATACTCTGCAGTACCTACAGCGTTCTCAAATTTTATCTTTATTTCTTCAAAAGCTTTAGCCTCGCCATCGGTTAATAAATCTAAAAAAGGCAATGAACGGCTTTGTGGTATATGCCCACCTCGCATGCCTTTTCGAGGTTCGCTCTCTTCACCAGTAAAGCGTTTATAGGCACGCGCATCTAACAATATAGTATTCGCATCATCTATTGCTGCTAATACTTGCTGGCGGTCAATAAAGTAATTTGGATTATAACTTGCTTCAAAATTACCACACGTTAAAGCCTCACTATAACCTTGCTGCACTGCATAGCCGCACGCTAACCACTTTTTAAGGCCGCCATTTAAAACCTTTACATTGTGATGCCCCATGGCTTTTAGCATCCACCACGCCCTTGCAGCACTAAATAAGCCAGTATCTTCGTATACCACAATAAACGAATCATGGTTTACACCCGCATGCTGCATAACCTGTGTAAACTGCTGTGCATTACACATTGTGCTTGATAGCGGGTTTGATTTATCTGCCAGCTCATTTTTTATGTCAAACCGCTTTGCATTGGGTAGCATAGCTCCAGGCACATAAGTTCCTAAAACACCAGGGCGAAGCATACCCGCATCAAACAAAACTAAAGTAGGGTCGTTTAGCCTTTTTTGTAATTGCTGGCAGGTTATTAAGTTTTTGATTTGATACCCTTTTAATAATAAAGCGAATGGGGTTTAGAGTAATAATCAAAATATTACTGAATTATCGCTCTTATAAGTTTTTATGAAGGATTGCGAACTACTTCAATTATTTCCGTAGTTGAAATGGAAGGTGTTCTAGTTAAGTATTGTACGTCACATAACGTTTTGAAGTTATCGAATTTACCTGCCCAATCGTCACCCATTACTAACAAATCTGCATCATGTTCTTTTATGTAATCGCCTTTGAGTTCAAGGGAATGCTCTATAAAAATTTCATCGACACAGCGTAAAGAACTAATTATTTTAACTCTATCACTTTCGCTATAAACTGGAGTTCTACCCTTTTTTTGCATATTGAGTGCATCTGATGATATCCCAACAATTAAATAGTCACCCAAAGATTTCGCCCGTTCTAAAATGTTAATATGACCGACATGAACAATATCAAAGGTACCAAATGTAATAACTCGTTTCATTCATAACTCTCTAAGTAATTAACTATACGGTCAGCGCAATTTCCATCTATTTTTCCTGCAAGCTGCTCAATAATTTTTTTCCGGTTAAATCTAAATTCTTCAGATTCTGAGGCACACAACTGAACTGCAGATACAACATCGCTGAACTGTTCAGCCCTTTGACAAATTTTGTGAAAATAATTTATGTCCTCATCAAGCCGTGCCTTAAAACGATAAGAAAATATGCCTCTATAATTCCATCGTAGCTTGTAAAAGTCACACCACACAACAGGCTTATCCAGAGCTGCAAACTCAAATATAGCAGACGACGCGTCTGATAACATTATGTCTGCAACCGCTAAAAAAGGCGTTAAGTTAAATTCACTTTCACTTGTTAAATAAACATTATTATATTTTTTCCAGCGCATGATTTTACTTTTTTGTTTTTTATAACGCGGTTTAGACAAACTAAAAAAGTGTGGTTTTATAATAATATTATAATCAGGAAAACACTCTGGAAAATCATCGCTCATACACTCAATAGAGCTCGGATAAAAAGTGGGGGCATATAAAAGTGTTGGCTTATTCTTATCTAAACCCAACCCAGCCAAGTCAACTTTTTCCACTGAGTTGTTAATAATTGGATCTAATTTCGCATAGCCGCTATCAACAAAATTACCATTTGGATATAAGTTTTTTAATCGTTTTAAACGATGTTCACCTTCAACAAAGCGAACGGTAGTCGTAGTGTTTGATACATCGTAGTAGCAGCTTTTTGGACCTATGCCATGCTGCATTAATACACTTTTATTATTGAGCTTATCAACGTCTAAAAACGCATTACCAAACACGACCCAATCGCACTCAACACTCTGATAGAAATCTAATGTATTTGATTTATCTTCCAACCAAATTGCTTTTATTGAATGTTCAACTGCGAATGTCTCGCAAATATCTATAAATTGTTTTTCTTGAGATCTATAAAATACTAATGCGCATTGATGACCCCTATGTGATAATTTTTCAATTACAGGTATATATTGAGGTAAATAATAAATATGCTGGACGTCGAAATATACAAACATGAAAAATATACAATAAAGTAACAATATTATTCATTGTACATAAGTAATGGCTTGTATTGTAGGTAAACAGAAAATAATGTTTATCCACTATATGTTAATAATGTCGCTTCTTAATGGCGCCATTTTTGACAAAATTTTATTTTGAATAGGATGAGATATGTTTTGCTCATTCATGGCATTCACCAACAAATCAACAACATGATTAAAATCTTTTTCTGTTATATTCATGCCGGTGTGTATGTCTACCATTGAATCACCTGCGTAGCTGTATTTACACGGACCATCGGTAAGCATGCACATATGCAAAATAAAACCTTGACGAAAATGCGCTATGTTTGTGTGCTCAAAGTAGTGAAATACCTGCTCGTCGTTACCAATTTGATTAATAAAGCTATCAATTAGTTTTTCTATGCCGGCGTTGCCGCCAATTTGGTAATATAAAGTAGGCGGTGCTTTATTCGCACAGCCCATTAAAATACCAACACATAAAAACCCAACTGCAATTAACTTCATTACCAATACCCTGTTACCGATAAGTACCAACCCGTTTGATCGTCTGCCCCTGCAATACGCCCTAAATCTAAATATGCGGCAGTTACACTCACGTTTTTATTAGGCATTCAGGCAACAAAAACGTCTTTCCAGTCTTGCTCACCCAAGTTTAAGTTATTCGCTTTTTGACGATACTCAATACCGATTGCCAATTCACGACTTAAAAATACAGCGGTGCTACCTTCAAATAAAAACGCGCTGTCAGCATTGCCGCCACCATAACCGAGTAGTCCCAGTTCATTGGCTTCACTATAGCGTGTTGTTACATTCCAAAACCAGTTATAACCTGCAAAAGCACCTAAGTGAAGCTTACTGGCAGCCAAGTAATAATCTGTACCGCTGGTATCCTCTGCGCCAACAAGTTTGGCTACGGTGCCGTCATCTAGCGATTTATGCTGTATACCTAAACTTAATTGCGGCCATTGGCTGTAAACAATATCACCATATAAACGTATTTTTGCACTAGTAATCGATTGCTCTATTTCGGTGTTAAGTGCTGGCACGTCAAACTCTTGCTTTGCGTAACTTAGCTCCACCCGATTAAATAAGTTTAACTGCGCACCACATACATTTAATGCGTAATCACTCACATCAGCTCGGCTACAAAAACCATTTACCGAAAATTCATCTTCGCTCGCATAACCTGCAAGCTGAGCCCAAGGCACAATACCGCCACCGCCGCTACCTTCAACTTGAGATACACCAGGTGTTGCTAGTAACTTTCCGCTACTGTTGGCAAACGTTGGCAAACTTACTAGCAATAAAACACTGACAAATAAATACTTAATTTTTACCATAGTATTCTTCCAGCCATTGTTCTAATAAATCAGCTTTTAAAGGCCGGCTAAGGTAGTAACCTTGTGCGTGGTCGCACTGCATTGTTTTAAGTAAAGCTAACGACTCTTCGGTTTCGACCCCTTCAGCCACCACCGAAAAACCTAACTGATGCCCAAGCGTAATTGACGACTGCACTATAAATTGATCTTTTTGAGAGGCATCTAGTTTTAAAATAAAACATTTATCGAGCTTGAGCTCATCAATAGGTAACATTTTTAAACGCCCCAGCGATGTTTGCCCTACCCCATAATCGTCAAGCGATATTTTAACGCCAATTTGTTTTAAATCTTTAAGCGCTTTTATGCCCTTTTCTTCGTTTTCTATCATGTCGCGCTCGGTTAATTCAATGGTGATTAACCTTGCATCCACATTATGTTTTTTAAGCGTAGCGACTAACGCGGCATGAAACCCCGGAAACGCAATATCTTGTGCAGATACATTAATAGCGGCTTGAAGCTCAATACCCTTCGATTTCCAGTCGGCAACTTGTGCAACAACGGTATTTATTACCCATGCCGTTAGTTCAACAATTAGCCCTGAGCGCTCAGCTAAATCAATAAATAACTCAGGATTAACCCAGCTGCCATCTTTACGCTGCCAACGAATAAGCGATTCAACTTTATCTATTTTTTGAGTTTGCATATGCAGCTTAGGCTGGTAGGTCATAAACAGCTGGCCATCGTCATCGCTAATAGCTTGCTTTAATTCATCAAGCATAATTAAACGATCTAAGTGGGCCTCGTCCTCGCCATCTTGGTAATAATGTATATGGTTTTGGTTATTGGCCGCATTTTCTACGGCAATAAGCACTCGCCTTACTAAGTCATCACTGGCAGTACCTTGCGATGGGTACTGCAATACACCGGTACTAAACTGTAAGTTAATTTTTAACTTTTGAATGGTATAACACTCTTGGAGCCTAGCAATTAATCCCTCTATGCCGCACTTTTTCTCGCTAACCGCACTGCTTGGAAATACCGTTAAAAACTCATCTCCCCCAATACGCGCATGAATCCCACCAAACTCATCCGAAAACTCACTTATTCTGCATGCCACGGTTTTTATACATTCATCGCCAATGCGCGGGCCCAGCTTATCGTTTATATGGCGTAACCCTTTTATATCTATTGCTACAAGCGTATATTGAGTTAATTCGCTTAATTCTTTGTCCAACACTTCTAACATCGCAGAGCGATTATAAAAGCCGGTTAAAGTATCGTGTCGCGCCTGAAAACTAATTTGTTGTTCACGCTTGTTGATGTCGTTACCCATGTTGTCGAACGCATTAACTAAGGTCGTTATTTCTGTGCTTTGTTTTTTACCTTTAAACTCAAAATTATAATTACCCTGTGCAAACTGCTTAGCAATTACAACCAACTGAGAAAGCGGCGTTGTTAAGTTATTTGCTAATAAGCTACTTGTTATTACACCTACAAACATCGTTAAGATAGACAAAATAATAAGGGTAAAAAATAGCTTTTCAAAATCGCTATAACTTTGTGTTAAATCGGCGCTTAATAAAATAATAATTGGGTGTGTTGCCAAAGAGGCTAAATTAATATCTCGGTTTCGGTAAACCGGGTACTCGCCAAATATTCGTGAGGTGGTGGCCGAGTTAAAATAACTCACCGGTTCAAAAGGCGTTGGGCGCTCATCTAGCGAGCTAATAACTAGGTTGTCGGCACTGCCTACGAAACTTACATCCATGCCCGTTAAGCTTTTAAGCTCGCTTGCAACACTGTCGTCTATTTTAAAGCCTACTAAACTGTAAGCTATGGTTCTTGGGGCTTTTACAGGTAATAAAATAACCTGGTAAAGCTCATTGTTTAACACTACAAATGTGGATTGCTCTTGTGCGTTAAATAGCTCTGCGAGTAAAGGTCGCAAGTCGTCTTCAAAGGCACCTTGCTCTAAATTTGACGAAATTAGCTGACCCGATAAATCTATAAGCAACATTAATTGCGCGTCTATCCGTTGGCTGTGATTATACAAAACACTGCTTATGGTGCCCGCATCGCGCGTGGCAACCGCTTGTTTAAAACCAAAATCGGCAGTGAGTACTTTAGCTGCTGTTAACAATAGGCTTTCTTTTGAGGTCAAATATTGCTTATATACGTTTTGCGCAACACTTATGTCTTGGTCTACTTTTTGTTCTTGAAACTGACTTGTTGACCACCAAAAACTAGCAACACTCACCAGCGTTGTTAATAACACCAGCCCTACGCAGAGTGAGATAATTCGGTTTTTTAAACTATGAGTCATTACCAGCCTTAAATTTGCTACCAAAGGTGTTTCTTGGTGCCGGTGTAGATGTGTTTACCGTTATGGTGTGTTTGCTTTTAGCGCTTACCGTTATAATTTTTTTATTCTCCAAAGGTGCTGTTTGCAAAGCGTGCCATACGCTTAATTCAATCGGTAATAGGTTATTTGGCAAGGTTACTTTGCCTTGCTTATTTGTTTTATAAATATGTTTGCTACCTGCCACATATATGTAGCCAACCATAGAGTCGTGAATATTACACCCCAAAACAACGACCCCTTGATTATCAAAAGTAATAGGTGCTTTTGGTTGCCCTGAATATAACTTTAGCTGAAAAGGCTTAGCTTGCGAAAAAGAATACACATGGTGGCGAATATTATCGCTATTTGGAAAGTCAACTTGCTGCCCTTTTTGCACAACTAATAGCTCTGGCAAAAACTGTTTATGAACTTGGTCCATAGTGGCTACAGGAAGATTTGGCTTGGCTAATTGCTCGGCGTTAAAGTGTAGCTCAATAACAGCATTTGCTAGTTTACTACCGTGTTGATCTTCTACTACCAACTCCAGTGCAGCGGCGTTAAAAAAGTAACCAAAAAACAAACCCATGGTTAAAAAACGGCAACTTTTAGTTATTTTTTGCAAACAACGTTCAAACATAACAACACCTAACTATTAACGTTAGGTTAAGGTAATTAATTACAGGGGTTAATTGCAAGGAATATAGCCCAGTAACTAAAAATAAAAAGTTAGCCACTGGGTTTTTTAGTTCTTTAGTATGGCTATTTTACAATTAAGCCATAATCAGCGTCTAAAATAGAAATGACCTCTTGGCGCGGATCTTCAGGAATAGTAATTGCTTCACCAACTATTTTGCTGGCAATACCCACATAAGTATTAGACACTTCAAGCATGACTGATTCGGGTAAAATATACTCTTTTGCTAATTTTTCACGCTCAGCCATGCGATCTTTGTTTAGTAATACGTCGCTTTCTGGCACGTTATTAATTAACAATTGGCGAAAGCCTTCTTTAGAGTTTTCAACAATTTTACCATCTCGATACGCAGCGCCATCCCATATACGCGATGAATCTGGTGTACCCACTTCGTCGATATAAATAAGCTGTTGTGCACCATTTAGATCTTCTACGTAACCAAATTCAAACTTGGTATCTACAAAAATTTGGTCAAGCTTGGCAAGCTCTTTACTAATTAAGCCAAAGCCTTCTACTAACAGCTTTTCGTATTTTGCAACGTCGTCTTCCGACTTAAAATTAAATACGTCTAGGTTATTTGTTATGTTCTCGCGGGTAATATTTACATCGTCTACTGGCGGTATGTCGGCAACGCCTTCAATAATCCCCTTGGTTGATGGCGTAATAAGTACATTATCGAGTTTTTGATTCGCGTTTAATCCTTCAGGTAAATCTATACCGCAAAAGTTACGTGTCCCTTTAGCGTAATCACGCCACATGCTACCCGTAATATATTGGCGCGCTATCGCCTCTACCTTAACTGTGCTTGCTTTACGAACAATCCATACATATGGGTGTGGAATATCCACAATATGATTGCCAGCTAGGCCTGCTTCGTCAAATAATTTAAACCAATATGATGCAACGGTGTTAAGTGCTATCCCCTTACCCGGCACACCATTTAAGCCATTTTCACCTTGCCAAATACAATCAAACGCTGAAATACGGTCCGAAATCACCATAATAGCCAGCTCAGTACCTGCGGGTACTTTGTAGCCTTTATCTTTAATTAATCGTGCACTGTCTTCATCTGTTAGCCAATAAACTGAACGCACTTTACCACTGTGTACTTCACCTTTGGTGCGGATGGGTAAATCATCGTTTACGTCTAAAACTTTATAGCTAGTCATGCTATCTCCGGGGTTAGGGATGCTCTATGAGCAAAGTATGGTATGGGGTTATGTGCGGTATGATAATCCAGCCAACTTCAAAGCTCAATCTTGGGCTTGAAACTAAATAACCTGAACTTTGGTTAAGAGATTTAGCAAGAATATTTATATGGTTGTCACAATCGGGTAAACTGGCTGTGCTATTGAGTCGAGGAGCTAGCTTGAAGTACTTAACCACCACCAAAAATAAAAAATACTTAATGTATATATCTCAAAATTATTCATACGCAATTTTGAGGCCTATTCAAGCGGCCATATTAGCGAATGGTGGTCAGGTTCGCTGGTTTTTACAAGGTAGCTCTGTAAACCCTGACTTTTTAACACCCGATGAAATACGTCTTAATTCAATAGACGATATTCACAACTGGAAACCCGATGCTACATTTGCACCGGCCAATTTAATTCCTACGTTTTTTCCGGGTATTAAAGTGGGTGTATTTCATGGTTTTGATGCCGGAAAACTTGATAAAAAAGGTAACAACGACCACCTAAAAGCAAGGGGCTGCTTTGATCTTTACTGTACTCAAGGCCCCAATACCACAGTGCCATTTAAAGCCTTACAAAAAAAGCTGGGGTATTTTAAAGTGACAGAAACTGGCTGGCCAACGCTCGACCGCTTGTTTACTGACGAATTACACACCCCATATATCAGTAAAACCGACACTCGCCCTACACTTTTAATTTGTTCTACTTTTTCAAAGCGTTTATCACTTGCGCCTAAACTTTACGAGCAAATAAAACACTTTAGCGAAACAGGAAAGTGGCGCATATTAATGCAGTTTCATCCTAAAATGCCTATTGAGCATGTTAATAAATACAAAGCGTTAAGTAATCAAAACTTAACCTTTATTGAAACTGACGACGTAGTCCCCTTATTAAAGTCGGCCGATGTAATGCTGTGTGATACCTCGTCGGTGCTTTTAATGTTTATAGTGCAGCGAAAGCCTGTTGTGACCTTTTGTAATAATGCCCCAGACAAGCACTTACTAAACGTAACAGATCCAAATAAGCTAGAAGACGCGATAGACCTTGCATTTACCTACCCTAAAACATTGATGCAAAATATAGAAAGCTATTGCCAACAGCTGCACCCATACACAGACGGTAAATCAAGTGAGCGAGTAGTGGCTGCAACGAATGAGTTTTTACTTAGTGACGAAAAGCTAAAACCTAAACCGTTTAATATTATTAGGCAGTTTAAAACGCGCAAAAACCTTAATTATTGGAAGTGGTAAACCAAACAATGATAAGCCTTAATAACGTTACTTTTAAATGGCATAAAAACGATAAAACGCCCACGCTAACTATTAGCAAACTTAATATTGAAAAAGGCCAACATGTTTTTTTACATGGCCCAAGTGGTTCGGGAAAATCAACGTTACTTGCCTTACTTGCCGGTATAAATAAAGCCACCAGCGGCAATGTCACGTTATTAAACCACACCTTAAATACCCTAAGTAACACTCAAAGTGATGTATTTAGAGCTGACCACATTGGTATTATTTTTCAAAACTTCAACTTACTTCCTTACCTATCGCCTATTGAAAACGTAATACTGGGATGCCAATTTTCAAAAAAGCGCCAACAAAAAGCATTAAGCCACTCTGCCACGTTAAATAATGAGGCAAAACGGTTACTGAACGCGCTGGGTTTAGCCAAGCAATATCATAACAAAAATGTGGCAGAGTTAAGCATTGGCCAACAACAACGCGTGGCCGCCGCACGCGCATTTATTGGTAACCCAGAAATTATAATTGCCGACGAGCCAACTTCAGCCCTTGATACACAAAACCGCGAAAGCTTTATTAACTTATTGTTTGAACAAGCGAGTAATACAAACAGCACATTGATATTTGTAAGCCACGACGAAAACTTAAAGCCGCTGTTTAATCGCTCAATCGACTTAGTAAGTTTGCAGGAGGCATTATGATCCTTACAAAGCTTGCTTTTAAAAGCCTATTAAATAGACGTGCAAGTGTTGTTTTAACACTGTTTACCATTGCCGTTAGCGTTATGTTATTGCTAAGTATTGAACGTGTTAGAGTTGATGCTAAAAGCAGCTTTAGCAATACCATTTCGGGTACCGATTTAATTGTAGGAGCCCGCACCGGCGATATTCAATTACTGCTTTCATCGGTATTTCGAATTGGCCACACCAATAATGGCGTGAGCTGGCAAAGCTACAAATACATAACAAGCCAACGCGGCGTAAAGTGGAGCATTCCTATTAGCCTTGGCGACAGCCACAAAGGCCAAGCCGTGTTAGGCACAACCCCCGATTACTTTACCCATTACCGCTTTGCTAAAAAACAACATTTGAGTTTTAGTGCAGGTAATCCTTTTAGCACTATTCACGGCGTGGTATTGGGCAGCGAGGTGGCTACAAAACTAGGCTACAAGCTGGGCGATAGCATTGTAATATCTCATGGTATGGGTAATACCAGTTTTCATCATCACAACGACAACCCGTTTGAAGTAGTCGGTATTTTAAACCCGACGGGTACCCCGGTCGACAAAACACTGCATATACCGCTTGCCGCTATTGATTTGATTCACAGCGGTAACGCAAGTCATAATCACGGTGAGCACGGTGAGCACGGTGAGCACGGTGAGCACGGTGAGCACGGTGAGCATAACAACCTAACTGGTCACCCTAAACAAATCACTGCATTTTTAATGGGGTTTGATTCGCCTTTGTATACACTACAAATTAGGCGCAATATAAATCAGTACAAGCCCGAGGCTCTATTAGCCATTATGCCTACCGTCACACTAAAAGACTTATGGGAAATGCTCGCCATTGTTGAAAAAATATTGCTGCTTTTTTCATTTGTTGTCGTGCTGATAAGCCTGCTCGGTATGTTAACTACATTACTCGCAAACCTTAATCAACGTCGACGTGAACTTGCTATATTACGCTCAGTTGGTGCAAGGCCATGGCAGCTATTTACACTTATAAGTATGGAATCCTTGCTTACAACATTTTTAGGCTGTGTGCTTGGGTGTGCATTATTTTACGCCACATTACTTTTAGGAGCCGACTACCTACAAAGCCATGCGGGTATTAGTGTAAATATAGCTATCCTTTCACGCTATGAACTCACCCTCATAGGCGCTATTATGGCGGCGGGTTTTATTATTGGTTTAATACCAGCAACTCGTGCTTATTTTTACTCACTCAGCGACGGCATGAGTATAAAAACATAATGTTTAGGAATTTTATGACACTTTTTAAAACAGCTTTAAATGCTTTTTGCATATTAAGCTTAGCTATTATTAGCTTTTCAAGTAACGCTAACCCACCTAAAGAAATTTTTTGGGAAGACTTGATCCCTAAAGGCCATGTGCAAATAGATACCCAAGCACAAGCTAACCACGAAGGCAGCGATCAAAACTGGGTACAACCCGACTTAGACGCCCCTGTAGTAAAAGAACTAAACGGGCAATCTGTCAGCTTACCCGGTTTTGTTGTACCGCTAGAGGGCGATAGCGAAGTAATCACCGAATTTTTATTAGTACCGTATTTTGGCGCCTGCATACACGTACCACCACCGCCACCTAACCAGCTTGTACACGTTACTATAAAAGGCGGCGTACCAATCGAAAGCCTTTACGATGCAATTGTAGTCACAGGTATTATTACAACAGAAACCTGGTCAGGTGAATTAGCACAGGTGGGTTACAAAATGAAAGCCGTAGGCGTAGCGCCGTTTGAGCTTTGAAAAAGCGTTCAGTTTTCTTGCACCGCTCCTTACCTTCTCTGCGATGATAATACCGCCTCATTTAGTATATAAGTAGGTGCAAAGCCTAAGTCACAAAACAATTTTAACCACCGAGAACACTAAGGCGCTACGCGCTTCACAGAGAAGAGCGTAATACAATATATATGTTTTAGAATTACTTCTCCTGCACTGCTCCTTGTCTTCTCTGTGGTGATAATAATGTTTTATTCACTTTATCAACTAGGTGCAAAGCCTAAGCTACAAAACAATTTTAACCACCGAGAACACTGAGGCGCTAAGCGCTATACTGAGAAGACCGTAATACAAAATATTTGTCTTAAAATTACTTCTCCTGTACTGCTCGGTGCTCTGTGTGGTGACATCATCACTTTTATATCAAAACAACACGCGGGTAAAGCCTCTGCTACAACGAAACCTTCTAAAGCGCAGCGTCTCTAAGCCTCTTTGTGAATAATTGACATTTAAATATAACCTTAATGCGCAACGAGAAGCGAATGAGTAGTAAATGATAAAACCAAAGCCAATTAGTTTGAGTTATTTTACAACATCTAACACACCGAAGCGCTGCGTACTACTCAGATAAAATATACTATTTGCTAGTAACTTCTCCTGCACTCCTCCTTGCCTTCTCTGTGGTGAAAAAAATCGCTTTTGTAAATAACGCCCATCAATACAAACCTTAATTACTATTCTGATGACTTCCAAGTACCTATGATCTGATAACTAACCACTGACAACTGATTTCTACTAATTCATATTTGAAAACTAAATGGGGCCTTAAAGCTTTTCTAAGACATGTTCTGCGCGGCTTACTGTAAACTCTTTGCCTTCTTCTACAAATAACCCAGTAACAACCGCGTTATTTACAATCATCGCGTAGCGAGATGAACGAATACCACCAAAGCCAGCGGTGTCTTTTTCAAGTCCGAGTGCTTTGGTAAAGCTTGCATCACCATCGGCTAGCATTAAAATTTCCTCAGCGTTTTGCGAGTCGCCCCATGCTTTCATTACAAAGGCATCGTTTACCGAAACACAATAAATAGCATCAACACCTTTTGCTTTAATTTTATCAGCAAGGGTAATAAATTCAGGTAAATGCGCATTTGAACACGTTGGCGTAAACGCCCCAGGCACAGCAAATAACACCACTTTTTTATCATCAAATAATTCTTTGTTAGTCAGTGTTTGCGTGCCTTCGCTTGTTAACTGCGTAAGCGTAACCTGTGGTACGTTTTGGCCTTGTTCAATCATGATAAATCCTTAAAATATAAATAACGAATAGCCCATAGCATAGTGGACTTTACTAATAGGCGCAGCTTTATTATCAATAAGCATAAATACAAATTTTTCACACAATATACGTTAAGGTACAAGTTGGAATGCTCATCGACTAATCCGAACTTACAGTAGCACAGCGAATTTAATGTATGCGCTTTGCTTGCTAACGTACTTTGTTTTTAGATAGTTAAATAAACAACCTTTTACGTGTGCAAGCTTCACACCTTCGTTGAAATAACTCTAAAAATTAATTACCACCGAGAACACTGAGGCGCTGCGCGCTTCACAGAGAAGAGCGTAATACAATATATATGTTTTAGAATTACTTCTCCTGTACTACTCCTTGTCTTCTCTGTGGTGATAATAATGGCTTATTCACTTTATCAACTAGGTACGGCGCCCAAGTTACATAACAAGTTTGACCACCGAGAGCACCGAGGCGCTGCGCGCTTTACTGAGAAGAGCGTAATACAATATATATGTTTTAGAATTACTTCTCCTGTACAGCTCCTTGTCTTCTCTGTAGTGAATAAGTCACTTTTGTAAATAACGCTCATCAATACAAACCTTAATGACTATTCTGATAACTGCCGCCAACTTAAATGGAAAACTAACACCTGTAACTACCATCTAATATCTAGAAACTTTACCTTATAACTAGCAACTTAAAACCACTATGTATTAACGCTTTTTCTTTCTTACTAACGTATTTATTGCTAACCTCGCATTAACGTATTTACTTACTATAAAAATTGGCAAATGGAATAATTATGCTCAAAAAAACATCGTTACTTATAGCATTAGCATTAAGTGCAAACGCTTTAGCAAAGGGAGGCGTATCACCATACTTACCTTTAAACCAAGCACCAGAGTTAGAGCATAATGTAGCGCGCCTTTTAGCGGTAAGTAAAAATACCCATATTATGAGCAAGCCTTATAAAGTGCACGACATATATAACGTACTACAAACCATTAGGCATAGTTACCCAGAGCTTTACCAAACTTTGTCGTACCAAATAAGCCCGTACATTCAAAGCGATGCAGGCACATTTGCTAAAGCAACCCTTGCTGCCGGTACAAAAAACAAAACACTGCCAAACCAACGTGGGCAAACCACTAAAACCAACTTAATTGTTGAAGGTGGCGCTTACGCTAACTTTGGCCGTTACTTTGGTGTAAGCGTGGCAGGCATTGCAAACGAAAACGAAATACTCCCAACCCAAAGCTTTATTTACCTAGGTAATAAATACGCACAGGTCGATATAGGCTACCGTGAACATTGGTATTCGCCTTTTAACGACAGCGCTATGCTATTAAGTACACACGCTAAAACAACACCGTCAATTACCATAAGTAATGTTGAGCCAATAACCAGCTTTAAAATTCGGTACGATATGTTTATTAGTAAAATGACCGAGCAGCGTGGAATTTTAAATGAAGAAGAAAAAAACTCCACCGTCCGTATTTACGAAAAAGGTAGACCATATTTATACGGCTTACATATTAGCTTTGCAGCAACAGAGAACTTAACTATTGGCTTAAGCCGCTTAATGCAATTTGGTGGGGGCCCGCGTAGCGTAACCTTAAAAGACTTTGCTGAAGGTTTTTTTACACCCGGTGCAAAAGATAATGTTGGTAGTAAGGATGCAAATGAAATTGGAGGCAACTTTGAGCTTGGTGATCAATTAGGCTCAATCACTTTTGAATACAACAACAGCCTATTTAATTTACCGTATGAGCTTTATGGTGAAGTTGCGCTTGAAGATACACTTGGCGGCACCCGAAACAACGCTTATAGCTTCGGGCTATACCTCCCCTTTATTGCAAACGATCACAGCTTACGTTTTGAACATAGCAACTGGCAAGGCGGCTGGTATGCAAACAGAATATATCAAGATGGGAACCGTAACTCAGGCAACGTAATTGGCCACTGGGGTGGGGACGAGCACGATTATACCGACTACCCCCCAGCAAAATCGATGAGTATTAACTGGCATTGGCAGCTTAGCGCTAAAGAAAGCTTAAATACAACGTTACGCGGCCTTACAAACAAACGTGATGGTTACAAAACCAGTTATGAACTCCAAACAGCCTATACGCGTAAACTAAACAAACCTGTTTGGGGTGCTAAAAGCCTAGGCGCTGAGCTTTATTTAGGTAAAGACGTTTATGGCGAGGCATTTTCGAGAATCGCCCTCTCAGCTAATTTTTAAATTCGAAAATACGAATTTATTATAGACAAAAGCTGTGCACGTTAGAAACTTAGCTTCAAACGTCCTTGGTTAAATATCAAATCAATTATTACCGGCCTATAAAACGCAGCGTCTCTTAGCCTCTTTGTGAACAATTTGCTCTTAAAACCGTAATGCACAAAGAGAAGCGAATGAGGAGTAAATGAGAAAACCAAAGCCAATGGGTTTAGGTTATTTTCTACTTGAAACAATACTTCGCGTTTTTTGTAGGCGCTTTACTTGCTAGCGCGTTTAATTTACACATAGTTACGTTAACAACCTTTTGCATGAGCAAGCTTTACGCAAAATATAAAAGCCAGCACTAGCCCAAATATCCCCCCCACAAAAAAGCGCGGTGTAAAGCCGCTACTATAATCCAACCCTCTAAAGCGCAGCGCCTCTTACCCTCTTTGTGAATAATTGGCTTTTAAAAACATAATGCACAAAGAGAAGCGAATAAGCAGTAAATGAGAAAACCAAAGCCAATGGGTTTAGGTTATTTTCTACTTGAAGCAATACTTCGCGTTTTTTGTAGGCGCTTTGCTTGCTAGCGCGTTTAATTTACACATGTTTTCATTAACAACTTTCGCGTGAGCAAGCTTCACGCCTATGTGTGGATTACTTTAAATATTATAGTGTGTTTAAACTAAGTTGATGTACTTGTTAAATATAAAATCACTTAGTCTCCAACTCTAAAGCGCAGCGTCTCTTAGCCTCTTTGTGAGTAATTGGCTTTTAAAACCTTAATGCATAAAGAGAAACGAATGATGGGTAAGTGATAAAACCAAAGCCAATTATTTTAGGTTATCTTTCACCACAGAGAACACTGAGGCGCTTCGCGCTACAAAGAAAAGAGCGCAATACTAAGCTTGCCTAAAACAAAAAAACCGTGTTTAAACTAAACACGGTTTTATAATTTTAAAATAAGCCAAATTGTTTATTACAAATTAACCACATTGTTTAATGTTGGTCCATTTTCACCATTAACCAATGTATTTAAATGCTGTGCAAACTCTTTACCCAGCTTTTCATCGCGCATACCGTATTCAACAATCGCCTTTAAATAACCAAGCTTATCGCCACAGTCGTGTGCGCGGCCACTCATGTGAAATGCCTCTACAGTTTCTTGTGCCATTAACGCATCAATAGAATCGGTTAACTGTATTTCACCACCAGCACCCACTGGTGTTTTAGCAAGTAGCGGCCAAATATTTTTACTTAATACATAACGGCCAACAACAGCAAGGTTTGACGGCGCAACATCAACCTCTGGCTTTTCAACCATAGTTTTAATTTTAGCGCTTTCACCAGCAACTAATTGCACACCATTAATGTCGGCAATACCGTATTTACTTACGTCATCCATAGCAACAGGTTCAAGCATTATTTGGCTTGCTGAAGTCTCATTAAAACGAGCGATCATAGCAGCTAGGTTTTCTGTTTTTTGGTTTGCTGTGTATGCATCAAGTATTACATCGGGTAATACAACTACAAAATCGTCATTACCCACAATAGGCTTTGCACACAATATAGCGTGGCCTAAACCTTTAGCCTCACCTTGGCGCACGTGCATAATGGTTACATCACTAGGGCAAATAGAGCGCACCTCTTCAAGCAATGTGCGTTTAACGCGTTTTTCAAGCGTTGCTTCAAGCTCGTAGCTGGTATCAAAGTGGTTTTCAATAGCGTTTTTAGAGCTATGGGTTACTAACACAATCTCTTTAATGCCTGCAGCAACACACTCGTTAACAATGTATTGAATAAGTGGCTTATCAACAATAGGGAGCATTTCTTTAGGGATTGCTTTGGTCATGGGTAGCATACGCGTGCCAAGGCCAGCAACAGGGATTACTGCTTTCATGGGTAGTCCTTTATTTTTAAATTAATTATTTTTAAACTAACAGATTAAATATAGATGAGGGATGAACGAGGTAAAACCCCGAGCAAACTTATCGGGGTTAGGTCACTGTACAAACAGCTATTATTTAATTAGTCACTACCAAAAAGGTCACGCGTATATACCTTGTCAGCAATATCGCTTAACTCTTCAACCATACGGTTAGAAACCACAACGTCTGATATCTGCTTAAACTCGTTTAAGTCTTTTATTACGCGTGAATGGTAAAATTCACTTTCTTCAAGAACAGGCTCATAAACAACCACCTCAATCCCTTTTGCCTTAATACGCTTCATAATGCCTTGAATAGACGACGCCCTAAAGTTATCAGATCCCGTTTTCATTACTAAACGGTATACTCCAACCACTTTTGGATTTCGCTTTAAAATAGAAGCAGCTATAAAGTCTTTTCTGGTTGTGTTTGCATCTACAATTGCGCCAATAATATTGTTTGGCACATCTTGGTAGTTAGCACGTAGCTGCTTAGTGTCTTTTGGTAAACAGTAGCCACCGTAACCAAACGACGGGTTGTTATAATGGTTACCAATACGTGGGTCTAGGCCTACACCTTGTATAATCTGCTTGCTGTTTAAACCGTGTGCTTCTGCGTAGCTATCAAGCTCATTAAAGTACGCTACGCGCATAGCTAAGTATGTGTTAGAAAATAACTTAATGGCTTCAGCTTCTGTTGAGTCAGTAAATAGCACTTCAACATCTTGCTTAATAGCGCCTTGCTTAAGTAAGTTTGCAAAAACAGTAGCGCGCTCGCTTTGCTCGCCTACAACAATACGTGACGGGTGTAAATTATCGTAAAGGGCTTTGCCTTCACGTAAAAACTCAGGTGAGAATAGTAAATTATCAGCCTTAAGCTGCTTTTTAATATCAGCCGTAAAGCCAACCGGAATAGTCGACTTAATAACCATTACCGCATTAGGATTATGTGCCACAGCATCTTTAATAACCGCTTCAACCGAGCGCGTATTAAAGTAGTTTGTTTCTACATCATAATCCGTTGGAGTGGCGATGATAACAAAATCTGCGTTTTCATAGGCCACTTTTTTATCGGTGGTTGCTGTGAAGTTTAAATCATCACGCAGTAAAAATTCACTAATTTCAGTATCAACAATTGGTGATGTCTTATCGTTTAAAAGCGCAATTTTGTGCTCATCAATGTCTAATGCCACCACTTCATTGTGTTGTGCTAAAAGCATTGCATTTGAAAGGCCTACATAGCCCGTCCCTACCACAGCAATTTTCATGGTATTCCTTTATATTTAAAAAATATTTTTACTATTTTATCAGAGCGAGGAGGGAAAACGAATAGCCAAAAGCATAATTTAAAATGTGCTTTTATAACATCTCTATAGCTCGAGTATGTATGTGTAACTATCATTTTTCAGAACAGAGTACAAACCTAATTTAAAGCTAATGCGGACTGATACCTTGTTTGGCTCTTTACCACCCCAAAACAAATTTGAATTAGTTTTCTCATTGCTGCACCTAACGCTTGCATCTTTGTTTTCCCAGCAGCTAGAAGGCGATTTTGTTTGTGCTTTAATATCTGGGTTATGTGTTCCAGCACTATCTGCTGCTAAAAATATTTTGGATCGAATTCTGGATGGGCCAATTTTACTCAGTGTCGCTCTCCCTTTAAACGAACCTGATTCATTTAGCTTAGGTTTTAGGCCAACATATGCTGTAGCTTGCTTAGCTGTTGAAAAGCTGGGAAGTCCAATCACCCTAAATTAAAAAATAAAAGCAGGCGAAAATTATCTAAAGTTAAATTATCTAAAGTTAAATTATCTAAAGTTAAATTATCAAACATTGCGTATTTAAATTAAACTATACGACTACAGCCAATCGGAGATATCAATAAGCTAATGCTGAGGATATTAAACTCTAAGAATGTGTTGCTACACGCTTACTAAGAACTCCTTCCATTGCTTAGAATAATCTTCAAGATGTAATGGGAAATTTGGGCATTTATAGTTATATAAGTTTAATTTTCTAAGCAGATCTTTTTCATTTTCATATGGAATAACTATATCTCTAAAATGACTTTCTAAGGAAATAAAGGTATTTGATTTGATTAGTATAGGTTTTTCAGAATACAAGGATAAAGCAAAACGAGTTGGAAACCCTGTTGCAGTCCTCGCATTATTTATCCCATTATAAATCATTAAAATACCATCAAACATTTTCAAGAAATCTGATAACTCACCAGCTAACATTTCAGCATAGCTAAAAGGTTTAAAAGTCTTAATATTAAGGTTCGGTTGACTCTCCAATAAATCAAGAATATCAGTGGACTCTTGCAACCAGACTTCAATTCCTAAACTAGATATTTTCAATAGATCCATATAAACGTTATCTATTGTTCTTGAATTGAAATTAGTATTTCCCAAAAAGGCAACCTTTTTTTTCCCCGGTATGTGTCTAGGATCATTTGAACTGTAAATAGTTTTAGAAAAGTCACTAGTCAAAAAGTCAGGTAGAACTTGAGACTGTTTATATTTAATATTATTTTTGTCGAAAAAAAACTTCATTTCCTTTGATGGAAATGAAATAGCATCAAAACCTCTAAAAAAAGCTCTGTCAAAGTATGAAGCTAAATATCGCGACTCATAACATACATTACTTCGCACAGGATAGGTGTTAATTATTAATACGGATTTTACCTCCCCCAGTAATGAAATACTATCAATTGCTTTTTTCTCTGTTCTGACTGTTGTACTCCAAAAATAAACGATAATGCTTGGGTTGGCACTTAATAAAAAACGCTCCATCCTTTCAGCTTTGCTTGAATCTAAATTTTTGAATGACTCAACTAAACTCAGAAAAAAAATAAAAAAAGGATTTCTATCTAACTTAAAAAAAGATAGAAATTGCTTAAGCCTAGAGGTACTGCTAGCTTTTTGTTTTTCTTCATAAAGCCTCAATATATTTTCCTTAGGCAAAAATTCGATGCTCTGTGAGCACTCCTTTCCAATATCTATAAAAGACAACTCATCAGAAAGTTCATTAAATAGTTTTAGATATGAATGGCTAAAAATAGTATTTGAAGAACCTACAAAACATATTTTCATTTAGAAAGCACCTTCTTAGCTTCTTCGGGGTCTAAATCCCACCAATTACTCTCATTAATGAATGCAGTATCTTTTTCATCAAATCTATATCGGATTATTTTAGCTGGAGCTCCGACTACTATTGCAAAGTCTGGAATATCTCTTGTAACTATACTGCCCGCACCAATAATAACTCCATTACCAATTTTAATACCACCTAAAATCAATACATTGGCACCTATCCAGCAGTCATTTCCAACTGTAACAGGCAGAAAGTCCTCATCTCGGCGCTTTTTAAATAAAGTATTATTATAAATATAAGGCGATGTTGAGAAATCTGTTAAAGGGTGATTACCTAGTCCAATTTTACAGCCTGGACCAATTGAACAATATTTGCCAATCTTACTATTTACAATAATTGACTGTGGAGAAACATAAGAATATCGCTGTATTTTCGTACTAATTATTCTACAATCATCATTAATAAGATTATTTCCCTCAAGCACGCTATCCAATGAAATCAAAACCCTACGACCAATTTTCATTTCTCTCTTAACACATGAAAGATAGAGTATGTTCATAAAATAAATAACGGTCTTTAAAACTCTCATAATTATAAATTTCATTTATCACCCTTAATAGATAGAACTAGTAAAACAAAAGATATAAAAAAATATCCACATAGAAACAGCAAAGACCCCTCAGGTAGTGAAACATTTATAACATACCCTAATAATAACAAAATAAATGTAATCAAACTTAGGCATTTCGACACTTTAGAAGACAGTGACTGAAAATCGAGTTTTTTTGAATATATAGAAAAAGTTAAAATTTCAAGAAAGTTAAAAGCCTTGAAAGCACTTATAATTATTAAGGCACTAAAACCTATATTGTCATTTTGTTCATATATAAGCCGAACACCAAAGTAATTTAACAAAAAAATTATTAATAATAAAAAAGGGAAAAATAAACACAATGCAAAACAGTATTTTTTTATTGGATAATCTACATCATAAGATCTCATCAAGACTTTAGATGCGACACTTAGAGGTAATAAAATCAGGCCCGACAAAGCTAAATATGGGTAAATAGACGCTTTTAAACTTAAAGCCAAAAAAACAAGCACAAAAACCTTATCTAAATAACGATTCAAAGTAGGTATAGACACTGAAAGAAAAAAGCTAAACCTTTTAAGACTAAATACGAAGGAACTAGCGTTAAATTTTTTATAATCAACAATAAATAAAAAGACAATAAACGTAATTAAGTTAGCTACAGTATATGAGTCAAACACATTAATTGCACTAGTTGTATATAGAATATAAAAAGAAACTGCTTGAATAGTTAAAAGCATGCCAATCGCTTTATCTTTTTCAACGAGTCTAAGAGCATTAACACAAAAATCCACAGGGTAAAGAAGGATTAAAAAAATAAATATTGAGAATGAAGAATCTTGGAGAACAGAATAAAGGACACAAATAAAAAAATAGATTAAGAAAAAAACAAAGAAGCTTAAAATATCGATTTTTTGCCCATTACCTGAATATGATATAGCTTGTTCATTAAAGCAGGCAGTATTAAATATATGTATATACAATAATGCGGAGTATAATAGAAAATTGAAAAATAAATATTCGGATTTAGAGGTTAAGAATAAATCAGGCAAAATGAAAACCTGCATTATAAGTAGGCTCAAAATCATTGGAGTGAAATTAAACATAAATTTACTAATTGAGTTAATCAGCACAATTAATCCTACTGTTATCAATCATATGCAGGGCCATCATTAGAGATATAAGTATGAAGTTATCCTGTAGATTACCGGAAAACATACAACCTATAAAAATTATAAAAGTAATATAAAACAAAATTGACTTCAATCCAAAACCATCATAAATGATTTCAAAAAATGATTTTATAAAAGAAACTATAAGAAATGTAGAAAGTACAGCTCCTATAAAACCATTAAAATATATAAGCTCTAAAAAAATATTATGAGGATATGGAAATGTAGCAGTTCCGAACTCCAGCATAAATTCGTCATAAGATTTGCCTAAGGTTATAACCCAAGCACTTGGATTATTAATAAAACTATCCCAGGGGGCTAACCTTAATGCCAAGGACTGATTCCCTTCAAAATCAAAGTTTAAAAACCGGCTAGTCAACATAACCTCAGCACTGTAAAAGGAAGAATAAAAAATAAAACATAACAAGATTAAAAAGGAAACTAATAATAACTTAGAAAATCTTAAACGGTAGCAGTAGGCATGGATTAAACTTACAAAAAAAACAAATAGCGCAGGTAGCCCTCCACGTGATCCTGTTAGAAAAACAGCAAATAATACTAATGAAAACAGCGCTAATAAATATACTTTTTTATACTTTTCTGTTTGAATAAAATAAAAAAACAACAATGAAACAAGTGCTAAAATAGTAAATACTCTATATAAGATATTCGGGCCGAAAACAAATGACCCCCTTTCCCCCCCCCCAAAGAAAGTACCCAAAAGAAAAAATGCTAACAAACTGATAGATAATAAAGCGATACTCTTATTAAATTTATATGATTCTCTATTTAAATAGAAAATTTTAAATATCAGAATAATAGAAAAATAACTCAAAAAAGATTTTAAAACCCAAAAGTTATAAAACGTTGAGTAGTTAGTAAATGCACTTACAAAAAAACAAAGTATCAAAATGATAAAATAACAATAGATTATAGCTTTTTGCTTCATTACTTCTATTCTCAAAAAAGCAATTACTGTAACCAATAAAAGAAGCAGAAAAGGGAAAAGTGGAACATTTAGTAAACTAGCATCACCTGAAAATAAAGACCAAAAAAACAAAATAATTACAACAAGTGGTAAGACGTTAAACATTTTTACTCCGTAAACTTAATACTTCCTTCTAGGTGCCAATATACTACTATTGAAAATTACCTATTGATTTAAAATCCAGTATCAAATCTTTTAAATCATCTAAAAGGTTATTAGGTTTATAGTCTTGTATATAGTTTTTGATTGAAGATATATCAGTAATTGGAAAAGACTCACTTGGAAAGTCAATTTCGTGCCATATCACTTTACAGTTTGTATAGTTTTGAAGTACATCTGCAATCTGCTTCGCATTAATATTGTAACCAGAAGCAATATTAATTATTTCATGACGATTAAACTTTCTTGATACCAACTCTATACAAGCTTCAGCAACATTAGTAACGGATATGTAATCTTTACAATAATTTTGTGAGATATACATATCTATTTTTTTATTTTTTATTGCATTACGGGTAATAGCTGGTAAAAAAAGCGGGCTATTTATAGCTAAACCGTAGACATTACTTGGTCTCACTACACAAACATTACGCTCACTTTTAAAACATAACTCCTCGGCCAGTAATTTTGATAAATTAAAAAGGCGTCGATTATCATCCATACAAACTTTTAAATCTGCTTGCTCACTAGATATATCGTTATTCATATATACCCTAGTTGATGATACATATACTAAGCTTTCAAATTTTGAATTTTTCAATATCCGTGATAGTAAACTTACATTTGCTTCTAACACATCAAAAGGTTTACTACAATCACCATACCCAGCACAATAAATTACAAAGCCAAGATCTTCCTTAAAAATGCGCTCGTCATTTCTTATTGGCACAAAAACATCATGGCCTGAGCTATTCAACTGCTTAACAATTTCTGAACCTATAAAGCCTCGACCACCAAATACAGTATAAAGCGCCATTAACCTTCCCACCCATTAATCAACTGGTATTTTATTTTATTAAAAGTCGGTTGTATTTTATCTTTATCTGATAACAAGGGTGCCTCAATCGGCCATTGTATAGCCAAATTATCGTCATTCCAAAGCAAGCCGCCTTCATCACTTGGGTCGTAGTAATCTGTACACTTATACTGAAAGTCTGCTGTTTCACTTAATACACAAAAACCATGCGCAAAACCGGGAGGCACGAAGAATTGCAGTTTATTTTCACCTGTCAATAATACCGCTTCATACTGGCCAAATGTATTCGACTCTGGGCGTAAATCTACGGCCACATCAAATACTTCACCCTCAGTAACCGAGACGAGCTTGCCTTGTGGCTTTGTTTTTTGAAAATGAAGCCCTCTTAACACTCCTCTTGATGAACGAGAGCGATTATCTTGAACAAAATCAGCATTAACTCCAGCTGCCTTATAGCGCTCTGCTTGAAACGTTTCGTAGAAGAAACCTCGTTCATCACCAAATACTTTGGGTTCGATAATAAGTAAGTCTTTTATTTTAGTTTTAATAACATTCATATTTTTTAAACTATTTTGTAATGTTTAATAAGTATTGACCGTATCCGGTTTTACTTAGGCTACAGCCAATTTCTTGCACTTGCTGCTTACTTAACCAACCTTGGTGTAACGCAATTTCTTCTAAACACGCAATTTTAAAGCCCTGACGCTTTTCTACTGTTTGTACAAACTGCGATGCCTCAAGCAATGAATCATGAGTGCCAGTGTCTAACCAAGCAAATCCACGACCTAGTTGCTCAACATTAAGCTTACCTTGATCTAAATACGCTTGATTTATACATGTAATTTCGAGTTCGCCACGTGAAGACGGTTTCACATTTTTGGCTATTTCAACCACTGCGTTATTATAAAAATAAAGGCCTGTTACTGCCCAATTCGACTTAGGCGCTGTTGGCTTTTCTTCTATTGAAAGAGCTTTAAAGTTTTCATCGAACTCAACAACACCAAAACGCTCAGGGTCCATAACTTGATAACCAAACACACTTGCACCGGTTAAATTTTCAGCCGCGTGCTTTAACTGCTTACCAAATGCTTGACCAAAAAATATATTGTCACCCAACGCCAAGCACACATCATCTGAGCCTATGAACTCCTCACCTATAATAAATGCTTGCGCTAGCCCGTCAGGATTAGGTTGTATTGCATAGGTGATACTAATGCCAAATTGAACACCGTCACCAAGTAAACGAGTAAAGCCTTCTTGCTCTTCCGGTGTTGTAATAATTAGTACTTCTCTTATACCTGCTAGCATTAAAACTGAAAGCGGGTAATAAACCATTGGTTTATCATAAATAGGTAGTAATTGCTTCGATACACCCTTTGTAATTGGGTGCAAACGTGTGCCTGAACCACCAGCTAAAATAATTCCTTTCATACTACTCTCCGTTAAAAGTTAATTTCGCCTAGACGTTCTCGTTGATACGACCCATCCTGAACATTTTTACACCATTGTTGATTTGCTAGATACCATTTTATTGTTTTACGCAAACCCGTTTCAAATGTTTCAACTGGCGTCCAGTTAAGCTCTTCACTCATTTTTGTTGAATCTATGGCATAGCGCCTATCGTGTCCGGGGCGATCTTTTACATATGTAATTTGCTCTGCATACTTAGCCGTTTTTGGTACTAAGGTGTCTAAGATTTCACAAATAGTTTGCACCACTTCTAAATTTTGCTTTTCGTTGTGGCCCCCTATATTGTAAGTTTCACCAACAACACCTTCAGTTACTACTTTATATAAAGCACGAGCATGATCTTCCACGAATAACCAATCACGTATTTGATCGCCTTTACCATAAATAGGTAAATCCTTACCTTCTAGCGCATTTAGTATAACTAAAGGTATTAATTTTTCTGGAAAGTGGTAAGGCCCATAATTATTTGAACAATTAGTGATAATAGTTGGAAAGCCATACGTGCGCAGCCATGCTCTTACTAAATGATCACTCGAAGCTTTACTTGCCGAGTAAGGGCTGCTTGGTGCGTAAGACGTTTCTTCAGTAAATAATGGAAGCTTACCATCTTGCTCATCTGGGTGTGGGAGATCACCATAGACTTCATCAGTTGAAATATGATGAAACCTAAACGATTTTTTATCATCGCTATTTAATGTATTCCAGTATTCACGAGCCGCTTCTAATAGATTGTAAGTGCCTACAATATTAGTTTGTATAAATTCGGCAGGGCCTGTGATTGAGCGGTCAACATGACTTTCAGCAGCTAAATGCATTACTGCGTCTGGTTTATGCATTTTAAAAACACTATCAAGCTCTTCGCGGTTGCAAATATCAACCTGCTCGAAAGAGTAACGCTCATTATTTTCAACACTTTTGAGTGATTCTAAGTTACCTGCATAAGTTAATTTGTCGATGTTAATAACTGAATCTGTTGTATTATTTATTATATGGCGAACAACAGCTGAACCAATAAAACCTGCACCGCCTGTAACTAATATTTTCATGTGGAGTGTTTTAAAAAACCTTTAACTGAATAAATAAAAAAATGATAAGTGGCTCTAAAAATATTTAATTCCAAAACATTGCGATAAAATAACCACTGCCATTTCAATATTTTAAATTTATTTTGTGTCATTCCAGAGTCAACTCTATATAAAGCTAAAACGTCAGGTAGACTATATGACTTAGGTACTTGCTTTAATAAGCTAAGCCATAGTCCCATATCCTGCCTTTTACGAATTACAGGCATATAGTGTTTCCCTAAAACATTTGTGTCGTACACCGCGGTTAAGCAACCTATAACATTGCTACTTAGTAACTTATTATAATTTGTAAATGTGGGGGGCTTGATAGTACCCCTAAGTTCGCCCTGCTCTAGCTTTTGATAGGCCGTAAATGTGAATGCATAATTATTTGTAAGCATAAAGCTAATTTGTTTCGTGAGCTTTTCTGGTAACCATAAGTCATCTGCATCTAAAAATGCAATAAAACGCCCATTAGCTTGCTTTATAGAGTTATTTCGGGCAACACCCGCACCACCATTTTGCTCATTTATGAACTGTCTTATTCGCTGATCTTTAATAGCGTATTCATTAATTATTTGCTGAGTATTATCGGTAGAGCGATCGTCAGTTATCAACAACTCCCAATTACTGTAAGTTTGGCTAATAACAGACTCTATAGACTCGGCTATATGAAGCTCCGCATTGTAAGCAGGCATTATTATAGACACTAATGGCTGTTCAACACTCATTTAACGGCCCATACCAAATATAACTGTTCGTACTGTCATTAATAAAATTTTGATGTCTAGTAAAGCTGAATGATGCTTTATGTAATGAATGTCATACTTGTGCTTCCATATAGCATCTTCTACCGATGCGCCATATGGGTAGCTCACTTGTGCTAACCCCGTTACACCTGGTTTAACAGCGTGCCTAAAACGGTAGTAGGGTATTTCTTTTTCTAGGTCTTTTATAAATACTTCACGCTCTGGCCTTGGGCCTACTATCGACATAGTGCCTTGTATAACATTTATAAGCTGAGGAATTTCATCTATGCGTGTTTTACGAATAAATTTACCTACTTTTGTAACGCGTGCATCGTTTTTTGAAGCCCATTGAGCCCCGTTTTTTTCTGCATCATTTCGCATAGATCTAAATTTATAAACTTCAAACTGTTTGTTATATTGACCGGTACGCTTTTGCTTAAATAGTATGGGCCCAGGGCTTTCTAATTTAATTAACAAAGCAGCAAATATTGAAAATGGAATGGTGATTATAAGGAGTAAAATAGCACTCACCATATCTACACAACGCTTTGCCACTTGCGTACGTTTATTTGACAAAATAGAAAACGCTTTTTGATGCAAAAAATAACTACTATGTAGTAAACGCACTTCTGTGTATTTTAGCCTGTCGTCTAAATAACTTACTAAAGGTTCAACCCATGCACCACACTCAGTGGCATTAACTAAAAACTTGCGTTGTTGTTTACTCAAATGCGCACTTTGATAGTGGCATACTACTTTTTTAGTGAAGTCAGTAATACTGTAGTCGTTAATTATTATGTCGAATGAATAATCATCAATAATTTCACCTATATTACTGGCACACTCCTCTGGGCAAAATACATAAATTACACTTTGCTTTAGTGCTTCTGATTTTGATTTAAAGCTTTCAGTTATGAATATCGATTTCAGCTGTTCTTGATTATTACTTACAGGCTCTTCATTCATATCGGGTGTACCTACTTTCAGGTTCATGTACTGCTCTTTCTATTTATCTGATTTATATTCATAGTTGTAATAACCATAGTAGCCGTAAGCATTACTCGCTTTTTTAACAACACCGTTAAATACAAGCCCTTTTACGTCTATGCCATTTTGTTCAAAACGATTACGGGTTAGGTCTATTTCGCGCAAGTGGTTTTGCCCAAAGCGTGCAACTAGCAATGTAGTGCCTGTATGCGCACTCACTATAGCCGGGTCGGTTACTGCCAGTATTGGTGGTGTATCTATAATTACTATGTCGTAAGCGTTGCTTACTTCTTCAACCAACTTGCTAAAGTTGCTGTGCATTAGCAGCTCTGAAGGGTTTGGTGGTATTTGCCCGCGGGTAATTACATTTAAGCCTTCAACCTTGGTAGGCTTAGTGACTTGCGTTAATTTTAAACGGCCCGACAGGTAATCACTTAGGCCATCGTCCCATTTTAAGCCAAACTGGGTTTGTAAGTAGCCTTTACGCATATCGGCATCAATAATAAGCACTTTTTTACCGCTTTGTGCTAATACTGCCGCTAAGTTAACCGATATAAACGATTTACCTACACCCGGGCTTGGGCCCGATATAGCAATAATGTTGTTTTTAGCTTCCATCATCGCAAAGTGTAAGCTGGTGCGTAGGCTACGTAGCGCCTCAATTGAAAGGTCGGCTGGGTTATCGAGCGCGAGTAAGCTTTTTGCTTTACCTGCTTTATTATTGCGCCCCGTAAAACCGGTTAGTTTATCTTGGTAGTCTGAGTGGGGTACACTTGCGTATACAGGTATGCCAAGGCCTTCAATCTCGCTTGGGTCTTCAACCCCTTTATGCATGGCCTTTTGTATAAGTACAATAGCCACTGCAAGCATGCCACCTAGCATGGTTGCCATTACCACTATTAATGCTTTTTTAGGCTTAACTGGTTTACTGGTATTTACCTCGGCGTAGTCTATAACACGTACGTTACCTACGGTACCAGCACGTACTATGTCAAGCTCTTGGGTTTTACTTAATAACAACGTATAAATTTGGTTGCTTACCTCAACATCGCGCTTTAAACGTAGTAGCTCTTGTTGGGTTTCCGGCAGGTTACCTACTTCGCCAATAAGTTCGTTTTTTTGGCTTTTTACTGCTTGTATTTGCTCAATAATACCTTGGTATGCTGGGTGGTCTTTTTTAAACTTACGGCCCAGCTCTAGGCGTTTTAGGTTTAGCTCTTGTAGTTTTGTTTCAAGCTTTACTACTTGCTCAAGCACGCCTTGGGTCTCAAGCGTTATATTTATTGACTGGCGTTTTATTTGGTAGTCGTTAAAGCGTTGCTCGGCGTATTCTAGCTGTTTTTTAATTTCAGGTAATTGTACTTCTAAAAACTCTAGCGACTTTTGTGCCTCTGCGCTGTTGCGCTCTACATTACGGCGCACATATATAGCGGCTACTTTATCTAGCACTTTTTCGGCGTAGCTTGGTTTAGTGCTTTGTAGGCTTAAATTAATTATGCCTGAGTCTTTACCTTTTTCGCTTGCACCAATGGCTGCTTGTAAATCAAGTATTGTATTTAATCGGTCTTTACGGGTAATTATAAACTCGGTACCTGGGCGTGCATTAAGCTCGCGAATTGTTAGGTTAAATTTACCGTTAGTAAGCTCTTCACCTACTTTACCAGCTAGTATTTGGTCTCCATCACCATTTAGCAGAGCAACTCCTTTGTTGGCTTGCGCTACAATTACAAACTCTTGGTTTACCGCTGTGCGTGGTACGTCAAACCTAAAAACATTTACGCTTTCACCGCCCCATGCATAACTGCTTGCACCAAAACTTGGTTCGGCTAAATCGCCCTCATCCATTGGAGTAAACTTACGGTACGCGCGGTTACCAATAAACGGGAATAGTTTTGGTTCTGCTATAACATCAAGCTTGAGTGTGTCTACTGCCTCACCTATTATACTGCGCGATTTAAGTAGCTCTATTTCGGTAACTGCGGCCGATGTACTTTCGAACATGCCTGCCATATCGTCAAATCCGGGGACTGATGCACTGCCGTCTTCCACTTGTATCATGGCGGTAGCTTGGTAAACTGGCGTGCTTAATACCGCATAAACCACACCTATAAACATAAACAGTGCCGTTATGCCTGCTATAAAGTATTTGCGGTCGAGTAATGCGCCTAGTAGTGCCATTAAATCGATTTCTTGCGTAGGTTGTGCGGTGTTTTTATTTTTACTTTCAGGCTGGGTATTCATTAAATTAGCCATTCCTTATAAATACTTTTGCCAAGCGCTGCATGCGCTATCGATTAATGTGTAAACGTGTTCAAATGCTTCGGTGCTTTGGCGGTAGGGGTCGGGTATTTCGGCGTTGTTAATCCACTTACCTAGTAAAAATGTTTTACCGCGTGCCTCTGGGTAGCGTGCGTGTACATCGTTTAAATGGCGTTCTTCCATAACCAGTATTACACTATTTTGCGCAACTAGCGCAGACGACAACTGCCTGCCTTGGTGCTCGTCCATGTTTACACCGTGTGCTTGGGCTATTTGTTTTGCTTTTGCATCGGCAGGTTTACCCTCAAGTGCGGTTAACCCAGCTGACGACACTTTAATATTTTTACCTTTAAGCTTTTGCTTTAATACATATTCGCCAGTAGGGCTGCGGCAAATATTACCGGCACATACAACTAATACAGAATCGAACATTGTTTTGCGCCTTAGTTATTAATGTCGTTTAGGTTATCAACCGTTGATACCGACGGTAGTAATAAGCTTATTACGCGGTTCCAACGGGCTAATGGTGCCGATGTTACATATACAATGTCGTGCGGTTGCAGTTCAAACTGCTCGGCTAATACCATTGCAGTAATATTTTTAGCGTGCAGCTGGTATACGTTTGCAATAACACCTGTTTGCTCTACGTTGCTTTTACGCAGTACAAACACGCCATTGGCGTCGGCTGTGGTTTCGTTTAGACCACCGGTGTCGCTTAGTGCTTCGGCTAGGTTTAAGCCATATCGGTTTAATACTATAGACCCTGCACGTTTTACGTCGCCCAGTACAAATACTTTTTGTGCGTCGTTACGCGTTACATGAATTATGTCGCCGTGTTGAAGTAAACGGTTTTGCGAAATATCACCATGTGAATAAAAGCTGTCGAGTTGTATGGTTTCTGTTTTGTTACCACGGGTAAACGTTACTGTGCGCCAATCGGCGGCTTCTGTTAATCCACCCGCTTGGTTTAACGCGTCAATTAGGGTGAGTGGTATTTCGGTAACTGGGTATACGCCTGGTTTGTTTACCTCACCGGTTACGTAGGCTTTTTGGCTTCTAAAACCCACGACTTTTATGTCTACTTGTGGGTCTTCTATTACGCGGCTTAGGCGTTTAACTAGGTCTTCGCGTACTTCACTAATGGTACGCCCTGCGGCAGGAATATCTGGGGCGTAAGCATAGGTAATGGTGCCGTCTTTTTGTACGCGAAAGCCGTCAAATTCTGCGGTACGTTGCACTGCTGCGGGTATTGTTAGCTCGGGATGATCCCATACGCCTATGGTTAGTACGTCACCTACACCTAGTTTGTATTCGTAATTACTTACGTTTACGCCCGCGGTGTTCGATATTGGTTTGGCAGATGCACGTGCTTGTTTTTGTTGTTTAATTAACGACGAGTCGATAATTTGAATATTTACTTTTTCGAGATCTTGCTCAAGGTTTTGTGTTTGCTCGCCAGAGTCTAAGCCTTCAAAATGGCTGCCTGGCACTATGGTGCAACCGGTAACTGATAGTAATGCGAGTGAGGTGATGAGTGATTTACAGCTTAACGCCATTGTAGAATCCCAAAATTATTTTAAATATTTTGTTCCTCACCGACCTTGGTGAGTACTTGTATTTTTGTGCGGTAATTAAAGCATGTGAGGGCTTTTCGCGCAAGCCGAAACGCGCTTTTGAATTGCTGCTTTCTTTTAAATAAGTATTTAAGCTTACTCAATGTTTTATAAAATAAAGGTAGCAAACAGGGCTGGTTTATTTTGTGATATTTTAGTGTGTTATTTTGCACTTTTATATTAAACGCTTATTCGCTTTATACCTTCAATGAGTTTTACTTGGTTAAAGTTTATGAGTAATCCTGTTTTTATGCCGCTTAACTTTAAGTATGTTATTAGTTGTGCTGTATGTATTGGCAATAGTTTATCAACTGTTTTTATTTCTATTATTAATTTATTTGGAATTAATATATCGAGCCTATACCCTGCATCAATAGTTGTGTTTTTGTAGTTGATTGGTAATTTTATTTGGCTTTTTATTGATAAACCTGTTTGCTGTAGTTCATATATTAGGCAGCTTTCGTAGGTTGATTCTAATAAGCCTGGCCCAAGGTTTTTATGTACTTCAATAGCGCAACCAATTACTTTTTGAGTTAGTAAGTCTTCCATGGCGATCCTTTGCAAATTTGTCATCTTGGAATATAGACTAATTATTTTAGTTACACATATTTTATATGCTACCTATGTGTTTTCTAGCGCGTTTAGCTTACTTGGTTATATTCACACCCTTTCGCGTGAGCAAATTCTACACCTGAGTGGACATAATTTTAAACATTATTAACTAACACCGAGGCGCTGCGCGCTACACAGAGGAAACATACTATTTTTAGTATCTTACCCTGTACTTCTCATTGTCTTCTCTGTGGTGATAATCGTGTTTTATCCACTTTATCGTTTAGGTTAAAAATATAACCGCAAGACAATTTTGACCACCGAGAACACCGAGGCGCTGCGCGCTACACTGAGGAAACATACTATTTTTTAGTATCTTCTCCTGTACTTCTCATTGTCTTCTCTGTGGTGATAATCGTGTTTTATCCACTTTATCGTTTAGGTTAAAAATATAACCGCAAGACAATTTTGACCACCGAGAACACCGAGGCGCTGCGCGCTACACTGAGGAAACATACTATTTTTTAGTATCTTCTCCTGTACTTCTCATTGTCTTCTCTGTGGTGATAATCGTGTTTTATTCATTTTATCATTTAGGTTAAGAATTTAACCGCGAAACAATTTTGACCACCGAGAACACCGAGGCGCTGCGCGCTTCACTCAGGGAACATACTATTTTTAGTATCTTACCCTGTACTTCTCATTGTCTTCTCTGTGGTGATAATCGTGTTTTATCCACTTTATCGTTTAGGTTAAAAATATAACCGCAAGACAATTTTGACCACCGAGAACACCGAGGCGCTGCGCGCTACACAGAGGAGAGCGAAATACAATGAGTTGGTCTTAAAATCACTTCTACTGTAATTCTCTTTGTCTTCTCTGTGGTAATAATAGTGTTTTAGCTCGACTAGCCCTTCGGGCACGTTCCAGTTCGTCGCATAGCTCCTCTCGCTCCAGCTTGAAAGCAAAACTATTTGCTTGTCTAGCCCTTCGGGCACGCTTCCGCCCCTAGGTTGCAGTTCCTACTTACTGATGATTTATATATTTTTTAATAATTACCGAGCCAGTGAGCTAGGTGCCTGCAAAACCTTTAACTAAATTCAATATATGTATTATCTACGCTCATTTCTACCTGCTTATTGAGCAAGTTAATTAACAAAATGCTGCGCAGGTCACCGTCGGGCTCTTTGTATATTGCGTCTATATTTTTAAACGAATTATTATTCACACTTACCACATCGCCTTGTTTAGGTAATTGCGATTCAACAGTATGCGACTTTTGATTATTTAAATGCTCAATTATTGCTAGCGGTACAACCTGATAATTAGCCCCATATGTTACAAAGCTACCTATACCGCGAGTATTTTTTACAGCGGCAAAAGGCCCATTTTTTGGATTTAGGCAAACAAATAAGTAATTTGGAAATAAAGGGACTTGTTTGACGGTACGACGACCTTTAACCAGCTTTTCAGTGGTTAATATGGGGTAAAAAGCTTCTATTCCTTGATTATTCAAGTTGGCTTTTGCCCGCTCTTCTTGGCGCGGCTTACACATAACTAAATACCAACTTTCCATGGCAACCTTACTACCTACTAAATTGCAATAAACACAAGATTAAACTAAATCGAACGTCATTATAGCCAGCCTATAATGCCTATGTAAATATGCTTGATAAGTTATTGGTTACTTACATAACCCTAATACATTGTTATTGTTTACGTAACAATTACTTAACCGATGTTGAAATTTATAACTACCATATTGACATTGTTCACTTTTTATTCGAACAATACATTGATTTTATATTTTGCTAATTACATAAATGTTATCTACCTTAGGTAACTAACAAATTTTTTCGAGTAAATGTATATGGATATACTTCACCACGGCGCGGTAAACGGTGTTACAGGCTCATGCCATGAGCTTTTAATTGGTGATCAATCAAGTGTGCTTATTGATTGCGGGTTATTTCAAGGCGAAGACTCTAAAGACGATTTATCAATAGAGTTTGATATTAGCCACGTTACTGCGCTCATTGTTACGCATTGCCATATTGATCATGTAGGCCGAATTCCTTATTTATTTGCAGCGGGTTTTAAAGGTCCCATATTTACCTCTCAGGCTTCAGCAAGCTTGTTGCCACTAGTAATAGAAGACGCACTAAAAGTGGGTGTAACACGCGACCCCAAAATTATAAGTGCCTGCTTAAACCTACTAAAGCGCCGTATTGTACCTGTAGACTTTAAAACGTGGTTTGATTTGCCATGCAACGGGCTGCAAAAGGCTAAAGCCCGATTTCAGCGAGCAGGGCACATTTTAGGCTCGGCCTATGTTGAAATTGATATTAAAACTCATAAACAAAATACTAAACCAAATGGTACTCATCGCGTTGTATTTTCGGGTGACTTAGGCGCACCCTACACGCCCTTACTTCCCTCTCCCAAAGCACCTTATAAAGCTGACACTTTAGTGATTGAATCGACCTATGGCGATAAAAACCATCAAGGCCGAAAAGAGCGCACCCAAACACTTAAAAAAGTAATAGAGCGGGCGGTTGCCGATAATGGAGTGGTGTTGGTGCCTGCGTTTAGTATTGGCCGAACCCAAGAGCTACTTTACGAATTAGAACAACTTATACATAGCTCTGGCAAGCATTCAAAATGGCGAAATATACACGTAATACTCGACTCCCCCATGGCGGCAAACTTTACTGCTCAATATAAAAAGTTTAAGCATTTATGGGATAACGAAGCAAAGCAAAAAGTAGCCAAAGGCCGGCACCCACTTGATTTTAAAAACCTAACCACGGTTGATACGCACAAAGAGCATATGGCCATTATTAATTACTTAAGTACGCACCAAACGCCTGCCATTATTTTAGCCGCCAGCGGTATGTGTACCGGTGGGCGAATAGTTAATTACCTAGAGCGATTTTTAACTGATGCAACCACCGATGTTTTATTTGTAGGCTACCAAGGGCGAGGCACGTTAGGCCGCGACATTCAACAATACGGCCCACGTAATGGTTACGTTTTTATAAACAATACACGCGTCACCATTAATGCCAAAGTACACACCATTAGCGGCTACAGTGCGCATGCGGATCAAAACGGATTAATTAAGTTTGTAACGGGCATGCGTAAAAAGCCAAGCCATATAAAAATTGTGCATGGTGATGATGATGCAAAAGCTGCATTGGCCAGTAAGTATGAAGAGGTGTTAGGGGAAAGCGTTAAAATTGAGATAGGGAGTTAGCTTTTAACGCGCCAGCAAGCAAGGCGCCTACGTGGTGTTTAACCTTAATATTAGTGGTTTTGGACCCTTTGTAGGCTTAAAGCGTGCTCATGCGGATAGTTAAATTTAAAAGCTATGCTTTTAATGCGCCAGCAAGCAAGGCGCCTACGTGGTGTTAAACTTTACTATTAGTGGTTTTGGATCCCTCTGTAGGCGTGAAGCGTGCTCACGCGGATGGTTAAGATTTAAAACACCAACAATCGTTTGTTATAAAAGCGACTCAAGAACTGCTTATATTAGGCAAAACGGTTACATTTGATTGGCTTGTTTGTTTTTCTTTCCAATTAAGATCGCAAATACCATCCGTAGGAGAAAAAGCTGTGGGCGCTTGTAAAAGTAGCTTACGAATTTGAGGGTGGTCAGACTCGTCACATGCAATTTTTAGGTTAGCTAAAAAGGTATCCAATTCAGCCCATGGCATTTTTATTTCGTGAGCACTGAGTATTCTAGGGTGTTCAGTACCAGTAACGTTATCGCCAATCAACAGCTCTTCGTATAACTTTTCACCTGGGCGCAAGCCAGTACATTTAATTTCTATATCGCCATTTGGTCGTTTTTCATGTTTAACTTCTAACCCAGACAAGTGGACCATTTTTGTTGCTAAGTCTTTAATTTTTACAGGTTCTCCCATATCAAGCACAAACACGTCGCCACCTACCCCCATAGCGCCCGCTTGAATAACAAGTTGAGCGGCCTCTGGTATGGTCATAAAGTAACGTGTTATGTCTTGATGGGTTAATGTTATTGGGCCACCTGCTTTTATTTGTTTTCTGAAAAGCGGCACAACCGAACCCGATGAACCTAAAACATTACCAAATCTAACCATGGTAAAGCGTGTTGTATTTTGCACCTCTGAAAGGCCTTGCAGCACCAGTTCGGCCATACGCTTGGTTGTTCCCATTATATTTGTTGGGCGAACAGCCTTATCGGTAGACACTAAAACAAATGTTTCTACATTGGTAAAAATAGCCGCGGTTGCAACGTTATAAGTCCCGTATATATTATTTCGAACGCCTTCAACAACATTATGCTCTACCAATGGAACATGCTTATAAGCTGCGGCATGGTAAACAGTTTGAATACTAAATGTTGAAAATGTTGATTCAACTAATTTTTTGTTTTGAATAGAACCTAATATAGGTAACACTTCAATATTTAGGTTGTTGGCAGCGCAATATTCTGAAAGTTCTTTTTCTATAGCGTATAAAGCAAACTCTGAAAGCTCAAACAACACAATTTTTGTTGGATTATTTTTTATTATTTGTCTGCATAGCTCTGACCCTATTGAACCACCTGCACCAGTAACCATAACTGCTTTGTTGCTAATGTTTGATGACATTAAATCTTGTCTTGGTTTAACTGACTCTCTTCCAAGTAGGTCATCAATTTCTACATCCTTAATTGCATCAACGCTTGTAGTGCCCGACACTATATCAGCCATCCCCGGAATGGTCATGACTTGTAACTTGTACTTTTCGATCGAGTTAAGGACCTCTTTTCTACGACTTCGGGAGGTACTAGGCAGAGCGAGCAAAATTTTGTTAACCGATTTTTGCTCGGCAACTTCGGCTATTTGTGTAGGTGAATACACGCAAGCACCTTGTATTAATGATAAGTGTTTTTTAGGGTCATCATCTATAAACGCAACAGGTGAATACTCTGGTCCGCTAGCCAGTGCTATAGCTAATTGACGGCCTGCAGAGCCTGCTCCATATATAATTACACCTTCTTTGCGACGCATAGTGATTTGCCCGACAATAGCCCGCGCTGTTAACCTTGACCCACCTACAAATAAAATACAAAAACTAGCATATATAAACGGCACAGTGCGCGGAACAGGGGCACTTAAAAAAAAGGATAATACAGTTAAAAATACAGTAGAAAGCACAACACCAGCAACGATAGCCCATACCGCTTGCGTATTCATGTAGCGCAGAACAGCTCGGTAAAGACCTAGTTTGACAAAGCTCAATAAGCTCAACGGAAGTAATATTGCCAAAAGCCCCCATGTGTGTGTATTTTTTAAAACAGCGGTACTATCAAGCCTAAGTAAAAAAGCAAGCCAAAAAGCAACAATAATAAAAATGCTATCTATAACAAGTGATACCACTCTTTTCTGTGGGCGAGGTAAGTTAACTAAAAATTTTAAAAACACAATACATTTCCCTGAATCTAGCAGTGATACTACTATTCTATTGATTACAATTTTACTACAAGATGAACAGCTATTGCACTTAATAGTTAAAGACTATATATAAAAGATAATATAGCCTTTATGTATTTGGTTATTTTTTGTAAATTTGTGTATGTAATTTGGTTATTTTACTCTATCGCCACTGCCACTCCCTGTTACTGTTTGCAGTATGTATGTAAAGTAATTTTTAAGATTTAGCGTGGTTATCATTTTTGCATCGGTTTCAGCTAACAGCTCTGGAGTAGACATATCTATTTCGCTTACTTGTGCTAAGCCAGTAATGCCAGGACGCACATTGTATATATTTTTAGCCTCACGTGCTTGGGTAAGCTCTTGCTGATTAAATAGTCCTGGGCGTGGCCCAACTAAGCTCATCTCACCTTTAAGTACATTCCAAAGCTGCGGTAGCTCATCTAATTTAGTTTTACGTAAAAAACCGCCAAAACGAGTGATAGATGCACTGCTTGCTAAATGGCTTGCAACCGATGCTGTATCTACTGTCATTGTTCTAAATTTAACTAAAGTAAACGGTTTTTTATTACGACCAACACGCTCTTGCATAAAAAGCGGCGAGCCAGTATCAAATAAGCCAATGATAAAAAGTATAATAAAAAATGGAAAAGCAAATACCAATCCAAATAATGCGAAAAGAAAATCTAAAATACGTAACATTAATATCTATCCAAATCTATTTCTGTTAAAAGTTTATCTGCTTTCGATGAGTCTACAACAAAGTTATCAAGCAAGACATTTTCACGTTCTTTTTGGCCTAGAACTCTTAACCCCAAACGAAGCAAAACTTCAGGAAAGTAAAAGTGCTTAATATTTACTTTTTCTTTACCTGCAAGAAAATTCAATACTTGCTGGAGTGATAGAGCTTTTTCATCAGCTAATAGATAGATTTCACCATTAGCTCTGTCGTTCATTAAGCAAAACTTGATGAAACTAAGTAGTTTATCTACTGATAAGTATGAACGCTGGTTTTTTATTGCTTTGAAAGGAAAAGAGTGAACTTTAGAGACTAATCTAGCTAAGGTTCCTATATTTCCTGGTGCATCATAGCTTAAAATAAGTGTAGGGCGAATTATAATGTAATCAATACCTGAATCGGAACAAAAAGTTTTTACTAAATTTTCTGCGATGATCCTCGTTTGAAGTTGTGGTACCCCTTTAATTAACGAAGAGTTTTCATTAACATCTACGTCAGCACATTTACCATGGACATACGCCGTACTAAAGTAAATAAACTTTTTTATATTATTATTTTTACATGCTACTAATAAGTCTTTTAAGGCTCTAATATTTGTTTGCTCAAGCTCTTGAATAGTTGGTGTATGTTTATGGGCGAACGATGCTAAATGGACAACTTGAGAGCATCCATTAACCGCACTATCCCACTCTAAAAACTCAGATAAGTCACCTGTTACTACAGATTTCACTGCGGCTTGAGGAATAGTTTCGTCAGCTCTTTGTGTTATCGATATCGAAAAATCTTTTGATAGATAATCAACAAGTTTTTTACCAATAAAGCCATTTCCACCCGTAATTAAGACTCCCATATTAACTCCTAAAAGAATCTATTCTTAAGTCTTAAGCTTGGTGCTTCAACTAGTTTCCACGAAACTGTAGAGACAACAAAAATAGTCGTAAATAGTACAAAGTAAGATGAAACCGTATTAAACTCAAAACCGTTTGCTATAAATAACTGAATGATCGGGAAATGAAAAATATATACACCATATGAAATATCGCCCAACTTTTTAAATGAAAGTATATTAGGCAGTGAAATAAATACCAATGTAATGAAAACAGCAATTACAAATGGTTGTAAGTAATAAAAATTTAACCATATCAAAATAACTGATGTAATTAATAATGCTGAAAATTGTCTTTTTAAAATATCAAAGTATTTAAAGCAAAATATACCTGCAATAAAGTACATCATTTGTCCTGGCAGCTGAGATGCCAGTGTTTCTGCCATTGGGATTGTATCTTTATGAAATAAGATAAAATCTTTATAAATAAATGACAATACATAGATTGCTAACATGTATAAACAACTATATTTGCGTTCTAAGAGCATGTAGAAGATAGGTACCATGCAGTAAAACATAACTTCTATTTTTAAAGTCCATAATGAGCCATTAATAAAGGGCTCTGGATTCGTTGAAAATACACCATCAATAGTAGGTGCTAAGAAATTCAAAAAAAACCCATTTGCTACGAAGTACTTAATTTCAGATGCATAGCTTCCAACCGAACTCCCGTCTCCGACAAAAAGATATAAACAGCTAGAAAACAAAATTAGCAAAATGTAAGCAGGATAAAGACGAAGTAAACGCCCCCAAAAATAATTAATTACGGTTTTTTTTCTGTCGTAGCTCATATAAATCAGAAAGCCACTAACGATAAAGAATGTAGACACCGCATTACCAGATAGCCAATGTAATGACTCACTAACTGATTCCGTTAGTGGTGTTTTAGCTAAAAAAGCTAAATGCAAAAACACTACCGCCGTGGCCAGTACCAACCTTAAAAAGTCTAGATTATTACTTTTATAAACATACTTCATTTATGTGCTACCTCAAAAGGGCCATGTAAGTTTCAAACCATAAAGCTGAATCAGGAAATAATTGCGCCCTAGCATGTGAAGCTAAGCGAATATTGTTATACGTTTCAACATCAAATAGCTTACTAATTTCTTTTAAGCAGTCATGCACATCATCTTCTTTATAAATCACGCCAGCTTGATCTAAAACAGAATGAGCATAATCAAGGTCTGGGGCAATAACAGGCAGATCGTAAAACATAGCCTCTATTAGTGGATTACCAAAAGTTTCAGATTTTGAAGGGAAAATAGCCGCAAATGCAAAGTCTTGGTAATACTGTTTAAGATCTGCCTGAGGTAACTCCCCTAAGTTATTGATCGGTAGATGTTGCTCTTTTATAGCAGCTATAAACTCTGCAGCTTCAGGTATTGATTCATCAACCGTAATATTAATAACGACAGGCAATGCTTTTTCTTTTATTGCTGTAGCAAGTTTCAATAAAAATGCATGATTTTTATGTGCATAAAAGCGACTAACATAAAGTAGTTCTTTTACTTTGGGCAACTTCTGCTTAGTTTTAAAGCTTACAATGCTCTCTCTTTTGAAGTTATCGCTAATTGGATTAAAAATAATTTCAGAATCAATTGCTACTTTTTCATTGAGCAACTTTTGCATATAGCTACTTTGAACAACAACTGTGTCTACGGCTTTAACTGTTTTACTAAAAAGGTGACGCTTAATTTTCTCAGCTATTTTTGCAACTCCACTCAAACTACCATATAAACGATCATCTACGATGTATGGGTGATGAAGTAAGACTACTTTTTTATGATTACTTTTAATACCGAACAAAAAATTACCGAAAGCAAGAATTGCTTTAGGCTCATATTTTTTTGCTAATGAATTCATCAGTGAAAAGTTAACTTTAAATACATTCAATAAGGCTTTAAGACTGCCAGGTACTACATCAACAACTACAAATTTGCAATTTTCTGTCTCTGAATATGTTAGAAACTCAGGCAAGTTTGGAACAATAAATACGAACTTCTCACCACTTTGCAGTGCATTGCGGATAAAATTATTAGCGATATTTTTGGGGCCTGCAGCAATCTGATTTGAAAAGTTAACGAGATACATTTTTCTTGCCCTCAAATAAGTAAATAAACAAAGTGAATAACATTAATAAGACGAATATGGTTAATGTGTTAAAAATAAAAGCGTTTGAAATACCAAACCCTGTCAACATCATGAAGGCATAAAAAGAAACCCATAGAGGTGCAAACTTTGAGCTGATCATTACCTGATAGAAATATTTTAAAATCATACCTGTCAAAATTGCATACAAGATAACTCCAACAGGGCCAAAGTGTACATAACCTGCAGTTACACGACTTAGAGGCCAGCCTACAGGGATCATGTACTTAAATGGTGAGTTAATTGCAACATTATTTCCTTGAGCGAAATTATAGATATAAACGCCTTCATCTAGCGGTGGTTTTGTCTCATAAAATGAGCTGGGAATAAACCCAGTAAAGAAGTCCATAAATGTACTACCAAACCAAAGCTTATTAATAGAGTCAAAATATGGAAAGATGAATAGTGAAATATCAATATCGCTGAATCGCTTAAATAATTCGCCCATATACGGCAGGGCGTCAGGTATTAATGAGCCTGGATCTGACATATAGTAATCTAGTGCCCCATCAACCCTTAAAATAGGTGCAAGAGAAGCAAAGAAAACTAAAAAGAATAATAAGAGTAAATTTTTAACAGAAAAAACATTTACGTTTTTAATTTTATAATTCCACATTAGAATTAAGAAAACTAAAAGTAGTAGTGGGTTTTTTCTTTCGCCATAAGATGCCAGCATAGCAAAGAAAAACACTGATATAAAAAATAGAAAAAGATAATTTTTAAGCTTAATTCTTTTCAATGACAAGTACGTTATGTAGTAGCCTATAGACAGCATCGCAGATATAAAAAAAATATTCCTATACATTGCAGTACCTTGAACTACCAAGGTTTTATTATCCATATTACTTATCAGAAAGAAGAAACCGCCTACTTTATGAAGGAACAAAGCAAACATTATTATAGTGAGGGCAATAAAGAAATAGCTCGCGTATTTAAATTTTACAACCTTCATACCTACGCCAATACTAGATACACCAAAAAGTTTACCTTTAGGCTCAAAGAAAGCCATGGTAAAAATGCAAACTATTGCAAATATTAGTTTGTACAGAACATGCTGAAAAAAAGCAAAGCTAAAGTCATCTAAGTGATAGATAACTTTCGGATGAAGTTCTTGCGGATTATGAGCGATAAAATATAGATACGGCACCTCAGCCATAGAAAACAAAATAAAAAAAGGAATAACATGAAAAAAATCTTTCTTCCCCTTTTTTAAATAAAGAAGTAACAGTAATAGAACAATAAAATAAAAGGTTATAAATGCATCAATCATTGTACTGTTTTATTCTTTTTGCAGGTACACCACCAAATATACATTGTTTTTCTATAATAGACTTAGATACAACCGCAGCACTCGCAATGATTGTTTTTTCAGCAATACTTTCAGCGGTTTCTAATAAAATTGCACGTGTGCCTAACCAGCAATTTGCTGCAATTTCCTTTTTTATACTAACAGGCTTGCTTTTAGGGTCGTAGCCATGGCTATGGCTGTAAATGACAACACCTTCTGATAACAAGGTATTATTTCCAATAGTTAATCCACCTGTATGATCTAGATGGCAATCTCGGCATATATGTACTTTATCTTCTATAATACATTCACCTGTGTTGTTCTCTGATACAAGCAATGTTCCTTTTCCAATAAATACCCCATCACCTATCCTTACAAGCTTAGGTGACTCAATTCTAGCACCAAATTCGATACGCACATTTTTACCTACTTTTTTACATACAGCCTTATAAAATAAAGTATTTAAGATATCGAAAAGAACTTTTAGAAAGCGCAAAGGAATTCGTACACAGAAAAGTAGTAAGCCGCTGTCTTGATAAAGTTTCGTAATACGATCAATCATTTGATAAGCCTATATTTAAAAATATATAAATAAACAAAACATGAGGTTAGATAATATACACTGAATGATATTGCTAAACTCTCTGCACTTGCAGTTACTGTTAAAATATATGCGCCCATGACTATCGCAGAAGTTAAGGCAACATAAAAAAGTTGATATGTTTTATTCATAACAACCATTACTCTATTGAATGCTAAAGCAACAGAGTAAAATAAACAGATTAAAGTTACTTCTAAAAATAAATCCGTGGTGTATTTATCACCATATAAAAGTAAAAAATAATCATAAAGGAAATAGCCAACACCAACGAATAGTAAGCATGATAACGACATATACTGCATAGCATAGCTGATAAGTTGCTTTACATTGCCTCCTGACTCATGGAGCTTTGTCAAATTTCGTAAAACAATATTACAGATGATATTTAAAAGAATTGAACAAATCATAAACATCTGAAATGAAACATCGAACTCAGCGAGTGCTACAAAGCCATTCTCACTATTAGCTGTTATATACCTTACAAACCAAAAGATAAAAGCATTAATTGCAGAACCAACAATTACTGGCTTTACCGTATTGAATACTCCTTTAGTTTTCTGAAAAAGCACATAGTATTCAATATTTTTTAAAATATGTGTGTGATTACTCAATACATTAAACGCTTTCACTGTTAAGTCAGTAAACTGATAAATAAGCATATAAAATAAGGCTATTTCTACAGTAATATCTTCATATGTATAGAAAATAACAGCGGCTGATAAAACAATGCTAATTACTGTTGAGAAGAAAATTACTTTATAAATGCCTTTCCCTATGTGCACAGAGATCAAATAACCATTTAACAGAGTCAGTGAAATCAATATTACTACTGTCAAAACTATTTGGAGCGTCAAAAAGTCAAAGGAAGATAAACTACCTATAAATGAACTGCTTCCCCATAATAACAAGCATGAGGTTGAGACGGTCAATGCAGTAAGTGCATAGAATACACCATATGCAAGCACTGCGACTTTACTAGAGTTCTCTTTAGCGCTTTCTTTAACAGCGAAAGGGTTAACCGCTGAGCTAAATGTAGTCTCAAATAAGTTAATTGTGCTTCGCAAAAACGCAAAAGTTCCATAAGTATCTTTTGATGTGTAACGAGCAATTAAAATATTAAGAATTAATATAAAACCTTTCGCTATTAAAGTACTAAGCATTAATAGAAAGGCACTAGAAAAGAGTTTTTTCAGCATTGGATTAAACGCTCAACCCAGTTTTCTATGGCGTAACTTTGATAAACTTCATTACTAACTGGCACATATGGATAAGTTAAAAATTCGGCTAGTTCTTGCTCTTTTTGCTGGCCAATTACAAAAATATTTTCAGTTTTATAAAAAGGTTCTTCCATAACTAGTTTATTATTAGTAATTAGCTTTTTGTTTATTCCTAAGGTCTCAATGGTTCTCATTGTTAAGCCTGTTTGATCGGGGTGACCATAATCAATAATAACCTCAGAATCGCACATTACATCAGAAACATCTTGAACACTGAGCTTATCAAAAGAAACCTCTTCGATTGGTATCTTTCGAAATATTTTGTTAATAACTTGAAGAACTTTAAAAACAGGTTTGCTAGGGTAATAAAAAAATGTGAAAGCAGGTTTATTAAGATTCTTTTCAACTAAAGAAGCCATCCCTGATACATCACTAAAGCGATTAGAGTGCAATGTTCCAACAAAAGCTGCCGAATATTTATTATCTGCGACTCTACTTACCTTTCTGCTGTATTCTCTGCTATAAAAAAGAGGTAAGTACTCAAGGTTTTCAATATTCTGGCAATCAATCCTATCGAATGACTTTATAGCATCAAAATACTTAAACTTTCCTTGAGCGCCTTTTACATTAGACAGTGAATCCCAGGAGTAATACACGAATTTAGCTTTGCTAAAGCCTTGCTTCATTTTATCAAGTAAACACTCTGAAAGGCCTTCACCTTTAATGACAATAATTAATTCATAGTCACCTTGCCAGTTAATTTCATTTATGAAATGTTTTTCTGTTAACTTGCTTGTAAGGCTTGGCATTAACCTTGATTTTACTCGATCAAAATTACTCTTTACATAAATGTGGTTAATCCAGTCAACTAAATGACCTTTTGACTCCAACACATTTATAATTTTTTTGTAATAGCCAAAAGTATCTGGACTAAAGAGTAAAACTTTCATATTTGTTGTAAAATTCCGTAAATGAATTAATCATTGACTCTAGATCGTCTTCGATTTTGGCAGGATTAAAATCAACCACACTTTGTAGTTTGCTAATATCAACTTCAGAAAAGGCTTCATTAACGTTACTTTCAAACCAATTTACTTTACAGCCTGTTTTATCAGTTATTACTTTTGCAATTGTATCCGCTCTAGTATTTCTTCCTGAGGCAATATTGAAGATCTCATTGCTTTGTATATCAGCTTTAGCTAACTTGTAAATGGCATCAGCCACATCAACCACTGAAACATAATCTTTTTGATAATCCTCGCGAATATACATGTTAACTTCTTTATTAGCGATCGAGTCTCTAACAATTGAAGGTAAAAATAGAGGGCTATTTACTGCCAAACCGTATACGTTACTAGGCCGCACAACAATTGCTTTATCTACTGAGTTTAAAACTAGGTTTTCAGCCGTAAGCTTTGTTAAGTTAAATAGCGCTCTGTTATCTTTTGCGCAAACTGTCAGATCTGCACTTTCATAACTTGCTTGCTGATTCATGTAGACACGCGTAGATGAAATGTAAATAAACCTATCAAATTGGCTACCTTCTAGCATTTTTACTAGGTAACTGACGTTTGAATCGAATACTTTCATTGGATTATTAGCGCAGTCGCCATGACCTGCAGCATAAATCACTGTGCCCAATGGCTTATTGAAAACACCTTTATCTAGCTTTTCAGGCACATATACTTGCTCACCAGCCTCGCTAAACTGTTTTACAATTTCACTACCAATGAACCCTTTACCGCCAATAACTGTATACATCATGCGCTGCCAAGCCTCTCACGTTGATAATTACCTGACTGAACATTTTCACACCATTGTGAGTTTTCTAAATACCATTTAATTGTTTTTAGAATGCCTGACTCAAAAGTTTCAAGTGGTTCCCATCCTAGCTCTTTGTTTATTTTTGAGGCGTCGATTGCATACCTTAAATCATGGCCGGGCCTGTCCTGTACAAATGTAATTAACTCTTTAAAATTATCTAAACCATCAGGCTTTTCTGTAATTAGCTCATTCAGATGGTTACAAATTGTTGTAACTACTTCGATATTTTGTTTTTCATTGAAGCCACCGATATTGTATGTTTCGCCAAGCTTGCCTTCAGATACAACTTTATAAAGTGCTCGTGCATGGTCTTCAACAAATAACCAATCCCTTACTTGCTTACCATCGCCATATACTGGAAGCTTCTTGCCCTCTAAAGCATTAAGAATAATTAACGGGACCAATTTTTCAGGAAAGTGATATGGGCCGTAGTTATTTGAGCAATTTGTTAGCACTACTGGCAGTTGAAAAGTTCTGTTCCATGCTCGAACAAGATGATCCGATGCCGCCTTAGATGCAGAATAAGGTGAACTAGGCTCATAAGGCGTTTCTTCAGTGAAAAGACCTGTTTCCCCTAAGTCGCCGTATACCTCGTCTGTTGAAATGTGGTGAAAGCGAAATACTGCTTTCTTTTCATCTTTTTGAGAATCGTAGTAAGTTCTAGCAGCTTCTAGTAGTTCATAGGTTCCAACAACATTTGTCTGAATAAATTCACCTGGTCCATCAATAGAACGATCCACATGGCTTTCCGCAGCCAAATGCATGATAAAGTCTGGTTGAAATTTGGCAAGCGTAGCGTTGACTATCTCACGATCACAAATATCGCCTTTCACAAAATGATATCTTTCATTTTGCTCTACACATGCTAATGACTCTAAGTTACCCGCATACGTAAGCTTATCGAAGTTAACTACCGTATGTTCGGTTTCATTTATTAAAAAGCGAACTAATGCAGAACCAATAAAACCAGCTCCGCCAGTTACAAAAATTGTTTTACTCATAAATTACTCGATTAGAAGGTAGGAGCATCTGCTAATATTAAGCCAGCTTCATCTTTAGGTGATAGTAATGGCTGCATACTATTTACCAGAGGCCATTGAATAGCAAGACTAGGATCATTCCAAAGGACGCTTTGTTCGAATTCAGGTGCGTAGTAATTTGTGCACTTATAAACAAATTCAGCAGATTCAGTTGTCACATAAAAACCGTGTGCAAAACCTTCTGGCACCCAAAGCTGTCTTTTATTATCACTGTTTAATAAAACACCTACATGCATTCCAAAAGTTGGGCTATTTTTACGTACATCAACGGCTACATCATAAACTTCACCAGCTATAACACGCACTAACTTACCTTGTGTTTGCTGCGTTTGATAATGCAGACCTCTTAAAATTCCTTGTCCTGATTTACTGTGATTATCTTGTACAAAAGTTACATCTGCAACATGCTCTCGAAACCAGTCTTCACGAAACGTTTCTAAAAAAAAGCCTCGCTCATCACCAAAAACTTTAGGCTCTAAGATTTTTACATCAGGAATAGCTGTGTCAATTATATTCATGAGAATACCCTTCTTGAAAGTAGGCTCAACAAATACTCACCGTAACCACTTTTGACTAATGGCGCAGCTAATTGCTGTAACTGTTGCTCATTGATGTACCCCATTCGAAAAGCGACTTCTTCTGGACAATTTACTTTTAATCCCTGTCTTTTTTCTATGGTTTCGATAAATTGTGCTGCTTGCAACAGGCTGTCATGAGTACCTGTGTCTAACCAAGCCGTTCCGCGTCCCATAATTTCAACATCTAAAGCGTTAGTGTTCAAATACTGTTCAATAACATCTGTTATTTCTAGCTCACCTCTGGGTGAAGCTTCAACATTCTTCGCGTACCCAACAACTTTGTTATCAAAGAAATATAAACCTGGAACAGCATAGTTTGACTTTGGCAATTCTGGCTTTTCTTCTATAGAAATCGCTTTACCACTATCATCAAACTCAACAACACCATATGAACATGGGTTTGCTACATGATAACCAAAAACAGTTGCTCCAGACTTTCTAGAAGCAGCTATTTGCAGTGACTTAACAAGGTCATGACCATAGAAAAGGTTATCACCTAAGATCAATGCGACATTGCTACTACCAATAAACTCTTCACCCAGCAAAAATGCCTGAGCTAAACCATCTGGTGATGGTTGAGCCTTGTACTCTATGTTTATACCCCAATCCTTGCCATCACCTAGCAATTCTTTGAAGCGATCTAGTTCTGCTGGTGTTGTTATGACTAGGATATCTTTAATGCCTGCATTCATTAAAGTAGCAATCGGATAATAAACCATCGGTTTGTCATAGACGGGCATAAGTTGTTTACTTACGACTTTCGTTAATGGGTAAAGGCGAGTCCCGCTACCACCCGCTAAAATAATACCTTTAGTCATATAGCTTCCATAATAGTAATTCCTGAACTTCAGGCTTAACTTAAAAAATGATGATATTGAGTGAACTGTAAAAAAGAGCTAAGTTATCAAACACTTTCTTGTTCTCTAAAATAATTTTTACCCAAGATAATTAGAATACCAATTAAAATGCCAAACAATGCCCCTACAATACATATAAGCGCTCTTTTTGGGCTGACTCTTTCTTCGGGAACTAAAGCAGGGTCAATTGTTTTGAATACATACTCATCTCGAACTTCAGCAAACATAATTGTTTTAGCTTGCTCCTCGATAAGCTGAAATAATACTGTTTTAATATCTGCAACTTTCGTGGTTTCGATTTGTTGCTTTAAAAACGCAGTACTTTTAATTGCCTCAGCAACATCTCGCTCTTTCATTTCTTTATTAATATCTTCAACAAGCCACACAACCCATTGCTGGGCAATGTAAGGCGAGATATGTTCAACAGAAATTGTAATCATGCCGGTATCTTTTGAAGAGTTTATATAAACAATCTCTTTAAATTCTTTGTAAGCCTCCTGTAGTGATGGCTTTGGCTTAAATGGAAATTCAACATCTCTGACCCAAGAGCTTGTTTTGGTATCATAGATATCCTCATCATAGGCTATAGTGTTCACTCCATATGACCAGCTTTCGGCAGCCATTAAGTCTAGTAAAATGTTATGGCGCTCAATGAACTCACTTGTAAATTTTCTAGATTTTAATACTTCAATTGCTAATGCTGACTTATCAGAAGAACCTGCACCTAAATCAATTCCAGCCATACTGGCTAAACCACCAAATTGACCTGCTAGTGCAGCTAACCCCCCATCACCTTTTCCATTTTCCGCAGGAAAAAGGAGTGCTTCAGCTTTATAAATGTTAGGAAGACTAAGAGCTAAAGCAACAGATAACCCCGTAAAAATAACGGTTACCATTGCAATTATTAATTTTCCCTTCCAAATAGTTAAGAAAAAACCTTTAAGATCTACGCCTTCATCTTCAGCATACATACTTTGTTGAGTATTCTGTGAATCCACACTTTTTTCCATTAATAAGTTATCTCATTTATTTAGAGTTACTGAAATTGAATACTAGGTAACTATTAAATTACAGACTGCCAATCGCAGCAACCGCTACACCCAGCTGATAAAGAATCTGCGTTGCAGTGCTCCATAGCGTTAGCTTATCCATATGGCTTGCATCCATTGGTATTACAATTGTATCACCAGGCTCTAGCTGTTCTGTGTCATTAGCTGCAAACCACCCCCCTTGACTAGGAATTTTGACTGAGCCATTAGCTTTAATAATATAAATGCTATCTTCATTGGCACGCTCTTTAAGACCACCGCTTAAATCAATATAGTCATCAACACTTACGCCTGCTTTATATAAGTGTGATGTTGAGTAATTAACCTCACCAATAACGGTGATAGAATCACGCTTACTTGGTACGTATAACGTGTCGCCATTTTGAAGTACTAAGTTTTGTTGGTTATTTACTATTAAGGGTAAATCAATAACTAACCGACCTACCGCTTCAACACTGGCTAAATCATTTAGCAGTTTGTCCATCTCATCGTATGAAAGAGAATTACCGCTTACTGAGTTTTGGAAGCTTTTTGATGCAATATCGCGGCGTAACTCGGTTGATAAGCGAGCTAGTTGTTGTTGCTCTTGCTCTTTTATAGAAGCACGGGTAAAAATTGCTGCGTTTTGTTCTGCAAACTCAGAAAAACCGCCCGCACGTTTAAGTAAATCAGTGAGCGTTTCGCCGCGGCGAATGGTGTATGTACCCGGGAATTTCAGTTCGCCTTTTAGCTCTACTTTTACATTTTCTTGCCAGTTAGGAATAGAGAAAATGTTAATGCTGTCTTTACTACGAAGGGTGATATTGTTTTGTGACTCACCTTTTAGGGCACTTTCAAGATCAAATCGTACATGTTCTACCTGAGAGGCATCACCTAAAACAATGCGCGTTATTTCAGCTTGTTTAGTATAAGCAGATTCTAATAAGCCACCTGCTGCCGTTACTAGGTCGGCTACTTCGCCGCTTACGGTCAACGGGTAAATACCTGGGTAAGTGACGTTACCATTAATTTCAACTAATTGCATAGCTTGCGCTATTGATGCTTGCTGCTTTAACTTTTCGATAATAGGAATAAGTAAGTTATGGCGACTAAAAAAGGCATAGTCTTCAGCTTTTAAGTTTTGCGATTGTTCATTCGCCTTACGTTTTGAAATATCAGCAATGGTTAGTGCTTGCCCATTTTCGGTAATAGTTTTTTCTTCTTGATTTATACCAATGTATTTTTCAAACTCTTTTTGCTTAAACTTATGCCATTGCTCAGCTTTAAGTTGTTGCTCTTGCTGCTCTTGGCTTAGCGCCATATTTTCAAGCGCTGTTTTTTCTATTTCTTTTTTCTCAAAGCGACTAAATACGATGATTTTGTCATTCGCTTTTAGCGCTAGGTTATTGTCAGCGTTTTTAATAATCGCTTGCGCTACGTCAAATTGGTGCGCTTCTATGTCACCATTTATATTTGTTTCACGAATTAATAAACCGTAGCTTAAATCTGCCTGAGGGAGTAAATCGCCGCGCACAGACTTAAGTACGTCTGAAATACGTTTACCTTGATACCACTGATAGCTACCCGGGCGAGCAACTGCACCAATTAGGCTGATTGAATTTTCGTATTGTGAACTGACCGAATTAAAACGAATTCGGTCGCCGTCTTTTGGAATATAGTTAATATTACTTTTGCTAAAATCAACAGAGAGTATTTCTTTACGCTGATTATTAAAACGCTCAACAACTACGTTTTTAGCATAAGCTTCTGGTTTTAATCCGCCGGCCATGTTTAAAAGTTGTTTAGCCGTTTCACCTTGTTTAAGTTCAAAAATAGCTGGGCGTTTTACCAGGCCTTCAACTGTTACTTGTGAACCAACAGAGGGTACAAATACAACGTCCCCAGGTTTTAATACTATATCTTTACTACTATCACCTTTGATCAGTAAATCGTATAGGTCGAAATTACTAACCACTTTACCAGCGCGTTTAACTTGAATATTACGAAGAGAAGCAATGTCAGATACACCACCACTGACAAATAATGCATGCGATACGGTGGTTAAAGAAGAAACACTATAGCTACCCGGTTTGTAAGCCTCACCTAATACTAAAATACGCATGCTGCGTAACTGCCCGAGCGATACAAACGCTTTTACGCCTATAACTTCTTGCTCTACTTTTGCATTAATAAGCGCTTTAACTTCTGCAAACGTTAAACCTGCAACTTGAACTGGTGTTAAATCGGGAATGCTAATTCGGCCTTCACGATCGACAGTTACATCAAAGCTCTCACTTTCTTTACCATAAAAGTTAATGTTTAACTGATCCCCAGGGCCCACTAAATAAGTATCAGGAACTGCTGCACTCTCGTTTGGCATAAACGTGGTTGGTTCACCGGCAAACAGTGAATACCCGAATGGTTTTAATTCATCTTTTTTGGGATTGAAGCGCTCGTCGTCGCTAAGCTCTTCTTGTTGTGGCTTCGAACGTTCACCAATCGTTGGCTGCTCGGTTTGTGTTTGATTACTTGACTGGTTTGACCCTGTGATTGTAGAAAGGTCTACGCCATACTGCTTGGCTAATGCCTCTTGCTGTGATTTGGGTAGTTTTTTAAATTGTTCTAGCTGCGACGCGGTCGGCGTAAATGCCATTGCGTTAATGCTAAATAAAAGAACAAAAGCACTTAATAATTGTGTAAAAACTTTCACGAGTAGGTATATCCCTAGGTCTACAACCAAAATTGGTGGCTATAATACATTAATCTGAGGCAAATAAAAAAGGGACTTTCGCCCCTTTTGTCATTTTAGTGTCACTAATTTAATGGTTTTGGTTAAAAACTGTAAACTAGTGTGAATGACGTCTCTGTGTCTGTGCTTTCTTTGTCATCAGCAACGTCTGAGTTGTTGGTTACATTAAAAGCCACTTTCATTTGTAGAGAGCCATTAATTTTAGCAAGCAATGCAGTTTCTGAACGTGTTTTAGTATTTGTGTCACCGTATTCAACGGCAACTAGCTGAGTAAAACGCGCATTGTCTGAGATTTGCCAGTTGTAGTCTAATTTACCAAGGGCAATCACTTCACCTTCAAACTCACCGGCAAGTGAATTACCATTTTCATCTACTTCAGTGCTGTCATCTGGGTATTCAAAGTATTTGTAACCCGGACCAATCTCTGCGCTTAACCACATTGTTTTTTCATTTAACAAACGTAAGCCATAACCCGCTGAGATTACAGATTCACTGCGGTATGCACCAAAGTAGTCTGAAACGTGTGAACCATAAATGAATAAATGAGAATGCTCTTCATTTAGTTTATAGTTACCTTGGGCTGAAATTGAGTACTTTTCGTTTGTGCGTTGAGTAACTTTGTTACCGTTTGCATCGTCAACTTCATCTTCTTTGTAGATACCGTCAAGCTTGTACTCGTTGTTCCAGCTTTCAAGATTGTGTTGTACTTTAATACCACCTTTAAGCGTTGTTGTTTCAGTGTTACCACTGGTAACAATAGCACCAAGCTCACTGGTAACTTCCCACGTTTTTTGCTCTGTATCTTCAGCGAAAGCGTTAGTCGCAGCAGATGCTGCAACTAACACTGATAAAAGCTTTAATTTCATTAAAAATAACCTATTTAATACTAAAAATTAGTCTTGCTTGTGTAAATGAACATCCATTTGCGGAAATGGAATTGAAATATTTGCGTCGTCTAATGCAATTTTAATATTTTCCATTAATGAAAAATATGTAGGCCAGTAGTCAGCAGCATTAACCCAAGGACGCACAACAAAGTTAACGCTTGAATCACCTAGTTCAGAAACAGCTACTGTATAAGCAGGGTCTGTTAGTAAACGAGTCTCTGCATCAAGTACTGATTTTAATACTTCTTTTGCTTGGCGTAAATCAGCATCGTAACCAACACCAATAACTAAATCGATACGACGAGTTGATTCTCTTGAGAAGTTAGTAATAGCGCCCGACATAATTTGAGAGTTAGGAACAATGATTACTTTATTATCTGGTGTGCGAAGTTCAGTTGAAAAAATCTCGATTTTCTTAACTGTGCCCATTTTACCGCCAGCTTCTACAAAATCACCCGATTTAAACGGGCGAAGTAAAATAATAAGCACGCCAGATGCAAAGTTAGACAATGAACCTTGCAGCGCTAAACCAACAGCTAAACCAGCCGCACCTAAAATTGCAATAAATGAGGTTGTTTCAATACCAATTTGCGAAAGCGCCATGAGCACTGTTAATGCAAACACAAGGGTATAAACTATGCTTGCTACGAAAGAGCCAACCGCTTTGTCTACCTGTTTTTTTGCAAACCCTTTTTCTGTTAAGTTAGAACAAAACTTAGAAACCCTACTACCTACTAAAAAGATAATAAGCGCAACAACTGCTTGAATACTATAGTGTAAAATTAAGCCTGAGTTATCATTAAGCCAATTAAGTACTGAATCCATGTTTACTCCAAATGTTTTTGATTAGTGTTTTTCCGGTTAGTATTATACATTAATTTACAATTTGTTCTCATTTATTAATGAATTCATACTATATGTATGGCGTATTGTTTATAGTTTTTATTCGCGAACAGCTTGAACAAGTGTTCCTGAACTTTCGCTGTACGAGAGTGAATTTTTAGATTTTATTTTTTAATTTAAATTTTTTTAATTTAAGGCTTCACAAAGTTTATTATTTTATGTATTATGCGCGCCACACCAAACAAGGTGTGTAGTGGCGGTTGTAGCTCAGTTGGTAGAGCCCCGGATTGTGATTCCGGTTGTCGCGGGTTCAAGCCCCGTCAATCGCCCCACTATTTTCTAAGTTCCCTCAGTAATGTCCAAAGTTAATCTTTTAGTTATATCTACCCGGCTTTAAGCCAAAAAAACCTTAAATAAAGAAATAATACTGACTTATCCGTTTGCTTAAGCTTATTTGTGTCTTTACTCTGCGTTTACTTATAAAACCCTGACGCGATGTAAAGTCGCTGCTACTATAAATATTATCCCGCGTCTCACTTTAACTCATACTTTTATAAACCCCTGACGCGACATAAAGTCGCTGCTACTATAAATATTATCCCGCGTCTCACTTTAACTCATACTTTTATAAAACCCTGACGCGACATAAAGTCGCTGCTACTATAAATATTATCCCGCGTCTCACTTTAACTCATACTTTTATAAAACCCTGACGCGACATAAAGTCGCTGCTACTATAAATATTATCCTGCGTCTCACTTTAACTTATACTTTTATAAAACCCTGACGCGACATAAAGTCGCTGCTACCATAGATTTACAAGCATCACCTGTAGCAGCGGATTTATTCCGCGTCACAGAGCCTTAAAAAGACGCGATGTAAAATCGCTGCTACACTTTACTCTTTATGCGCAAGGACTCGCTATGAAGAAGGCTTATCGACTCAGGAAAGGGAGGGTCTATTTAACTAATCATTACTATATTGTCACTATGGTATCCCATAATCGTAATAAGCTTTTCACTAAACTTAATATGAATCGTTGTTTAATAAAACATATGCGAGAGCTAGAACGAGAACAACGAATAAAATCAATCGCATTTGTTATTATGCCAGACCACTTACATTGGCAATTTCAAATACTTTCGAACAATACGCTTTCAAATATAGTTCGTTTTTTTAAAGGTAGAACTGCCGCGAGTTTTTATCAGTTTGAGGTCTATAGATTGTGGCAAAAAGGATATTACGATCATTTAATTCGTAATGAAGAAGATCTTATAGCAAGCGCTCGTTATATTATTGCCAATCCTTTGAGCGCAAAGTTAATAGCCAATGTTGCAGATTACCCTTATTGGGATTGCGTTTATGTTTAATATTACAGCCGACGTGTAGCAGCGGCATAAAGCCCCGCCTTGTATCTACGTTCAATACTAACACCATGCTTGGCTTAACCTTTTACTGACAGCTGACGGCTAAAACTGCTCATTATTTTTTAACCACAAAAAAACACCGACTGCAGTAGTCGGTGTTTTATTTATAACATACTTAATAACAAAGGCTTTTAACGCATACGGCGTCTAAACCATAGCATTCCTGCTAACATAGCTAATAAACCACCAAAGCTACCGCTCGATGAATCATTATCACTTTCTATTGGTTCTTCAACTGCTTCACTACCTGTTGAGGGTTCAACTGCTTCACTACCTGTTGAGGGTTCAACGCCATCTGATACAACTGTTAGCATAAAACTAGTTGAGTTTGAATCAGAAGGATTTTCAACATCACTCACAGTGACTGTTATTTCAGTTTCACCATTGAAGTCTTTGGTAGGAGTGATTGTTGCTACAGCACCAGGTTCATGACTATCGACAACTGCAGTTATATTCTCACCGCTAATAGTGATTGCATTCACACTGTTTTCTTCATCACTGTAATAAATGACAAGATTATTAAGTGAAGTGTTTTCACCTATTGATTGAGCATTAATACCACCGACAACAATGTTTGATGGACTACTTAAGGTATGTGTTAACTCAATATCAGCAATACCACTCACTTTACTCGTTGCAGATAGTGTTAAGTCTTTACCTACACCTGAAGCCTCTACTTCAGCCCAAAGTGAGATTTTAAAGGCTGATGACTCAGGGCCTTCGTAATCATAACAAACAACAAGGCCATCGCTTAACACCGTGTCTAGCTCGTCATAAGCAAATTGTTCGCCCAAAAAGCCTTCGATAGGACCATAAGTATGCGATGGACCTCTATAACCTTGCAGGCCAATTGAACCGCGACCATTTTGCGAACCAAAATCGATGTTGTCATACGCCATAATTAACTCGTAATCACCATCGCCATGAAGTGTATTTACATTAAATAGTAATTCAAAATCAAAACGATCATCTTGCTCTTCCCACGAGTAAGCACCATTTTGCTGCATTCCAGCAAAACCATATGAGCGTGCATTATCAAATTCAATAATACCCCAGCCCGATGCTGTTGTTGCAATTGAGATGCCTTCAGGATCAAATGGACTTTGATATAGAGGAACACTCATCATATATTCTGTTGAAAAGTCCATTGCACGCCAAAGCGGTGCAATTTGCTCGTACGGTAAACCGTTATTAGGCATTGGGTAGTGGAACGGTCCAAATATAGGGGCGCCTGCCATAAAGGCAATCATACCTGTTGAACGTATTTCAATAGCGTTCTTTTTACCTACATTTAAGTACTCAGCGTTATTGTATAAATGAACGTTGTCATATTGACCTTGGAAAAGTGTTGATACAGGTAAAATAATACCTTCTTGATGGTATATCATTCCATCTTTGTAAGGTAATACGTAACCATCTTCACCTTCCTCAATAGGCGCAAATCCGCCCAGTACAGGTAAAATACCAAACGCAGCTAAATCGACATAGCCACCTGAACTTTCACTACCAAAGTTAGGCGTTACACAACTTTGATCGGTTGCATTTGTGGTAATAACATAGTTAGGCTCAATAGTGCTTGAGTCACCTTGTATACCTTTAATAACTACATTTTGACCATCCTGGCTTATTTCAGAGGTATATTTTTCTCTATTAGAGGTAATATTAGCTACTTTTAGACCTTCAGGCAGTGTTGTCGCAATTTCATATTCGCGCTCTTGCCCAGATTGGTTAGCTAAAATATCAAATGTATATTTAACTATGTCGCCTTTTTTGGCCGCTGTTTGTGATGCACTCAAGCTTACATCATCTTTGCCTCTGACGATTTTTAACGCTGTTTTACCGATGTTACCGGCATTAACTTGTGATGTTCCAAAGTCAATGAGTGAGTAATAAATATCACCCTCTTGCATTTGCGAATCAGACCAATTTAAAACAACAGAAGTGCCTTGCTTACCGTCTGAATATGGAACCTCTAGACTCATATTATCTGCAGGAGCATCTTCAACTACAGCTATAGCCACTTTTGAGGTTTCAATAATGTCATCGTAATTCACATCATTAAAGCCACGCTTTCCATTGTGGAATATAACCCAGTAATCGCCCTCTTCAGGATTATTTATATTACAAAAGTTTTCATATAAAGTATGTGAAGAAACACAAAGTATTTCATCATCTAAGTCAATTACAGAGTCGCCATTGTAGTCTTTACCAATAAAGACCGCTAAATTACCAAGATCTTGATGACCTTTTAATTCAGACTCTACTAACTCTGTCACCTCTGCTACTAGACGTTTGCTTCCTGCTGGAACAGAAACCCACTCTACGTGAGTTGACTCGTCTACTCGCTGTTCGTATGTCCCCTTTTCGTCATTGGTCGTCCAAGGGCGGTAACTATCTTTATCTTTGGGTAAAGATAATGTGATTTGCTTAGCTTTTGTAGGTTTATAAACTCGCCCTACATTATCGCCTTCTGGTAATTTTATACCATGAAACTCATGCTTATCATCATTGCGATGTGCCACAACATCAAGCTTTGATGGCATATCATTAGTATCGTATTTAAATACCATTGGCCAATGCATATCTGGGCTTACATTATTCACTTCATTAAAGCGTAATGTAGAATGAAGCTCAACCTCAGAGTTACTAAATAGATCCTGAGTATCCATCACTGATGCGGTGACGATAATAGTCTGTGTTTCACCGGCTTTTAAAGAAAACTCAGAAGGTTGCGTAGTTATTGTTACCCCATTTTGTTGATATTGCTTTTTAGCATCAAATGCCCAGTTTTTAACATCATCTGACTGTACTTTCCATGTACCATCTTTTGTTGCTTTAACTGTTCTAAGCCATGAACAAGTTGGTTGACAGTTAAAGTTCACTAATTGTGGTAGATTTAATCTATGAACCGCACCACCATTATTAGGATCGGCAGCGGCAAAGTTATCAGCCGTTTCATCTAACAGCAATCCAGCTTCAACAGCGTTTGCTACGTTAATGCGGCCAGTACCAGCTCGGTAAGTTGATACATCAATTAGCTCTCCACCAGGTCGATTAAAGTAATTATATTTTACTGTTTCATCTGCAGTAGATACTAGAGCTGATTGAATTTCAGATGGTGACCAATCAGGGTTAGCTTGCTTTATTAACGCAAGTGCTCCTGCAGCATGCGGTGATGCCATTGATGTACCACTTAAAAAGTTATAGTCACCCGATTGACTAATTTCTGCAAAAGGATGCTCATCAGCCCAAGCTGCATAAACATTTACTCCTGGTGCTGCAACCGCAGGAATTAGTGCTTCAGGGGTTGAAGGGCTTGGACCACGTGAGGAGAAATCAGCCAATTTGTCAACATTTTCAGCAACAATTTCACTTTCTATTAGCGTAGGCGTTATGGTTAAAGTGTGCCCCTTGCCATTATTAGTTAGCCATTGTTTTAACGCTGAATAACCATTTGTGTAATCACCATGCCAACTACCATATGAAATATGCACAGAAGGTATGGAGTATTTGCTAGTGTAGCTAATTGGATCGTCCCACCCGTAGTTATATAAAATAAAACCATCAGCACCACCCGCTTCAACATTTGATGCTTTTAATGCACGAGCCACACCATTTGCGTTACTTAATGAATCACGAGCACAAACTACAATGGTATTGGCTGTTTGTCCTTGCGTATCTAAAATAGGACTTCCATCTGGGTAAAAATCGAAAGTATTTTCAGCAAATTCATTGGCACAATACGCGCTGTACTCGCCATTTACATCAGGATAGTCTTTAGCTTGTAATATAACACCAGTAACAGACTCTGTATTAATTGCCCCACCTTTTAGTTCGGTCCAACCTGGAAGTGTTCCTGCTTGTGTTTCGTCAATAAAACTTGGCGTTATGGCTGTTGTTTCAACAATAACTTCACGGCCATGAGTGGTTGCAGCAACATTTAATAACCAAGGTGATGCATGGTCAATTGCACCAAACATTTCTTCATATTGTCCTGAACGACCTGAATTACCCGCTGCTGCCGCTACTGATATTCCGGCTTTACGTGCGCCTAAAAAAGCCATTTCAATTGCATCACTCCAAGGGTGTGAATCTTGGCCGCCAATTGAAAAGTTTATTACATCAACACCATCTGTAATTGCGTCTTCAATACCTGCAATTAACGCTTCACCCGGACAACCGCCAACAGCCGAAGATAATGGTTGGCAAACTTGGTAAGAAATAATATTAGCACGCGGTGCTACACCACTGATTTGTTCAAAAAAGTTTTCTTTTAAAATACTACCATCGCTTGCATTACTAACATCAGGCGTTGAAAGTGGTGCATTATATTGAACATTACCCGCAACAGTTGCTGCAACATGACTTCCGTGTCCATGGTAATCTTCACCAATAGCGGGGGCAAAACCGCCTAACTCTCCGGTGGTAAATGCATCAGTTATTACACTGTAACTACGAATACCAATTAGTTTATCGTTACAACGATCCGCAAATTCTTTTATTTCACAATCGCCAACAAAAACGCCATCACCAAATGGATTTATATGTTTATAACCGTCAGCTGCAACCTCTTTGAAAGACTCATGATCGGAGTTTATTCCAGAGTCAACAACACCAATAATTAACCCTTCACCTTTATACTGAATACCTTGAGATGCTTCGCCACTCCAAACACGATCAGCCTGAATTAGTTGTGGGCCAACATCACTGTGCATTTGGTAGGTTTTTGAACGCTGAACTGACAATACTTGTGGGTTTGTAGCTACTCTTTCAGCTTGCTCTTGAGTCAGCTTCAAAGAAAATCCATTTAATGCGGTCGTATACTGATGACGTATTTTAGCACCTCCAGTATGGGCTGCTAATTCATTAAATACTTCACTTTGTTTATGTAAAATAGCCGACTTAGCCAAAGAGACCTCATTGTTAACGGGCTCTCCTGCTGAAAAAAGCTTTTGGCTCCCCGCCCCTCGCATACGAGTATTTTGAGAAAATGTTTGCTCAGACAGTGCTGGAGAACGAAGTCGAATAATATACACATGCTCCCCAGTCAAGCCGTCCTCTTTGATGAACTTACTATTTTTTGAATTTATAGATACGTTTAATCCATTGTTTTGTAAAACGCTGTACCCCTCGCGACTCTTCCCTAAACTTTGCTCAATTATTTTTTTAGGATCAAAGGTTGGTTTTTGTAAAGTATGTTGTAGATTATCAAGCGCACTTATATTGGGCACCGCTGCGTTAAGCGTACCAGCACTATAAAGTGCTGAGAGTACTGCTGTTGTTATTATTTTAGTCTTCACGTTAGACATCCTGTATGAAATATAGTTATTTATCAATTACCTTTACCGAGTTATTATGTCGACAAGGTAAAAAGATTAAATCATATGTGAACGAATAATAGCCAACATGTTAATGTAGCATTTTGTATCATTATGGCTTTAGTTCGCGACATAAATAGTGCAAAGGAATAAAGTGAGTAAATTAGGTTTTTCTTGTGTAGGTTTGTCATTGAAACAAATAATAAAAATATTTATGCTTTTTTTTACTGTATCTACATTTTCAGCATTAGCAGATCTTTCTGAGTTACAAAAAGTCAAAACTGATCAGTGGTATATCTCTGCTGCAGTAGGTTATGGCTACCAACAGAGTCCTCGAATAAAATCAGATGGTACACACGCCTACATACTTCCAAGCATTGCATATTATAGTGATAAGTTTTATCTCGAAAACACCACGCTAGGCTATAGTTTATACGAGTCAGAAAAGCTAATAATTGATATTCAATCTAAGCTGAATGAAGATGCATTCCACTTTAAAATTGATGGCCTAAAGCATGTGTTAATGAGCGATATATTTGGATATGCGCCCATTGATAATATAGGTTTTGAGGATACCCCTCGTTACAACAATATCACCCGGAAAATTTCATATTTAGCTGGCCTTTATATTGCTGTTCCAATGAGGTTTACAAATTTTTCTATTGGTGCTTACCAAGATATTTCTAATGTTCATAATGGACATGAAGTTCAAGCTAAATTAAACCATTCGTTCAACTTCGAGCATTTTGCTGTTGCATATGAAATAGGCATTACCTATAAAAGTAATGAATTACTTAATTATTATTACGCTTTGAGCCCACAAGATAGACAGTATTTTGAATCTACTTACAAAGATGATGAGCGTATCAGTGGGCATATACGCTTAATTACAAAAGTTCCATTAAATACACGTTGGAGTGTCGTTGCTATTGCAGAGTACAATTATCTAGCTAAAGCAATTCAGCGTAGTCAGCTTATAGTGGAAAAAGATTATTTAGGTTATTTCTTCGGTTTTAGTTATGACTTTTAGTTTTTATAAACGTAATTTAAATATGTTAAGTACATGTCATTACTCTTTATTATTTATGGCGTTAACACTTTCTAATCAAAGTATTGCACAAAAACTAGAGTTACAATTACAACCACGTATTTGTGTGCCAGAAAAGCAATCACCATACTGCCAGCAGCTGGTAAGTATAAGCTATCCAGCAGAGTTACCCACAAAAACGTGTTTGTATTTAAATAAAAATACACTTTTACAATGCTTTGCTGCAAATCAGTACATTCAATTTAAGTTTAAAACCAACACTAAAAAAGATATTTATTTTCAACTTCGTGATAACGAGCAAAATATCATAGCTAGGAAAGAGTTTAAAGTTCTTCATCATGAGCCCCCAAAACGTTTTCGCCGTGGTATTGGTTGGAATATTTTATGAGAAATGATCAAATAAACTTGGTACTTATCGAAGACGATAAAGTATTGGCCGAACTAATTGCCACCTATTTACGTCAAAATGGCGTTTATATTGAGGTGTTTAACTCTATTGAGTTAGCTTTAAAGCCACGTTCAGGTATACCTATGGATTTAATTATTTGCGATATAATGCTGCCAGGTATGTCTGGTTTTCATGGATTGCAACTATTAACACGCAGCTACGCATGTCCTTTGTTATATTTAACAGCACGCATAGATAATAACGATCAACTAAGAGGTCTTGAGCTAGGGGCTTGCGATTACATAACAAAGCCTATCTCACCTGAGCTGTTGTTAGCAAAAATAAAAGCGAACCTTCGTAAGTTCAACCCCATAGTAACGGATAAAATCACTGTTGGTAAGTTGACTCTAAAACAAGCAAACCATGAAATTATTTATGACGATATAGTATATTGCTTAACAACAAAAGAATTCGAGTTACTTTGGTTATTTGCCACTAATAGCGGAAAAACTTTATCTAGAGAGTACTTATTTGAAATATGTCTGGGACGATTTTATAACGGCGTAGACCGCAGTATTGATTTAAAAGTTAGTCGCTTACGCAAGCGATTACAAACTTATGCAAAACAATCTGTCGATATAGTGACTGTTCATGGAGAGGGATACAGACTCTCTTTAAGCGAGCAATAGATGCTTTGGCCGTTCAGCAAACTAATATTATCGTTGATTACTTTGTCGGTTGTGGTTTATTTAATATTTTCTCAATTAGTGCTTCGACATCATCCTGACAGCGGTAAATATTTAATTACAGTTGAGCAACTGCTCACTTCTGAAGAAGGAAGTGCCACTATAAAAGCAATAAATATCAATGACTTAGCTATACCTATTCATCTAAAAAAACAATTAGAAAAAGGGCAAACCATAGCGTTACGTCATAATGAAGCTTCTATATATTACTATAGAATCAATGCAGCTGGGATACTATTTGAAATAGGTCCTGTTAATATTGAAAAATCACAACAAGGTACTCTTACATTACTGGTCGTCGCTTTTTATCTGGGCTTAATCTTAGTTGTACTCACATTAATTTGGCCTGTGTTCAGAGACTTACATCTATTACAATATCAAGCTATAAGCTTTGGTAAAAAACCTCAAGTATTACCTGTTAAGCTAAAAAGCACCTCAAAAATAGCACCATTAGCAAATACAATGCATAAGATGTCAAAGCAAGTTATACAGTTTATAAACATGCACCAATCACTTTCACAAACAATATCTCATGAGGTTAGAACACCTATTGCACGCATGCGTTTTGCTATTAACTTAGAAAATAAACAACGAGAGTCGCCCTATCTAACATTGATCGAAAGCGATCTAAATGAAATAGAACTAATAGCAACAAGTTACCTTACTTTTTCGCGCATTGACTATTTACAAGATAAGCAGTTTTCTAGCTTTGCCTCAGAGCCTTTTATTAAGGACATAATTAATGGTTTTACACTATGTACAACACAATGCATTATTTCTTACCAATGCCAAAGTGAAAATCTTTTTGGTGACAAGCAAGCATTAAAAATTGTATTTCAAAATTTAATCGCTAATGCACTTCGCTATGCAAAAAAAGAAATAAGGCTCACTCTTTACTCAAACGAACAAAGCCATCAGTTAATAGTTGAAGATGATGGCCCAGGGCTAGCTAAGGACTTTGAACCTTTAAATAAATTTGAGCAAAAAAATAGTAATGGCTATGGTTTGGGCTTGTATATTGTAAATCAAATTGCTCTTTGGCATGAGTCAAAACTTGATGCTGGACGCTCAGCGTCATTAGGAGGCGCTAAATTTTCAATGTACTGGGAAAGTTAACAACTAATTAATAGGTTACTTTAAAACAACAAATTACTACTTTAATACTTCTACCCACTGCTCTACAGGGAGTGGCTTTGAAAATAAGTAGCCTTGAAACAAGTCGCAACCACGTTGTTTTAAGTAATTGAATTGCGCTGCTTCTTCAACGCCTTCTGCCACGCTATTTACGCCAAGTGCATTGGCCATGTCGATGATCATGTTTACAATTGTTTTACTGGAACTGTCCTCGTTATCCATAATGCCATCAACAAAGTATTTATCTATTTTAAGCTCTGAAATAGGTAACTCTTTTAAATAACTCAAACTTGAATAACCCGTTCCAAAATCATCAATTGAAAACCTAAAACCCATTTGATTCAGCTCAACCATGGTTTCTTTTACCAGCTCTATGTCTGACACTAGGGTGGTTTCCGTCAATTCAATAATTAAATGCTGTGGCAACACTTGCCATTTTTGCATGCTAGCTAATAACTTCTCTTTAAAGTCTGATGCCACTATTTGCTTAGCGCTTATATTAACCGCAATACAAGTGCTTTTGCCTAACTGACTCACTTGATGTAATAATTTACACACGTTATCAATCACCCAATCGCCAATTTTAATAATGGCCACACTTTCTTCGGCAATAGGGATAAATTCAGCAGGGCTTATAATGCCTAGCTCTTGAGAATGCCAACGTAATAAAGCCTCTGAAGAATGAAAGGTATTTTCATTAATATATTGCGGCTGAAGCGCGAGTTTTAGTTCATTGCTTTTATCCACATTAATCAGCAAGTAACGGATTTTATTCGTACGTTCATAACGCTTTAATGCATCTAAATCTGCAAAATAATAGCCAAAAGGAGATAGCTTTTTGGCTTGTTTTAGTGAGTAATCAAGTTTATTGAACAGTGAGTCGTATGAGTCTTTACTCGCATCAATAATAGTACTGCCCAAAGAGGCACTTAATATCACTTCAAGATCATTGATCTTATGGGAAAAGTTAGCCAAGGCTAATATTTTAGAGTCAATTATCGGTTGTTGTAGCTCTAAATCACATAAGTTGCGATTGGGGTAAGTGCTTATTATTAAAAAAGAATCAACACCACTTTTATACAGTTTGTACTCTCCTTCAACGGCTTTAGATAGTTTTTTAGCCGTTAAAATAAGTGCTTCATTTCCTGCTTCAATCCCATACTTAAAATTAAACTGAGATAATTTATCCATATCTAGCAACGCAGCATAAATATAACTGCTATTTAAACTGGCACTTTGCAGTAAACTTCTACATTCACGTTCAAACCAGCGTTTATTTTTTAAACCGGTGATGGGATCTGAATAAGCTAAATTATAAATGGTATCTTGCGCTTTGAGTTTTCACTAATGTCTCTAACTACACCAATATATTCAATGGATGAGTCATTTACGGCTTTAGTAAGCGATAACTCTATTTGAAAAATAGTACCGTCGCATTTACGATCAGGTAGTTGCCGACCAACACCAATAATTTTAGCTTCCCCTGTTTGCTCATAATTTCGCATATAAGAGTGATGTTTTGAGGCATAGGGTTCTGGCATTAAGTTATTGATTGATAGACCCAGCATTTCATTGTCATCGTAACCAAACATAGTCAGTGCTGTTTTATTACAATGAACAATAACGCCTTTTTGATTAATGGTAATAACAGCGTCGTTGAGATTATCTAAAATGGCTTCAAGGCGGTTATTTTTATCTTCAACTTTAGCTTTTAATTCGTACTCTAAGGTAACATCCTCAAAAGCACCTTGAACGGCAGTTAAGTCATTATTAATATCAAAAACAGGTTGTCCGCTAGTACGCACCCACTTTTTTCGCCCTTTTGCATCTACAAACTCAAAGTCCTCACAATAAGGAAGCCCCGTGTTTGTAGTCGCTTAAACAACTGGTTTATCCGCGCTTGTTCTTTTTCACCCGCATAATGGGCGATGGCTTGAGTTGTATTTATTTTAGTATTAGCAGCAAGTGCATATATTTTATAAACCTCAGGCGAAAAATATAATTCATCAGTTAAAACTGTATATTGCCAACTCCCCACTTTTGCCATACTTTCAACTGCATCAGTCAGCAGCTTTTGCGAACTTGATTTATTTTCAAAGAAACATTTTTGTAAATAAACACTAGTATAGTTAGCAAAACTTAACAGGGTTGATTTATAAGATTCTAAATTTTGATGCGCATTAAAATACAGGCCCACTAATACACCTGTTAGTAAGCCATCATCATTTAAAATAGCAGCCCCAATATAGGCATTGGCATTTATTGCCTGCAACAGCCTATTTTCAGGGTAACTTTGCTGTAAATCATGGGTAACAAAACATACATTTTGGGTTAAAAGGGGCTCACACGGCGAACCTTCAAGGCTGTAAGAAAAGTTTTCAACCACCTCGGCATTGCATAAAACTAACTGCGTAGTGGCTAATTTATCCTCATCAACTGAGGCAATAAATAAGTAATCAGCTTTTATTTCTTGTTGCAACGCACTCAATTGCGCACTCAATTGCGCACTTAAGTTTGCGCATTGAGAATACGGTGCATCATAGGCTGCGCCTATATCGGAATGTTTGCTATCCTTGCCCACGTTATTAACCTACTTTAAAAGAAAGCCCTAATGATGCTAATGCATTAGAGTGCTTTTCAATCGCATCAGACTCAGCACCTACAAAATGCGCTTGCGCTAAGTTTTCTGAAGACGCACTACTAATATTGGAAATATTGCGGCTAATTTCTTGCGATACCATACTTTGCTCTTCTGCAGCGGTTGATATTTGCGTTGCTAAATCAGAAATATCAGTAATTGCAGCGTATACTTTTGAGACGATATCTTGGCTATTACGGGTTTCTTTAACACATGTTTCAGCAGCGTGTTTACCCGCTTCCATTGTTTTTGACCAGTTGAGTAGCGTAGATTGCATTTCAGATATAGATACTTGGATTTGCTCTGTAGCGGTATGCGTTCTGCTTGAGAGTGCACGTACCTCATCAGCAACAACCGAGAAGCCTCGGCCATGTTCACCAGCACGCGCGGCCTCAATAGCGGCATTGAGTGCAAGTAAATTTGTTTGATCGGCAATCCCTTGTATCTCTTGCATTATGCCACCAATTTTTTCAGCCTCTGTTGCTAACTCACTCGCAGAGCTTGCTGAGTTATCAACTTCAGTTGCAAGTAACGACACCTCTCGCATTGTCCCTGACATGGCTTGCGTTGCTGACTCACAATCTTGGTGAGCTTGTTGAACACGCTGATTGGTTACTAAGGTATTTTTAGCGACCTCATCAATTGAATGCACCATTTCCTCAACCGCAGAGGATACCTGATGCAATTCGGATGCTTCTTTTTCAACACCGGCCTGCGCAGCTTCAGCACAAATTTTTAGAGAATCAGCACCTTTGCTCAAGCTTAAGGTACCATCAATAATCCGGCCAACAATAGTAGTGACTTTACCCTCAAGCAGTTTAACCTGAAAATCAGTATAACTAAGGCTATCGCTGCCAGAATAAACATGCCGAGATACACTGTCACTGCCTTTTTTGCTTTCTTTAAGCGCACTTTGCGAGCGAATTAACTCTTCATAAAAAATAATAAAAGGCAAAGGAACAAACAGCAAACATAACCAGAACATGTAACTTGTTAACCAAGCAATTAAGGCTGCACAGCCAATAAATAATGGCAATTTAAATGCAGCTAACTTTTCACTTAAAGGCGTAATTGATTGACCGTTATTTAAACGTTGGTATAGCTTTTCTGCGCGGTTTTTATATTCTGGAAGGAGTTGCTGGCGAACTGATTGATAACCTACTTTTTTACCGTTTTCGTAAATAGGGGTAACAAATGCATCTACCCAATAATAACGCCCATCTTTACATCTATTTTTTACCGCTCCTCGCCAAGCGGTATCGCTTTTTAAATTAGCCCACATATCCCCAAAAGCCGCTGGCGGCATTTCTGGGTGGCGAACCATGTTATGGTTTTTCCCTGTCAGTTCATTAATTGTGTACCCTGAAACTTTACAAAAGCTATCATTTGCATAAGTGATAACGCCTCGTAAATCTGTTGTAGAAACTAATTCTTCGTCAATGCCGAACGAAACTTCCTGGTCTACCGTTGCTTGATTTCTTCTACTCATAGTGGGTGATTCATTATGTTTAATGTATGAATTTGCGGAATGTTAATTCATAAATGTATAAAACACAATTATACATTTATACTATATGTTAATAGTTTTGAAACTACTGAAACTTCATTCCACTTATTTTAAAACTAAAAATAAACATTTAAAAACATGCAGTTACAAAAATTTACATATAGCAAAAGGAATTGCTATTACGTAAAGTTCCACTTATAAAAGGGTTATGATTAGAATAGTATCTAATTAAGAATAGTTTAGACCTTAAAATGGAAAGCTGCAAAAAATCTTTCCTTATATAAAGGTAAAAAAAATGCCACCAGATGGTGGCATTTACACACGGGGGTATTTCTACTTATAGAAATTTTTTACGTTTTGTTTACTTAAATATTTTTTGAAAAGGTAGCATTTACACCCGTTTCAAGCAACTTAAAACGCTCAACGGTTAACTCATCGGAACAGTTTTAACCATTACACCTTAATACATACATATTTTTCTTCTAAGTATTCATCTAACCCTTGGTGACCGCCCTCTCTTCCGAGACCTGATTGCTTTACCCCACCGAACGGTGCTACAGGATTTGATATAACCCCCTCATTAACACCGACCATACCAAATTCAAGCGCTTCACTTACGCGATATATTTGCTTAATATTTTGACTATAAAAATAAGCAGCTAGTCCATAGGGAACATCATTAGACAATGCCAGTACTTCTGCCTCATCATCAAACGGGATAATACTTAATACAGGGCCAAACACCTCTTGGTGATAAATATTCATCTCAGGCGTAACATTGTTAACAATAACTGGTTTTTGAAAACTCCCCCCTAAATCGCTGTTATCGCCAATTAAGCTAGCGCCTTTATTTAGCGCGTCCTGAATTAAATCTTGCACTTTTTGCTTAGCTTTTGGGTAAATTAACGGCCCAATATCCACATTTTCTTCAAAGCCATTGGCTACTTTGAGTGCCGTAACCTTAGGTGTAATTTTCGACAATACTTTATCAATAACGCTACGTTGAATAAAAATACGGTTTGCAGCAACACACGCTTGGCCGCTGTTTCTAAATTTAGCCGCCATAAGCCCCTCAATCGCATCATCAAGATCCGCATTATCAAAAATGATAAACGGCGCATTGCCACCTAACTCCATTGAGGTACGCTTAACCGTGTCGGCACATTGCTTAAGTAATTGGCTACCAACACCTGTAGAGCCGGTAAAAGTAAACTTGCGGACAATGTGTGAGTCGGTGAGTATTTTACCCACTGTTTTAGCGTCTTGCGATACAAGTACATTAAATGCCCCTTTAACGAAGCCAGCTTGGTCGGCTAGGTATGCTAATGCAATCGCGCATAGCGGCGTATGCTCAGAAGGCTTTAATATAAAACTACAGCCTGCAGCATAAGCAGGCGCTACTTTACGTGTCACCATTGCAACAGGGAAGTTCCAAGGTGTAATGCCTGCTACAACGCCTATAGGTTGCTTAAAACTGGTTAAACGGTGGTTATTGTCGGTAGGTGGGATCACATCGCCATAACTTCGCTTAGCTTCTTCTGCAAACCATTTTATAAACCCTGCACCGTAATCTATTTCGCCCAGCGACTCTTTAAGCGGCTTACCTTGTTCTTTGGTCATTAGTTCAGCTAATATTTGCTTGTGCTTTATTACCAATTCGTACCAGCGCATGAGCGTTTCACTGCGCTCAGTGGCATTAGTCGTTTTTAATTTTACAAAAGCGCCCTGTGCGGCTGTTATTGCGCTATTTACACCTTGCTCGTCTATATCACTTACTTCAACAATACTTTTTTCGGTAGCGGGATCGTCAACGCTAAAGCGTTGGTTAGTTTTATAAAATTCACCATTAATAAACGAGTCACAAAAAATTAGATTACTCAAAATAAATCTCCAAAATTACGTTTTAAGGTGTTAGCTTTTAATGCGTGGCATAGAGCCAAGGCTAACTCTTTACGTCTACAAAATAACATACGAGCTTTGCTCGTCACGCCTACAATTTACAAACAAAAAAGCCGCTGTATTAAACAGCGGCTTTTAATATAATAGTCGTTAATAAAAAACTAGTGCTCTTCATTAACGATATTGAGATTGTACTTAGGTATTTCAACCACTAAGTCCTCATCTCTAATAATTGCTTGGCAACCAAGGCGCGACTCAGGCTCTAAGCCCCACGCTTTGTCTAGCATGTCGTCTTCTAGGTCGTCACTTTCGTCAAGTGAATCAAACCCTTCACGAATAACTAAATGACACGTAGTACACGCACACGACTTTTCACATGCATGTGGAATGCTTATGCCATTTTTAAGCGCCGCGTCGAGTACAGTTTGCCCCTCAGGAGCTTCAATTGCAGCGCCGTCAGGACACAATTCAGGATGTGGAAGAAAAACAATTTGTGGCATTCTAATCTCTCTTAAATGTTGTCTACTGACTGACCCGTTAGGGCTTTTTTAATTGATGCATCCATTCTGCGCGATGCAAATTCACTACTGGCATTATCTACTTTTTCGATAGCCGCTTTAATTTCGCTAGGTTGCTGTGCATTTTCGCGCACTTTTACCAGCTCTGCAATTTCAGCTCTTAAATTTGTAAGTTGTGTGTCGTCAAGTAATGCGCCATCGGCATCTAACGAAGCATTTAGTGCTTCAATAACACGAAGAGCTTCAACTTGTTGCTCTTTAAGCATACGCGCTTGCATGTCGTCTTTTGCGTTACTCATCGACTCTTTTAACATGTTAGCTACCTGATCATCAGATAAACCAAACGACGGTTTAACCTGAATTTCAGCTTGCACACCCGTTGATTTTTCCATAGCTGAAACACTTAATAAGCCATCAGCATCAACTTTAAAGGTTACCCTGATATGTGCAGCACCGGCTGCCATTGGTGGAATACCTTTTAAGCTAAATTTAGCAAGTGAACGACAATCGTCAACCAGCTCACGCTCACCTTGTAATACATGCAAAGACATCGCCGTTTGGCCATCTTTAAACGTTGTAAATTCTTGAGCGCGCGCTACCGGAATAGTGGTGTTACGCGGAATAATTTTTTCAACCAAACCGCCCATGGTTTCAAGGCCAAGCGACAGTGGCAGGACATCTAGCAATAACATGTCTGAGTCTGGCTTATTGCCAATGAGCACATCGGCTTGAAGCGCTGCACCCAATGCAACAACCCGATCTGGGTCAATTGAAGTGAGCGGTTCTTTATCAAAAAAGCTATGTACTTGGCTACGTACCAGTGGCATACGCGTTGAACCGCCGACCATAATAACTTGTAAAACTTCTTCGTTTTCAATGCCAGCATCTTTTACAGCACGACGACACGAACGCAGCGTTTTTTTAACCAGCGGCATAGCCATTTCGTCAAATGTTTCGCGCGTTACTTCTACCGTGTGGTTTTGTCCGTCAAACTCAAGCCCTACATTTACTTTTGCGTACTGACTTAACGCTTCTTTACAGGCTTTTGCTTTATTAATAAATAAACGTAAAACCGAAGGTGATAACGCCGACACACCCGTTTGCTGCTTAAAGTAATCAACCAGTAGTGAATCAAAATCATCACCCCCTAAGCTTGAATCGCCGCCCGTTGCCATTACTTCAAAAACACCCTGGTGTAAACGAAGAACAGAAATATCAAATGTACCACCGCCTAAATCGTAAACAGCAATGATCCCTTCTTGGCCCGAGTCTAAGCCATATGCAACAGCAGCTGCTGTTGGTTCGTTTAACAAGCGCAATACGTTAATGCCAGCAAGTTCTGCTGCATCTTTGGTACTTTGACGCTGAGCGTCATCAAAGTACGCAGGTACTGTGATTACAGCCCCTAAAATTTCTTGGTTGCCAAAACTTTGCTCAGCTCGCGCTTTTAATGCAGCTAAAATATGGCTTGATGCTTTAATTGGACTAATTTTACCTGCCGCAGTTTCTATTGCTAGTGCACCATCGTGCTCACAAAATTCATACGGTAGTTGGCCGTAGCTTTGCTCTATTTCAGCTTGTGTTTTACCTAAAAAACGCTTTACCGAAATAAGCGTATTAGCAGGGTCTTGTGTTGCAGCTTGAGCTGCATCTGAACCCACAGTAATACCACCGGCTTGGTAACGAACAACCGACGGTAGCATCGCAGCCCCTAACTCATCCGTTAAGGTGCGCGCTTCGCCGCTTTGTACGGTGGCCACTAATGAATTAGTCGTGCCAAGGTCAATACCTATGGCTAGTTTATGTTCGTGTGGTGCCGCGCTTTGCCCCGGCTCAGCAATTTGCAATAATGCCATAATGCTCTTTAAACTCGTTTTGCTCGCTTTACAGCAAGTAATTAATCGTCAAATAAACTGTCTTCAATGCGTTCTAGTTCGTCACGTAATTTATAAACAAACTTCAGTTTACGAATATTATCAGCCGCTAATTGGTACTGTTGCTCGTCGTTACTTGCTAACTGCTCTGCAAGCTGTGCACTGTATTGCTCGTTAAGTTGTTTTATTTGTTTTTCAAAATTAGCAATGGCCGTATCAGGGTCGCTTGCTGATGCAAGCTCTTCGAGCTCTTCGCGCAATTCCATTTGCTGCATTAAGAACATAGGATCTTGCAGCGTTTGTTGCTCAGCGCGAATATCAACCCCTAGCTCACTTAACATATACTCAGCACGTTTAACTGGATGTTTAAGTGTTTGCAAGGCATCGTTAATTTCAGCAGCACTTTGCACCGACATTAACTTATCACGGCTGCTTGCATTGGCATGGCGGTCGGGGTGAACAGCACGCTGTAATTCTAGGTAATTTTTATTAATCGTTGTTAAATCAATATTATAATCAACGGGCACTGCAAATAATTTAAAGTAACGCATAGCTTCAACCAGTAATATTCAGAAATAACAAAGCCCTACAGTTGCAGGGCTTCAAAATACAATTACACGTAGCAATTAAACGGTAAAGCTTTCGCCACAACCACACTCATCAGCTTGGTTAGGGTTATTAAATTTAAACCCTTCATTTAAACCTTCTTTAGTGTAGTCGAGCTCTGTGCCGTCAATGTAAACTAAGCTTTTTGCGTCAACTATTAAAGTAACGCCTTTAGCTGCAAACGTTTCATCGTCTTCGTTTAACTCGTCAACAAACTCAAGTACATAAGCAAGACCTGAACAGCCCGTCGTTTTAATGCCAACGCGCAGACCTAACCCTTTGCCGCGGTTTGCTAAAAATGATTGTACGCGGTTTGCTGCCGCATCTGTCAATGTCACTGCCATGAGTTTCTCTTCTTACTTCGCTTGTTTGCTTTTGTAGTCTGCAATTGCTGCTTGGATTGCATCTTCGGCTAAAATTGAACAGTGAATTTTCACTGGTGGTAACTCTAGCTCAGCACTGATATCCGTGTTTTTGATTGTTGCTGCTTCGTCGAGTGTTTTACCTTTAACCCACTCTGTTACAAGTGAAGAAGAAGCAATTGCGCTACCACAACCATAGGTTTTGAATTTCGCATCTTCAATAACGCCTTCAGACGATACTTTAATTTGCAATTTCATTACGTCACCACATGCTGGTGCGCCTACCATACCCGTTGCCACTGACGGATCGTTTTTGTCTAGAGCACCTACGTTACGTGGGTTTTCTACGTGGTCGATTACTTTATCACTGTACGCCATAATTCTATCCTCATTACCTGCTAGGGTATGTGCTTACATCACTAATTATTAGTGGTGAGCCCATTCAACTGAATCTAAATCAATACCTTCTTGATGCATCTCCCAAAGTGGAGACATTTCACGTAGGCGACCGATAGAGTTTTTCATTAATTCAACGGTGTAATCAATCTCTTCCTCGGTAGTAAAACGACCAATACTGAAACGAATTGAGCTGTGTGCTAATTCGTCGTTACGGCCAAGTGCACGTAAAACATAAGAAGGCTCTAAGCTTGCAGATGTACAGGCTGAACCTGACGATACCGCAATGTCTTTTACTGCCATAAGTAACGATTCACCTTCAACAAAGTTAAAGCTGATGTTTACAATGCCCGGTACTGACTGGTCTTGTGTGCCGTTAAAGTATACTTCGTCCATATCAGCCATAATGCCGTCAATTAGGCGTTTACGTAATGCGCTGATGTGTGCAAAATCTTTTTCAAAATCTTCTTTTGCGATTCTGAATGCAGTCCCCATGCCCACCAACTGGTGCGTTGCAAGTGTGCCAGAACGCATACCACGCTCATGACCGCCACCGTGCATTTGCGCTTCTAAACGAGCGCGTGGTTTACGACGAACGTAAAGCGCACCAACACCTTTAGGACCATACGCTTTATGCGCAGAGAACGACATAAAATCAACTTTAAGCTGTTGTACGTCAATTAGCACTTTACCCGCGCTTTGCGCTGCATCTACATGGAACATAATTTTACGTTCACGACACATTTCGCCAATAGTCGCGATGTCTTGAATTACACCTAGCTCGTTATTCACGTGCATGATGCTGACAAGTACTGTGTCATCACGCATTGTGTCTGCTAGCTTTTGCAGATCAAGAAGGCCGTTTTCTTCAACGTCCATGTAGGTTACTTCAAAACCTTGACGTTCTAATTCACGACACGTATCTATTACTGCTTTGTGCTCAGTTTTAGCAGTAATTACATGCTTACCTTTCTTTTTGTAAAACTGTGCTGCACCTTTAATAGCAAGGTTGTTTGATTCAGTTGCACCCGAAGTGAAAACAATTTCACGTGGGTCTGCATTTACTAAATCAGCAATATCAGTACGTGCTTGGTCAACAGCTTCTTCTGCTTGCCAACCAAAACGGTGTGAACGTGATGCAGGGTTACCAAATTTACCGTCCATTGTAAGGCATTGCATCATTTCTTTAGCAACACGCTCATCAACAGGCGTGGTTGCTGCGTAATCTAAATAAATCGGTAACTTCATTTCTCTCTCCGCTGCAGGTCAACCTTAAAGTTGACAGCTTACTTGAATGTTTTCCAACTGCTTAATTGCATTATTGATACTGTTATCTTGGCGTGATGCGATTTCTTTCACATCTGATTTTTCCACCAATTCAGCAAGGGTAATATTATTCAAAAATTCTTCTATGCGTGCGCTTAAATCTGACCACAAATTATGGGTTAAACAGCGCATACCGCTTTGGCAGCCAGTATTGGCACCTTGGCAACGTGTTGCATCAACCGATTCGTCAACTGCGATAATAATATCACCAACAGAAATAACATCGGCTTCTCGCCCTAGTAAATAGCCGCCACCTGGACCTCGAACCGAACTTACCAAGCCATTTTTACGCAGGCGAGCAAATAATTGTTCAAGGTATGACAAAGAAATTTCTTGTCGCTGTGAAATATCAGCAAGGGCGACAGGACCAACACCTGTGTGCAGCGCAACATCAAGCATCGCTGTAACGGCATAACGGCCTTTTGATGTTAATTTCATAACGCCCCCTGCACAAAGAGTGCAAATTTTAATTACCAGAGTAAATTAGTCAAGTATTATCACTTGATAAAAATTTGATTTAAAAACATATCGCTTAAAGTGAATGTAGTTAACAAATTTTTAATACTTGACCTATTTGGTCAAGTATTGACACCATTGTAATTACCTGAGTAATTTAGTCAAGTATTAGGCAGTTATTTAAACACCCGTTTATATAACTAATTGCTATACCTTACTTAGGAATCGATTTATTTATAGAGGTAAGAATACCGCGCAAAATATTCATCTCTGCCTCTTCTGGGCGTGCACGGTTAAATAGACGACGAAGCTTTGTCATTACAATGCCTGGATGCTGTTTGATGATGAAGCCTGTGTTATACAAGGTCTCTTCAAGGTGATCGTAAAACAGCTCTGTTTGTTTAGAGTTTGGGTAAACCGTGTCGTCTTGCGCTTCTTGCTTAGGTTGCTTATTCAAAAATGCCATACGTGTTTCGTAAGACAATGTTTGCACAGCCATTGCGAGGTTTAATGAACTATATTCTGGGTTAGCTGGAATACATACATGGTAATTACACAGCTGTAGCTCTTCGTTGGTTAAGCCACTGTTTTCGCGACCAAACACTAATGCTACGGGGCCATTCTCGGCTTCAGCCACCAGCTTTTCACCACACTCGCGAGGCTCAACCATCGGCCATGATAGCGTGCGTGAACGTGCGCTTGTACCAATAGTTAATGCACAATCAGCAATGGCATCTTCAAGCTTTTCAACAATCACTGCATTACCTAACACATCGCTAGCACCTGCAGATAATGCACTGGCATGGCTGTCAATTTCACAAGCCGGGTCAACTAAATAAAGTTTTGATAAACCCATTGTTTTCATGGCGCGAGCCGCCGAACCTATATTGCCAGAGTGTGATGTGTTAACTAAAACAACGCGAATATCGTCTAAGATCATTGCTGTGCTTCTTACTAATGCCAAAAAATTGCGCGAATTCTAACATAAAAGCTTAAAAAGATCCTAGATCCTTAAAGCCGATCGCATACGTAATAAGAGCCTTTAAACCATGGCCGCTTTTACATACACATCAAAACGGTTCTTTTTAGTTTTAATTTGCATACTGGGGGTTTTGTCATTTAAAAACGGGGCGTAATCGGGGCGCTTAACCACCACTCGCTTGCTGGCAAGTGGGTAGGCAAATTCAAGTAAATCATCGGCGTCGGTATCTGCGCCTACTAACTCTTGAAACACTCGCATTTCTTTTTTTACTAAGGCTGACTTTTCGCGGTGTGGAAACATGGGATCTAAATACACCACATCGGGCATGCTTTCACATTGGGCAAGTAACGTGTGGCTTGAGCCAAACACTAGGCTCATATTGTCTTTCATCCAAGGGCCTATTTCACTGTCGCTGTAAGCTCTGTTTAAACCGTCGGCCAGCAATGCAGCAACAACCGGATGACGCTCATGTAAAATAACCTTGCAACCTAATGATGCCAATACAAAGCCATCACGCCCCAAACCTGCAGTTGCATCAAGTACCACAGGCGTTGCCCCTTTATTAAGGCCAACCGCTTTGGCAATAGCTTGGCCTTTACCGCCACCAAATTTTCGCCTATGAGCAGCAGCCCCGGTAACAAAATCAACGTTAATGGCGCCTAATTTAGGTTCATCTGTTTTAAGTAAACTCAGCCCTGTATCGTCATAGTGCAGGCTAAAACCTTGGCTATTTTGTTGCCAATTTACTAAACCAAAACGCGTTTCTAATTCATTTAAATACGGGCGACACTCTTTAAAGGCACACTGAATAACCACAATACACTCCGACGATAAAATACCGCCAGAGTATATCAACCAGCGGGCTTAAGCGCACTAAAATAGCTCTATGTCAGGCTCTTGGTTATTTGTCGTCTCAATGTCATCTACTTTATGGCGTAAACTCTGTAAAAACTCACTGCGGCTTTGTGTTACCTGCTCAAACTGATATTTTATAAATGCTAAATCGCTATTAGCAGACACCAACAACTGCATCGTGTGTTCAAGCTGCGATATACATAAATCAATATCGGCGGGATTTAAATTATTTCTTTGAAGCTCGATAGCTGTATTTAGTGCCTCTAGTTGTGCAAAAAACTGATCGGCTACATTACTTTGCGTGATATTTTGAGCGTTAAACTGGCTTATTATATCTTCCAGTGCCGTGCTAATTTGTTCAGCTTGCTCGTAGTTTTTTTCGTTTCTTTCCATAGTAACGACCTTTTCATTGGTGACCTCTAAAATATGAGGGAATAAATCTTTATAACGCCCATACTTTTCAGTGTCATCGACCGGCATATTCTTAACCAGTAGCGATAGCTTTGGGTAGTTGATAATAGTGCTATTACCTATATCAACAAACCGCTGTGCGTCTTTGTGTTGCGCCAATAACTCCTGCTCTAGTGGGCATACGCCGCCTTTCAAGCTGTAAAATTCACTTTTATGCTGATACCAAAATACAACCACTACATCCAAATTGAAGGGGGTAAAAAAACCCAAAAAGTACTCGCTCAAAATGTCTAAACTGTTGGCATGATAACTTTGGCCAACATAGCGCATAATTCGCCCCATATCGCCCGACTCGGTCATCGCCATTGCGGCAGTTTTGTTGGCTTTATTTATATCGCTTTCGAGTTTGACGCATTGTTGACGATACGCATACAGTATTTTGATACGTGCCATTAGCTCTTCTGCGTTAAACGGTTTCATTATGTAGTCAGACGCACCAACACTGTAGCCTTTTACTCGGTCGATAAGCGCTTCTTTTGATGACAAAAACATAACCGGAATATCTTTTGTATCGGGATTTTGTTTTATTTCTTGGCAGACTTGATAACCCGACTTGCCCGGCATTTCTATATCAAGAAGAATAATATCGGGTTTATGTTCGTTTATTAATCTAAGCCCTTCAGCGCCTTCTTTAGCGTGAAGAAGTTTGCAAAACCCAGTTAAAGACTCTTCAATAATAAGGTGGGTTAATTTATCATCATCAATGGTAAGTACTAACTTTGTCATACACAAATCCGTTTAGTTGAGTATGCTTAGAGCATAGTACGGCGTGCTGAAATTACTAACGTTTATAGCCTATTATCTACACACAATAAAAAAGCGCCTAAAAGGCGCTTTTGTTAAATTTAATAAATGACATATTTTTAAGCTGCGATGCCGCTGTGGCGAAGTAACGCATCAACACGTGGCTCTCGGCCTCGGAAGTTTTTGAATAACTCCATAGGTTCTTCACTGCCGCCCTTTTCTAAAATATGCTGCATGAAGGCTTGCCCTGTTTCGGGATTAAAAATACCTTCTTCCTCAAACTTAGCGTACGCATCGGCCGATAATACTTCAGCCCATTTATACGAGTAATAACCGGCACTGTAACCACCCGCAAAAATATGGCTAAACCCGTGCTGAAAACGATTAAACTCTGGAGCTTGAACAACCGAGGTACGGCTGCGAACATCATTCAATACCGCCTGAATTTGACACGGCTCGCCTGCGACATAATCGTTATGAATTTTGAAATCAAATAACGAAAACTCAATTTGACGCAGCATTTGCATGCCTGAGTTATAGTTTTTAGCGGCTAATAGCTTATCAAGTAGTTCTTTTGGTAGTGGCTCGCCGGTTTCAAAGTGACCCGAAATAAAGCGCAGCGCTTCTTCCTCGTAACACCAGTTTTCTAAAAACTGACTTGGTAGCTCTACCGCATCCCATGCTACGCCATTGATACCTGCTACAGGTGCAGCATCAATTTGAGTTAGCATGTGGTGAATACCATGGCCAAATTCATGGAATAAGGTGGTTACCTCGTTATGGGTAAACAAAGCCGGTTTATCGCCTACGGCTTTATTAAAGTTACATACCAAATAAGCGACAGGCGTTTGTAACTCGCCATTAGCGCGTACCTTACGACCCATACAATCGTCCATCCAAGCACCACCACGTTTGCGATCGCGTGCGTATAGATCTAAGTAAAAACGACCTCGTAGCGTGTTATTGCTATCGACAATCTCAAAAAAGCGTACATCTTTATGGTACGTATCAAAGTCAGTTACTTCATTGACACTAATGCCAAATAAACGGTTAACCGTTTCAAATAAGCCACTTAACACTTTATCAGCAGGGAAATATGGGCGCAGTACTTCATCTGAAATTGCATATTTTTCTTGTTTTAATTTTTCGCCGTAGTAGCCAAAGTCCCACGCTTCTAACTCTGTAATTCCGTGTTTTTGTGCAGCATACGCTTTTAGCTCTGCCACTTCTTGCTCTGCTTGCGGCTTAGATTTAGCGGCTAAATCTTCTAAAAACGAAAATACTTGCTCTGGTGTTTCAGCCATTTTTGTCGCTAGTGATTTCTCAGCGTAGCTGTTAAACCCTAATAACTGAGCAAGCTCATGGCGAAGTGCAAGTGCTTCTTTCATAATGTCTGAGTTATCAAACTCACCCGCATTTGGACCTTGATCCGATGCGCGTGTACTAAATGCCGTGTAGGTTTCTTTGCGAAGCTCACGGTTATCAGCATACGTCATAATTGGCAAGTAAGATGGAAAATCAAGCGTAAATACCCAACCTTCTAGCTCTTTACTTTTTGCGGTATCAGCAGCAAGTGCAAGTGCAGACTCGGGTAACCCGGCTAAATCGGCTTCATCAGTAATGTGTTTATGCCACGCCAACGTCGCATCCATTACATTGTTACCAAATTTAGATGAAAGCTCAGATAAGCGCGCACTAATTTCGCCATAGCGCTTTTGCTGATCGCTCGCTAATGCAATGCCCGACAATTTAAAATCGCGCAGCGCGTTGGCAATTGATTTTTGTTGTGCTGTAGTCAGTGTTTTAAATTCGTCACTGTTGTACAAGGTGTTATACGCTTCGTATAAACCTTGATGTTGGCCTACAAAGGTTGAGTACTCAGAAATAAGGGGTAAACATTGCTCATACGCTTCGCGTAGTTCGTCATTGTTCATTACTGAATTTAAATGAGAAACAGGCGAAAATAGTCGCGATAGTTTATCGTCGGCTTCTTCAAGTGGTAACACTAAGTCATCCCACGTGTATGACTTTTTAGCAAGTACGTCATCGATAGCTTTTCGGCAATTTGCTATACCGTCTTTAAGTGCCGGTACTACAAATTCAGGCTTAATTTTAGAAAATGGTGGTAAGCCCTCAAGGCCAATTAGTGGGTTGCTCATAAATACTCTCTTTGCGTTAATGCATTTCATTTTTAGATTGGGTCTAAAAGTTAAAAAACAACTTACTTTTATTAATCTGGCTATTCGAAAGCCATTAAAAACCACTTTTAGACTCGGTAATAACGAATGCCTACAGGTAATGCAATCTAAAGCGAGTCCGGTTACGTACTGCAGATATTCTGTTTGGTACTGACTTAGCGCATCGGTTTATATCGATAAGGCTGAAAATTCGAATGTTTTTTTACTAAACATAGGTCACCTAAATACTCTTTATTTTTAAAACTTAATGTTATGCTAATGCGCATAAAACTCAACGCCTAAGGACTTAAAATGACACAACACTTTGATTACATTGCAATTGGCGGTGGTAGTGGGGGTATTGCCTCTGCAAACCGAGCTGCTATGCGTGGCGCTAAAGTCGCACTTATTGAAGCAAAACACATGGGCGGAACCTGTGTAAACGTAGGCTGTGTGCCTAAAAAAGTTATGTGGCATGGTGCCCAAGTAGCTGAAGCAATCAATTTATATGCGCCAGATTACGGTTTTAACGTTGAAGTAAAAGATTTCAACTGGAGCAAGTTAGTAGAAAGTCGTGAAGCCTACATTGGCCGAATTCATAAAGGTTACGATAACGGACTAGCTAGCAATGGCGTTACCGTAATTAAAGGCTTTGCTACATTTATTGATAGCAAAACTGTTGAAGTAAATGGTGAACACTACACCGCCGATCATATTTTAGTGGCCGTAGGTGGGCGCCCTACTATTCCAAACATTCCAGGCGCTGAGCATGGTATTGACTCAAATGGCTTTTTTGAGCTTAACGAACAACCTAAACGCGTAGCTGTTATTGGTGCGGGTTACATTGCCGTAGAGATTGCGGGTGTATTACATAGCTTAGGCACAGAAACACATTTATTCGTGCGTAAGAGTAAGCCTCTACGTACATTTGACCCTTATATTATCGACACGCTCGTCGATATTATGGCTAAAGAAGGTCCGACTCTTCATACTGAATGTTCCCCTAAAGAAGTAATCAAAGAAGGCGACGGCAGTTTAACTATCCATTTTGAAAACGGTTACAGCCAAAATGTTGACCAGGTTATTTGGGCCATTGGCCGTACACCTACAACAGACAAAATAAACCTTGCAGCAGCGGGGGTAGAAGTAAACGAAAGTGGTTATGTAAAAGTAGATGAATACCAAAATACGACGGCTAAAAATGTTTATGCAGTGGGTGATATTATCGAAGGCGGTATTGAGCTTACGCCTGTTGCAGTTAAAGCGGGCCGTACCCTATCTGAGCGCTTATTTAATAAAGACCTCCCAGACGATTTAAAAATGGATTATAGCCTAGTACCTACCGTGGTATTTAGTCATCCGCCTATTGGTACCATTGGTTTAACCGAGCAAGAAGCGATTTCTCAATACGGTGGCGAAAACGTGAAAGTGTATAAATCAAGCTTTGCTGCTATGTACACCGCGGTAACTCAGCACCGCCAAGCATGTAATATGATGCTAGTTTGCGCAGGGGAAGAGGAAAAAGTGGTTGGCTTACATGGGCTTGGTTTTGCCGTTGATGAAATGATTCAGGGCTTTGCCGTAGCGATGAAAATGGGCGCAACTAAAGCTGACTTTGATGCTGTTGTTGCACTACATCCAACGGGCTCTGAAGAGTTTGTTACCATGCGCTAAGCTATTTAACCTAAACTCTGGATAATAAATCTCTTAACCAGAGTTCAAGTTATTTACTAATTTAACTAGGGCGTGTTGACCTTTGCGGATTAAAGTTTGTTCAATCTAGGGGCGATTAAATCGCGGCGCGAGGTTTGTAACCTAGTGGGCTAAGTAAAAACCAAGTAACAAAGAGTTTATCGCCCCTAGGCAGAACCCGAAGGGCAGCGCATGTTTGGCATTTATGCTGCGTTATCGCCTATTTATGGGGAATAACCACACTACATAGGTTCTGCCTTGCCTAAAAACCAAACATGCTGCTGCAAATTCAACCATCAAAGATCAACACGCCCTAGGCCCCTTACAGTTATGTGTTAAGGGGCCTTTTTATTAGGGTAAAATTTGCTTATTAGCTAAATAACTCAATATACTAGCGTGTGTTTATCAACATACCTACAACTGGATATTATGATTACTGATATATTGCTACACCCGTTTCTTGTTTCAATTGTTATGCTTAGTTTTGCACTTGGATTAAAAGTACTTGTTGATAAATTAGCGAGAAACCGCGCAGAAAAAAAAGACAAAGATATTCGCTACATTGCTCATAACATTAAGCATTTTATTAATTTTGTGTTGGTGCTGTCGCTGTTGTTTGTGTGGTCGACTGAAATTCAAAATTTTGCGTTATCTATCGCGGCCTTTGCAGTTGCCATTGTTTTAGCCACTCGTGAATTTATTCAATGTGTTATTGGCTTTTTTTACTTAGTCACCACACGCCCATTTAGGGTAGGCGACTGGGTGCAAGTCGGTGAATATTACGGTGAAGTAGCAGAAACAGACTGGATAAAAACAACCATGCATGAAATAGACATGCACACCTATCAGTTTTCAAGAAAAACGATTTACATACCTAATAATAAACTCATCACCAGCCCAATTAAAAATCTAAATTATGTAAAGCGCTTTGCAACACATAGCTTTTGTATTGTTCGAAAAGAGAGCTTTAACCCTTATCCAATTTACGACACGCTCTCGGTGAAAGCTAAAATGTACTGCGAAGAGTTTGAAGAGCTCGCCACTCGTTATAACTCGATTATTGAGCGAAAACTAGATGCAAAAATATCGGGCCCAGCACCAGAAATACATTTTGGAACAACCGAATTGGGTGAGTTTAGAGCGCGCTTTACGCTATTTTGCCCAACCGAGCAGGCACTGGACATAGAGCATAAACTCACTGAGTGTTTTATGGCGCTATGGTATGAAGAAGAAATGAAGCATAAAATTGCGTTAAGCGAAGTAAATAACCAAGCAACTAGCTCATAGAACGACTAGGCGCGAAGGGTTTCGCGCCTAAACTTTATCGGTTAGGCTTTTAAGCTGTTCCACCTACCGTTAGCTGATCAATTTTAAGGCTTGGTTGCCCTACGCCAACCGGAACACTTTGGCCATCTTTACCACACACGCCAACGCCCTTATCAAGTGCTAAGTCGTTACCTACCATTGAAATATGCTGCATGACTTCAGGGCCATTACCAATGAGGGTGGCGCCTTTGATTGGCTGTGTAATTTTACCGTTTTCAATTAAGTACGCTTCTGATGCACTAAACACAAACTTACCCGAGGTAATATCAACCTGCCCGCCACCAAAGTTAGGTGCAAACACGCCTTTTTTAACACTACTGATAATATCGGCTTGGCTATGCTCGCCACCTAACATATAGGTATTTGTCATGCGTGGCATAGGTAAGTGCGCATACGACTCACGACGCGCATTTCCCGTTGGGTTAACCCCCATTAAACGTGCGTTTAACTTATCTTGCATGTAGCCTTTTAAAATACCGTTTTCGATAAGCACGTTATATGCAGCAGGAGTGCCTTCATCATCTACGTTTAGAGAGCCGCGACGATCGGCCATGGTGCCATCGTCAACGACGGTACATAACTCAGAAGCTACTTTTTGGCCTACTTTGCCGCTAAACGCTGATGCGCCTTTACGATTAAAATCGCCTTCAAGGCCATGGCCTACCGCTTCGTGTAAAAGTACACCTGGCCAACCATTTCCTAATACCACTTCCATAGTGCCAGCTGGCGCGTCAATGGCTTCTAGGTTGACTTTAGCTTGGCGAACAGCTTCTTGTGCAAACTCCATCCAACGTGGTTTACCGTTTACCAGCTCTTTAAAATAGCCGTAATCTAAACGTGCTCCACCGCCTGCGCCACCGCGCTCACGACGGCCATTTTTTTCAAGCAATACTGAACAATTTAAACGAATAAGCGGACGAATATCGGTAGCAAATGTACCGTCACTGGCTGCAATTAATACTTCTTCGTATACTGCTGACATAGAGCTAATTACTTGCTCTGCATCAGGGGCTAGTTCTCGAATGTAGTTTTCAAGCTCGCGTAATAAACTAACTTTATCGCTATCGCTCATACTTGAAATTGGCTGGTGCGGTGCAAATTGCACTTTTGCTGATACATCGCTAAATACTTTAATGGCTTTATCTTCGCCTGCATCGGCAATGCTGCGAGCTGCTGTAGCCGCTTTGTTAAGCGCTTCTAAGTTGATAGCATCTGAATATGAAAAGCCCGTTTTTTCGCCGCTTACTGCACGTACGCCAACTCCGCGCTCTACATTGTAAGAGCCTTCTTTTACTAGGCCATCTTCAAGTACCCACGACTCGTGATGACTCGATTGAAAGTATAAATCGGCGTAATCTACTTTGTGCTGATGTATGTAGGCGAGCGTTTTTTCGAGCTCTTCTCTATTTAGCTGGCTGTCGTGTAATAAATGCTGTTCAACCGAATTCATAATAAATGCTCTCTAAATCGTTGATGAGACTGCACAGGCATATCTCGTCTAATTTTTTTTAACTGCTCTAAATCAGCGTTAGCGCTAATAAAACCTGTACCGCTGGGTAAATTACTTAAAGTGTTACCCCAGGGTGAAATAATAATACTGTGACCATACGTTTGTCGGCCATTTTCATGTGTGCCATATTGGGCTGCAGCAACGACATAACACTGGGTTTCTATTGCTCGCGCCGCTAATAATGCCTGCCAATGTACTTGGCCTGTAACCATTGTAAATGCACTTGGTACTAAAATAACCTCTGCGCCTTTACGCACAATCGCAGTAAATAAGCCACTAAAACGCAGATCATAACATACTGTTAGACCTAGTTTACCAAAGGGGGATTCAACCACAACCACATCGCTACCAGCTTGGGTAAAATCGGATTCGCGGTAACTCCCCATTTTATCGTCTACGTTTACATCAAATAGGTGTATTTTATTATACGTTGCAACGCACTCACCCTGATTATTATATAAATGTGAGGCGGCATAATATTTAGTATCGTTGTAAGGCTCAGGAATTGTGCCTGCGTTTAACCAAATATTATGTTGTTTACACAACTGGCTTATTTGACGTTTGTATTGCTCAATATGTTTAGCTATTAACAGCGTGTCGTGACCACTTTTGCTAAACACCAAAAAGGCCTCTGGTAGGCATACAAGCAATGGCCGCTTAGCAGGGAGTGTGCTTAACGCTTTTTTTAACTCTGCAATATTGTCGTCGGCATTTAAGCCAGAGCACATTTGCAAAGCAAATATATTGTGGTTGTTAGGGTTCGCTAAATTAGTCATTAGTTGCGGTTACTTCAGCATCTTTAAGTTTTAAATCGACTGATGCTTGGGGCTGGTTTTGCGCCGCTTGTGGTAAGGTAACTTCACGGCTTTTCCTATCTAGCTCCTGAACAACAGGCTCGCTCATAGTGCCAGTCACTTTAAAATTAATTTCAGAAATAACGCGCGCAGAGTGTATTACTTTATCTAGTGCCAGTGCTGCTAGCCCTGTTACAGGATTTACCATCCATGCCACAATAACCGGAATACTTGAGGTAACCTGCGGCGCAACAGCAAGATCGTAGTTAATATCAAGCGTATTTAAATTTGCATACCCTTTGATAGTTAAATCAGCCGGAACGCCATCCATTTTAGTGTCTTTTGTATAAGCGATACCGTTCTCTAATTGCATAGAACCTTGCATGCTGTTGTAAAAGAACCCTTTTGAAAATACATCTCTAAAATCAAGTTTTAATTTACGCACCAACGAATCTAAGCTCAACAACGAAAAGACTCGGGCGCCACCGTCGCTAATTTCGGTTAGGTGCCCTTCACCTAAGTCCCAATCAATTTCTCCACTGAGGCTCGGAACATCAAATGAGTAAGGTGCAGCTTGCCATGCAAGGTTGTAGTTTATAGTCGCTTTAGAGCCCTTAATTGCAGTTGTAATATCAAACTCATTAAACAAGGCCCCTATATCATCACTTTTAACTTCGCCACTTAGCTGGGTAAGCCCATTTTGCCATTGCCCTTTAGTACGTAAAATATGGTCGCCTTTATCAACAACGAGTTCAGAAATAACCAATCGCTTACCGTCGCCAAGTAACGAAGCGCTTACTTTATCTAGCTGGTAGTTGGTAATTTTACAATCTGCACATTCAAACTCTATAGCAGGTAAGCTCGTCAGCCACGTTAAATCGGTTTCGGGTTCTGCTTTTGTAGCTTCAGTAATAGGGGCTTCAATTTGCTCTGCAAAATTTACGCGTAAATAATCTGCGTTAACTCTAATAGGCTGGCTGCGCTGCGAGGTAGGAATAAATACACCTGCACGCAGTTCTTTGGCGTTTAATTTTAAATACACATTGCTTTGCTCAGGGGCTAAGCGCATTTCAAAGTCGTTAAATACCATACTGCTAATATCGAGCATGCCAATATTGGCGACTACTTCATTCAGGGGTGGCATAATGCCTTGAGATTGAGGATCGTCATCGTTTTGGGCTGCACTAATAATTTGATCAATTAGATCTACCCAAGGAACAAGCTCTGTTTGCTCTAGGTTTATCGTAACGCTTAAGTCTTGTGAGTTAAGACCTAAGTCTTGCTTACCTATAATAAAGTGCGCATTGCTAAATTGCGATTTTCCATTTTCTAATATTGCATTAAAATAAAACTGCTTATTTACCTGTGCTGTTATAAGGTTTGAGATGTCATCGCCTTGAACAACCGCATTAAGAACCCACGGTTGTGTGTCAACTTTATTGTATGGTGCTGGTAATTTACTTGTTAACCCAATAAGGTCAGAGTTAACCTGTGCACGGTAATTAAACCCTTGCTCGGTAAAGTTAAGCACAAGCCCTATATCAACCGCACTTTGCCCTTCTAGTGAGCCTTTTAAAATACCTTGCCCGCTATCAATTAGGGTATTGGCATCAAGGTGTGCATTAATATTTATGTTTGCTTTGTAGTCACTCGCTTCACTTTGGCTAGTATAATTAATTGCCAGCGGCATCCCAAGCCATGTAGCGCTCGCATTTTTAAGTTCGATATTATCGTTTTTAAAGTTAAGCACGCCGGTTAAGTTATTTAATGCAATACCGGGTGTGGCAATAAATACTGGCAAATCATCTAGCTTGACGGCGCCGCTAACACTTGCACCACCTTCAAACTTTGAACCTACCAGTAACTCAATGCTGGCATCGGCTTCACCTTTACCTTGTATGACCTCAAAAATATCAGCTAGTGGGCTCGCAATAGGTGTGGCTTTAAAAAAGGTGTGCAGGTTTTCCATTGGTGCTTTTTTATCTATTTGCACCACAAGCTCATCGGCATTCATTAAATCATTAATGCTAACTTTAACGCTATTACCCACATTTAAATTAACCAAGGTGCCTTGTTGGCTGTAAATATCCATGCGCTCATTAGCAAAATGTAGTTTTACTTTTGCATCTGTTACAGCTGGCCACTGCGGATCAAACTGGTACGTGGCGTCATCAATTTGGGCAAGTACATCAAATTGCCCTGAGCCATCTTTAAACGGAAACCCAGATAATGGCCCGGCAAATAAAACTTGAGCTTTTGATATTTCACCGCCTTTAATAGCCCCGTTAAGATAGCTAACGAGTTCAGGGCTCATTGCTTTTAACGGGAAATAATGACCCGCAATACTGGCATCCTCTGCAAACGCCTCTGCGTATAAATCAAGGCGCGGTGAATCACCAAAGCTAAGCTGCATCTCAGCAGCGAGTGTGACCTCATTGTTATCAAACCAAATATTATCACTGCTAATACGCCAATTATTATTTTGCTTTGCGAGATCTAACTCTATGTTTAGCTGGTTATACTTAATGTTGTCACTAAAGCTGTCGCCAGTTATTAAGGTGCCGTTTTCGCCAAATAGGCTGATACGACCTTTATCTTGATTTAATAAACCGCTTACGCGTAAACCTTGCGCAGCAGGCACTGAATTAAGCTCTTGCCAGCCAATGTTATTGGCGTTAAACCATACCTGCCACTGCTGGTTACTTTCATAATTAACGTATGCCTGCTGTATTTGCCCACTTGGTTTACGCTTTAAAAAAGCATCAAGAGAGTCAAAATTAGTCAATGCTGCCAAGTTAGCCAGCAGTGCTATATCTATTTGATTTAACCAAATTTGATTATTTTCACCTAGTTGAGCCTCAAACTCTAAGCTTGGCCATGTCGTATTGTTGTTATTAAACGCTAAACCGGTGCTTTTTAAATGCCAATTACCTTGCTCAGGATAAAGATGAAAGCCACCTTCACTTAAACTAACTTGTTGGCTTTGCGCTTCATTAAACCAAGTAACGGAGCTTGGCAGCCATTGCATTTTTATATCGTCAATCAGGCCTTTTTCAATTTTTAACCAAGCCTGTAAATTGATATCGCTAGTTAACTGTTGTTTTTCAGTATTTATATATTGCGCCAACCAATTAGACACATCCACCTTATTGGCTTGGACATACATGTTGCCCGCAACTTCTTCTAAGCTCTCTCCCTTCAGAGCAATACGCGCGTCAAAGGTGCCAACCGAAATACCAGGTAAAGCTAATGTTCCACTGCCTAAATGTTGTGACTCTTCATTTTGCCAAATGATATTTTCAAGTAGGAGTTTACGCTCTTTGTTGTCGTCTAAAACAAAATTAATACTGGAGTTTTCTATTGCAAAATGACCGGTATTACCTAAAAAAAGCCCCTCTATAAGCTCTTTTTGCTCAAACGAAACATCATCTTGAGTACTACTCTCAAACAAGTCTGTCACATTTACTGTGGTATGAAAGCCATTTATAACAAAGTAATTAGACTTTAATTGCAGTGTTTTTATGCTTTCCCATAAGTTAAGCTCTAGGCTGGTTTTTGCAATGGTTAGCGAAATAGGTGCAGTTTCGTTATCTTTAAACGACAAGTCTTCAAGCACAAGAGCAGGACCATTCCCCTGCCAACTTGCTGAAATAGCACCAATAGATAAACTAATAGCAAATTTTTCATCTAGGTAGGTTTCTATGTCGCCTTTATAATCGTTTGCGTAAGGGAGTGTGTATTTTAATATTGAAACAATAACGGCCAGTAATACCAAAATTATGGCGCAGGTTTGCCATAACTTTCTAAAACAAAAAAAACAGACCGCTTTTGCTTTCATTACATCATTACCACATCAAACTGCTCTTGGCTGTATAAGCTTTCTGTTTGTATGTGTACTTGCTTACCTATAAATAATTCAAGCTCTGCCAAATTGTGGTACTCATCATTAAGTAAGGCTTCACTTACAGCTGGTGCTGCATAAACCATAAACTTATCGGCTGCGTAGGCGCGATTTACGCGTACAATTTCACGCAAAATTTCGTAGCATACCGTTTCGACTGTTTTTTGTGAGCCACGTCCTGAACATGCAGGACATACATCACATAAAATATGCTCTAAGCTCTCTCGGGTACGTTTTCGGGTCATTTCAACTAACCCAAGCGCTGACAAACCATTAATATTTGTTTTAGTACGATCTTTAGCAAGCGCCGATTCAAGCGAGTGTAATACACGGCTTTTATGCTCTTCACTGACCATATCGATAAAGTCGATAATAATTATTCCACCTAAGTTACGAAGTCTTAACTGGCGCGCAATGGCAGACGTTGCCTCAACATTAGTATTAAAAATAGTCTCTTCTAAATTACGATGGCCTACAAATGCACCTGTGTTTACGTCAACCGTAGTCATCGCTTCTGTTTGATCAATTATAATGTATCCGCCGGACTTTAACGTGACTTTACGATGCAGCGCTTTTTGCACTTCGTTTTCTACATCGAATAGGTCAAATATAGGTCGCTCACCCGGATAGTACTCGAGTACTTGTGAAAGTTGCGGCACAAATTCTTCGGTAAATACTTTTAGCTCTTGATAGGTAAGCTTTGAGTCAACACGAATACGCTCCATGTCTTCACCCACGTAATCGCGCAGTGTTCTAAAGGCAAGTGTGAGGTCTTCATGTAATATGGTTGCTTTGTTAGTTTTTTTACGACGTGCAGTTATTTTTTCCCACAACTTCCTTAAAAAACCAGCATCGTGTCTTAATTCTTCTTCGCTTGCGCCTTCGGCCGCTGTGCGAACTATAAAGCTGCCATTTTCATCGCCATATTCTGCAACTATTTTTTTAAGGCGAGAACGCTCTTCTTCTGTTTCTATTCTCTGGCTTACACCAACATGCGTTGCATCAGGCATAAATACTAAGTAACGAGAAGGAATAGTGATGTCGGTCGTTAGCCTTGCACCTTTTGTGCCTAATGGATCTTTCACCACTTGCACCATAATGTATTGGCCTTGGCGAACCAGTTCGCGTATGTCTTGCACTTTTTTTATTGGTACATCGTCTACGCCTTCAACAATTGAAGCACTGTTTACTATGTCTGATGCATGTAAAAATGCGGCTTTCTCTAAGCCAATATCAACAAATGCTGCCTGCATTCCCGGTAGAACACGGCTTATTTTACCTAAGTAAATATTGCCAACAATACCTAGGTTACCAATGCGCTCTAATTGAATCTCTTGAAGCACACCGTTTTCGATTAGGGCAACACGGCTTTCACTCGGCGTTACGTTGATCAGTAATTCTGTACTCATGCTACCCTCTCAAAAATGCGTGTAATAATTGTTCAGTCTCATATAAAGGTAAGCCGACAACACTAAAATAGCTACCTGAAATATGTGTAACAAAGCGACCACCTAACCCCTGAATGCCATAACCACCGGCTTTATCTTGTGGCTCACCACTTTGCCAATAGGCTTTGATCTCTTCATCGCTCAGTTTTTTAAATGTGACGTCGGTACTGACAACTTGGCTAAGTACTTTATCTTTGGTTGCAAAAGCAATCGCAGTTAGTACCTGATGTGTATTTCCAGACAAGCGCTTTAGTGTATGAGTAAAATCGGCTTCATCGCGTGGCTTACATAATGATTCATTACCAATAACAACAACCGTATCACTACCAAGCACTGGCCGGTCTGTGTAACCAAGTTCAACACCTGAACGCGCTTTAAGGCGTGCTAAACGCTCTACGTAATCATGAGGGAGTTCATTGGGAAGCTGACTTTCGTCTGCATCAACACTAAATTGAGAAAATTCAATACCCAATTGGGCAAGTAGCTCTTTTCGACGAGGAGAAGCTGATGCCAGATATACGGCAGTATTCATTATCTGATCCTAAAATGTCTGCGGTACTTACGAAGTAATAAAAACACCCAAAACCAACTTACCATGCCAGTAAATACTGGCCATAAATATTGTGGGTTAAAGTAAACACCAAGCAAAAAATGGTTTAGCCAAAACTGCATTAAATGATAAAGCGTTAAAAACAAACCAATTAACAAACTTTGCTGCCAAAGTGAGAAGTTACGAATTTTTTGAAAGTTGCTCGCGGTAATAAATATACACACCGAAAATGTCAGCGAGTTAACACCTAAAGGTGAGCCTGAGGCTAAATCAATGAGTAAACCTACAACCCAAGCAGTACCAATATTTAACCGATGTGGCACGGCTAATGACCAATACATAAGTACTAATAAGACCCAATCCGGTCTGAATGGTTCAAACGAGAATGGCAGCGGCATTAGCGCCATTATTAAGGCAAAAAATATGCTCAGCGCAATTAACAATGAATAACGGTTAATCATCGTTTATTTGCTCCTGTTGGCTGCGCCATAAAATAACCAGCAAGCGAATTCGGTCAAGCAGCGCGATTGGCTCTGCAAATACTTGTGCAAATGGGCGGCCTTCATCGCGGTTAATTTCTGTGACTATCGCCACCGGATACCCTTCAGGAAATGTGCCACCTAACCCAGAAGTCACTAATACATCACCAATACGTACATCTAAACTATGAGGCACATGCGAAAGCTTAACTACATTAATTTTACCAATGCCTTCAACGACGGTTCGCACGTCGTTTCTAAGTATACGCACCGGTGTTGCATGAGTTGTGTCGGTCATCAGTAGTACGCGCGATGTAGTAGAGCCTACTTTTGTCAGCTGCCCTACCACTCCCATTTCATCTATTACAGCTTGGCCTTCACTAAGGCCGTCGGTGGTGCCACGGTTAATAACAACTTGATGACTGTAGGGGTTTGAGTGAACGGAAAGTACTTGCGCAATAATTTTACGGTTAGATTGTTTTGCCGATGAGCCAAGTAATGCGCGCAACTTTTGGTTTTCTCTGGCCAAAAACTGATACTGTTGCAACTGCTCACTTTGTAGCATTTGCTTTTTTTTCAGTGCTTCATTTTCAGTGAGAAGTTGATCGCGCGTGTGTAAGCTTTTAGCGCCAATGCTAAATAACTCATAAGGTAAGTTGGCAACATAAATAAGCGGGCTGACCAGCGTATTTAAACTGGTGCGCACAACGGTTCCACCTTCTGTGTAACGGTCTCCAGCTATGAGTACGATACTCAAAAGCACTGCGACAAAAAGTCGCAGTTGCAAAGAGACAGTGCGCCCAAACATTAATTTCATTAGTCGTAACTAAAAACGTCACCACCGTGAACATCAATCATTTCTAATGCTTTACCGCCGCCACGTGCTACACACGTTAGTGGGTCATCGGCTACAACAACAGGGATACCTGTTTCTTCCATTAGTAAACGATCTAAATCTTTTAATAGTGCACCACCGCCAGTAAGTACCATACCGTGTGCAGAAATATCTGACGCAAGCTCTGGTGGCGATTGTTCAAGGGCAACCATCACTGCGCTTACAATTCCCATTAGTGGCTCTTGAAGGGCTTCTAAAATTTCGTGTGAGTTAAGCGTAAATGAACGTGGAACACCTTCAGCTAGATTACGCCCACGTACTTCAATTTCAATTGGCTCGTCTGTTTTAAACGCAGACCCAATTTGGTGCTTAATATTTTCAGCGGTTGCTTCACCAATTAAGCTACCAAAATTACGGCGCACATAGTTAATAATCGCTTCGTCAAATTTATCGCCACCAATACGTACTGATGATGAGTAAACCACACCATTTAGTGAAATAATGGCAACTTCAGTTGTACCACCACCAATATCAACAACCATAGAGCCTGTTGCTTCTGATACCGGTAAACCTGCACCAATTGCCGCAGCCATTGGTTCTTCAATTAAGTAAACTTCACGGGCGCCAGCGCCCATTGCCGATTCGCGGATTGCACGTTTTTCTACTTGCGTTGCACCGCACGGTACACAAATAAGCACGCGCGGACTTGGGCGCATAAAGTTATTGTTATGCACTTGCTTGATAAAGTGTTGTAACATTTTTTCTGTTACATAAAAGTCAGCAATTACGCCGTCTTTCATTGGGCGGATTGCTTTAATATTACCCGGCGTACGACCTAGCATTTGTTTTGCTTCGGTACCTACCGATGCAACACTTTTAGGGCCACCAGCTCGCTCTTGACGGATAGCAACAACTGAAGGTTCGTTTAGAACAATACCTTCTTCTTTTACATAAATTAGGGTATTGGCTGTACCCAAGTCGATCGATAGATCGTTAGAAAAAATACCACGGAGTTTTTTAAACATGAGGCTGGATGACCTTTGAAATACGTTCTTATATTAGCTGCCTCACTTTAACATGCTTATTTTGATGAGCAATATAAAGTGTGGCGCCTTTGTGAATTTGTTAAAAAAGGAAGCAATGCTTCCTTATAAAGTTTATCTCTCGCGAACTAAGCGAAAACCAATGTAGTTTGATCTAAAATCAGGCGCTAAGATTAGTCGTGTTGATACACGCGCAAGACTTGGTGCAAAGTTCCATGCTCCACCTCTTACGGCAACATCCGATTCACCTGATTTTTTATTGGTCCATTCCCATACGTTACCTACCGTATCGTAAAGTCCAAACGCGTTTGGAGAAAAAGACCCCACGGGTGCAGCACGCTTATTTGACCATTCACTACCACACCAACCACAGTTAGCTAAGTTTTTACCAATTTCGTTACCCCAAGGGTACTCAGTTTCTGTACCTGCACGAGCTGCATATTCCCATTCAACTTCGCTAGGTAAACGAAACTGCTGACCTGTCTGGCCCGATAACCACTCAGCATATGCTTTTGCATCGTTGTAAGTTAAACATACAGCCGGAAAGTCACTGCCTTGTTCAAAACCAGGATTGCGCCAGTTTAAAGCCGCTTCCCATACTGGCTCGCCATTTAAATAATATGCGCAGCCTTTATTTATTTCTGCTTCTGTTTTATACGCCGTATTAGCAACAAATTTTTCATAATCGCCTACTGTTACTTCCTTGCTTTGCATCGCAAATGAGTTAGCAATGGCTTTTTCAATAACTGGGCGCTCATTAGCCAATCCGTTACCATTAATATCACCCATTTTAAATTTGCCAGCAGGAATAACCACAACAGGTGTTTCTACATTTGCGTTTAAAACGTTAACATTTTCGCTTACTCTGCGTGTTTGTGTTTCTGGTTGCTCGCGAGTATAGGTCGGTGCAGCAATCGACTTAGGCTTTTTTACTAAGTTAGCATTAATTGTTTGCGCTTTATTTAGGTTTACACGTGCTTGGTAAGGCTTGTAGCCTAACTTACGAATTTCAATTTCGTGCACACCTTTTGGTAAACGCGTAATTAAACGTGTAGAACCAAAGCTCACACCATTAATAAACACTTCATCGTCGTAAACGTTAGAGCGAAGAGTTAGCTCTACCGACTGTTCTTTTTTTTGTTCAACAACCGTGTAATCAGGTTTAGATTGTACTGGCTGCTTAACAGAATAATCGCGTACAGGCTGATTGTTTAAGCGCGATACCGAAACTGCACTGTTATTATCCGCGCTATTGCTGAATGTTAACTGACTATCCGTATACGTTGTGCCATAAGTTGGCTGGTAAGCGGTATTAAGGGGTGAACCGTATTCTGAACAATAGCGGTTATCTATACTTAATAAGTTACATAAACGGCTGCTATTAACTTCGCCGCGCATTGAAACGCTTAAGTTAACGTTATAATTACCTTGGCCGCTAAATGCACTACTCACTACATGGCTACTTAAAATTTGTACTTGCGCACCAGCTAAATTGCGTTTTGGTTCAACTATGCGTTCTTCTGTTAAGTTTGCAAAAATTTGGTCTACAAAGCGTTTGGTTGCTTTTTGTAACCCCATTTGCTGACCACGTTGCTCACACGCCGCAAGTGTTTCTGTGCGCTTACAATTTATTGTATGGTTAACCTCAAGCGTACCTTCACGCGTAAACTCGTTACGCAAGCGCTCTACACGAGCCGTTGTTAACTGCTCTTTTAAACTTTCTAAGGTATTTAGTAAAGTGTGCTTAGCAACTCGTATTTGCTCAATATCTTTTCGGTGAGATGCAATTGCCGCCAACTGCATAGAGATATCATCTTTATTTTGCTTGTGATCAACTACCGCCTGTTGATAGCGAGATTGAGCACTTGTAATATTTATTGATGGATCATCAATTAAACGGCGATACATTTCGTTCATCGCGTCGAGCGCTTGGTTTTTTTCTTTATCTAGCTCAGTTGAACGAGAACGAAGTAGCTCTAATTGATTTTGTAACTGACTTTCTTCTTTTAAATGTTTATCAAGTATTCTTGTCGAGTTATCGTATTCTGTCTGTTTAACACTAATCTCTGACTCAATTCCAGTTACGGTAGCTGTGTCTTGTGCAAATGCACTACTTGCTAACAAACTAGCTGTAATTAACAGAGATAAAGGAGTAATTCGCATATATTCCAGTCCCAAAAAGCGGCAATTATTTGGTCGTTATTATTTTTTTATAATTAAAGTCTTATGCTATGTACTTGCAGCGCAAAACACAAGCTTTGTTCAATTATTATCTTAGTTTACAACTATTCGCCCGTTTCACGCTAGTAAATAACCTGATCATTTACTCTAAAGCCAATAAATTGTAAAACACTGCTTAGATCTTACTTAAATTCATAAACTTACACTTAACAGTGAAACTATTTTATTTTAGGTTATTCATCACTGTTGAGTATCATTTTGTATTAAACCTAGCGTATTTGCGTTATTTAACCGTTAACCATTTAAAATTACGTTATCAAATAAACTAGCAAACTTATAAACACTTATTTTTTGTACTAACACTCAGACGTAAATACGCTTAAAGCGGGCGCAATAATTACATTTTGTTTCGTGTTGTTTTTGGCTTCAACATATTCAATACGGCAATTATCCACTGCAGAATAACTGTTGGGATAAATAACAGCTTTTGCAGCTTGTGGGCTACTCGTAATATTAAAATCCCCAGTGTGTTCAGTTGCAAATTTAGTATCTAAAAACGCCTTAAAAGCGGCCTCAGTTGCAGCAGGATAGCCATAAACAATATCAACCATTTTTCCTGAATCAAGCTCGATACTGCCATTAGCATTATTATGGACGTTTTTGATAATGGCTTTTCCATGTACAACGCTTATTTCAGCTTGAATTGATACTTGCAGTGTTTCAAGAATGGATGCGTGTGCTTCCCCTTGAAGGTTTAAAAAGCGCGGGGCAAAATAAACAGATAACGCCCCAAAAGTGACAATAACAATTATTAGCTGCAGTAACGAAAAGCCAATCTGTTTTTTTATAAGTATTGTTTTCTTAAATTGTTTTTTCATAACTAAACTCCCTTTACAATTGGTTAACTTTAAAACATGTTAACCAATCTAGCTACTCAAAGTTTAATCAACGCACTGTTACACAAAACAATCCACCGTAATTTTGTATAGCCCCTTCTATTTATAAGCTATAAAATTAGCCGTGTATTTTATTATTTATCCTTTTAATTGAGAAAAAATGCCTGCATCTTTCGAAATAAATGAAACCACTATTACGCAAAAAATTGATGATCCGTGGTTAAAAGGTAAAGGCATTGAGCTATTAGTAAAGCGAGATGATCTGCTTCACCCTTTAATAAATGGGAATAAGTGGCGAAAACTAAAATATAATTTAATACAAATGCAGTCCCAGAATAAAACCGAGTTGCTTACATTTGGTGGCGCATTTTCAAATCATATACATGCGTGCGCCGCAGCGGGAAAGATGTTTGGTTTAACAACGCATGGGATTATTCGCGGGCCTAATTTAGATCAAAGCAACCCAACTATTCAATTTGCACAGCAGTGTGGCATGCAGCTTCATGTTGTTAACCGTATTGAATATAAGCTACGAAGCGATGCGCAATACCTCGCAGACCTTAGAACAAAATTCCCCAATGCGTATTTTCTTGCTGAAGGTGGCACTAATACCTATGCAATACAAGGCTGCGCAGAGCTTGCACAAAGTTTACCAAAACACGATTACTTAATATGCCCTACAGGTAGTGGTGGAACGCTTGCGGGCCTTATTGAGGGCAGTAATGTAACAACACAAATAATAGGAATTGCAGTTTTAAAGCAAGCACAATATTTAATAGAGGAAGTCCGTAAGCTAAGTGCTAAAGCAAGGTCACAAACTAACTGGCAATTGCTTTGCGATTTTCATGGCGGTGGCTATGGTAAATTCACTCCTGAGTTATGGGCGTTTTGCCAACATATGAGCACTACACACAATCTACCGCTAGAGCCTATTTATAGTGGTAAAATGCTGTACGCTCTGTGGCAGTTAATAGAGCAAGATTACTTTCCTTTTGGCAGTAAAATAATTGCAGTTCATACCGGCGGCTTACAAGGATTAGAAGGGCTTAAGTACAGAAAACTTATTTAAGCATACTTTTTCAGTCGAGCACCCAATGCGTAGGGTTTAATTAAAAAACTAAAGTACATCAATGAAAAACAGCCTGAGTTAGCTCTTGTAAAGGTTCCGAAAAATAAAAGCCTTGCGCGCCCGCGACACCTAGTTTTGTAAGCATAATAAGTTCTTTTTGAGTTTCTACTCCTACCGCATAAACAGGAAGATTTAACATTTTTCCTGCATTAACAATGTTTTTGATGCATTTTTGATTATGCGATTTTTCATTGACTAAGTGCACTAGATCGTAACTTAGCTTTAAACCTATTACCTCTTCACAGTGAATAAGCAGAGGAATGTTTTCACTCGTTTTTACATTATCAATAATAATATTAGATCTGTGTTTTTTTATTATATTTAACGTATTTGCTAACGCATCTTTGTTGTTGCAAAAAAAAGCTTCACTCATTTCAAACTGTAATTGGCAGCTTAAATTCAGCCTATCCATTTGTGTGCTTAACCAGCTCCAAAACTCTTCGTTAAGCCAATTTTTAGGGTGCATATTAACGCTAACGCTTAATGGTGACTTTTCAGCCATTACCAGAGTGAGTATTTGCGATAACACCGCTTTATCTAATATTAGCGCGTCATTTTTACTCTCAACTTGATTAATAAAATACTGAGCCGCCAGCAAACCATGCATGTCGTGCCTTACTCTTATTAATGCCTCATGCTGAATAATATCGCCACTAATCAAATCGAACACAGGCTGAAAAGAAAGCATAAACTTATTCTTTTTAATATTGTTAATAACCTGCTCATTACAAAATAACACTTCTTGGCTTTTGCTCAGTGCTAATCGATGACGGTGCAATAACATACTATTTTGAGAAAGCGTTAAAGCCGCTTTTGCTATTTGCAATACCTTGGATTGATCGGCACCTAAGCGAAAGTTACATGCACCTAACTTAACATGTTTACGAGTCGTACTTTTCTGATGGCTTTGACACACATTAAAAATAATTTTGTATAGACGTTCAGTATAACGATCAAGCTCAGCGATAGGCACATTGTAGAGTGTAATGGTTAGTTGTTCAGGGTTAATGACTTTCACAGCAATTTTTTTTATTTCAGGAACGCTTTTAAGTATTAATACTTTAAAGCTTGTTTCTAAGTCAGTATTTTTATCAAACTCGCAATCCCAACTCACTAAAATAAATAAACTATGATACTGCTCAGCCGCGGCATAGAGCGACCCTAGCTCATCGCTTTTAACGGTTTTAACGGTTTTAACTATATCTACCCTATCGCACGTGTCACTTGGTAGTTTTAACTCCTTAGGCTGACTATTGAGTCGTTTCAATTGTTTTAAATTAACTGCATTTCCCCAGCGATAAAGCGAGCTTGCAGATCCTAAAACAATAAGGTTGAGTAAAATGAAGAGGTAACTTTCCATTATCCAGACAGGAGGGTGATAAAGGCCTAAATTTAACGTTTTATACGAAAACACTTTAAGCTCTGGCTTTATTAGTTTTTTAAAATGCCCAGAAGACGGCTCAGCTGAAAGCATAAATCCATTGCTTTTAACTAAAGCAGCTAATGTTTTTTGATCTAATGGCGCATTTAATTGCAATTCATACACTTGCTTTACAAGCTGGTGCCCAGCTCTATATATTTTTAAATGTAATGCATTACTTAATATAAAATTAAAACCAATCAGCAAGATAATAAGCAAGGCCAAACATACAGGTTTTAAATGATTTGATAACCAATAGCGCCCCTTAAACATAGCTCACCCAAACGTTATATTAATAACTGAAGTGTTGTTCAAAACTGCCATAAGTACAAGGTAACTAATCAACTTTAAATATAAAATAGTAAGCAAGCTAATCGCTATTTTTAAACCAATTCGCTTACTTGAGTGTTCTATTATAGGCAGTAAAACATTGTCGATAACAAGACAAGCATTTTGGTATTTAGCTATTCCAAATAACAAATTTTTAACGCAAGTAGCAACATGTTTAGCCACATAAAATGATTAGGTATTATTGCGGATTGGTATAATAACCCTATAAAACAAAAAGACCGCTAAGTAGCGGTCTTCAAAAGTTTTTTCAACATTCTTACTTTTGTCTTTGTCTAAAACGGAATGTCGTCATCAAAATCTATAGTTGGTTCCATTGGATTTGATGCGCCGCCTTGTGGTGCATTTTGAGGCTTAGGTGCAAAACCACCTTGCTGCTGTGGTGCACTATTTTGCTGTGGAGCAAAACCGCCATTTTGTGGCTGATACTGATTACTTTGCTGTGGAGCAGGCGCCGATTGAGGCTGTGCAGCAGGTGCAGCTTGCTGTTGTGGTGCGTACCCACCTTGCTGGCTTTGGTTATTTTGTGCATAACCACCGCCTTGTTGGCCACCTTGATTACCTTGATAACCACCGCCTTGTTGGCCGCCTTGATTACCTTGATAGCCACCACCACTTTGCTGATCGCCACCGCGAGCACCTAGCATTTGCATTTGACCCGTGAAGCCATCAACAACGATTTCTGTGGTGTATTTTTCTTGGCCTTGTTGATCGGTCCATTTACGTGTTTGAAGTTTACCTTCAACGTAAATTTGCGAGCCTTTACGACAGTACTCACCAACAATTTCAGCCAGCTTTCCAAAAAATACAACACGGTGCCATTCAGTTTTATCAACCATTTGGCCAGTGTTTTTATCTTTATAGCTGTCTGACGTTGCTAAGGTAATATTTGCTACACCATTGCCATTAGGCATGTAACGAACTTCAGGATCTTGTCCTAAATTACCAACCAAAATTACTTTGTTCACACCGCGTGCCATGGAACCATCTCCTATAAACGTTAGATTAAACCAGCTACTTTACGTGCTTGGTCTAGGTCAAATTCTTTATCATTAATCTTTAAGTAGCTACGGCTTTCGTCGCGCACTACTGTTGCTTCTATTACACCTGGTAAAGCAACTAACTGAGAAGCCAATGTTTGGGCATGCTCCTCAGAACTTAATTTGGTCATTAAACTAATAACTTTACTTTTGGGTGGTACTTGCATTTTCCACGCAACAACAAGCCATATTAACCCAACAAGTGCCGCTGCCGCAAACACAGCTTGCGTTGTTGTAGTTTGAGCAATATAACCACCTAACACCCCGCCCAAAAAGGCACCTAAAAACTGGCTAGACGAGTATCCCCCCATGGCTGATCCTTTTTGGTTAGCCGGGGCTATACGCGATACAAGCGCTGGCATTGTGGCTTCTAAAAAGTTAAATGCGACAAAATAAAGCAACATACATATAGCAATACCTACCACACTATTAATCCATACTGACATGGCCAGCATACTGACTGTTAACAGCGCTACAGAACCGATAAACGCTTGCTTTTCTTTTTCTTTTTTAATGGCCACAATCATAATAGGTACCATTAATAAAAATGCCAAAAACAAGACCGGAATATACAAATACCAATGTTGCTCTGCCGCCAAACCTTCTTTTATCAGCTGGCTTGGTAGTACCACAAAAATAGTGGTTAATGTTAAATGCAGTAATAATACGCCTGCATTTAAACGTGATAACTCTGGATGTTTAATCAGTTTTTTAATATCGCTAAAGCTTGCCAAGGTATCCCCTTTGGGCGCTTTATTTACTGCGTTTGGCACTAAAAATAAAATAATACCAATACCGAGCACGGCAAGTATTGCTGTTAACCAAAATACCCCAGCTACACCCCACGAAGCGGCAACAATTGGGCCTAATAACATCGCAAAGGCAAAGCTCATGCCTATGCTCATACCAATTACAGCCATTACTTTAGGGCGTTGTTCGTCGCGACTTAAGTCGCTGGCAAAAGCCAGTAATGCACTAGCAATAGCGCCCATACCTTGTAAGGCACGCCCTACAGTGACCATTTGGATAGATTCAGCCAATGCGGCTATGACTGAGCCGATAGCAAACACAACTAAACCACCAATAATAACTTTTTTACGGCCTATTTTGTCTGACAAACGGCCCATAGGTATTTGCAATACTGCCTGTGTTAAGCCATACGCACCAATAGCAAAACCAATCCAAATCGGTGAAAAGCCGTCAAGCGACTGGCCATAAATCGCTAATACCGGCATCAGCATAAATAAGCCGAGCATTCTAAATGCAAACACACTCGCTAGCGATACAGCGGCGCGCTTTTCTCGTGAATTAAGTGAAGATGCAGTCATTATCAGCAAAATCTTACGATGTGAAAAAATTAGGCAAGGATTCTATCACAAGCTTGGCAATAATTAATCGCTTAAAGCTAAGGATTTTTCATGATCAAGGATTAATATTGCAGCGTATTATGAGATACTCAGTAAATAATTTTGGTAATTAACGAGATAGCATGGAAAACATTGAAGTCCGAGGCGCCCGTACGCACAATTTAAAAGACATCAGCCTAACCATCCCACGTGATAAATTAATTGTTATCACAGGCCTATCTGGTTCGGGAAAGTCATCACTTGCATTTGATACTTTGTACGCTGAAGGGCAACGCCGGTATGTTGAATCACTTTCTGCGTATGCAAGACAGTTTTTATCCTTGATGGAAAAGCCCGATGTTGATCATATTGAAGGCCTATCTCCTGCAATTTCAATAGAACAAAAATCAACCTCGCATAACCCACGTTCTACCGTGGGTACCATTACCGAAATATACGATTACTTACGTTTAATGTTTGCTCGCGTGGGCGAACCTCGTTGTCCTACACATGATTTACCTTTAGCCGCACAAACAATTAGCCAAATGGTAGATACCGTTTTAGCACTGCCTGAAGGCACTAAGCTAATGCTTTTGGCACCGGTAGTAAAAGAGCGTAAAGGTGAACATGTTAAGTTGCTTGAGCAACTAGCAAGTCAAGGCTACATTCGCGCTCGTATAGATGGCGAAGTATGCGACCTATCAGATCCGCCAACGCTCGAGCTTCACAAAAAGCATACTATTGAAGTGGTAGTTGATCGCTTTAAAGTAAAAGATGGCCAACAACAGCGTTTAGCAGAGTCATTTGAAACTGCGCTCGAAATGTCGGGTGGTGTGGCAAATGTAGCTTACATGGACGACAGTAGCATTGAAGAAATGCTGTTTTCAGCCAACTTTGCCTGCCCTACCTGTGGCTACGCAATGACCGAATTAGAGCCTCGTTTATTTTCGTTTAATAACCCTGCCGGCGCGTGTCAAAGCTGTGACGGTTTAGGCGTACGTCAATATTTTGATCCTAACCGCGTAGTACATAACCCTGAGCTAAGCTTGGCCGGTGGTGCAATAAAAGGGTGGGATAAACGCAGCTTTTATTACTTTCAAATGCTTCAAGCGGTAGCCGAGCATTATAAATTTGATTTAGATGTACCATTTGAAAAGCTGGCTAAAGACTCTCAAAAAATTATTTTAGAGGGTTCAGGGCAAACTAAGATTGCTTTTAATTACCGTAATGACAGAGGCGATTTAATAACACGCAACCACGAGTTTGAAGGCGTGTTAAACAACATGAACCGTCGCTATCGCGAAACTGAGTCAAACTCGGTGCGTGAAGAGCTCGCTAAATATCAAACTAGCCAAGCTTGCCCTAGTTGTAAGGGGTCGCGTTTACGCCAAGAAGCACGCCACGTATTTATAGGTCAAACAAACTTACCTGCTATTACTACTATGAGCATTGGCGAAGCGATGGACTTTTTTGAAAGCCTATCGTTAAGTGGCCAAAGAGCCCAAATAGCAGAAAAAATCTTAAAAGAAATTCGCGACCGTTTATCGTTTTTAATTAATGTTGGTCTTAATTACTTATCGCTTGAGCGCAGTGCCGATACCCTCTCTGGTGGTGAAGCGCAGCGTATTCGTTTAGCCAGTCAGATTGGTGCAGGCCTTGTAGGGGTAATGTACGTATTGGATGAACCATCAATTGGTTTACACCAACGCGATAACGACCGCCTACTGCAAACATTAGTGCATTTGCGCGACCTAGGTAACACCGTTATTGTTGTTGAACATGATGAAGATGCTATTCGTGCCGCCGATCATATTATTGATATTGGCCCAGGTGCAGGTGTTCACGGTGGGCATATTATTGCACAAGGTACACGCGACGATATTCTAGCCACTAAAGACTCGGTAACTGGCCAGTTTTTATCTGGCGTGCGCAAAATAGAAGTACCAAAAGAGCGTAATCCAACCGGCGATAAATGGCTTGAGCTATTTGGCGCGACCGGTAACAACCTAAAAAATGTCGATTTGAAAATTCCATTTGGGTTAATGACGTGTATTACCGGTGTATCGGGCTCTGGTAAATCAACACTTATAAACGATACGTTATTTAAACTTGCGCATACTGAATTAAACGGCGCAACTACAGCAGAAGCTGCACCGTATAAATCAATTAGTGGCCTTGATCATTTTGATAAAGTAATTGATATTGACCAAAGCCCAATTGGACGTACGCCGCGTTCAAACCCTGCTACGTACACCGGCATTTTTACGGGCATTCGTGAGCTATTTGCCGGTACACAAGAGTCACGCTCTCGCGGATACAAAGTGGGTCGCTTTAGCTTTAATGTTAAAGGTGGACGCTGTGAAGCCTGCCAAGGTGATGGCGTAATTAAGGTAGAAATGCACTTTTTACCTGATGTATATGTACCATGTGATGTGTGTAAAGGGCAGCGCTACAACCGCGAAACCCTAGAAGTACAATACAAGGGTAAAAACATTCACCAAGTACTCGAAATGACTGTTGAAGATGCACACGACTACTTTGATAAAATACCTGCAATAGCACGTAAACTTAAAACGCTAATGGATGTTGGTTTATCGTATGTGCGTTTAGGACAAGCCGCTACTACACTCTCTGGTGGTGAAGCTCAGCGTGTAAAACTAGCTCGTGAGCTTTCTAAACGCGATACAGGTAAAACACTGTACATACTTGATGAGCCAACAACCGGCCTTCACTTTGCCGATATTGAACAGCTACTTGTTGTACTACATCGCCTGCGCGATCATGGTAATACCATCGTAGTTATTGAGCATAACTTAGATGTGGTTAAAACCGCAGACTGGGTGGTTGATTTAGGTCCTGAGGGAGGCGCTGGCGGCGGTGAAATACTTATTGCAGGTACGCCTGAAGACGTAGCTGAATGTGAGCGCTCGCACACCGGGCATTACCTAAAGCCATTGCTTTAATATAGATTATAAAAAGCACCAAGCAGTTTAACTGTTTGGTGCTTTTTTATATTTAGCTCCCGACTGTTAGTCCTTTATAAACTTCGCTATTCATCCCAACTAATTTGTATAATTTGCATATCTTTGTACTTTGCACCCGTAAATAAAATTTCGTTATCTGAGCTTACTTCAAAAGCGATAGGCCGAAAATCAACGTGAGTATCTTGCACGCTGCCATCTTTTAAATTTAACCTAGCGATTCTTGAAATAGAATCTGAATAATAGAAATAGTCTTTACTAATTCCATACACATGCGCCTTTCTAGCATTTTTAGGTAATGCCCAGCTTTGCTTATCCGCGAAGCGAATCAACTGTTCAAGGCTAATTGCGTAGGCGTTACCTTCACTATCTGAAATGAGTTTATTAGCTTTAATGTCTTCTATTACGCGGGTATCACGGGTTAGCAAGTTCAGCTCAACAACTCTATTTTTTGAATCAAGCTGCTCAATATAAATAATACTTTCGTTGTTTTTTGACCAAATATAACTCTCTATTTTACGCCCACTCAACATTTCCAACGGATAGAATTTTTGAGTATTTACGTCATAAAGTGAAAAGCGCTTATTTTTTATTAATAATATACGTTCCTTATTAGGAGATACTTTTAACCCTCTGAACCTATAGGCAGATGAGACGTCATCGTAATTAAAAAAACTAAGTTGCTTAGTTAGTCCATTTTGAGCAATCCATAATTGGCTACTACCAGAGCGCTCTGAAACAAAAACATGTGCTGGTCCGGCTTTATTTATTACTTCAACAATGCTGTAGTCATCATTATCACTTTTATACAAAGATTCATAAACTGGATTATCGCCAAAGGTATCTGTTGCTTTAATTAATGAAAATGCTTGTGTTTTATTTGCTGAGTAAAACAGGCTATTAGCAGATTGAACTGTAATATAATAAGGTGAAATTGCAGGGGTAATCGTCTGTGTATGTTTAATTATATTATTTTCATCAAACGTAATGGTTGCAAGATCTGAGTCTTCAAACACAATGACGCCTTTATCATTTGAAAGCCAATCGAACGCGAAACTAATTGTTCTTCTCTTTGCTTTAAATAATCGCTTAGTTTCACGCGAAGTAAAGTCGTAACTAAATACAGAAAATGGTTGGCCTTTTTGGCTCAATATGTACGCTATTTTATTACCCGAATGAGATAAGCGTGGCATTATTACGCCATACATTACACCTGGCGGAGGAATAACAATCGACTCCTTTTGTAATTCTAAGTCAAATTTATATAAACCTGAGCCATCTTGTTCATTTTTGTACTCGGTATAATAAATATACTCACCATTTTTATCTAATTGCGCATAACCTGTGTATCTGAGATCACATTTTTTTATTCGTTTAGCATCCCCAATAAGTGGAAACTGGCTTAAATCAACCAATACCATTTCGCATTGCTGCTGCTTTAAGTTTGTAGCTTGTAGTAGCACAGCCTGTTGGTTTAGCTGCCACGATAAAATAGATACCTGAAAACCAGGGTATGTAATTTCCACTTCTCGTTGATCAGAAAGACGTTTAACAAATGCACGATTAAAATCCTGTTCAGGTTCAACATTGGTATAAGCTAAATATTGCTTATCTGATGATAGTTCAGGGTGAACCTCACTCCCTATATTCCATGTACTCGCCACCTTATTTACCGTGATCTGTTTAACTTCATCTTTAGAAGGAGTGCTAACAAACAGCCACACAAACCATGCAAAAAAACATAAACAGACAATGGCTAATAAAGAATAAAAGATGGGCTTTTTTAAACTACTTTTTTTAAAAGGTTGAGTGGAAGTTGTTTCTGCAGCATCCACATTTTTTGAACTTAAAGCAGATGGCTCATTCAATACTTGTACGTAGTTGTCAGCGTCATTAACTTGCGATAAACGCTCTGGAATAACCGTTAGGCTATAGCCTTTTCGGTAGTGCGTTTTTAAAAGAGGTGCTTTTTCAATTGGATGGGCAAGCTGTTTTCTTAGCTCTGAGATAGCTCGGTTAATCGCATTATCGTCTACGAAAGTTTGTTGCCATACACTTTCAATAAGCGCTTGGCGAGAAACTATTTGTTGAGGCTTACTTACGAAGTGCAGTAATAACCTTACTAAGAGTGGATCTAATTCCCTTTCTAAGTTATTTGAAGTAATCACGCAGCGATTACTAATAAATTGCCAAGGTCCGATTTGATAATTCATAGTCTTTACATGTTTTTATTTTTATAAACCGTATCACATGTATCCATTATTTTGTATAAAAAGCATTTAAAACCTTATATTAACAATATAAGGTTTAACCCTAACCAATTAAATTAAAAGGATTAATTAACAATAAAAGCTTACCTATTAATTGCTCACAACTAGATAAGCGACTCTTAATAAATTCAGCGATATTCTTTAAACCGTCATCAACAAGCAGCTTACTAAAAAATCATTTGCGATTCTAAATTAGCTGCGATTAAAAATATAAAAGGTTTAATTATGAACAGCACAATGAAAAAAGGTCTATCTACTTTACTATTAGCCACTGCTTTTAATACTACTTCAGCTATTGCAGCTGACACTAATCAACAAAACACTCAAAGGAGTTTTGAGCAATGCATGATTGGTGAAAACCCAATGATAACTAGCTCAAAAAATGTAAAGCAGAAAAAAACAACCAAAATAGACGCTACAGAGTCTTTAAAAAGTAATAGTGATACACAAACGCTACTCTCTTCAATAGATGAAAAAATATCAGCGGAGCTTGACTCTTCAATGGACAAAATAAACTCACAAATAGATAAAAACCTTTCAAAGGTCACATCGTCAATCACTGCTTATTTCAGCAATATTTTATCTAACTAAAAACAATAAATTTAGAAATTGCATTAAGGAATCATCATGAAAAATTTTACAAAAAAATTAGTGTCTGCCAGCGTTTTACTTGGTTGTAGCTTGGTAGCAAATACAGCACATGCACAAAGTTCAGTATGGCAAGTAAGCAAAGGGAATGACTCGTTATTTATTGGCGGTACTGTACATATTTTGCCTAAAGCTGAAATGCCATTACCTGTTGAGTTTAATCATGCTTATGAACAAGCCGATACAATTGTTTTTGAAGCGCCATTAACAGACCCAGCTGATACTAATGCTCAAATGCAAATGCTTGGCGCGCTTTCATATACAAATAATGAAACGTTAAGCGAAAAGTTAGAGCCTGAGGTTAAAGCTTCACTTGAAAATAAACTGAGTGAGTTTGGCGCTAACCTCGATAAGTTAGATGGTTTTCGCCCAGCCATGGTGGGTATCGTTTTAATGTCGATGGAACTGCAAAAACAAAACTTAATGGGTGAAGGTGTTGATGCTTACTATACGAAAAAAGCGACTAAAGACAACAAAACAAAAAACTACTTAGAAACAATGGAGTTTCAGCTAGCGTTATTTCAAACAATGGGTCAAGGTAACGAAAATGACTTTATTAAACGTAATCTAGCCGATCTTAATAACTATAATGATGTATTTAAAGGATTATTAACTGCATGGCGAGAAGGTGATACCGACACACTAAATAAGGTAGCGGTTGAAAAAATGCAGAAAAATGACCCAAAAAGCTACAAGCAGCTATTCAAAGATAGAAATAATAATTGGTTACCAAAAGTAGAGGCAATGTTTAATAACGATAGCAATGAGTTTGTACTTGTTGGAGCTGGACACCTTGTAGGCGAAGATAGTTTGCTTACATTACTTGAAAATAAAGGCTACAGCGTTTCTTTAGTGAGCATTAATAACGCACAAGAAATTACTGCAAAAGGAGTCGAATAATGGATAAAACAGACAAATTAGCAGTATCCCTGCTGTTTTTATTTGGGTCTATCATGTTGATATGTGCAATATAAAAAATGCCGCTAATAAGCGGCATTTTTATTTCGATAAACCTATCCGCGTGGAATAAACCCTAATGCATCGTATACCGACTTTAGCGTTTTCTCTGCACGTACGCTTGCTTTTTCAGCACCCGATTTCATTATGTTATCAAGTAAGTTTTGATCTTCACGAATTTCTTTAAAGCGTGCTTGAATTGGTTCAATCATGCTCACTACGGCATCGGCTGTATCTTTTTTAAGGTGACCATACATTTTACCTTCAAACTCTGGCACTAGGTCTTCTATTGAGCGCTTAGTCGCAACGCTTAATAAAGTAAGTAAGTTTGATACGCCTGGCTTTTCAGTTCGATCAAAGTAAATACGTGCTTGCTCGTCTGAATCGGTTACTGCTTTTTTAAGCTTTTTCTCAATCTTTTTAGGCTCATCTAACAACATAATGTAGCCATTTGGATTTTCATCAGACTTAGACATTTTTTTGAGTGGGTCTTGCAAGCTCATTACACGCGCCCCAAACTCAGGAATGTATGGCTCAGGCAGCTTAAAAACGTCACCGTATAAGTTATTAAAGCGCGTCGCTATGTCACGCGTTAGCTCTAAGTGTTGTTTTTGATCTTCGCCTACCGGTACCTGATCGGCTTGATAAAGTAAGATATCAGCTGCTTGTAATACTGGGTACGAAAATAAGCCCACGTTTACATTGTTAGCATGCTTTGACGACTTATCTTTAAACTGGGTCATGCGGTTAAGTTCACCCATTTGCGCATAACAATTAAGCACCCACGCTAACTGTGCATGTTCTGGCACTTGAGACTGAACAAATAACGCTGACTTTTCAGGGTCGATACCGCACGCAGCATACAACGCAACACCATCTAGTACACGAGAGCGTAATAACTCAGGTTCTTGGCGAACGGTGATAGCATGCAAGTCAACCAACATAAAGAAACTTTCGTGATCTTCCTGTAACTTTAGCCACTGGTTAATAGCGCCAACATAGTTGCCTATTGTCATACCACCGGTTGGCTGAATGCCGCTTAAAACTACTGGTTTACTCATGATTTTCCTTTATTTACTTAATTATTAATATTTAACGCTGCATTAGAACAGGTATTATATCTAAGAAGTTATCGCATAGGTACTGTGGATTATAATCAGCAAGGTTTTCACCTTGATTATAGCCATAGCCTACTGCTATTACATCAATACCCGCCGCTTTTGCAGCAAGTATATCGCTTTTAGAATCGCCAATCATTATTGCTTTAGCAGGCTCAATATTTAACTTTTTACACGCAAATAATAATGGCTCAGGTGACGGTTTTTTTGCCATATCATCACCACAAATAATCAGCTCAAAATGATTAGTAAGGGCTAACTTATCGAGTAACTTTTCTGTGAAAATTCGAGACTTATTAGTTATCAATGCTTTTTGCATACCACGTAAAGCAGCAAGTCCTGTTTCAACATGTTGGTATGGCACGCTGTATTGACCTACTTGTTCCTCATAATGCTTATGAAACTGTGCAATAGCTTTATTCATTAGCGATTCATCTAAATGCTCACTAACTTGCATATCACCACTCAGTGCTCGCTTTACCAGTATGTCTATACCATTACCAACCCAGCTTTCGACCAAGCGTTGGCTTACAATAGGAAATGCCAAATCACTCAATGTTAAATTAATCGAAATATAGAGGTCGTATACACTATCGACTAACGTGCCATCTAAATCAAAAAATGCGGCATCATACTGCATTATTTTACACTCTCAAGTTGCTTACGCATTTTATCAATAACCACTTTGTAGTCTGGTTGATTAAAAATAGCTGAGCCTGCTACAAACATATCTGCACCTGCTTGAGCTGCTGCAGCAATATTATCTACCTTGATACCACCGTCCACTTCAAGTCGAATATTTCGGCCTGACTCAACAATACGCTGCTTTGCCTGTGCTAGTTTTTCAAGTGTGTGAGGAATAAAGCTTTGCCCACCAAACCCAGGGTTTACTGACATAAGCAAAATGGTATCTAGCTTATCAATCACATGATCTAAATAACTAAGACTTGTTGCTGGGTTAAATACTAAACCCGCTTTACAGCCCTGATCTTTTATTAACTGAATAGTGCGATCAATATGCTCGCTCGCTTCGGGATGAAACGTAATAATGGATGCCCCCGCCTCAGCAAATTGTGGAATGATACTATCGACAGGCTTAACCATTAAATGCACGTCAATTGGCGCGGTGATACCGTAATCTCTAAGTGCTTTACACACCATCGGCCCAATTGTTAAGTTTGGTACATAGTGATTATCCATTACATCAAAATGAACTACATCTGCGCCGGCGGCTAAAACGTTATCAACATCTTCACCAAGCTTTGCAAAATCAGCTGAAAGAATTGATGGGGCAATTAAGTATTTTTGTTCTGGGCTAAACATAGCAGATTCACCAATGAGTCAAATATTACGTTAATGTAACTCAATTGATGACGTTACCCAAGCAACTAAGGCGTAAACATGCTGTTTTTAAAGTGGTTAAGTGGCTATTTTTAAATTTAATTAATCGTCTTTATTAGAAACAAGTTTGTTATTTGAACAGTTTTTGTTATGCTTAAAAAAGTAACAAAATATTAGGTTTAAACCATGCGCGCTTTTAAAATTGGGATATTAATTGCATCAGCATTATTAGTGATTGGGGTAGTCAATTTTACGCCAAGCTCAGGGCAAGAATTAAGCTCGGTTAACAATTGTGCCTCGCAAGCAACACACGAAATAGAGACAAGTAAACCCTGTTTACATGTACTTGAAGAAGATTCTTCGTGGTTTTCTTGGATCACAGGCGATAGCCGCAGTGCTCAGTTTCATTACCTAGATTTATTAGAGCTATTAACAAGCTCAGACGACAGCAAGAAAACACCTTCTTTAAAGCCTTTATTCTAAACAATGCGGCACTTTATTAGCGCGTTGCAAAGTGTGCTAGCCGCATTTTTTGGTGTTCAATCAGAACAAAAACGCCGTGCCGATTTTCAAGAACACTCGATTTCATCAATTATTGCCATTGCGGTAATACTTTTTATCGCTTTTGCGTTTTCAATTTACGCTGTGGTTGCTTTAGTGGTAAGTACATAGCCATTAACTCGCCGACTTTGTTACGAGTTCCCCCCTTAGGGCTTATCGTTCTCTTAACTTGAATTTGATCAAGAGACGCTTGGCTATATATTTTTCGTGTCCATACAGTATCGTGATTTGAAATAAGCACTGGCGTGTTATTTTCAAACGCAGCTTTCTCTGCCAAGTTAGCTAGATTTGCCTGATCATCTAAATTAAACCCGCCCTTAGCATAAGAAGTAAACGAAGCCGTTTTACTCAAAGGAACATACGGGGGATCGCAGTATATAACCGCGTTATTGGGAACCAATTTAAATACGTCATCGTAGCCTAAGCACGTAAACGTCGCTTGCTGTGCTTTTTCAGCAAAAAAATACATTTCTTTTTCAGGAAAATAAGGCTTTTTATATTTACCAAATGGTACATTAAAAATACCTTTTAAGTTATAACGGCATAGTCCATTGTAACCAAAACGATTCATGTATAAAAACAGCATTGACCGTTCGTATACATCGCGACTTTGATTAAATTGAACTCGGTATTCGTAGTAAGCATCGGGGTGGTTATTTAAATCAACGAATAGTTTTTTTGCGTCACTAATAAACTCATCGGGTGAATTTCTTAATTCTTTATACAAGTTGATTAAATCAGCATTAATATCGTTAAGAACATAATGCTTAAAATTGCTATTTAAAAAAACTGAACCGGCACCAACAAAAGGTTCAACCAAGGTATCAGCATCCGAACTTGCTTGGTTTAATCGCGCGTTAATATCATCAACGAGACTGTATTTTCCGCCAGCCCATTTAAGGAAAGCTCTACTCTTTTGCTGCATTGGTTCTTTACTTCAATCTGGTGTTGCGCGATTTTACACTAAAGCGATTTATATTACTGATCAACTAGTGCAATTTCTTGTTTTATTTTACTAATTTTTTTATAAAACGGTTTATTTTTTAAGATACTAGCAGGTAAGTTTTTCATACCTTGCTGCGCATCACTTATGCTTGTAAAACTGCCTGTTGTAACCACCCACCATGTTTTACCGTTTCTTTGTGTTTGATAGGTGTACGCTGTTAATTGAAGTGCATACTCTTTTATAAAATCATCTACAACTTTTTTTTGTGTAACTGCAAGCAACTGAATAACTATATTTGAATCATTTTGCTGGGAATACCACACGCTAGTTTCGTTAATGGGCAGCTGCACTGGTGATTCATCTGCTTCAGTGCTTGTTTGCCTCTCCTCTACAAACTCTTCAACTGGCTCATCCTCTATAGGGCTATTTGACTTAGTTGAATTATTGTCCTGACTTCCAGCACTTAAGCTTTGCATTATTGCAGGTATATCATTTGTACTTTGCAGCTCAACGTTTGGTTGCTCACTCTGCTTGGTGCTTGTTTCTGTTTCGGCTGATATATTAGTAATACTTTCTGTATCATCTTCAAAAGTAGAAGGTGCAGTGACCTGGCTCACTGGAATAGCAGTGCTACCAACCTCAATGGTGCCCTGTTCATAATGCTTTTGCCACCAATCACTCATATCTGACTTATATAACAAGCCTATAATTAAGAACATAATGAGCAACATAAGTACTAATAAATGTACACGCCATGATACTTTATCTTTGACTTTAATATCAGCAATATACTCATCTTGTTGCCAAGCAAGCAATAAACTAGGATTACCATTAGCTTCAGCTAAAAAAGCTTGGAAGACAGGATCTTCATCATGAGGAAGCTTTTCAAAGTACCACCCCATTAATTGCTTACTTTCATGAAGAGGAAGCCGTTCAAGATGAATTTCAACTGCATGTTCAACCGGCAATTTTGCAGCTGAGGCAATCATAATATAAAGAGTGATTGGACTATTTTTAGCTAGTAGCTCCAGCTCAATTAAAAACTCTTCTGATAAGTGCCTACCACCGTCAATAACCCACAAACAGGAGCCCGGTTGTTGTTGATTAAGTAACTGATAAAAATTTTCAGACAAACTTAAATTATGGTCAACCAACGGGTTGTTAAAGCTTTGCTCTAACAGATCGCTCATTAACTGAGCGTCCGTCAATTTTGCACTTGATTGTACAAATGCTTTATTAAAATCGTTGTATTTATCGGTAATAAAGGTTTCAAGCAAATAGCTCTTACCTAAGCCTGATGTGCCCAGTAAAACAATGAGGTTTTGACCATATTCAAATTGCAGTGCGATTCTATCCACCAAAGCCGCACGGCTTGGTAAAATTTGTGACTGCATTTAGTGCTCGATTAATGCTCGGACTTGATCGTCAGATACATCGTCTACCAGTGCACATTGACCAAATTGAGTGGGTAAAATAAAACGGATAGTTCCTTTTTTATTTTTTTTATCTTTACGCATATGCAATAAAAATTGCTCACTCGTCATATCTAGAGGTACTTCAGTTGGCAAGTTATATTGTTTAATAACATCCACAATACGCGCTACATCCTGCTGCGTTAAGTCACCTCGAGTGTGAGCTAACTGAGAAGCTAATACCATACCCGTAGCGACAGCTTCACCATGAAGCCACTTACCATAACCCATTTGGGCTTCAATTGCGTGACCAAAGGTATGCCCCAAGTTGAGCAATGCTCTGAGACCTTGCTCTTTTTCATCCTCAGCAACGATTAACGCTTTAATTTCACAGCACCTGTAAATAATATGCTGTAGGCATGTTTCATTTAACAGCTGTAAGTTTTCAACATTTTGTTCTAAATAAGCAAATAGCTCGGTATCGTATATTAAACCATACTTGATAACTTCAGCCATTCCTGCCGCAAACTCTCTTTTAGGGAGTGTATGCAAAGACTGAGTATCAATAAAAACAGCTTGTGGCTGATAAAAAGCCCCAATCATGTTTTTTCCTAACGGATGGTTCACCGCTGTTTTTCCACCAACAGATGAATCCACTTGCGATAAAAGTGTTGTAGGTATTTGAATAAACGGCACGCCACGTTGATAACATGCAGCTACAAAGCCGGTTAAATCGCCAACTACGCCGCCACCCAATGCAATTAAACAAGTATCGCGACCACAATTATTTTGCAGTAAGAAAGCAGATATTTTTTCAAACCACTCTAGTGACTTGTATTGCTCACCATCAGGTATAATAAAGGAAAGAGGATTTAATTCAGCTAATGAATCAAGCAAGCCTTGTAAGTATAAAGGTTCAATTGTGTCATTAGTAATGATGATAGGCCGACAATCACCAATATGGTGAATTAGACGGCCATTATCTTGAAGTGCAGATTGCCCAATATAAATAGGATAACTTCGCTCGTCCAAATTAACAGTTAATTTAAGCATGCTCAGCTAATCCTTCATTATGTATTGGTTTTAAAAATCTAATTTCTCAATGATTTGATTTGCAACAACTTTAGCGCTTTGCTCATCAGTGCGTACAACAAAATCAGCCACTTCTTTATATAACGGTTCGCGTTCTTCTGCTAAGCGCTCTAGTACATCACGAGGTGCTTCTTCTGTTTGCAGTAACGGGCGACGCTTGTCGCGTTGTGTGCGTGCAACTTGCTTTTCAATAGGTGTCTCTAGGTATACAACAATACCACGAGCCGAAAGCTTGTTTCGAACTTCTTTACTCATTACTGAACCACCACCGGTAGCAAGTACAATACCTTGCATTTCAGTTAAGTCGCCAATAACAGATTCTTCACGAAGTCTAAAGCCTTCTTCACCTTCAAGATCGAATACCCAGGCAATATCTGCACCCGTGCGGCGTTCGATTTCTTGATCAGAATCAACAAATTCAAGGTGTAATTGATCGGCAATGTGACGACCAATTGTGCTTTTTCCAGCCCCCATGGGGCCAATTAGAAATATATTACGTTTCTCAGCCATATCTTTTAGTACAAACGAACTCTAAAATTTGAAATAAAACCCCGCCTAACGACCTGGCCCCAAAATTAAGGAGGGGATTATCTCAGTAATTGCAGGGGTATTTCAAGTCAATTAGAATAAAAAGCCACATAACGAGCAATTAAACTAAATAATCACCCGTTGATTAACAAAAAAGTACCTTATTTTAATCTATTTGTATTTTTGGTGTCACGAAAATAAGCAATTCGCGCTTTTCATTAAATTCGCTAGTGCTTTTAAATAACCTACCAACATAAGGAATATCACCTAATACCGGCACTTTATTCGTGGTGTTGATTATTTGTTGTTGGAAAATACCACCGAGTACAATAGTTTGCCCATTTTCTACTAGCACTTGCGTTTGAATTTCCTGCGTATCAATTGATACAGCCTCACCAGTGCCCGTTTGTACAACATCGCCCCGTGTATCTTGCGTGATAATTAAGTCTAATATTACTTTGTTATCAGGTGTTATATGCGGCGTAACCTCTAGACTCAGTACTGCTTTTTTAAAGCTAACCGTTGTTGCACCGCTAGAAGCTGATTCTGTATAAGGTATTTCAGTACCTTGCTCAATACGCGCTTTTTGCTGGTTGGCAGCAATAATACGCGGGCTTGCAATAATCTCACCCTTATTTTCTTCTTCAAGTGCACTTAACTCTAAATCGATTAATGTACCGTTGGCGAGCTTTGCTATGTGCAGGCCAATACTTGCCGCTGGGTTTGTAATAGGTAGGTTTACGTTTAATCTGTCTGTTAAGTCAGGTATTACCCCATTTGAAATTGTTTCAGCACCTTCCAAAGAACCTGATATGCCATCACTACCTTGCTGATCGCTAAACCCCCAACGTACACCTAGGTCCTCAGTTACATTATCACGAACTGTTACCATACGAGATTCAATGACTACCTGTTGAACCGGTATGTCTAGGGTTTCAATCATGCGTCTGATATTTTCTATACTCTTAACAGTATCTTTAACGAGTAGCGTATTAGTACGCTGATCAACCGACACGCTTCCGCGTGGAGTAATGATGCTATTAATATCAGTTTTTAATAAATCAGCAAAGTCTTCAGCTTTGGCATAATTTAAACGCATATATTCGCTGTAAAGCGGCTCTAAATCTTCAACTTGTTGCTTTGCTTTTAAATCTTTAGCTTCACGGGCGGCAAGCTCTTCAGCTGGCGCTACCATCAATATAGAGCCATCCATACGCTTGTCCAACCCTTTGATGCGTAATACTACATCAAGAGCCTGATCCCAAGGCACACCGTCTAGACGCAGCGTAATATTTCCCGTAACAGAGTCACTCGTTACTAAGTTAAAGTCGTTATAACCTGCGATAATTTGTAATGCGGCACGGACCGAAATATCTTGAAAGTTTAAGGTCATTGGTCGACCTTGATACTCTTTACCACCATCTAAATAGGCATTTTGAGTCTCATCTTTTTCAACAGTAAGAGTAAGAATATTGTCTATTTGCTGATACGTGAACGTAAATTCGGCATTTGGTTCAATAACAACGCGGCTACGCCCTTCTTCTTTAAATGTTTCTATGGTACTAACAATGGTACCAAAATCTAAAACATCTAACTCATAGAGTAAATCGTCAAGAATGTCAGTATGGTGAAAATCTGCGTAAATTTTGCCGCCACTCTCGTGAACTTCTATTGCAGCTTGAGTATCTTGTAAAAATACAAGCACCTTAGCCTCACCTTTTTCACCGCGTCTAAAATCAATAGATTGAATTCGGTTGATATAGTTTCCACTCACATCACCGGTTAGTAAAGCTTCATCTTCGGTCACTGAACCTGTTAATGGATTATCTGATACACGTATTGAAACTAGGTTATTGTTAACCTCTGTTTCATACATTTTTAATCTGTCTAGGTTAACCGTTACCTTTAAACCTTGCTCAGATAAAACATTAGTGACACTACTAATACCTGCTTGATTAACTTCAACGTCATTTAACCCTAATTCTAACTCTGCGGTGTCAAAAAACATTTCAATACGCGCTGGGCTGTTAAATACTTGAATTTGCGGTTCTAAAGTTATCTCTTCGTCGAAAACAAGCTGTAGTTCGGTTTCACCTTTAAGTAATGGGTTATAACGTACATCGTAAAGCAATGGTCCTGCCAAAGCATTGTTAGCACAAACCAAAGCGGCTGTTGCAAATAAAGCTCTCGCAATGCGGTTAAACCAAAGAACATCCTTATGCATGTTATTTTTACCTTTTTTATTATTAATTTGCGCCATCAGTTGCCGCCTCTAACATTTCCAGTTTAGTCAGGCGCTCTTTCCAACAACCAGACCCATCAGGGATTAATTCAACTAATTCTATATAATCGTTACTCACAGCTTTAACCTTGCCATCGTAACTACCCAAATAATTACCAATCGTTACACGATGTAATGTTTCATCTGCAGCAGTTATAAGCGCCCAAACTTGACCACTTGAACCAATTGTACCTTTCATTGCTAAATTATCTAACGGGTATTTTTCTAATGGCTCTCTGCGTCTGTCTGGATCTGGGTGTAAACAGTTTTTTATTTGCGTCAGTTTGTTCTGAATTATTTCAGGTTGAGGTGCCACAAATGGACTTCGTAAATTACCTGCACTATATTCAAAAATTTCAAATTGAGTAAGTTCAGGAATTGACTCAACTTTAGGCGTAGTGCTTGCTTTTACCTGATCAATAAACTCTTTTTGTTCCGATGTATCATCGTTACAACCCGCTAACGCAACAATAGCCAAAACCGGCATTAAATGAAGGAGCCTCATTTTTTAGCTCCTTCTTCATAGCGGTAAGTTTTAGCTACAACACTAAATGTTAGTTGTTTTTCACCAGAAGACGTAATAGAAAAGTCATGCAAACTAACTATTCGTGGTAACTGAGCGACTTTACCAACAAACTCACCAAATTCATGATAAGTACCTACCACTTCTATTTTGATAGGTAGCTCTGTATAAAACTCTTTCTCTACTTCAGGTAACCAACCAATTTTTAAAAATGTTAACCCGCTAGTTGTGCCAACATAAGACAAATCGTCAAGTAAGCCAGGTATTTCGTTTGATGTGGGTAACCGCTTAAGTAATTGAGAAAACTTGTCTTCCATTTCTATCATTTGTTGGCGGTAAATATCTAGCTTACTCGCTACAGCGTATTTTGTTCTGTAGGTACTTCTTAAGTCGACCTCTTTTGATACCGCATTATGGTAGCTATCAATCTCGTCAGAAACTAATAAGCTATAGCTAAAAAATAATATGAGACCAGCAACAAATGCACAGCAAATTACTTTTACAGCAGCAGGCCAATCACCAATATTGTCTAACTCAATTTCATTCCAATCTATTTCGCCAAGCGCTTTAAAATCAAGGTTCATTACGCACCTCACCAATCTCATCAAATGGTTTTACGTAAAACTCCATACTAAAGTCACTGAGTAAACGCGAAGACTGATCGCCTGCAACAATATCTTGCATTGTTAAGCGCTCTAATAAATAAGAACCCTGTACCTGGCGGATCATAGTGGATAAACGGTTATTTGATTCACTGCGCCCAAGCACATAAATTTGGCTACCTCTGCGCTCAAGCTTTGTTAAATAAATCCCTTGAGGCACTATCTTTGTTACTTCATCCATAATTTGTGTGCCAAGGTTACGACTACTTTGCAGCTCTTCGATTAATCGCATACGTTGCTGTAGATTTTCTTTTCGTTTGTCTAGTTCTCTGATATCACTTATCTTTCGATCAAGCATACTGATTTCTGAACTTAAATAATTATTTTTTAGGTTTTGCCCATCTTTTAAGGCGCCATAAAACATGCTTAACAAGTACATACTTAAAAAACACGCCAGCACAATTCCAATCAATATGGTTACAAATTTCTTTTTAGATTCTTCGCGTTGTCGCTCTCGCCAAGGCAGTAGATTTATATGTGGCATGATGAAAAGCTCCTTAATGCCAAACCTGTCGCAATCGCAAACTGTGTTCTATGGCGTTGCATTACATTACGATCTACTTTGGGCGAAATTTCCATATTTGCAAAAGGCTCTGCAACGACACTATGGATACCTAGTTCCTCTATTAACAAGCGATCTATTCCTTTGATCATAGATGTGCCGCCTGTCAGTACAATGTAATCGATTTGCTCTTTACCACTGGTGGTTAAGAACATTTGTACCGCTCTACGTACTTGCTGCAATAACGCTGTTTGAAACGGCGCCAACACCTCAAAAGTATAATTAGGAGGCAAGTCGCCAGATGTTTTACCTATTTCAGCCTCATCAAACCCTTTGTTGTAGTAGTTAACAATACTGTTTGTATATTGATCACCACCGAAAACCTGGTCACGGGTATAAATAGTTTCACCGGCTTGCACAACACTCACAAGCATTAATACAGCCCCTATATCAACTACCGCCACACATTTGTTGAAGGCATCACTTGGCAGCTGTTGGTAATAAACATCCATAGCACGACTAAGTGCATAACTTTCTACGTCTACAATTTTGGTATCTAGGTTTGCATCTTCTAGTGCGCCAACACGAGCCTCTACACTTTCTGTTCGCGCAGCAGAAAGTAACACGTTCATTTTACTCGGATCAGCTTCATTGGTTGAAAGTTTTTCGAAGTCTAGGCTCACTTCGTCAAGTGGGTAAGGTATTAAACTGTCAGCCTCAATTTCAATTTGAGACTCAAGTTCTGCATCGCTTAACGACACGTCCATAAAAATTACTTTAGTGATAACCGTTTGCCCCGAGACGGCCACAGCTGCATTTTTAAGTGATTTAGGTAATTTTCTTTTTAATTTTGTTATTACATTACCAATCGCTTCAATATCTTGAATCGTTCGTTCACTCATGGCGCCTTTAGGCATGGGCTCAATTGCTAGCGCTTCTAATCGAAATCCAGTTTCAATTTCTCTCAGAAGCACCGCTTTAATCGAGTGCGATCCGATATCAATTCCTACCATCATCGGTGACGGCTTTTGAAATAGTTGACTTAGCATGTTTGCAACTTGGCCTTTGTTTTAATAATAAACAAGTTATAATTTTTTTCTGAAAAAATATTATTCATTTTTTAATCAATATATACTATCAGTCCAAACTCGCAATTGGGAGTCCATTTAGGGAAATATAAGTGATTTTATTAAAACGAACTTTACAATTTTTTATCATTTGTACGTTAATCGGTCTGATAACTTTGGTCAGTCTTTATTACTACGTTAAACCTGATATCCCCAGTGTGCAAGTTTTAAAAGACGTGCAATTACAAACTCCTATGCAAGTATTCACTAAAGATGGCCTCTTAATCAATCAATTTGGTGAAAAACGTCGTATTCCGGTTACTATTAACGAAATCCCACAACCATTAATTGATGCATTTTTAGCAACTGAAGATAATCGCTTTTATGACCATATAGGTATAGACCCTATTGGTATAGTTCGCTCTGCAATTGTGCTTATTTCTACCGGCGAAAAAAAGCAAGGAGCAAGTACCATTACTATGCAGCTTGCGCGTAATTTTTTCTTAACCCGAGAAAAAGCGTATATTCGTAAAATAAAAGAGATATTCATTGCACTGCATATTGAAAATGTTCTTACCAAAGACGAAATATTAGAACTTTATCTCAATAAAATAGAGCTAGGTAACCGTGCCTTTGGTATTGGGGCTGCAGCTCAAGTTTATTACGGAAAAGAGTTAAAAGACTTAACGCTTGCTCAAATGGCGATGATTGCAGGCTTGCCTAAAGCTCCTTCTGCGTTAAACCCTATTCGTAACCCCACCCGTGCAAAAGCACGCCGTAATGTTGTACTGGGTCGCCTATTAACTGAAAACTACATAACTCAAGAAGTATATGATGATGCAACAAGCCAACCTATCACTGCGTATTTTCATGGCGCAGAAATAGATTTATACGCGCCGTATATTTCTGAGATGGTGCGTGCAGAAATGGTTGCACGCTACGGAATAGACAAAGCATATAACTCAGGCTTTAAAATATTCACCTCTGTTGAGTCTAAAGTACAAAAAGCGGCGCAAACCGCGTTAGTTAATAATCTTCATGACTACGATATGCGCCATGGTTTTAGAGGACCCAACGCTATTTTATGGGACCCTGAGCAGCAACCAGCTCTTAGCGAAGAAAAAATACTCACCAAACTTAATGAAGCTAAAGAAATAGGCACATTAAAAGCGGCGGCTGTTTTAAATGTGGATGAACTCAATGCCACGGTAATGCTTAAAAATGCAGAGCAAATAACCCTATCGTGGGACAATTTAAAATGGGCACGTAAATACATAACGCGTTACCGACAAGGCTTTGCTCCAACAACCGCTACTGAAATATTAACCCCTGGCATGCAAATTTGGGTGCGTAAAAACAGCAAAAACGAGTATGAACTAAGCCAACTACCTGAAGCTTCAAGTGCGATTGTTTCACTTGACCCGCAAGATGGCCGTATAAAAGCCATTGTTGGTGGCTATAGCTTTGAGCAAAGCCAATACAACCGAGCTATTCAAGCAAAACGCCAAGTGGGATCAAACATAAAGCCGTTTATTTATTCTGCCGCGCTTGAAAACGGCTATACGCTCGCCTCTATTTTAAATGATGCGCCAATTAATCAGTGGGACAAAAGCCAAGGTGTAGCATGGCGGCCTAAAAATAGTCCGGCTGTTTACAATGGCCCGATCAGAATTCGCCGCGCATTAGCGCAATCTAAAAACGTAATTTCAGTTCGTTTGCTTAGAGGTGTTGGTTTACAACGTACAGCAGATCACTTATTAAAATTTGGCTTTAAAAATTCAGACATAAACCGTAGTGAATCATTGGCACTGGGTAGTGCTTCAATTACCCCTATTGAACTTGCGCGTGGTATGAGCGCATTTGCCAATGGCGGGCATTTAATTGAGCCGTACTTTATCGCTGAAATTCAAGACGCGTTTGGCAATAGCTTATTTAAAGCTAACCCGACAAAAGTATGTGAAGACAACTCTGCGGAATCGCTAACGCCAGTAATAAACTCCGAATTATTTCAGTCACAAAACTCTGACATGCCAGAGATAAAATGTGCGCCACAGGTCATATCCAAACAAAATGCATTTTTAATAGCTCAAGCAATGCATAGCGCTGTTTGGGGTGGTGGTAACTGGTCACGTAAAACGGGTTGGTCAGGAACAGGTTGGCGCGCTCAAGCATTAGGCCGTCGTGATCTATCAGGAAAAACAGGTACAACTAATGATTCTGTAGATACATGGTTTAGTGGCTTTAACCGAAATGTGATGACTTCAGTTTGGGTTGGGTTTGATAACCCAGGCAACCCATTGGGCCGGACTTCTTACAATAACAACCTTGATAGCAGTCAAATATCAGGGGCTGAATCTGGCGCTAAAACAGCACAACCTGCTTGGGTTGAGTTTATGAAAGTCGCGCTTGAAGGTAAACCTGAGGCACCCATCGAGCCGCCTGAAGGCTTAGTATCCATTAGGATTGATTTAGAAACCGGTTTATTGAGTCACAAAAACGATTACACGAGTCGCTTTGAGTATTTTGACAAAGGAACCGCACCTACCAAATATGTGCTATCTCAGCCTAACGATATATTTGAAGAAGATACAAAAACAGAAGAAGAACTATTTTAAAGCATTTATAAACAAAAAACGGCGGCTTAATTTAAGCCGCCGTTTTTTATATCAATATACACAGCTTATTTTAAGTTTTGCACAAGCCAATATAAATCTGAATGAACACCCGCCGCAGTTACCTCACTACCCGCCCCTGGGCCTTGAATAACTAATGCATTGTCGCTGTACCATTTACTGTTGATCACAAAAATATTATCGCCAGGTGTTAAGTTTGCTAGCGCATCACCGTTTAGCACGTATGCAATGCCTACTTTTGCAACGACTTTATCGCGTGTAATTTCTAACAACCCTGTGTATCTAAGCACAGCATTTTTAGCTTGCGCTGCTGCAGCATGTTCTTCAATAAACGCATCAAGCTGCGTTTTTTTATCTATAAAATCGTCCCAGCTACCCTGAGCAAGTTCAACTGGCATAAGTGCCGAGAGACTTATATCGTCAAGCTCAAGCTCTACACCTAGCTCTCGGGCTAAAATAAGTAGCTTACGCTGCATATCACGGCCCGATAAATCTTCACGTGGATCAGGCTCTGTAAAACCCATTTTTTGTGCTTCAAGCACTAACTCTGAAAACGAAACACTGCCATCATATTTACTGCATAACCACGATAGCGTGCCAGAAAACACGCCTTCTATTCGCGTGATTTTATCGCCACTATTTTGTAAATCAGCTAAAGCAAAGTTTATAGGTAAGCCCGCCCCTACACTTGTGTTATAACGCCAGTGTAAGTTGCGCTCTGCCAAATTATGTCTAAGTGTTTGATACCAATGTGTAGGCGCTGTGCCGGCATATTTATTTGCACTAATTAAATGGCAATCGCTTTGCACAAAGTCAGCATAAAGCTGGCTAAATTGCTCACTAGCAGTAATATCAATGACTACTTTATGCTCGTAATCAAGCTCGTTAATTGAATTTAATAAATCACTACTTTGGTATTTTTTGGCCTCAAGCTGCCATTGTTTTTGCCATGTTTGAGGGTTAACTCCACTTGGATTAAACAGCATCTCTTGAGAGCGAACCAAAGCAACTAATTTAATACTAAAGTCACCGCTTAGGCGCTCAAATTGATCCGCCAGTTGGTGTATAAACACTTCACCTACATTACCTAACCCTGCAACTATAATCGCAATTTCTTGACCTTTGTTGACTAGCTTATCGTGCAATGTGCTTTGCACATCGCTATCAATAAATTGATCAGTTAGTAATAAAACATAACCATTATCTTGATGCACAAAACGCGGTTTTATAGTTTGCTCAGCTAATACTTCTAAAGCTTGCAGTTTAAGTGTGCTGATGTCTTGCTCTGGGGCAACAACTGCACAGCCGTTTAAATTCGACTCACTAATATTAGCTCTACCAGCAAAGTAATTAATAACTTGATATGTTTGTGCAGCCGGTACGACTAAATACACTTCGCCATTATGGTTAAAGTGATGAAGACTATGCTGAATAAGCTGGCTAACACTTGCAACCTCACCTTCACTCATGCCTTCTACTGTTAATAAATCAACACTTTGTAGCGTCGTAATAAAGCGCTTTTTCTTAGCTAGACCTTCTTTAACAATATGAGTTGGACTTGCTTGAACATCAAAACTACTGCGTACAGCTAGCTTTATATTGGTATTTTTTAAAGGCGATAACGTTTTAGCATGCAGAACGGGGTTGCCTAATCGCGCTAGTAAATTGGCCTGAGTGCGGCACACTTTAGCGTACTTAATTGCCTTTTTTACTTTACGCGGATCGGTACTAAATACACCTTGCGTGTCAGTCCAAATACATACCTGCTTAGCATCACAATAGCTGGCAAGTAGTGTTGCGCTGTAATCGCTACCATTACGCCCAAGCGTTACCGTATCGCCAAATGTATTTGCCGCTATAAACCCGGTTACTACATTCACTTTATTGGCATCAATAACACTGCTACATTGCAGCTTATTTTGAGCATGGCGTAATTCGCCATCATTTAAGGTAAAAAGTAGGCGAGCATCGTGTGCACAGGCATGTACGTTTAACTGTTGTAAATATGCAGCTAATAATCGCGCAGACCATACCTCACCATGAGCAAGTAACTGCGCTTCTTTGAGTTGCTCACTTTGCGCTAAGTTTGCAATTATATTTAGCTCTTCGAGTAATGTTTTAAGTGCGCTGCGCTTTAAATCAGCTTGTAATAATTGTTCAATTAAATCGCTCTGATGATTATTTAACTGCAGTAAAATATCTGCGACAGCTTGTGTGTCTTGCTGCTGATAACTTTGCCACAACGACACAAGGGTATCTGTGGTTTTACCGGCAGCAGATACCACAACACAGTCACCCGGTTGGGAGTGGCAAATAATTATTTTAGCTACGCTTTGATAGCGCTCACTAGAGCTTAAACTTGAACCACCAAATTTATGTACACAATTGACCATATTTATACCAATTCGCTTAATTAGATTGTCTATTTTGAGGATAAGAAAACCGTATCGATAACAAGGCAAAAATTTCGTTGTTTAGTTGTTCTATATAAGAAATTTTTAACGAAGTTAGCGTGCGGTTTAATCTCTCAAATTGATTAAGTATTATTGCGGATTGGTATTACTTACCAAAGCGCCGGGCGGGCTGCACTTAATTTCACATTGCCTTCAGGCGAGCCAGCCCCTTTACCAACAAGGCCAATGTTTTTATTTTGCCCAGGCTTTACAAGCTGAAACACGCGTTCTAAATCAGCTAATAAGTCGTTTATATCTTCTATACCGACTGAAACTCGAATAAGCGTGTCGCCAACCCCTGCTTCAAGCCGTGCTTTAGGTTCCATTCCAGCGTGTGTCATCGTTGCAGGATGGCATATTAAGCTCTCAACTCCGCCCAAAGACTCTGCCAAGCTAAAATCACGTAAGCTTGTTAAAAACGCCGCAGCATCGTTTATGTCGCCTTTAATATCAAAACTCACCATGCCACCAAAGCCCAGTTGCTGAGCTTTAGCTAATTCATGCTGTGGGTGCGATTCAAGGCCTGGGTAATACACTTGACGAACAAATTCAGACTTATCTAAATAGTTAGCAATCGATAATGCGTTTTCTTGATGCTGCTTTAAACGCACATTGAGTGTTCGCAAGCCACGCAATGTTAAATAACTATCAAATGGCGCACCTGTAATACCTATATTATTTGCCCACCATGCCAATTCATCGCCCAGCGCTTGTGAAGCTGCAATCACCGCACCGCCTACTACATCTGAATGGCCGTTGATGTATTTGGTGGTCGAGTGCACCACTATATCAACACCAAACTTAATGGGGTTTTGTAATGCCGGTGATAAAAATGTGTTATCAGCAGCAACTAAAGCACCGCACTGCTTAGCAATATCGGTTATTGCTTTAATATCAGTTAAGCGTAGTAATGGGTTACTGGGTGTTTCTATCCAAATTAGCTTGGGTTTAATTGCTAAAATTTTGTCCAAGCTTTGTGCTTGAGTTAAATCTAAAACTTCCAGCTTAAGCAAACCGCGCTTTTGCAGTGAAGTAAATAAACGATAGCTGCCGCCGTAACAATCATGAGGGATCACCAACGTATCATCATGATTCAAAATTTGCGTAGCCAAATGAACGGCAGACATGCCCGTAGCAGTAATAATGCCCCGTGCTCCGCCCTCTAGTTCGGCTAACGTTTCAGCTAAAATATCACGATTGGGGTTACCACTTCGTCCGTAATCATATTGGCGTTTTGTATCAAAGTCGGCAAACGAATATGTTGTCGATAAATAAATAGGTGCGACAACTGCGCCATGATGCTTGTCGGCTTCAACACCACTTCTCACTGCAATGGTTGCTTTATTTTTTTCGCTCATATTCGTCACCTGCTCAATTTGGATGTTTAGACGTCTAAAAGAGTAGTTTATCTCATTAAAGATGTCAAAACATTTAAAGCTCTAGATGGCTAAATAACTAGTATTTGACTATCTTTTTTAAATCGATAGAATTTCACGCATATTCATATGCATTGTAGCGCATGTGAGCAATTATTAATCTGAGGCGACGATACATCTTATGGCTAAATGGAATGGTGAGTATATTCACCCATACGCAGAACACGGGAAAAAATCAGAACAAGTAAAAAAAATTACCGTTTCGATCCCACTAAATGTATTAAAGGTATTAACGGACGAGCGCACGCGTCGTCAAATTAATAACCTACGTCATGCAACAAACAGTGAACTACTTTGTGAAGCGTTTTTACATGCATTTACCGGCCAACCTTTGCCTAACGATGATGACTTACGTAAGGATAACGCCGAAAAAGTCCCTGAAGAAGTGAAAAAAATAATGCAAGAAATGGGGCTAGAAGTGCCTGTGTTAAACGAAGACTAAACGTAGTTTTAGACACAAAAAAACCTCAATTAATTGAGGTTTTTTTGTGTCTAAAGTTACAACCTAACAGTTATTCCATGTAGTTTTCAGGTAAATCAATTTGTGCAACACCTGACTCTACCGCAGCCATTGCAACCGCTTTTGCAATGCGTGGTAGTAAACGAGGATCCATTGGTTTTGGAATAATATACTTATCGCCAAACTCCAGCTTATCAACACCCGCAGCCGTCAGTACTTCAGCAGGCACAGGCTCTTTTGCAATACTTCTAATCGCTTCTACGGCAGCTATTTTCATTTCATCATTAATTGCACTAGCGCGTACATCAAGAGCACCACGAAATATAAACGGAAAACACAACACATTATTAACTTGGTTAGGGTAATCTGAGCGACCCGTTGCCATAATTAGATCGTTTCGAGCTGAGTGGGCCAAAGCAGGGTCAATTTCAGGATCGGGGTTTGAACAAGCAAACACAACTGGTTTTTCTGCCATTAACTTTAAATCGTCGGCGGCTAATAGATTAGGCCCCGATACACCAACAAATACATCTGCATCTTCAATCACATCTTGCAACGTGCGCTTATCTGTATTGTTTGCAAAAAGTTTTTTGTATTCATTTAAGTCATCGCGACGAGTATGAATAACACCTTTACGGTCAAGCATGTATATGTGCTCACGCAAAGCACCACACTTAATTAAAAGCTCCATACAAGCAACCGCAGCAGCACCCGCCCCCAAACACACAATAGTGGCATTTTCGATAGACTTGCCCTGCACCTCAAGCGCGTTCAACATACCCGCAGCGGTTACAATAGCTGTACCGTGCTGATCATCATGAAATATAGGAATACTGCAGCGTTCAATCAACGCTTTTTCTATTTCAAAGCACTCTGGCGCCTTTATATCTTCGAGGTTAATACCGCCAAATGTGTCGGCAATATTAGCCACTGTATTAATAAAATCTTCCGTGGTGCGATGTTTAACTTCAATATCAATAGAATCAAGGCCAGCAAATCGCTTAAACAGTAACGCCTTACCTTCCATTACAGGTTTTGAAGCAAGTGGGCCTAAATTGCCCAGGCCTAAAATTGCAGTACCATTAGTGATAACCGCAACCATATTCCCTTTGCCGGTATATTTATAAGCGTTTGCAGGGTCAGCAGCTATTTCGCGTACTGGTTCTGCAACTCCTGGGCTATATGCTAATGCGAGATCTTTAACCGTTTCAGCAGGCTTGGTTAGCTCAATGCTAATTTTTCCTGGAACGGGGTGCGAATGATAGTGTAGTGCTTGTTCACGAAAGTCTGACATAACGCGATTGTATCCTGCAATTAAAGTAAAAGTGAGAGGTGAAGTTTAGGCTACGATACCCTTATTATTTTTAAATTCCAAGCAATATCAGGTCTATCCTGTTATATGCTAGTTCGATTAATTTTAAGAGGTTTTTCAATAACTTTAGTAAATTATATCGACACTTTATAAATAAAAATTCATCCAATAACGGGGTTTAAAGGCACATTTGTTCTTTCATTATTTTTTATAAAACATCTTAATAAAGTCTTATTAAAATAAGCAAAAATAGACTTATTCAAATACTTTAAAAACATATAACTTCACGTTAGCTGCATTTAACCACTTAGTTAAAAAATGAACTAATGAAAAATATAGAGAATAATTTGCGGTTTGTCTGTAAGGGTTTATGCATATTCAGAATAAGAACAGGAAATAGTTATGCATTGCAGAGAAATAAGAAAATCGAGTGATAAGCTAAAAATTTGTTACTTAGTTGTTCTATATTAAAAAACTTTAACGCAGCTCGCGTAAAATTTAATTATTTAAATTGAGACGGTATCGCTCGCAAATTGCCACAATTAAATTAAAAGCATAAAAAAAGCACCCTAAGGTGCTTAATTTAACGAGACAGCAAAAATTACTTCTTGCTACCAAGTGCACCGAAACGCTTGTTGAAACGATCAACACGTCCGCCAGTGTCTAAAACTTTTTGCTTACCAGTGTAAAAAGGGTGACACGCTGAACATACGTCAAGGTGAATGTCTTTACAAAGAGTAGAGCTTGTTTCGAATTTATTGCCGCATGAACAAGTTGCAGAAATTACTTCGTACTTAGGGTGAATACCTTCTTTCATAGAAACCTCTAGTTAAGGCCGCATCGCTCTCCAAACCCGAAGTCTGGCACCATACGTCGTTAAAACAAATTTGTTGGTCGCGGATTTTATCCAACTACCATCAAACACACAAGCTATTATTAACTGTTTTGCTAAAAAAGTAGCCAGGCACTCAAGCAAGCAACATTTGCTAGTAGGTTTTTAACGTTATTTTTAGTACATTACATCATTAATTTTATGAGTTGAGTTGCTATGCATTTTGTTGAAGTCGCTATAAAAGTTCCCTTACCGCGCACCTTTGATTACAAAGTAGATAAGCAACTTGATGGTATGGCATCACCACTAGAACCAGGAATGCGTGTGTTGGTGCCTTTTGGTAACCAACAAAAAGTAGCCGTTATTTTAGCTATTAAAAGCAAGACCGATGTGCCCGAAAACAAAATAAAACCTATCATTAAAGTCATCGATGATGCGCCTATTTTATCACCTGAGCACATTGCGCTTTTAAGTTTTACATCCCGCTATTACTGCTACCCACTTGGCGAAACAATTCATATAGCACTACCCAGTGCGCTTCGCCAAGGTGAATCACCGGATAAAACCAGTATCAACATGGTTATGCTGACAGAAAAAGGGGCAAAACTTCCGTCACTCAAAGCAAAAACTCAACTTAACTTATTAAAGCAACTTGCGCAGTCTGGTAAATCATCATTAACCGAGCTTAAAGCATTAGGCTTTAGTAAAAAAACTATCGATAGCCTTATTGCAAAAGCATTGATTACACAAACCATAGAACATGATAATCAGTGGCAAAGTACAGCCCCAACAGTGGGTAGCAAGCCTACACTAAATAAAGAGCAAGCCGTAGCTTGCACTGCAATTAATCAAAGTGATGGCTTTAACACATTTTTATTAGAAGGGGTTACCGGTAGTGGTAAAACAGAAGTCTATCTTCAATGTCTTGAAGAAGTATTAAAGCGAGGTGAGCAAGCCTTAGTACTTGTACCCGAAATAGGCCTTACCCCTCAAACGGTAAACCGTTTTCGTCGGCGCTTTCCAGATACTCCCATCATGTTATGGCATTCTGCACTTACCGATAACGAACGTTTACAAACCTGGCGCTTTTGCGAAAAAGGGAGTTGCGCGATTGTAATAGGTACGCGCTCAAGTATTTTCTTACCCTTTTTAAAGCTCGGTATGATTGTCGTTGACGAAGAACACGACTCATCATTTAAACAACAAGACACCCTTCGTTACCATGCACGAGATTTAGCAGCTTATCGTGCATTCCAGCATAAAATTCCACTTATACTGGGCAGTGCAACTCCTGCGCTCGAAACCTTGCATAAAGCCATTAATAATAAGTACCAACTATTAAGCCTGACCGAGCGCGCTCAAACTTCAACCGATAACCAGTTTAAATTACTCGACATGAAAGGCCAGCCCGATCAGGCAGGTATAGCTCACGCAAGCCTTGCTACCATGCGCCAACACTTAAATCGTGGCAAACAGGTTATGGTGTTTTTAAATCGTCGCGGCTTTTCGCCTACGCTTATTTGCCATGAATGTGGTTGGTTGAGTGAATGTAACCGTTGCAGTACCAGTGCCACGTTCCACAAGGCGATTGGTCAAATGATTTGCCACCATTGTGGTGACCAACATCAGGTACCTCATCAATGCCCTGATTGTGGTAGTACACAAATATTCCCTAATGGGAAAGGTACCGAGCAAATAGAAGAGTTTTTAACAAACGAGTTTCCTGAGACGCCTGTAACCCGTATTGATCGCGATTCCACCCGCCGTAAAGGTAGTTTAGAAAAAGCCCTCGACGAAATTAACTTAGGCGGTGCGCGCATATTAGTGGGCACGCAAATGCTTGCTAAAGGTCATCACTTCGCCGATGTAAGCTTAGTGATTATTTTAGATGTCGATAGCGGCCTCTACTCCTGCGACTTCAGAGCAACTGAACATTTGGCGCAGTTGGTAACTCAAGTGGCAGGGCGAGCTGGCCGCTCGGGAGAACCTGGCCAAGTGTTATTGCAAACACATTTCCCTGAACATCCACTATTACAAGATTTAGTCAATAATGGTTACCAAGATTTTGCACGTTTTGCGTTAAGCGAGCGTGATGACGCTGACTTACCCCCTATTACTCATATGGCCATAGTCCGTGCACAAGGGCTTAGTATTAAACTAGTCGTTGACTTTTTGACAGATTTGGTTCCAGTTAACGGTGTATCTGGTATACAATTACTCGGTCCGATCCCTGCCCCTTTAGAGAGAATAGCGGGTATGTATCGGTTTCAATTGCACATTCAAGCGCAAGATCGCCGCATATTACATCAGTATCTTGCGCAAATGGTTGATTATTTAAGCACGAGCAAACTTGCACAAAAAGTTCGCTGGAGTTTAGATGTAGACCCTATAGATATGATTTAGGTTAAGGCCAAAATAACGCTATGGCACAGCACGATTACATTAACAAAAAACCCAAAAATAGAAAAAACACCAAAAAAGAACCCGCTAAAAAGCCATTTCCTTATCTTTTGGTAATTGCTGCAGCTTTGCTTGTGGGCGGTTTTGCCTATGGATTATGGTTTATTAAAAATAACGCCGACCCCAAGCTTGTTGAAAAACAAACTAACCCAGCTGCAAAAGAAAAAGTTGAAGTGGTCGTTCCTCGTGCGCCTGAATTTATAAAAGAAATAAGAAACCATGAAGTACAAGTTGAAGTAAAAGAAATTGAACAAAAAGGCCCTTACGTCATGCAATGTGGCTCGTTCAGAACTTATCAGCAAGCTGAATCGTTAAAAGCGAAAATAGCGTTTGCTGGGCTTATATCTGAAATAAGAGAAACCAAAGGCGAAACGGGTATTTGGTATAAAGTACGTTTAGGGCCATATAAAACAAAGCGCCAAGCAGAAAGTGATAAAAATAAACTCAAGCGTGTAAAAGTCGTCGGCTGCGGAATTTGGGGCTGGACTTGAAAATAAACCATTCACCCATATAACCTCATCATAATCGTTTTTAACGAGTTGCCCCTGCAACTCGATGATGAGGAATAACATGACCACTATTGTAAGTGTACGCCGCGACAACAAAGTTGTAATTGGTGGCGACGGCCAAGTTTCATTGGGTAATACCGTAATGAAGGGCAACGCCCGTAAAGTTCGACGTCTTTATAATGGCAAAGTAATCGCAGGTTTTGCCGGCGGTACTGCTGATGCCTTCACCCTTTTCGAACGCTTTGAAAGCAAACTAGAAATGCATCAAGGTAATCTCACCAAAGCCGCTGTTGAAATGGCGAAAGATTGGCGTAGTGACCGCGCACTCAGAAAGTTAGAAGCCCTTTTAGCTGTAGCCGACGAAACTGCCTCTTTAATTATTACCGGTAACGGCGACGTAGTTCAGCCAGAAAACGATTTAATTGCCATTGGTAGTGGTGGTAACTTTGCCCAATCGGCCGCAACCGCGTTATTAGAAAACACCGATTTAAGCGCTCGTGAAATAGTAGAAAAAAGCCTAACTATTGCAGGCGATATCTGCGTATTTACTAACAACTTCCAAACTATTGAAGAATTATAATAGGAACCGCTATGTCTGCTATGACCCCAAGAGAAATTGTTCACGAGTTAGATCAACATATTATTGGCCAAGCTAACGCAAAAAAAGCCGTTGCTATTGCACTTCGTAATCGCTGGCGCCGCATGCAATTAAACGATGATTTACGTGCAGAAGTAACGCCAAAAAATATTTTAATGATTGGTCCTACAGGTGTTGGTAAAACAGAAATTGCGCGCCGCTTAGCCAAACTTGCTAATGCCCCTTTTATTAAAGTAGAAGCAACCAAGTTCACCGAAGTGGGTTATGTTGGTAAAGAAGTTGAAACCATTATTCGCGACTTAGTTGAAGTGTCTATTAAAATGACACGTGAACAACAAACTAAAAAGTTTAAACACCGCGCAGAAGAAGCGGCTGAAGATCGTATTTTAGATGCACTTTTACCACCTGTTAAAGATCAATACGGTGAAACTCAGCGTGATGAAAACTCATCAACACGCCAAACATTTCGTAAAAAGCTTCGTGAAGGTCAATTAGACGATAAAGAAATTGAAATCGACTTAGCACAAGCACAACCAAATGTAGAAATTATGGCTCCTCCTGGTATGGAAGAAATGACCAACCAGCTACAGGGCATGTTTCAAAACATGGGGGGCGATAAGCGCACTAAGCGCAAGCTCAAAATTAAGGAAGCCTTTAAGTTACTAACCGAAGAAGAAGCGGGCAAATTAGTAAACCCTGAAGAGCTAAAAGAACAGGCTATATTTGCTGTAGAGCAAAATGGTATTGTGTTTATCGATGAAATAGACAAAATTTGTAAGCGCGGAGATTCATCGGGTCCAGATGTTAGTCGAGAAGGTGTACAACGAGATTTGCTACCGCTTATTGAAGGTTCAACAGTGAACACTAAGCACGGTATGGTTAAAACTGACCACATGCTATTTATTGCCTCTGGTGCATTCCAAATGGCTAAACCATCAGACATGATCCCTGAACTACAAGGCCGTTTACCTATTCGCGTTGAGCTTGAAGCACTTACTGCAAATGACTTCAAACGTATACTTACAGAGCCGCATGCATCACTCACAGAGCAACAGCGCGAGCTACTTAAAACAGAGCAAGTTGATGTTAAATACAGTGATGACGCTATTGAGCGAATTGCAAAAGCGGCATGGCAAGTTAACGAGAAAACCGAAAACATTGGTGCTCGTCGTCTTCATACCGTGATGGAAAAGCTAATGGAAGAGATTTCATACGATGCGTCTGAGCAAGCTGGATCGTCAGTAGTTATTGATGCGGCTTACGTTGAAAAACATTTAGGTGCACTAGTTGAAGATGAAGATTTAAGCCGCTTTATTCTTTAATTGGTACTATAAGTAGTTATACTAAAAGCCTCCATATTGGGGGCTTTTTAGTGGGATACAAAATATGAAACACGTAACAAAAGTGCATTATCATAGCGTGAGCAAAAATTTAGATGTTTACTTTGACGATGATAGTAAAGCCGTATTTAGTTGTGAATTTTTACGTGTTCACTCTCCATCAGCAGAAGTGCAAGGTCATGGCTCTGGCCCTATGAAGCTAGTTTTAAACAAGCAATCAGTCGGGATAAAAAAAATAGTCCCGGTTGGGCATTACGCATTGCGCCTAGATTTTGACGATGGCCATAATAGCGGATTATTTAGCTGGAACTATTTTGCTAAGCTGCAAGAACAGCAGACTAAGTTATGGGATGAGTATTTAGAACGTGTAAGCGAAAACACAAAAAACAAAGACAGTGTGCCAATAAAGTTTATTCCTTAAACTTTATTGGCTCCTTAGTAAATTTAGACTTTAAATTTATCTATCGCAGCATATAGTACGCGACCTTGCTCAGATACCTCTTCACTAGTTTGTGCGTTACGCGATGCATGCTCTGATGCATCTTGTGCTATATCTCTAATACGTACCACGTTTTTATTAACCTCCGATGCAACTTGGCTTTGCTCATCGATGGCAACGGCTATTTGCGTGCTCATTTCCATAATGGTTTGTACATCTTCAGTAATAGCACCTAACAATTCACCGGCTTTAATAGCCTGAGATGCACTTTCATCACCTTGTGATCGACATTGGTGCATAATACTTACCACTTCTTGAGTGCGTTGCTGCAGGGTATTAATAATCCCTTCAATTTCACTTGTCGATTCTTGCGTACGCTGAGCTAACGAGCGCACTTCATCAGCAACCACCGCAAAGCCGCGGCCTTGCTCACCAGCACGAGCTGCTTCAATTGCAGCATTAAGCGCAAGTAAATTAGTTTGCTCAGCAATACCACGAATAACGTCAAGTACCGAGCCAATCGTTTCACCGTCTTTTTCTAGTTGAGACACCACATCAGATGCACTCCCTAAAGAGCCTGACAACTCCCTGATATGGTTAACGGTTGATTCGACTTCGCTACGGCCTTGTTGAGCGCTCAAGTTTGTAGACTCCGCTTTTTTAGCTGCCGCCTCAGTGTTGTGCGAAATATCTTGAATCGTGGCTTGCATTTCTGTCGCAGCCGTAGCAACCATGTCAGCTTCGTGTAATTGCTCTTGCATACCGGAGCTTGTGGCTGCAGTGCTTTCAGATAAATGATCTGTTGCCACATTGAGTGTGTTTAATGCGCCATTAACTTCGTAAATCAGGTTTTTAAAGTCACCTATTAAGCTATTAAAGTCTGTCGTCATGATAGTAATTTCATCTTTACCCGTTTGCTCTATCATTACGCTCAAGTCGTTATTGCGTCTTATATCATTTATGCTGTGATAAACGCGTTCAATAGGAACAATGATTGAATGGCTAGTAAAGTAAACAAGTAATAAAACAATAACACCAGCAATAACAAAAATAGTAATTGCCAAAAACTGTGCCTCACTTACGCTGTTTTTAACATGAATCACTGTTTCTTCAACAATTTGGCCAACCACCGTGTCACTTTTCGACACACTTTCCCGCATTTTACCAAGAGCTCCTGACTCTAGGTTTACCCCTAATTCAACTTGGGCTTTTACTAGCGCCTGGAAAGAATTTTGATAAGTAGCAATTAAACTATTGAGTTCTGATTTGGTGCTTGAGTTTATTGTTGCACGAGAAAGGCTTTGTTCAAGCTTCGTAATAGTGTCATTAAAACGGGGGAGATACTTGGTATCTAAGCGCAGCATAAAATCTTTTTCAGCACGTCTTAATTGCAACATAAGCACCAGCAACTCATCGCTTTGCTGCTCGTTAAGCAATGTTTCTACTTTATGCACTGCACTTCTTAGTTCACCATAAAGGGCATCTTTGGGGTTTAAGCCTATTTTTCTTTGAAGAGAGACTACATTATTAAAATCGCTATTATACTTAGCAACTAAGCTTTTTAACTGCGCTGCTTTTTGAGTATCAATATTTAAACTGGCCATTGAAGTCTGTAATTCAGCTAGCTTTGTATCCAATACTGCATACTCTTTTTCGAACGACGCTAAAGAACTCTCAGTTTTGTAAAACAAAAAGTTTTTCTCGTGCTTTCTCAATTCTAATTGCTGAATGTTCAGCTCTTTCGCTAACTGTATAGTCTGATTTAACTTAAGATTTTCCCTTCCCTCAAAAATAATTACACATAATAGAATAACCATTGCTAAACCAACTACCAAAGCATTAAGTTGCAGTCGCCTCTTAATCGTTAAATTTTCTAAAAAACTCATTTCAAACACCTTTGGTTAATATGCAATCTTATTATAGACTAATGTCTTAAACTGCTTCAGTTTTTTTAGCTTTTGATAAACTGGTCATACCTGACCAGAACCTAATATTATAAGTTAACACTTCCCCATAATCCCTTGTGAAGTAATTGCGTTTTGTGCCATTGCTTTTGTAATAACCAATTCACAAGCGGTTCTGGGTCACTTGGAAAATTAATTTGCTTATTTTGAGGGGCATTATTCCAATCATCTAATGCTTGAGGGTTTAAATAATTCATTACATGGGCCATTCCCATAGAGCGTAAAGTTTGTGCGTTCTCACTCTGCTCAAACTGCCCATTTAAAGGTTTAAGCAATAATTTTTTCCCTAACTTAAGCGCTTCACTGGCAAGCTCAAACCCTGCATTACCAATCACACCACTGGTGTTGGCTAAGTCATTTAAGAAATGTGTTCTCGATGGTGGCCGTAAATGTATATTTCCCATCGACTTATTTTTTGCATCTGGGTGATAGCAATAAAACTCTTTTTCAGGAAAATCTTTTAAATAGTCAACAATACTCTCTAGACTCTCAAACGGTAAATACACCAACACTTTGTTCATAACTGCAACAGGGTTGCCGTGATCGTGGTGGGCAATAAAAGGCGGAATGATATTTTCAGCAAACGGCTGCCAATGAACCCCTAAATAGGTATCGGCAGGGGCATAATTTTTAATTAATGATTTACGTAAAATTCCCCGGCTAAACATAGGCACACTGCTTGATAAAAATGCCGCCTGGTGACTAATACCAACCACCGGTATAGCGGCGCGTTTAGCTGCCCAAGCCGTAATAGGCTCAAAGTCGTTAAGTACAAAATCATACTGTTTAACATCGAGTGTTTTTATGTCTTTTATTAATCTACAAATACGTGCATTTTTCACTGTTTGCAGGCTTTTCACTTGCCCATTTTTAGTATTAAACGACAGCCCTCTAAAGCTTGTGTAGTTCGCAAAGTCTTGCATATCAAAGTAGTCTTTATTTGCACGTCCTGAAAAAACATAATCCACTTCAATATTCAACTTTTTAAAGCAACTTGCCATTACACGGGCTCGTGTTATGTGGCCATTTCCTGTGCCTTGAATACCATATAATATTTTCATGCTGGCACCACCACCGCTAACGCAAATAAACCACATGAACTGCCTATGAGCGCACCAATGATAATATCAGCCGGATAATGGACCCCCAATACCACCCTCGATATTGCCACGCCACCAGCCCATGCTAAGAATATCCATACATATTGAGGGAAAAAATGGCACAGAATAATAGCAACTAAAAAAGCGGCAGCGCTGTGACCTGAAGGTAAGCTAAATTTGTCACTCGGTACTATGTAGGCATTGGTGACTAAACAATCGCATGGTCTTATTCGTGCAAAATATTTTTTAGCTAGAAAGTAAATGGGGCGTTCAATAATAAACCCAAGCATGATGGCAATAGGGAGTAACTGGTACTGCTCGTTTTTACTAAGCCACCACACGCCTGCACAGATAACTAAATACAATCCGCCATCGCCACTTTTAGATAACCCAAGCGCCAATTTTTTTAGCCATTTAGGTGAGTTGCAATTAAACAACGTTAAAAATAGTCGCTCATCAAACTGCGCTACTTTTTTTAGTATATTATTATCACTCATTGCTTATTCCCCATTGCATAATATATGAACACTGAATTAGCTTAGGTGGTGTAAATAACAATTGAGTGACGCTTTTAAGACACTATTGTTGCTATTATTGATTTACTCCTTGTTTTGCTTAAATTTACTACTATTAAGTCGTTGTTATTGGATATAAGGCAGGTATACTGAGTTATAAATTAATGTACCTTTTGAGGATAAAATAATGGATTACAGCACTTCTGATTTATGTGACCACTTTGCTGATGTGGTTGACGTGCTAGAGCCAATGTTCATCAACTTTGGTGGTCGACACAGTTTTGGTGGCCGCATTAAAACGGTTAAATGTTTTGAAAATAATGAACTGATCCGCGAAATACTATCTCAAGACGGTACAGACCAGGTGCTATTAATTGACGGTGGCGGTTCTACTCGCCGTGCACTTATTGATATTGAACTTGCTGAACTTGCTTTTGAAAACAACTGGAATGGCATTGTTGTATACGGTGCTGTCCGCCATGTAGATGAGCTAGAAGAACTTGATGTGGGCATTCAAGCCATAGCCTCAATTCCTGTGGCTGCCGACAGTGAAGGTGCTGGCGAAAATGGCATTGGTGTTAACTTTGCGGGTGTGTCGTTTTTTGACGACGACTTTATCTATGCCGACAGCACGGGTATTGTATTATCTGCTGAAGAACTTGAGTTGGAAGTTGTAGAAGTATAACGTGTCCAATCACTTAAAAGTATATGATGAAAGTGCGGTTAAAGCTTTGTGCTTTACCCGCGCAAACGAAAAAAAAGCATGGCAAGCTATGTCTTTGCTTGATACTCACGTAGATGTTCAACAAGCCCTAGTTGATGCCGCTGAGTTTGGTATGCGCTATGTACTACTAGGTATATGTGAAGACATTGGCCCCAAAGCAAATTTGGGGAATGGCGGAGCAAATGAAGCTTGGCATGCTTTTTTAGCAAAGTTTTTAAACCAACCTCATAACCAATTTATCGCAACTCAAAAAGTGTTATTACTTGGCGAAGTAAACGTTGATGATTTAATGGCGCAAAGTAGCCAATTAAACAACAAAAACCCTGAACAACTTCAGCAATTGCGCTTGCTATGCCAACAGTTGGACGAGCGCGTAGAAAGCGTATTAAACCTAATATTTAAAGCCGGTCTTGAACCCATAGTGATTGGCGGTGGGCATAATAACTGCTTAGGAATTATTCGAGCGCTCAGTAAAACACAGCACACGGCCGTTAATGCCATAAATTTTGACCCTCATGCTGATTTTAGAGAATGCGAAGGGCGTCACAGTGGTAATGGCTTTCGATATGCTTATAACGAGAAGCGACTCAATAATTACCATGTTATTGGTCTACACGAGCAGAAAAATAACCAAGCAATTATAGATGCCATGACACAAGCAAACTTTACGTTTGATAGTTATCAGTCTCTCAATGTAAAACGCGATATAAACCTTACTCAATCTATAAATAACGCAATTAATAGTTTTGACTCATTACCGCTTGGTATTGAGATCGACTTAGATAGCATTACGTTTATGCCTGTAAGTGCTTATACTTGCTGCGGGTTTAGTGTCGGCGACACTGAGCATTTTGTATATACAGCAGCCAGCAACCGAAACGCTAAATACTTACATTTATGTGAAGCATCACCAAGCCAACATCCAAACGGGCCTATAGCAGGAACTGCGCATGTAGGACAAGTGATCAGCGCATTGGTAAATAGTTTTATACTCGCAAGAGAATCGAAGGCACCTTAGCCTTTCATGTTGAGGTTTATTTTAGAGACAATAAAATTGTAGGCGAGTTTATACTCTGAGTTAAAAACGCCCTTGCGTTCTTTTTATAGCTTAAAGTCATTTAAGAATGATGAAAGGTCGGGCAAAGCTTACTTACTCAATTTTTGTTTTGATTATTCTTGCGCTTGTCGCCACTCTTTTAACCAGCTCATTAAACCGATACTGCTCAGCGGATGCCCAAAATAATAACCTTGCGCGGCATACGCATTTAAACTTTTAACAAATTTAAGTTGCTCAAGGGTTTCTACCCCTTCAAAAATAACTTTTGTTTTTTGCTGGTTGTGCATTTCAACCATACCGCCAACTAAGCTACGAATATTATTTTGGTTGCTAAAATCAGCAGTTAATGACGGCGCTACTTTTATATATTCCACCGCTAAGCTAGGTAACTTTGAAAGCAATACAGGGTTATCACCTAAACCATCAACACATAACTTTAAGCCAATATTATTAAGTCTGGCAATCATTGCCCTGCCTTTATCATCAAGCCCCGTAAATATGTGCAGAGGGCACTCAACAATTAAATCGCCCACTTGAAGATTATGCTCTGTGATTACACTATCAACAAATTCTACAAACTCCTCATTAAGCATTTCTGGACCAAAAACGTTAATACTCAGCGGTATGGCTATACCTTCTATTCTTAGCGCCATCGCAAGTTCGGCAGCACGCTCTATAACAAACTTAGCAAGTGGATAGCCAAGCCCTGCAATTCTAATATCATCAATAAAACGATTAGCAGACAAAATTCCCTGCTTAGGGTGCTGCCAACGAAGTAATAATTCTAAAAACTCAATTTGACCATTTTTATTACAAATAATGGGTTGAAAATACAGTTCGAGTTCACTTGCAAAGTCAATATTAGCAAGCTCTTTTAAACGCGCTTGCTGCTCTAGCTGTTCAACCATCATTTGCTGATGATAAGGCACAACTCTTTGCTTTGGTTGGCTATCAAGCGCTAAATAGGCATACGAAATTAAATCATCAAAATTAGTTTCTTGCTCATCACATGCCACATAGCTTGCTCGCGCTTTTACCTCTACAGTGCAATTAGCCACATTAAAAGGCTTAAGTGTTGCTCCGAGTATTTTATCAATAATTTGTTCATGTAAGTGCTTGTGATTGGCTAAGCTGCAAATAAATGCAAAATTTAACCCGCCTAAATGAGCAAGCTTTTCGTGGCCAACTATAGTAACCACTTCTTCGCTTTCTAATTGTTCTTGTATTCTATTTGCTGATTGCGCTAATAAAACATCACCAAACCCACGGCCAATATGCTGATTCACTTGCTCAAAACCTTCAAGCCTAATAATGATGAGCACGGCTTCAACTTGGGTATTATCACACCATGTGTAATACCCTTGGCGTAACTCTTTTTTGCTGGCAAATACCGAAAGCGGTGACTCTTCAACAAACGCGTCATCAAGCTGTTTGGGTTCTATGGTCACTTTGGGATCGTCGCTTTCATCGTTTAACAACCCCACAACAGCGCAAAATAATATAGCTAATACAACCCAAAATAACGGTACGTCTAATAATAGATGCGCTGAAAACAGCACCACAAATAACAATCCAGCGGCGGAGCTGATAATAATCATACTCCAATTATTACGCTCAAATGATTGCCATAAATGAAAGCAAAAACCAAACGCCAATAAAATAGCTAGCCATGCTTCACCGCTACTTAAAATAGCTAAACCTACAACACCTGTACATAAATAACTAAATTTAATATTGGTATTTTTAACCGAAAATAAAGTAGTGATCATCGCCATTAAAAGCGCACCACTGAAAAAAATCGGAAAATTACTGTCGGTTAATATATTCAAGTTAACGGCACTCGTATTCGTAAAAAAACTTTAACAACAACTTGTTAAATATGAACAAAAATAATACAAACTAATTAAGTCTACCCAAAATCCATAAATTTGACAGTTTATTTACGCCGAATTGGTAACTTAATTGCGATGGGTGGCTTATTTGCCAATGTGCAATGTCGGCTCTGGCTCCCACTTTTAACACTCCTCTATCGTTTAAACCCAGTGCCTTAGCTGCGTTGCTGGTAACACCTGCTAACGCTTGTTCTGGTGTTAACCTAAATAGAGTACATGCCATATTCATCATTAATTGTACCGAGCACAACGGTGAAGTACCCGGATTGAAGTCGCTAGCAATGGCTATTGGCACTTTGTATTGGTTTAATAACGCGATAGGTGGCTGTTTTGTCTCTCTTAAAAAATAAAATGCCCCCGGTAACAGCACAGCCACAGTGCCAGCCTTTGCCATAGCTTTTACACCTTGCTCATCAAGGTATTCTATATGATCTGCCGATAATCCATTAAATTCGGCCACCAGCTCAGCACCATACTGATTAGATAACTGCTCTGCATGGCACTTTATTGGTAAATTATGTTTTGTTGCCGCAGTGAATACACGTTTAGTTTGCTCATAACTAAAACCTACATTTTCACAAAACACATCAACGGCATCGGCAAGATCGCCAGCAACGACTTGTTCAAGCATCTCGTTGCACACTAAATCAATATATTCATCTGCACGGCCTTTGTATTCATTAGGTAATGCATGAGCGCCTAAAAATGTTGTTTTAATATCAATGGGATGATGTTCACCCAGCAATCGTGCCACTTCTAATATTTTAATTTCGTTCTCGGTATCGAGCCCATAACCCGACTTAATTTCAACCGTTGTTACGCCTTCTTTTAACAGTGTATTTAGCCTGTCTTTGGCATCAACAAATAGTTGTTCTCTATCTGCGGCTCTCGTTGCTTTTACTGTGCTTGCAATCCCCCCACCTTGGGCTGCAATTTGTTCATAGCTTACGCCTTGTAAACGCTGCTCAAATTCTTGCGCACGAGACCCTGCAAACACCAAATGGGTATGACAATCTATTAACCCAGGTGTTAACCATTGGCCTTTTATGCTCAAGGTTGGCGTTGCGAAAGCGTCAAATGACGGCAGCGATGCTTGCTCACCCAGCCACACGATTTCTCCGTTTTTAATCGCTAAGGCTGCATTTTCGATGATCCCATAAGGTGTATCCCTAGTGGGATCCATTGTGGCAATATTTGCATCCGTTAAAAGTAAATCAATATTTTCTAAGTTATTATTTTGCTGCGTGTTTTGCATATAACAGTCCATACATACCCTGACATGATTGAAATATAGTCTAACAACACACCTTGTATATACAAGAGGATTATGTCATCTTATTTAATATAAATTACTCCTAACGCAGCTATCTAGTTAATGACAACACCTAAATTTGCGCAAATAAAACAATTTATCGTCGATAAAATTCGCAGCGGTATGTGGCAAGAAAACCAACGCGTTCCCTCTGAAAACGAGCTCAGCACACAATTTAGCGTTAGCAGAATGACCGCTCGCCGTGCACTTAGCGAATTAACAGAAGCAGGAATACTAACGCGTAGCCAAGGCCTAGGAACGTTTGTTGCCTCTTTTAAGTCACAGTCTTCGTTACTTGAAATTAAAAATATTGCCGATGAGGTTAAAGAGCGCAACGGCAATTACACCTGTAGCGTGCTTATACTTGAATCAATAAATGCGGTTGCCCCCATTGCTATCGCATTAGGAGTAGAAGTAGATAGCGTCGTGTACCGAAGCGTACTGGTTCATAACGAAAACGACAGCCCATTGCAGCTTGAGGAACGTTTTGTAAACCCAGCGCTTGCCAGCGGCTATTTGCAACAAAATTTTAGTGCAACGACTCCTCATGAGTATCTTTCAAGTGTTGCACCTCTCACTCAAGCGAGACACACAGTAGAAGCCATTATGCCCAACAGCGAAATGTGCCAATGGTTAAACCTATACAACGAAGAGCCTTGCCTGCAAGTTATTCGCAGAACATGGTCTGTTAACGGTATTGTAAGTTTTGCACGCCTTGTATCACCTGGCAGCAAATATCGCTTAGGCGGGCACTTAACGTTTAAAAAATAAGATAAAAAAATTGCGCATAATGCGCTTTTTTTGTGACGAATCACCTTGTATATACAACAGGAGAAATACATGACTAACCGACTCGACACAAGTCGCGTAATACGTGCACCGCATGGCGATATGATAAGCGCTAAAAGCTGGCAAACTGAAGCGGCAAAACGCATGCTCATGAACAATTTAGACCCTGAGGTTGCAGAACACCCACACGCATTAGTTGTTTATGGTGGCATTGGCAGAGCAGCACGTGATTGGCCAAGTTTCGATAAAATTATAGAAACCCTCGACCGATTAAATGATGATGAAACATTGTTAGTTCAGTCGGGTAAACCTGTTGGCGTATTTAAAACACACAGTAATGCTCCTCGCGTTTTAATTGCAAATTCAAACTTGGTACCCCATTGGGCTAACTGGGAGCACTTTAACGAGCTGGATAAAAAAGGGTTAATGATGTACGGCCAAATGACGGCTGGCTCTTGGATTTATATTGGCTCTCAAGGAATTGTACAAGGTACATACGAAACATTTGTAGCCATGGCTAAACAACACTTTAATGGTCAAGCCAAAGGTAAATGGGTATTAACCGGTGGCCTTGGTGGCATGGGTGGCGCGCAGCCACTTGCGGCAACTATGGCGGGCTTTTGTGCCTTAGTTGTAGAGTGTGACGAAAGCCGCATCGATTTTCGCATTAAAACTGGCTACGTTGATGTTAAAGCCACAAACCTTGAACATGCATTGCAATTAATTACTGACGCATGCGTTAACGAAAAAGCAATTTCAGTTGGATTGCTGGGCAACGCCGCAGATATATTTAGCACACTTGTAAACAGTGGTATTACACCCGATGTAGTGACCGATCAAACTTCAGCACACGATCCACTTAATGGTTACTTACCACAAGGTTGGACTATGAAACACGCCGCAAAAATGCGTGAACAAGACCCAAAAGCGGTTGTAAAAGCAGCCAAGCAATCAATGGCAGTGCAAGTTAATGCCATGCTAGCATTACAAAAAGCCGGCGCGGCAACCACTGACTACGGTAATAATATTCGCCAAATGGCATTTGAAGAAGGTGTTACAAACGCATTTGATTTCCCTGGGTTTGTTCCTGCTTATATTCGCCCATTATTTTGCCAAGGTATTGGTCCGTTTAGATGGGTCGCTTTATCGGGCGATCCAGAAGATATATATAAAACAGATGCTAAAGTAAAAGAGTTAATTCCTGATGATGCACATTTGCACAACTGGCTTGATATGGCTCGCGAACGCATTCAATTCCAAGGCTTGCCGGCTCGTATATGCTGGGTGGGGTTAAAAGATAGAGCACGCTTAGCGCTCGCATTTAATGAAATGGTAAAAAATGGCGAGCTTAAAGCCCCCATTGTTATTGGCCGTGATCATCTTGATTCTGGCTCAGTAGCAAGTCCTAATCGTGAAACAGAAAGCATGAAAGATGGTTCAGATGCCGTCTCTGATTGGCCGTTACTTAACGCCCTGCTTAACACGGCAAGCGGCGCTACGTGGGTATCACTTCACCATGGTGGGGGTGTAGGAATGGGCTTTAGCCAACACTCAGGTGTTGTTATTGTTGCCGATGGTACAGACGAAGCAAAAGCACGTGTTGGTCGCGTGCTTTGGAATGACCCTGCCACCGGTGTGATGCGCCATGCAGATGCCGGTTACGACATCGCAAAAAATTGTGCCAAAGAGCAAAACTTAGACTTACCAATGCTGAACGAGGAATAATCATGGTCGAACTAACTCTCACACCCGGCTCGCTTGATTTAAACATATTAAGAAAGATTAATGCATCAAGTGTAAAAATAAACCTTGAAAAAAATGCCGAATCACAAATCGCTGCCAGCGCACAAACCGTTCAAAATGTCATAAATGAGCAACGCACAGTGTATGGGATTAACACCGGATTTGGCCTGCTCGCTAATACCAAAATTGCCGATGACGAGCTTGAACTACTTCAGCGTTCAATTGTACTTTCTCATGCCGCTGGCATCGGCGAATACATGGACGACAGCACAGTAAGACTGATGATTACACTAAAAATCAACTCGCTTTCTCGTGGTTTTTCAGGCATTCGTTTGCAAGTAATTAAGTTTTTTATGCACTTGCTCAATAGTGAAGTATACCCATGCGTTCCTAAAAAAGGATCTGTTGGCGCTTCGGGTGACTTAGCCCCACTTGCACATATGTGCTTACCCTTACTAAGCGAAGGCCAAATGCGTCATCAGGGTAAAATAATCAGTGCGGCTGAAGGTTTAAAAGTAGCAGGGCTTGAACCGCTTACGCTAGCAGCAAAAGAAGGTTTAGCACTGCTTAACGGTACCCAAGCGTCTACCGCTTTTGCACTACAGGGATTATTCAGAGCAGAAGATTTATATGCACAAAGCTGTGTAATTGGCGCGGTAAGTATTGAGGCAGCAATGGGCAGCCGCGCACCTTTTGACTCACGTATTCACGAAATTCGTGGACAACGTGGTCAAATAGATACCGCGCAAGTGTTTAGAGATTTACTTGATACTCAATCACAAATTAGCGACTCTCATGTTAACTGTGAAAAAGTACAAGACCCTTATTGCTTGCGCTGCCAACCTCAGGTATTGGGCGCGTGTTTAACACAAATACGTCAAGCAGCAGAAGTATTACTGTGCGAATCAAATGGGGTAACCGACAACCCACTCGTATTTGCCGATGTGGGCGATATTATTTCTGGCGGAAACTTTCACGCTGAGCCTGTCGCCATGGCGGCAGACAACCTCGCTATTGCAATTGCAGAAATTGGCGCTTTAGCAGAGCGAAGAATAGCCCTACTTATTGATTCTAACTTATCAAAATTACCACCCTTTTTGGTGGAAAATGGTGGAGTAAACTCTGGCTTTATGATTGCTCAAGTGACAGCAGCTGCATTGGCATCTGAAAATAAGTCGCTTGCACATCCCGCGTCTGTAGATAGCTTACCAACATCTGCCAACCAAGAAGATCACGTTTCAATGGCCACGTTCGCCGCGAGGCGATTACAAGAGATGGCCAATAATACACAAGGTGTTTTGGCTATAGAGTGGCTTGCATCGGTACAGGGCTTAGAGTTTAGAAAACCGCTAAACCCGTGTAAAAAAGTCTTAAAGGCAAAAAATTTATTACGCGAACACGTAACCTATTACGATAAAGATCGCTATTTTGCCCCCGATATAGAGCAAACTAACGCACTATTGAGCGAAGGTAAATTGTGCGACTTTATTGAGCGCAACCCTCTTCCATCTTATTAAAAACATGCCTTAAATACCGTATTGGTAAGTAAAACCTAACGCCTCTATAGCTGAGCCAATAACCTTGCGCTCAGCTTTTTCATCACTTGTAAATTTTGGCATTTCACCACCATGCTGCTTACACTTTAACGCATAGTAATCGGCTTTTGTTGGGTGGTCAGGGTTGACCACATTGTAAATATTTTGTCCAACTTCCCAATTTGCAACTACCGCAAAAATAGCATTTATTACATCTTGCTGGTGCACCATATTAATTACTTGCTGACTTGAAGTGTTGAGCTCTTTTCCCGCAACAAACTTACCAGGCTCTCTATTTGGGCCAAGTAATCCTGCTAAACGAAGTACCTTACCATTTTGCTCAAGAACCTGCTCTTCAGCCTGATACAACTTTGTTTGCCTTGGGTTGGCGCAAGCAATATCGCTACTTTCACTGTATACACCGGGTTCTTGGTCATAAACCCCTGTAGATGAACACAATACAAATCCTTTTGCATTTAACTTTTTAGACAACGTCAAGGCCGCAGTAAGTGTTTCTGGGTAGTTGCTTTCACTGTGTCTACTTCGTGGTGGAATGGCACACACCCAATACGCTCCCTCTAAATCAAGCTGATGGGTTAGCTGATTATTTTCTACTATAAACTGGCGTTCAAAATCAAACTCCTGCGTATCGGACCGACGGGTGCCTTGCACCTGCCAACCTGCCTGCTGTGCATTTACACATAGCGCATGACCTAACCAGCCAGCACCCAATACCACTAATTTATTCACTTTATTTTGCATGTTGACACACACCTTCATGTTAAACGCATCGTTACTCAATGTTATTATCTGAGCATAAATAGCCAAAGTTCACAAATGTAACGCCCCCCTTGTTTTTAATTTTTTAAGCACCATATATTTACAGCTTACTGCTAATTTTATAGCAACCAGTCAGTACCACAGCTTTTTTAGAATGCAGATCAAATTTTTCTATTTTATATACAGATCTTTTGGCTGAGGTAGTTTGTTGTTTGGCAGAGTCTGGTATAGTAGCGCACGTAATAAACAGTGCTTTTTGAACGGTTTAATACAAAATTGCTAATTAATATGTACTAAGTGTTACTTAAAAGCACATATTAATTACCAATTGTTAAAAATGGGTTAGCCGATACGCGGCTAACAAAGAATTGATTGTAACGGTTTTATCATGATATCTAATTTATTTACCAAGATTTTTGGTAGTCGCAATGACCGCACTATTAAAAACTTTAGAAAGACGGTCGCGCTAATCAATGCGCTTGAAACGCAGCTAGAAGCGCTTTCTGATGAAGACTTACGCGCTAAAACAGCAGAATTCAGAGAACGTTACGATAACGGACAAAGCCTTGACGATATTCTACCTGAAGCATTTGCAGTAGTTCGTGAAGCATCTAAGCGTGTTAATGGCATGCGCCACTTTGACGTACAGCTACTAGGCGGCATGGTTTTACACGAAGGCCGTATTGCAGAAATGCGCACCGGTGAAGGTAAAACACTCACAGCAACACTGCCAGCTTACTTAAACGGCTTAACAGGCAAAGGGGTTCACGTTATTACCGTGAATGATTACCTTGCAAAGCGTGATGCTGAAACTAACCGTCCGTTATTTGAATTTTTAGGCCTCACGGTGGGCTGCAATGTTCCTGGCATGATGCCACAACAAAAAAAGCAAGCGTATGCTGCTGACATTACCTACGGTACAAACAACGAGTTTGGTTTTGATTACCTTCGCGACAACATGGCATTTAGTATTGATGAGCGCGTTCAGCGTCCGTTATTTTACGCCGTCGTCGATGAAGTAGATTCAATCCTAATTGATGAAGCTCGTACACCGCTTATTATTTCAGGCCCTGCTGAAGACAGTTCAGAACTATACACTGAAATAAATACCATCGTTCCTTTACTTGAACTACAAGAAAAAGAAGACGAGGAAGGTATAGAAGGCGATGGCGACTACACCATTGATGAAAAATCTAAGCAAGTTCACTTAACTGAACGTGGCCAAGTTAAAGTAGAAGAACTACTTAGCGAACGTGGTTTAATTGAAGAAGGCGATTCGCTTTATTCTGCCGCCAGCATCACGTTATTAAGCCATGTTTACGCTGCCCTTCGCGCACACAAATTATATCAAAAAGATGTTGATTACGTTGTTAAAGAAAACGAAGTTATCATCATTGACGAACATACCGGTCGCTCAATGGAAGGTCGTCGTTGGTCTGAAGGTTTACACCAAGCTGTTGAAGCTAAAGAAGGTGTTAAAATTCAAAACGAAAACCAAACTTTGGCATCTATTACGTTCCAAAACTACTTCCGTTTGTACGAAACATTAGCGGGTATGACAGGTACTGCCGACACTGAAGCATTTGAGTTTCAGTCAATTTATGGCCTAGATACCGTTGTTATGCCAACTAATAAGCCAATGATCCGTGATGATCGCGCTGATTTAGTTTACCTAACGCAAGAAGAAAAATACGAAGCTATTTTAGTTGATATTAAAGACTGTCAAGAACGCGGACAGCCTGTACTAGTAGGTACTATCTCAATTGAAAGCTCCGAATACTTATCACAGTATTTACGCAAAGAAAAAATTAAGCACAATGTACTTAATGCTAAATTCCACGCACAAGAAGCTGATATCGTCTCAGATGCAGGTTTACCTGGTACTGTTACCATTGCAACTAACATGGCCGGTCGTGGTACCGATATTATGCTTGGTGGTAACTGGAATAGCGAAGTTGAAAAACTTGATAACCCAACTGATGAAAAAATTGCTGAAATTAAAGCAGCATGGAAACTTCGTCATGATGCTGTTATTGACGCTGGCGGTTTGCACATTATTGGCACTGAGCGCCATGAATCGCGCCGTATAGATAACCAATTACGTGGTCGTTCTGGTCGTCAGGGTGATGCAGGCTCTAGCCGTTTTTACCTATCGATGGACGATGCGCTAATGCGTATATTTGCTGGCGAGCGCATGACTAACATGATGCGTAAACTAGGCATGCAACGCGGTGAAGCAATTGAACACCCATGGGTTAACCGCGCAATTGAAAACGCACAGCGTAAAGTAGAAGCACGTAACTTTGATGTTCGTAAGCAACTACTTGAGTACGATGACGTAGCAAACGATCAACGTCGTGTTGTTTACTCTCAGCGTAATGAGTTACTTGAAGAAGGTGATATTTCAGAAACTATCACTGCAATTCGTGGTGACGTACTGAGCAATACAATAGATCAATACATTGCTCCACAAAGCCTTGCTGAAATGTGGGATGTACCGGGTCTTGAAGAGCGCTTAAAACAAGATTTCTTAATTGAGCTGCCTATCACTCAATGGTTAGCAGAAGACAATAAGCTATACGAAGAAAAGCTTCGTGAGCGTATTGAAGAAGCCGTTGATCAAGCTTACAAGCAAAAAGAGCAGCAGGTTGGTGACTCAGTTCTACGTCAATTCGAAAAAGCAATTATGCTGCAAAGTCTTGACCAACACTGGAAAGATCACCTTGCGGCGATGGATCACTTACGTCAAGGTATTCACTTACGTGGTTACGCACAAAAGAATCCTAAGCAAGAATACAAGCGCGAATCGTTTGAACTGTTCTCTGAAATGCTTGAAAACTTAAAAGTTGATGTAGTGAGTATTTTAAGTAAAGTACAAGTGCGCGCTGAAGAAGATGTTGAAAAAGTAGAAGAGCAACACCGTAAGAGTGAAAATGCACCTCGTGAGTACCAACACGAAGAAGCTGAGCACGTAGGCGGCGAAGCACCTCCAAGTGCTACGGTTATGGCAAGAACAGAGCCAAAAGTTGGCCGCAACGATCCGTGTCCTTGTGGTTCGGGTCAAAAATTCAAGCAATGTTGTGGTAAATTAAAATAACGACGCATTGTAAGTAATTAAAAAGCGGCGCTTGCGTCGCTTTTTTTATGGGATAAAAATATGACAACAAAAATAGTAAATGTAGCCGTTGGTGTAATTAAAAAAAATAATGCAATATTTATCTGTAAACGTGCAAACGAGCAGCATCAAGGTGGCTTATGGGAGTTCCCTGGTGGTAAAGTTGAAGCAAGTGAAAGTGTATTTGCAGCGCTAAAACGTGAGTTGATTGAAGAAGTAGGTATTACTATTCACAGCTCTAGCCAACTCATGGTAATTGAACACGATTATGGCGACAAATGCGTGAGACTCGATATCCACGTTGTCAGTAACTTTAGTGGTCAAGCACATGGCGCTGAAGGGCAACCTAGTGAATGGGTAAATATTAGTGAGTTAACTAACTATGACTTCCCCGCAGCTAATGCTGAAATAATTGAAAAACTGCAATCTCGATACGCCTGATTAAGTGAGTTACAATGAATACCACTGTACAAAATACGTTAAGTAAACTGCTAAAACTCAACCCTGAATCAACTCAGTTGAGTACCATAAGTAGCGGCCATATCAACAGCACATGGCTACTAACACATTTTGATCAGCGATTTATTGTGCAAAAGCTTAACACCCATGTATTTAAACACCCTGCTCAACTTGTCAGTAACGCACAACTTATTGAGCAACATCTGAATACTAAGCAGCAGCAAAATAACTATCCACTCGATATTGTTAAGCACATTAATACATGCAACAACGAATATTTAACCATGCTTAATGAAGAGCCGTATCGTGTACTTAACTTTATTGAGCACAGTTACAGTGAAGATGTGGTTAAAAATCCAGCGCAAGCACATCAAGCTGCTTTAGCCTTTGGTACTTTTGCAAGCGCCTTACACGACTTTGATACAACCACACTACATACTGTTATTGATGATTTTCATAATCTGACTATGCGCTTTGAGCAGCTAAATACAGCAATGACGAATAGTAATAAAAGCAGACTTAACCGCTGTAAAAACGACATAGAATATTGCTTATCGCAGCTGCACTTAGTGAGCGAACTTAAAACCATAGCTCAACATTTACCCGTTCGCGTTTGCCACAACGACACTAAAATAAATAATATGCTGTACTGCAGTAAAACCCATAAAGCGAAAGCTGTTATTGATTTAGACACCTGCATGCCAGGTTTTTTACTGTATGATTTTGGCGATATGGTACGTACATTTTGCTCTGCAGAAGCAGAGGATTCGACGAGCCTTGATAAGGTTATTATTCGAAAAGAGATTTTTGAGGCGCTCGTTAAGGGTTACCTCGCTCCCCTTCAGCCTCTTATGAGTAATACAGAGCAATCAAGCTTGTTGCTTGGTGCTAAAATTATGCCTTTAATGCTTAGCGTGCGTTTTTTAACTGATTACTTAAATAACGATGTGTACTTTAAAACCACTCATGCAGAGCATAATTTAGAGCGGGCTCAAAACCAACTGGCTTTATATAAAAACATTTTAAGTAATGAAAGCTGGATGTATAAAATCCTCATGCAATAGCAGCAATGTTATTAGTATAAAAAACCAGCAAGCTAAACACTTGCTGGTTTTACTAAGTTAGCCAAAAAGAATATCAATTACCAAATTTTTACGCGGTCTTCTGGTTTGATATACATTTTGTCGCCTTCTTTTACATCAAACGCTTCGTAAAACTCTGGCATATTAGACAAAATACCAATTACACGGTAATGACTTGGTGAATGCGAGTCGGTCATTAAGCGGTTACGTAACTCTTCATCGCGGTAGTTACGACGCCAAATTTGCGACCACCCCATAAAGAAGCGTTGATCACCAGTGTAACCATCAATAACTGGTGCTTTATTGTCACCTAATGATAGCTGATATGCTTTATACGCGACAGTTAACCCACCTAAATCACCGATATTTTCGCCAAGCGTAAGCTCGCCGTTTACATTCGCATCGTCAAACGGTTTGTACTTGTTAAATTGCTCAACTAACGCACCTGAACGCTCTTCAAACTGCTTAAGGTCGCTTTCAGTCCACCAATTACGCAAGTTACCATCGCCGTCGTATTTAGAACCTTGGTCGTCAAAACCATGGCCAAGCTCGTGCCCAATAACTGCACCAATTGCACCGTAATTTACAGCATCATCAGCTTCTAAGTTAAAAAATGGCGGTTGTAAAATAGCGGCTGGAAATACAATTTCGTTGTTTACCGGGTTGTAGTAGGCATTCACCGTTTGTGGTGTCATGTACCATTCAGAGCGATCAACAGGCTGACCAAGCTTGGCAATCATATCTTTATATGCCCATTGGCTGTAACGAATGTAATTACCTACTAGTTCGTCTGAATTAATTTCTAGTTCAGAGTAGTCTTTCCACTTATCAGGGTAACCAATTTTAGGAATAAATTTGTCTAGTTTTTCTTGTGCTGCAATCTTTGTTTCAGGTCCCATCCACTCAAGACCTTCAATTGCAACGCTGTAACCTTTAATTACGTTATCAACCAGCTCTTCCATACGCGCTTTAGCTTCAGGCGGAAAATTGTCTTTAACGTATACTTTACCTAAAATTTCACCTAGCACACTATTAGAGGCATCAACGGCTTTTTTCCAAAGTGGCGCTTGCTCTTCTACGCCACGTAAAGTGGTGCTATAAAAGTTAAATTTGAGATCAACTAAATCATCATTTAGCAACTGAGCATAGCCACTTACAAAATGAAACTTAAGGTAGTTTTTCCACGTTTCTAAGTCCGTGTTTTGATAAATACTACCCAGCGCTTCAAAATAACTAGGCTGACGCACAATAATATCAGCGGTGTTTACACCTGCATTTTTAAAGAACGCAGCTAAATCAAGATCACCGGCTAATTTATTCGCCTCGGCTACAGTCATTTTATTATACGACTTAGTTGCATCACGGCTTTGTACACGGCTCCACTGCGCATCAGCAATGGCTTTTTCAAAGGCAAGTACATTTACTGCAGCTTGTGCGGCCTCTTTTACACCCGCTTTAGCCAAGACATCAGTCATGTATTGCTCGTAAGAGGCACGAATTTTAGTAAACTTCTCATCGTCTTTTAAGTAGTAATCGCGATCGGGTAAGCCAAGACCTGATTGCGATAAGTACAATGCGTATTCGCTTGAATTTTTAGCATCGTTGTTAATAAACCAACCAAACGGTAAAGTGCCACCTTGCTGTTGAATAGACGCCATAAGGCCAACTAAGTCAGATTTAGACTCAATGCTATCAATACTATCTAGCGATGGTTGTAACGGGGTAATTCCAAGCTCATTACGGGCATTTTTATTCATATAACTTTTATAAAATGCGCCAATTTTATACTCATCGCTGCCTTTTTCAGCCGACTTATTGGCCGCTGCGTTTTCAAGCGCCGTTTTCATCGCTTTTTGCGACTCATCGTATAATTGCGAAAAAGACCCATAGTTAGACTTATCACCTGGGATTTCAGTTGTTGCTAACCAAGTTCCATTTACATGATAATAAAAGTCATCCTGCGGACGAACTGAGCTGTCCATATTAGCCAATTCAATACCTAGCTCTAACGGTTTCTCTGCTGGTGCTGTTGCTGTTGCTGCTTGAGTGTCGGTTACTTGAGTCTCTTGTTGTTTTTCGCCACAACCTATCAAGCCAAGCGCAAGTGCAATACTCGCAGCGGCCATTGTTACTTTATTCATAATTAATCCATTTGTTAGTCAATTTTATAAATTGCTCATACCAACTCCATTAAGCTCTTTAACAAGATAGCAGTCAGCTTTTACTTAATGGAATGGGCATCAACTTACACTTATCATTGAGTGCAATAGCGCTATAATAAACCTGATTTTGAGAACATTGAAATAGAATATGTAACAAAGTATTTTGAATGAAATAAGCGTTCTAAATTACCCTATCAATAGCTTAATAAAGCAGTTGGTAATTAGCTCTTATTTTTACCGTGTAAGGCCAAACGTTGTAACTTCTCTTTTAATGAAGGAGGTGCTGAGTCGGCAATCGCATTTAAATAATCGGCTGTTTGTTCGCTCATTTTACGCGAGTTGGTGACGGCGGCTGAAGCTGTTTTGTTTGTCGTACTTAATCGCTGAGTGGCCTGAGGATTAGCTGTAATTTTAATTTGCCCCAGTTCAGCCATACCTGCGGCCCTAAAGTGCGATAGCATATCCATTTTTAAATAATTAAGCCGAAGCGCTATCGGGGCCGATACCGCTTCAATCATTAAAGTGCCATCGCGATAATTACTTACGCGACATTTATCTCCTAATTTAGGGCCTAAAAAGTCTTTAAGTAAAGTTTGCTGAGTATCGAGAGCTTGGCTTTTACCAGCATAAGCCGACAAGCGATTGTTTAGGCCCGCCATAATATCGGTGAGTGGTTTTGGTGCGTATCTATCTTTAGCCATTAAATATCTCAACTCGTACTTATTTACACACTTAAATTTAGCACCATCAGATTAAACTTAAGTGTGTCCATAATTAAGCATAAATTAGGTATTAAGCACCCGCTATTTGCATTTGCTCAATTAGAACGGAGCCAGTTTGAATGCCGCCTCTGCGCTCAATATCACCACCGATAGCAGAAATACCTTTAAACATATCTTTTAAATTACCGGCAATCGTAATTTCACTTACTGGATATTGAATCTCTCCATTTTCAACCCAAAAACCACCAGCACCTCGAGAGTAATCACCTGTTACTGTGTTTACGCCTTGCCCCATAAGCTCGGTAACTAACAAGCCGGTACCCATTGTTTTTAACACTGCTTTTAAATCGTTATGCGTTTGTTCTACTAACCAATTATGAATACCGCCTGCATGACCTGTAGGGGTCATGTTCATTTTACGCGCGGCGTAACTTGCTAATAAATAAGTTTGTAACTCACCACCTTGGATTATTTCACGATCAACCGTTTTAACACCTTCGCTATCAAACGGTGATGAAGCTAACCCTTTTAACATGTGTGGACGTTCAGCAATATTTACACAATGACTAAATACGTGTGTTCCTAAACTATCGAGTAAAAAGCTCGACTTACGATAAAGTGCGCCACCACCAATCGCAGACACTAAATGGCCAAACAATGAGTTTGCAATATCAGCCCTAAATACAACCGGGACTTTCATTGTTCCTAATTTTTGGCTGTTTAATTTAGCCAATGTTTCTGATGCGGCTTCAAGCCCAACCGCAGCTGCATCAGTTAAACCTGCTTGATCGCGGGCAACCGTGTATGCTGAGTCGCGTTGCATTTGTTCGCCATCTTTACCAATTACCATGGTGCTGATGCTATGACGTGTGCGAGGAAAGCCAGCAATTAAACCATGGCTGTTCCCATAAACACGCAGCCCTTGATGCGATGAAAAACTCGCACCATCAGAATTTACAATACGTTCATCAGCATTTAATGCCGCTTGCTCGGCGGTATGGCAAAGCTCAATACCTTGTTCTGGGCTAACATCCCAAGGGTGGTATAAATCGAGATCTTGCGGGTTAAACTCAAGTAGCTCTTTATCGGCGACCCCATTAAATGGATCGTCTGATGTGAACTTTGCAATATCAATGGCTTTTTCTACTACTGTGCGCAATGTTTTAGGGTTTAAATCAGCCGTTGAGGCAGAGCCTTTATTATTGCCAACATAAACACTAATACCCAGGCCACCATCTTGGTTAAACTCAATGGTTTCTACTTCACCCATTCGTGTACTCACCGATAAACCCGACGTGCTAGACATTGCAGCTTCAGCTGCTGTAGCACCTAATTTTTTAGCATGTTCGAGTACTTCTGCTACCGCATCTTTAATCTGCGATATTTGAGCATAAATTGGATCGTTTTGTTGGCTTTTCATAAATTAAGTCCTGAGCCTTAGAGGCATAATGCATGCATTTCTTATAGTTAAATGCTAACACACTCACTGCACCACATCAGCTAATATTAATCACTAAAAGAATGGCGTATAATGTCACCAGTTATTTTTATTTAAGAGCACCCCATGGCGAAGAAAAAAGGCAAGCCTGCTGAAATTGAAGAAGAAATTGAATACGTATCAAGAACAGAGCTTAAGCGCGAAGCACAAGAATTTCATCAGTTAGGTTCTGAAATTGCCAAAATGGGTAAAAAGCAGCGTGAGCGCCTACCATTAAATGACGATTTAAAAGAAGCGATGGTTGTTGCTGATAAAATTAGTAACAAAAGTGATGCATACCGTCGTCACTTAAATTACATTGCAAAAACGCTTCGCACAGTAGAAAACATTGAAGATATTAAAGCTATTATCGATGTAATGCTTAATAAAAATAACCAAGCTGAAGTATTGGTTAAAAAAATAGAGCAACTGCGCTCAGACCTAATAGAACAAGGCGACAGCCTGATAAACGAAACTATTGAGCAGTTCCCATCGCTAGATCGTCAAAAAATGCGTCAATTAGTGCGCAATGCAGCAAAAGAAGTCAAAGCCGAAAAGCCAGGTAAAGGCTATAAAGAGCTTTTTCAGTATTTAAAAGATGCGCATACCGTCACGTATTAACGCGTAATACGTTGTAAAAAAAGGTGCTTCGGCACCTTTTTTGTTATAGATCAACATATCTCCTTAGTTACTTTTTTATAATCACGGCTCTACTTAAAACTCAGGTGCGCGTGATGATAAAACTTCCTCAATGGGACCAAACTCTCATTAATAAATACAATGTGTCTGGTCCGCGGTATACATCCTACCCTACCGCATTATCTTTTAATGAGGGATACGATAAACACGATTTAATTAGCGCTGTAGAATCATCTCAATCTCGTTCGCTTTCTCTATATGTTCATATTCCATTTTGCAGTCAGCTTTGCTACTACTGTGGTTGTAATAAAATAATCACTCGCCACCAATCTAAAGCCGATACATATATAGACTTTTTAGCAAAAGAAATTGCAGCACACGCACCTTTGTTTAAGCACTACAGTGTTGAGCAACTGCATTTAGGTGGAGGCACTCCTACCTTTTTAACCCCTCAACAAATGAAACGCTTAATTGCCCTGCTGGAACAGCACTTTAATTTTACCAGCACAACAGAGCGCGGTATTGAAGTTGACCCACGATCGCTTGCTGAAAATATGTTGGTTGATTTAAGAATGCTTGGCTTTAACCGAGTGTCGTTTGGGATACAAGACTTTAATGACGACGTGCAACTTGCAGTTAATCGCCCTCAACATGCCGATACCGTTAAGCAGTTAATTACTCAGGCACGTGAATTGGGCTTTAAATCAATTAACGCCGATATGATTTACGGCCTACCACTGCAAACACCCGAAAGCTTTAAACAAACAATAGAGCAACTCATTGAGCTTAGCCCCGATCGTGTTTCGGTATTTAACTACGCTCACTTACCAGAACGATTTGCCGCACAACGCAAAATAAAAGAGCACGACTTACCAAACGCTCACGACAAGTTAACCATGTTTAAAAATACCTTAGAGCAGATGACACAAGCAGGTTATCAATTTATTGGTATGGATCACTTCGCGAAAGCAGACAACGAGCTGGCTGTCGCACAAAATGAAGGCAAATTGCATCGAAATTTTCAAGGTTATACCACACATGGTAATTGTGATTTATTAGGGTTAGGTGCATCGTCTATTTCACAAATTGGCACGGCTATTTTGCAAAATAAAAAAGAGCTGAAGCATTACTACCATAGTATTGAAACGCAAAGCGGCTGCGCACTTAGTAAAGGCATGCATTTAATCCATGATGATGTTATTCGAGCTGATGCTATTAAGCAGCTTATTTGTCAGTTTGAACTAAATATAGATGAGTTTGCTAAGAAGTATCATATTGAGTTTGATAGCTACTTTGCAGGCGCATTGACTTCACTTAAACCACTTATAGACGATAAAATGGTGATTATTGAAAACAACCACATACGTGTCACACCACGGGGGAACTTATTTATTCGTATCATTTGCATGTGCTTTGATGCTCACTTACAAAATCAAATCAACGCAACGCGTTTTTCCCGGGTGATTTAATCCACTCATCAAATGATACTAATTCGCTTAATTAAGCGATCTATTTTGAGGCTGGAAAAACGTGTTGATAGCTAGGCAAAAAACTCGCTATTTAATTGTTCTAAATAAGAATTCTTCACCGCATTTAACGACACGTTTAGCCCCGTAAAATGATTAAGGATAATTGCGGATTGGTATAATATTTGGGCACAAAAAAAGCATACCTAGGTATGCTTTTTTATGTTTTCTACGCTACTTTAATTAAATACCACGTTTTCACTACCTGGGGCAGCTTTGAACTCAGAAATAATTTTAACGCAATCGGCCTTAATCTCATCACTGTAGCATTCCTCTGCACGCCAGCGCGCAGTGTCTTGCTTAAAAATTTCTTTTTTAGAATATTTTTTACGTGCGTCGTGTGTCGGCATTTCTTTTACCACTTGGTACATTTTATAAATACCAGGATACTGTGTGGTTAAATCTCGTTCGTCTTCAAAACCGTATTGCGACATAAGCACCCAAACGCGCAAACATCCCTCTGAAAACTCACACTGCTCTTCATTCATTGCACGTGCGATTAAATGAATACTGTCGGCAAGCTTAGCATTTCGCTTTAAACGAGACGCTGCAAGCTTTTGCTTTTGCTCAGCTTGTGTTTTAGCTATTAACTTTTTTTGCGCACTTAACTTATATAACAACTGACCCGCATAAAATGCCAAACCAGCTATAATGATAGCGCCTAAACATAAAGCCACGATAACTGCAGTACTCATTAAATACCCTTAATTACTTATCTTCGTCTTCATCATCGTCTAACCATTCACTGGCAAGATCATTTGATAAATACTGGTCGAAGTCTGAATTGCTCTCTTCGCCAAAATCATCTTCATCATCAAACTCATCTTCGTCTTCAAGACCTAATAACTTACATAGAACCTGATGACGAGCAATGCGGCTATTGAAGTACTTCGCATCTTTACCAGTCAGCATCTCACCGCCTTCATGACGCTCCACTAGCTTGAGTAAACGCACATCATTTTCAAGCTCTTCAAGCTCTTGCTCTGGCGAAAGCTCTGGTTGAATGACTTTCTTAAGTTCAACAGCTGGTTTTAAGTTACGTTTCATTTCTACTTTTGGTTCAGCAGCAACAGGCACTAAAGACACCGGTTTTTTACTACCTATGCGTTTATCTCTTGAACTTGAATGCGATGCTTGGCTTTGTTCTTCAAGCAAATCTGGCGCATTACGGGAACCAGGCTTAGCACCTTTGGTTTTTTTAACACGCTGCTCTTTTAACGCACGCATTTCTTTAAGCTTATCTTGGCTTAAGCGAACAGGTCCATTTGATGGGATTTTACGTGACTTTTTCTTTCTACTCATATCTTGATCATCTCACTTAAGAGGTTTTGAGCGAGGCGCAAATTAATAGGCATCGCAATGCTGGCAAAGCCAGAAGAATTCAGTTTGCGCTTAAGAGGTTGGGCTACTCTTTAAAATTACGCACTAGCAAATTGCTAAACGGTGGGTATTGTAACAGGACAAATAAAAAGGCGGTAGAGAAAACATCTCTACCGCCTACTAATCTGAGCGCCATTGAATGGACACTTCTCCCTTCGACTTTTTAGTCTTTGTTATTTTTATTATTATCAGTCCGTATTGTTATTATTTTTACGTTCCTTGTTTCATTCCATTTTGTTTTTATTATTAAACTTCCATGAGTTATTTTATTATTTTCGGTCATCCTGACTCTTTTGTAGTATTTCCTTTAGTAGCACTATCATTGTGCCATGTAGTCGTGCCGCGCTACTATCCTTATAGCTGTTTCCATTTTTTTATTGTTTTTTGCGACAGGAGTTAATTTACTCGTTAATAATTTTGTTACAACTGGTTTATATCTTTTTTCTTACATTGCACCTATATTCAAATAAAAGCCTATTTAAATAACAATAACTTAACAAAAAAAAGACGTTTAAAATAAGACTTTTACCATACATTGACATGGTCAATGTCTCACAAAGTAAAAGACAATATCGCCAATTTCTGACACAAAAAAAGCAACCGAGGTTGCTTTTTTTCAATATTACATTGTAGTTGGTATCTAAATTTAGATAAATACGACTTTAGTGTAAACCACCTAAGTACTTAGAAAGCACTTCAATGTCTTTGTCTGTTAGCTTTTTAGCTATGTCACCCATCATACCGTTAAGGTCATTATTACGAGTACCATTACGAAACTTTTCAAGCTGAGACTTGATGTACTCTGGGTGCTGAAAAGATACTTTTGGAAACTTAGCTAACGATGAACCGTTACCACGAGGACCATGGCATGAAGCACATGAAGGAATTCCTCGCTCTGCATCACCCGCTTTGTAAAGCATTGCGCCTACTTCAACAACGTCTTTAGGTGTTGAACCTTCTGACATGTTTAGTGAAGAAAAATAAACTGACAGATCTTTCATGTCTTGTTCGCTTAATGGCATTGCCATTGCGCTCATAACAGGATCCATACGTCCTTCTTTTCCGCCTGAAGTCATACCTAGTTTAAATTCCTGCAATTGCTTGAGGATATAATCTGGGTGTTGGCCTGCAATTTTAGGGTAAATATTAACCGGCGCATTGCCGTCTGGGCCGTGACATGCCGCACACGTTGCTGATTTTTGTTTACCTGCGTTTACATCGCCATCAAATGCTGTTGCGTTGCTTGCTGACAACGCACCAAGCAGTATTGTTAAAGATAGTGCTATTTTTTTCATGGTGAATTCTCTGTTCCCGACCCTGTATCATCTACAATCATGATGTTGCAATACATATATTCTACACGATAATAAATTCTCTGGCACGTTTTCTACACATATTAAGCTTATAATTTACAGGGTTTTGACTAAGGTGAAGCTTTAATATGCTTTAAATGTACCACAGCCAGTGCTTTTAGGTACTCAAATACGCTTTTTAATACATACTTTATAGTATAAAATACGCACCCTAAGTAAATTTGGTTTACTTAACGTTACTTTTAAAGTTTTAGGAGAGCCTGTGCTCAAATCTCGTATCAAATATAATACCGCGTCTTTCGTTACAAGCGCTCCAGACATCACTAAATTACCTGCTGATACGGGAATTGAAGTTGCGTTTGCGGGTCGTTCTAATGCAGGTAAATCAAGTGCGCTAAATGCATTAACCGATCAAAAATTAGCACGTACAAGTAAAACCCCTGGCCGAACTCAATTAATTAATACGTTTGAGTTAGCCGACGTTGACAACATGCGGTTAATAGATTTACCCGGTTACGGCTTTGCTAAAGTACCAATTGAAATGAAAAAGAAGTGGCAAAAGTCACTAGGTGAATATCTTCAAAAGCGCCAAAGCTTAAAAGGGATTGTTGTTTTAATGGATATTCGTCATCCGTTAAAAGATTTAGACCGAGACTTAATTAACTGGGCAATAGGCAGTGAGATTCCTGTATTAGCATTATTAACTAAAGCAGACAAACTAAAACAAGGTGCGCGCAAAGCCCAAGTACTTCAGGTACGACGTGAACTAAGCGCACTTGATGGCGATATTACTGTTCATGCTTTTTCGTCTTTAAAAGGCACTGGATTACCAGAAGTTGCGAAAAAACTAGACGAGTGGTTTTTAGGCCCCGTGATCGCAGTACCGCCAGCAGACAAAGCATCTGACGAAAGTAGTTCAGACACTCGTACCACAAGCTAAGTTAAGTAAAACGCCTCACCCGAAGATCGAATAAAATAGCCGAGCTCATCAGACTCGGCTTTTTCAGCCCACTGATAAAATACACTTCTTGAAATGCGTGCACTACAGCCAAAAGGTAAAATTAAATAAGGCACTTTAGCGCCTTTATAGCTTTTTACCAGCAGAGGCTGCTGCTGACTAACAACCCACTGCCTGGCTAAATTATCAATACAACATAATGCCTCGCCTTCAGATGTCTGTTCTAAAAACCAGTCAACAATAATAAATGGCGCATCTACTACTGTAATTTTAATTTTTTCGATAGGTGTTTTTAAATAAAAATATTCATCTTCTTTGCACAACACAGAAGCAAACAACTTAACCATAGGCGCCCTTGTTATTTTACTACCACCGTAAAACCACTCACCTTGGTCGTTAATAACTATTGGCAACTCACCACAATGCGAGGGTTGCCAGCTATCAAAGGGCTTACTCGGCTCACTTAACTGTTTACTGAGCTCATTAAGCGAAATCACTATTTTTTAAGTGTTAATGCAAATGAAACGGGGATAGCGGTTGCAATAGAAGGTAAACCAGCAAGTTCTTGTAATTGTTTAACCCCCTCTGTCACACCAAAGTCGCCACTATTTATAATAACTGGCGTAAATGAAGCCAGCATCAAATCACCACTTTTATTGCTATTTACGAGCACATCAATTATGAGTGATTTTTTGTTGCCATGAAAATCAAGCTCAGCACTAATTCCTTTTAGCACGTAACTGCCCGGTTTTTTAATTGTTGATAACGACTGTTTCAAATTAGCGGTTAGCACGGCTTTTGGGAAAGTATTTACTTCAAATAACAGGCTTGTAAGCCGTTGATTACGGATAGGTATAAACGTTTCTGCCGATGCTAAATCTATATGAATATTAAACTCACCCTCATCGCTAAGCTTGCCTTCGATCGCAGTGAAGTGATGAGCTTCAGCAATGGTGTCTTTTTTTATAGAAACAAAACTTATCTGGCTTTTATCGTTGTCTAACTGCCAATTGGCAAAGGTAAAATTAGACATAAATAAACTTGATAACGAAAGGCCTGTAATAGCTAACGCTTTAAACATAACGCACTCCTTTAAATATATAAATCAAGAGAAATCTCATTGGATACTATCATTTAGAAATAGCTTAAACCATACTAAAATATGGGATTACAATATCGTAATTAACACCCGATATAACTACGACATTTGAGCATAAGAATGAACACATTAGAATAAAGCAAGAAAACTGAAAAGCGCATAATAAAAAACGGCCTAATAAAAGGTTATTAGGCCGATATAGCAAACTGGGGAGTTGCTAACAATTTGTTGCATCTTTACAGACGCATCATCAACAGGATGTCCTACAGAGTAGGACGGGCGGGACTTTAACAAAAGCACGCATAAAAATACAATCATATTCTGCATTAATAGTTAGAATTGACGAACATGTAACCATTTAGCATAAATAATTACCTATTTTAACCTATTTTAACCTATTTTAACCTATTTTTAACTAAATTCTGTTTATAAAAAATTGAAGAATAAGTTACTCATATTTTTAATACACATAAAAAAAGCGCCTATCGGCGCTTTTATTGTTTATAGAATTTAGTGGGCTTGCTCCCAATTTTCACCTTCGTCAGCCTCTACTATTAGCGGTACATCGAGTGAAGCAGCTTGTGACATTAGCTCACAAATTTTTGCAGTATAAGTCTCTGCACAATCAGTTTTGATTTCAAATACCAATTCATCATGCACTTGCATGAGTAACTTAACAGTATTTGGAGCTTGCTCATACACCCACTGATTAACACTTAACATGGCCTTTTTAATTATATCAGCAGCGGTGCCTTGCATTGGCGCATTAATAGCTGCGCGCTCTGCGCCTTTGCGACGGGCTCCGTTACGCGCATTTATTTCAGGTAAATGTAGTCGGCGTCCAAATATTGTTTCAACATAACCATTCTCTGCTGCTTTTTCGCGTGTTGTTTCCATGTACTCTAATACACCAGGAAAACGTTCAAAGTATTTATCAATATAATGTTGAGCTTCATGGCGTGGAACATCTAACTGACGGGCTAAACCAAAAGCCGACATACCATAAATAAGACCAAAGTTTACGGCTTTTGCTTTACGGCGCATATCTGTTGTTACGTCATCTAAATCAACACCAAACACTTCTGAGGCGGTCGCACTATGAACATCTAGGCCATTCGCAAAAGCATTAAGTAAACCTTTATCTTGTGAAAGATGCGCCATTATACGCAGTTCAATTTGGCTGTAATCTGCTGCAACTATCTTATACCCATCGGCTGCAATAAAGGCTTCTCGAATACGGCGACCTTCTTCTGAACGAATTGGAATATTTTGCAGGTTAGGATCGGTAGAACTTAAACGCCCTGTCGCTGTTACAGCCTGATGATATGACGTATGCACACGTTGCGTTTTTTCATTAACCATAAGGGGTAGTTTATCGGTATATGTTGATTTAAGTTTTGATAAACCACGGTGCTCAATTATCACTTTAGGTAACGGATAATCATGAGCGAGCTCTTGAAGTACTTCTTCAGCTGTTGAAGGTGCACCTTTAGGCGTTTTTTTAATTATTGGCAGCTCTAGCTTTTCAAACAATAATACTTGTAACTGTTTTGGTGAACTCAAATTGAAAGGTTCACCTGCAATTTCAAACGCCTCTTTTTCAAGTTCAATTAAGCGCTCACCTAAGCGTTGGCTATGCGCGCCAAGCATATTGCTATCAATCGCAACCCCTGTGCGCTCAATATCTGAAATGACGCTTACCAATGGCATTTCAATATCTTCAAATACCGATTTAAGCTTTTCATCCGCCTCAATTTTAGGCCATAGCACTTCGTGTAAGCGAAGTGTTATGTCTGCGTCTTCAGCTGCATAAGGCGCTGCTTTTTCGAGTTCAATTTGATTAAACGTTAGCTGCTTTTTACCCTTGCCTGCAATATCTTCAAAGCTAATATTTTTATGGCCTAGGTATTTTAGTGCCAACGAATCCATATCATGACGCGTACCTACGCTGTTAAAAACATAAGACTCAAGCATAGTGTCAAATTTAATACCATTAAGTTCATAGCCAGCATTGGCTAATACGCTTTTGTCGTATTTAAGATTCTGTCCTACTTTTGCTTTATTAGGGTCAGCTAAAATTGGTCCAAGCTTTTGCATCACAAATTCAAGGCTTAGTTGTTCTGGCGCATCAGGATAATCGTGCGCGACCGGTAAATATGCCGCCTCGCCTGATTTAACGCTAAAGCTCATGCCTACTAGTTGAGCTTGCATGTAATCGAGGCTAGTTGTTTCTGTATCAAATGCAAAAAGCTCAGCGCTATTGAGCTGCTCTATTAGCGTATTAAACTGCGCCTCTGTTAAAATTGTCTCGTAATGAGCCTCTTCAACTTTTGGTAATTCTGTCTCCTCAGATGGAACCGCTAAATGAGTTTGTGCATCACTTGGGTTATCTAGCAGCTCAGCTAACCAACGACGAAATTCGCATTCACCATATAATGCAATTAACTCGTCTTTATTTGGCTCTTGTAATTTAAACGTATCAAGATCTGATTCAACCTCAACGTCACACTTAATGGTCGCCAACTCATAACTTAAAGGTAAATGATCTAATGCATTTGCTAATTTTTCACCAATTTTGCCTTTAATTTCGCCTGCGTTATCCATTACACCTTGCAGAGATCCATATTTTTGCAACCATTTTACGGCTGTTTTGGGGCCACAGCCTTCAACGCCTGGAATGTTATCAACTTTATCGCCCATAAGAGCCAGGTAATCAATGATCAGTTCAGGACCAACACCAAACTTTTCAACCACAGTGTCAGGATCTGAAATACTGTCAGTCATGGTATTAATAAGTGTCACATGCTCATTCACAAGCTGAGCCATGTCTTTATCACCGGTCGAAACCAGTACATGGCGTTTTTGTTCAGATGCAATTCGCGCAAAGGTCCCAATGACATCGTCGGCTTCAACCCCTTCAATACTAATAAGCGGGAACCCCATTGCTTTAATAATACTGTGGATAGGTGCTATTTGGGTGCGTAAATCGTCAGGCATAGGTGGGCGATTAGCCTTGTATTCGCTGTACATGTCATTACGGAATGTTTTACCTTTCGCGTCAAACACAACCACCATATGCGTAGGATCATATTGTCTGATCAGGCTTTTAAGCATATTAATAACGCCATAAATAGCGCCCGTAGCCTCACCCTTAGAATTAGTTAGATGCGGAGGAGAATGATAAGCACGGAATAAATACGACGAGCCATCAACTAAAATAAGTGGGTTTTCGGGGATCTGAGCCATGGTGAAATTGGATCCTAAATGCTAAAAATTATGATAATTGTAAGCATGCCACAAGGGTTAAAATAAAACGACTATCAATTAATGCTAGGTATTTTATTTAAATAAGAGCAAGCTGTGGATAAGTATGTAGATAACAGACACAAATAATTCTTCCAAAGCATATTTAAACGCCTAGAAAAATAATTAACTATATGTTTTAATTTAAAAAAGATAATACGAAGTTCTTTTTTTATTATTTTTAAACCAATGTGGAAAAAGGTTTTTTATGGCTGCTGATGCCATCACCTACTTTAGTTATTCTCGTCCATTTAAATAACCGGAGGAGTATTCTAGCATAATGGATCGAAGATCATAGCGATCCTTTATACTTTTTTTTATTGGTGTTAATTGTGAAATGGCATATGCCGCATTGCAACTTACTTAGCGGATAATTTTCACGCAAAAATTAATTTAAAGAGACAATTTAGCTCGTGTTAAACTTCAAACTATAGACTGAATAAATTTAATCAAGGAGCACAAAAGCATGAAAAAAGTAGCCGTGTTATTAGCTGGAAATGGTGTATACGATGGTGCCGAAATTAATGAAGCCATTTTGACTCTTCTACACATAGCTAAAAATGGTGCAACATACCAGTGTTTTGCACCAGACATAGAGCAACTTCACACTATTAATCACCTAGCGGGTGAGGAAATGAGTGAAAAGCGTAATGTATTAGTAGAAGCTGCACGTATTGCCCGAGGTGAAATAAAAACGCTTAACCACCTCAATATTGATGAGTTTGACGCATTAATAGTTCCAGGTGGCTTTGGCGCTGCGAAAAACTTATGTGACTTCGCTTTAAAAGGTGCGCAAGCGACTATTAATAGTGACGTATTAAACGCGTGTAAACAATTCGCTAATGCTAATAAACCAGCTGGCTATATGTGTATTGCGCCTGCGTTAATTCCATTTATTTACGATAATGCAAAGCTCACTATTGGCAATGATAATGACACAGCTGCCGCACTCACTTCGCTTGGCGCAACACATTTAAACTGTGACGTTGATGACGTTGTGATTGACCAGCACAATAAAATTGTGACTACACCTGCTTACATGCTAGCGCAATCGATTGTTGAAGCAGATGCGGGGATCGAAAAACTTGTAAAGTCCGTATTAGCATTAAATTGATTGTAACAAAGGTTATTTATTGGATGACCAGGTATATTGGCTAAATAAATACGCCAAGGCACTTATTTTTGTTGAGCTAACGCAAAAAGTAGTCAGTTTTTAGTAATAAAAATACCTCTTAGCATTTTATAAATTGCCTCAGAGAGTTATAATCGGCGTAATTTCCGTCATCTATATCGTGATTGATCACGTTCAAATCGAAGTGAGCAAGGCAAAATGAAAAAATTAACAGCATTAGCATTATTAGTGTTAGCAACTACAGCATACGCACAGCCATATGATAACTCTATGACTGAAGATGCAATTAAAAAGCGTTTAGCACCTGTTGGTGCTGTGTACCTTGAAGGTGATAAAGCTGCAGTAGCTGCCGCACCAACAGGGCCCCGCTCTGGTGAGCAAGTTTACCAGGCTGCATGCTTTGCATGTCATGGTACAGGCGCATTAGGTGCACCTAAATCTGCAGACGATTGGGCACCGCGTATTGCCAAAGGCAAAGATACGCTGCTTGAGCATGCAATTAACGGCTTTAATGCAATGCCTGCTAAAGGCACATGTATGGATTGTTCTGACGATGAAATAAGCGCAGCAATCGATTTCATGACAGCAGAATAATTATCCGTTAGACATAAAAAAAGGCTTAACTTGTTAAGCCTTTTTTTATGTCTAAAATGCCGCGTTAACCATTATTTTTATTAGAATATCAACTTGACGCTAAGCACTAAAAGTGAAAGTATAAGTCTAATAACTATACAATAATAATATCGGTCACATCATTGGAAGATAAACTCCCTGCATTGAGTAAATTAGCGTACCAAAATAAACGCCTCAAAACCCTACTCGAAAAGTACAAGCAATCACACCATTTGCAAAACGCGCTTATCCAATTATCTGAGCGCGCGAGTACGGTTTCGGAGCTAACTCTACTTTATCCCGCTATCCACGATATTTTGCAAAAGTATGTGCCTAGTAAAAGCTTTTATGTCGTTTTACAAAACCAACAATGCCAATCGTTAGAGCTTTCTTATTTTTCAGACGAAAAAGATGGTATTGCAGTACCACTAAATCACTCTAATAGCTTTGATGAAGGCGCCACAGGTTACGTTTTTAATGAAGGTAAAACTACTTACTTTACAAAACAACAAATGCAAGACGCCGCCGCTGATGGTTTATTCAAGGCTTTAGGTACACCCGCTGAACATTGGGTAGGTGTACCTGTGTACCAAGAAAAAAATATTATTGGTGTGTTAGCCGCACAAAGCTATGACGTAAATCAGAGTTATAACTCTCAGCAAATACAACTTCTTGAAGTGATGTCGCTGTATTTAGCGACGGCAATAGAGCGTGTAAAAAAACGTGAATATTTAGAGTCAGAAGTAAAAATTCGTACCCGAGCACTGACCCAAAGTAACGATGCACTCAACCTTGAAGTTGCCAATCGCAAACGCGCGCTGCAGCGCCAGCAAATTTTATTTAAAGTATCTGAAATTGCTACCCAAGCTAAAAACCTTGATGACGCTTACGTTAAAATACACGACATAATAAAAACAATTACCTACGCAGAAAACCTTTACATTGCACTCTATGACAAAGACTCAGGTTGGATAACATTCCCTTACTGTGTTGATGAATATAAAGAAAATACTCAGCCCCGTCAGTTTGCCAAAGGCTACAGCGAATTAGTTATAAGCACAGAAGAAACGCAGCTTATAAATCCTGATAAGGCACAAGCGCTATTAAACAGTGGCATAGTACAACACTCAACACCTGTCCCTCAAACACAACAAGCCACTAGTTGGCTGGGCGCACCTTTAAAAACATCTCAGGGTGTTATTGGTCTAATTGTGTGCCAAGCATACAACAATAAACATATTTTTAGTCATGACGATAATGAACTAATTACCTTTGTATCGCACCAAATAGCAGCTGTTTTGCAAACTAAACTAGCGAATCAGGCCATTGCAAAAAGCCATCAAGAGCTTGAGTTTAGAGTAAACGAAAAAACAAAAGAACTACAACAAACTAATTTGCATTTACAAATGCAAATTGAAGAACGAAAAAAAATAGAGCAACAGCTTTATCACGACGCCCATCACGACTCGTTAACCAGTTTGCCAAACCGTAGTTTGTTTTTAACTCAATTAGAAAAAACACTTCAGCACTTTCAACGCTTCCCAGACCGTCACTTTGCCGTACTTTTTATCGATTTAGATAAGTTTAAGGATATTAACGACCAACTCGGCCATCAGGCTGGCGATCAGCTCTTAATTAATGTAAGTGAGCTTTTTTCACAATGTATTCGTGAGCACGATTTATTAGCCCGTTTGGGTGGAGATGAATTCGTTATTTTACTAACGCATTTAACCGAACCACAACAAGCCGAAGATGTGGCTAATCGCATTATCGATTTAATGAAAAAGCCTTTTAATATTAAAGGTACTTTACTGCAAAGCGGTGCGAGCATTGGTATAAATTACTCTAAACAAAGCTATAAACACACAGATGAAATTATTCGTGATGCCGATGCCGCAATGTACCATGCAAAAAATTCAGGGAAAAATCGTTACGAGTTATTTCATCCGCTACTCACTCAATCGATTGCTGATGTAGGGCAAAAAGCATTGCATCATCTTGATGTAATGCCGATGAGTTTTAGAAGCTCAGAAATTATTACTTTAAATGAGCAACAACAATCTGAATCGCTATTTGAAGCATTTGGTGAACACCCTATTTTAGGGTTTACCAGTTTTGAGGTTTTGAAAAAATTTGCCACCGACAAAGAGCAGCACCTCAAAGTCGAGTTACAACTGCTAGAGTGTGCTTACGCGCAGGCCATAAACGCCAATGTGGCAATGGCACTAGTACCCTGCTCTGCTTTATTACTCGAAAAACACGAATTTACTTTATTTATTGATGTATTAAACAAACAACGCGGTCCAAGCCAGCTTTGTTTACTTTTTGATGAGCAAGAAATTCGCCATGCATGTGCTACCCAGCTAGAAAACCTTAAGCAATTATCGTTGTTAGGGTACTCAGTCGGCCTAAATAATTTTGCTAAAGACAGATGTGAACTGAATTTATTAACTGATGTTAACTTTGACTATCTACTACTTAGCTCCACCTTCAGTAAACGTATACTGCAGCAAGAAAGCTACGATCTGCAACTGCAAGGTGTGCTTCCTATCACTAAGCTCAAAAAAATAAAGGTAATAGCGAAAGGGCCTTCTATACTTAATTTTAGAGCTTTATTAGATAAACATGGTTTGTCATTTTTTGTTGGCAAACAACATACATTAACCTGCTCTAAGCTAAATCAAGGACACATCAGTCAGTCTATTTAAGCCTGAGTATTACTCAGGCTTTTTAAACATAGCACGTAAGTTTGCTACCCTAGCCTGCCCTTTTTCCATTCGCTCTGCCTGCGAACTAGGCGCCTTTTTGTTTTCAAATGCCAAATCATCTTGCGGCAACTCTTGCACAAATCGACTTAACTCTGTCTCAGAGGTTTCACCAAACTGACGGCGGATCTTTGCATATGTAAGTGTTAACTCTTGCTGCGCACGAGTAATACCAACGTAAGCGAGTCGACGCTCTTCGTCTACGTTATCTTCGTCAATACTCACCTGGTGAGGTAGCAACCCTTCTTCCATACCAACCATAAACACGTACGGATACTCTAAACCTTTAGAGGCATGCAATGTAAGTAACTGAACAGCATCGGATTCATCTTCTTCCTCGTTACGCTCAAGCATATCGCGCAGTGTCAGTTTACTAACCACTTCGGCAAGCGTCATCGGCTCGTTATCAGCGTCTCCGGTTAGCATGTCTGTGATCCAACGATACAATTCAGAGACATTTTTCATTCTCATTTCGGCCGCTTTAGCACTAGGCGATGTTTCGTAAAGGTAAGCTTCGTAATTAATATTACGCACTAAATCTTTCACCGCCTCTAACGTATCACTGCGTACCGCGTTGTCTGACAATTCGACAATCCATCGAGCAAACCCAGCTAAAGCGTTAAAACCTCGCCCTTTTAATCTGTAACCTAGGTCGTTATCAAAACAGGTAGCAAACAAACTTTGATGTTTTTCGTTGGCTAAAGTACCCAGTTTTTCAAGTGTTACCGTGCCTATTTCTCGTCGCGGCGTGTTCACTATACGTAAAAATGCGTTATCGTCATCTTGGTTCACGAGTAAGCGCAAGTACGCCATTATGTCTTTAATTTCTGAACGCGCGAAAAACGACATGCCGCCACTTATTTTATAAGGGATACGGTTGCTCATTAATGACTTTTCAAAGCCGCGTGCTTGGTGATTACCACGATACAAAATAGCGTAGTCTTTGTAGCTTGTGCGCTTCATAAATTTATGCGAAATAATTTCAGCAACTACACGCTCTGACTCATGCTCTTCGTCGCGACAACCAATCACTTTTATCGGCTCACCGTACCCTAACTCACTAAATAGTTTTTTTTCTATATCGTGCGGGTTATTGGCAATGAGTATATTGGCAGATTTAAGTATTCGCTGCGCGCTTCGGTAATTTTGCTCAAGCTTTATAAGCCTAAGCCCGGGGTAATCTTTACTTAAAAGAACAAGGTTTTGTGGACGCGCACCACGCCAAGAGTAAATAGATTGGTCATCATCACCTACTACAGTAAAACGTGCGCGCTCGCCAACAAGTAGCTTTACAAGCTGATACTGGCTGGTGTTGGTATCTTGGTATTCATCCACCAGCAAATACTTAAAGCGTTGCTGCCAACGCTCACGAGATGTTGCGTTACCAGTAAGTAGTAATGTGGGGATCATAATCAGATCGTCAAAGTCTAATGCATTATAAGCACGCAATTGGGTTTGATAACGGGCATAAAGCTGTGCAAATAACGCCTTTTGCGCGTCACGTGCTTCACGTATTGCTTGCTCTGGCAGCACTAGCTCGTTTTTCCAGCTACCAATCTCCATTTTTAGCAGCTTAAGTAAATCTTTGTCCTTTTTTAATTCATCTTCGGTGAGTTCCGATAACAGCTGATTGGTATCTTGATCGTCAAATAACGAAAAACCAGGTTTAAAGCCGAGTGTGCTCAATTCTTTTTTTATTATTTCTAAACCCAGTGTATGAAACGTCGATACCCATAACCCTTTTGCCTCTTGCTTACCAAGCGTTTGTAATACGCGCTCACGCATCTCTTTGGCCGCTTTATTAGTAAAGGTAACCGCTGCAATATTACGTGCTTTGTACTCGCACTTTTGTACCAAGTAAGCAATTTTATTTGTAATAACGCGGGTTTTTCCAGAGCCAGCTCCAGCAAGTACTAAGCATGGGCCACTTATATATTTTACTGCTTCATCTTGTTTTGGATTGAGTTTCATAACGACCAGAATGATTTAAAAGACGCGCAATTTTAACGTAACCATTACTACAGGCATAGCGATTGCCATAATTAATTACGCAAACATGATCATGTGTTAAATGAAGTGGGTATAAGGTAATATTAGTCATTATCATTTTAGGCAATGCCGAAGGGACAATTATGATCAACCCAGCAAAACTAGAAGAAATTGCTAAGCAAATTACGAGTAATATGCCACAAGGTGTAAAAAATTTAGCAGACACGCTAGAAGGTAAAACAAAGCAAGTTTTACAAAACAAACTTGCTGAGATGGACTTTGTTAGCCGAGAAGAATTTGATATCCAAAGCCAAGTACTTATCCGTACACGCGAAAAACTAACTGAGCTAGAAGCTAAAGTGGCAGTTCTTGAGCAGCAACTAAGCGAAAAAACAGACGTTGAATAATTAATTTAACGCATAAAAAAGCAGCCTGAGCTGCTTTTTTTACATTATTATGTATACATGAAATTAATATCTATTCAAATAGCTCATCAAGCACATAATATTTTTGCGCCTCTTCTTGCTTTAAACTCACCAATAACATTTTTACAGCAACTTGCTTGCCTGTTATGGGTTTATAACGCTTTAAAACACTAACTTTTGTAAGTAATGGTAAAATAACACTGCCTAACTTTTCAGCTAGCCTAAAGTGATCCCGCGCCCCTAATAACAGTGACGGTTGAAAAACACTCGTTTTATTAAACGCCAAAGGCATAACCGCTTGCTCTAACTGCCCCTTCATTTTTAAATAAGCGCTGCTGCTGTTTGCATTTGCACCACTTGATGACACTAAGCAATAGTGTTTCATACCATTACATGAAGCAAGTTGCGCGGCAATAAATTGATAATCAAAGTCGACTTTACGCTGTGCCTCAACAGAGCCTGCTTGTTTAAGTGTCGTACCTAAACATGAAAAAAACACATCACCTTTAAATAACTCACTGTATTGAGTCAGCTTTTCAAAATCAATAATATGGTTAGTTAACTTTTTATCGGAAAGTGGTAACGCTCGGCGTGTTATAGCAACAACTTTACTATACTCGACACAGCTGAGTAATGCCGTCAAAAGCTCAGACCCTACTAAACCTGTTGCGCCAATAACAACCGCCGTTTTCGTCATTTATTTACTCACAACCTGCTTTTTTAAATACATGTTGTATTGCACGTTTGTAACTGTCTGACTCTTCCTCTGCACACGTTACAACCGCTTCTAAGTCATGTAAATGGCCGTTTTCTAAACCATAAACCCATCCATGAATCGTTAAGTCTTGGCCTCGCTCCCATGCATCTTGCACAATATTGGTTCGACATACATTACGAACTTGCTCTATTACGTTAAGTTCTATCAAGCGGCTTAATCGCTGTTCTTCATTTATACTGTTGAGTTGCTCTATGTGTTTTTCTTTTACATCGCCAACATGACGAAGCCAATTATCAATAAAGCCAAACTTTGCATCGTTCAGGACCGCTTGAACACCACCACACCCATAATGACCAACGACCATAATGTGTTTAACTTTTAAAACTTCGACTGCGTATTGCATCACTGATAAGCAATTGTGGTCAGTATGTACAACTACATTGGCGACATTGCGGTGTACAAATAGCTCACCCGGTAATAAATCAACTATTTGATTAGCTGGTACACGAGAGTCTGAACAACCAATCCATAAGTACTCTGGGTTTTGCTGCATAGACAAAATTTTAAAAAACTCTGGGTTCGCTTCGCTTGTCCGCGCAGCCCAATTTTTATTATTATCGAACAATTTTTTTAATTTTCTCATTGCATCTCTTATTAAGCCAAAACGACTATTTATTGGGTGGAAGGGTTATTATTGGCAAGAATTAAAATATTCCGAGGCGTTAACTGCTTTTCACAAAAGGTTTTAATACTTACTTGATAGCCATGCTGTTGCAAATATAAAGCACGATCGAGCACAAGCCAAACCTCAATTGCTCTTCTGAACACATGTCGAACCAGTTCAATTCTGTCAGTCACCTTTTTTCGAGCGACGCCTTCAGATAAAAAACGCTCATAATCAATGTCTTGTGGTATTTTTAATGCTTTTTTATCACCCGCCCACTCACAAAATGATTTAAATGAACCTGAGAACACCGCCTTATTAACTGAGGGGACACTAACGTAGTACGACTCATTGGTAATTGACCTCCTCAGCGCATCAAAGCCCAATCGCCACTCAAGTTCTGTTTTTCGTATTTTATCAACTCGAGATGGTGCTGTTACTGTTTCTTGCAGAGCCAGTTTTAAATCACGGTGAGTTAACCTAAGCTGACTTTGCTTGGCAAGCTCGCTCATTGGCAAGTAATCGTTCGGTGTGAATAAATGATAGCAACAAGGTGAGAAGCTAATTTGCTGCACGTTTGCAGCTATTGCTTTGTGTATCATAGCTTGATGTAAAGCGCCGCATGCATGAAGCGCCACAGCATGCATTTCAGTATTAAAAAATAATGTAGTGTCATCATGTAATACATCCACTTGGCTAAATTGCATCGCCAAGCCTTGTTGCTTTGCGCTTTTTTGACCCTGTTCGCATAAATTTGCCTGCAGCTCAAGGCTATTAATATGTGTAGCACCGTTGAATGCCAGCATGCGACCTAAATGCCCTTTACCCGCACACCATTCTAATACCGGTAATTTTGTGTTTGGCAACGCAGACACAAAGTCTTGAAGTTGTTCGAACTTACGCCCTTTTATGCCATTACTAATCCAAAAAGGGTAATCATATCGGCGGGTATCTGCTTGAGGTAATTCACATAATAGCTGTAATTCATCAAGTAACTTAATATGCGGATTAAAAAAATCTATTAATTCATTCTGCTTGGTATCAAGTGTCGCTACTTGCTCATCGGTTAGGCTGTTTAATATGCCTTGCAGTTCAGGCCAAGGGATCGCATCAAAGTCAAAAGCGGTGCACTGCCAATAGGCGCGAGTCCGCTTTAAAATAGAATCAAGTGAAGTAAATTGCTCGGCTAACGTCATAACAGCTTAATTTATTAAAAGGCGGCCAATTGTATCAGTAACATTAACAGCCATTAAACGGTTATTTTTTTACTAAACATTAAACGCAAATACAGAGGTATAGAAATAACACTCACAATCATCGCTGCAATTAACATCCATGATAGCTCCATTTGTTCCGGCCGCTGATATTTATAAATAAAACTGGCTTTAACCTTGTCAAACTCAGTTTGGTGAATACCGTACAAGTCTGCAATTAGGCGCCACTTTGGAATAGACATATGCCCCAAACTGGTTGTTGCTGGCATAATATACTCTTTTAGCATTTCAGCCTCGTATGCTAATTCATGGAAACTTTTGTTAGGTGCGTAAAGTATTTGGGTTACCGCAATGGCCTCGTCCATATTCATCATTGCGTAGCGCCACCCCTTTAGGCTGGCTTGATAAAATCTTTCGACCGTTTCTGGGGATGTGTTTAACATTTTCCTGGTGGTGTATAAGATATCTGCATAGACGTCTATGCCGTAACGCTGAGGACATATTAGGCGATGTGATATACCTCTTTGAGTCATATTGTATGTCTCAGTAGATAGATAAACTTGCATCGCATCGAGCTTGTTTTCAATCCAGGCTTGGCTTGGGTTGTCACCGTTGTATACACTAAGCAAACGCGTATTAACTCCGCTGCGAGTCAGCATAGCCATTAACTCATTGCTATCATTGTGACTCACTTTACTAATACGCTTATTTACAAAATCACGAGGGTGAAAAATATCAGAGGTGTCTTTGACCATCCAGCAATAAGGTGAATATTGCAAGATAGGCGCCATTGCTACAAAAAATTGGCCGTTTATACGTTCCTGTAAAATACCCGAGTGACCTACACCAAACTCGGCGTCGCCATTAGCCACAGCACTAAACGCATCGGGCATTGTTAGATCTGCTGGGTTTATGGTTACATCAAGACCCACATCTTTATAAAACCCTTTTTCTTTGGCCATGTAGTAACCAGCAAACTGAAACTGATGTGTCCATTTTAATTGTAAAGTGACCGATTCTTGCGCCGCAATTTGGCCACAAAAACAACACAATCCAAGTATTAATCCTTTAAGTAACAACCAAGTTTCCTCAAGTTAATGACGGTATCAGTAACTATATGTAAAACAAATGATAAAGCAAGCACCCTTGTAAGGTACTTGCTCTTTAATGGCTGTTAAACTGAAGCGAGCTTTGCGGTTTTTTCTGAAAGAGGTTGCGTCGTTAAAAACTGTGTAAAACACGGATTATGCGTTTCATCTTGCACGCTATAGCCTAAGTCATTTAAATGCTCGTTAAAAGTCTCAAATTGCTCAGGTTCAATGGCAAAACCGGCTAATACATAACCCATTGAGCCGCCTTGACTCCGATAATGAAATAATGTGATATTCCAATCGTTGCCTAACGTATCTAAAAAGCGCGCTAGTGCGCCGGGGTATTCTGGAAATTCAAAACGTAACAAACGTTCATGCAGTTTTTCGGGTGCTTTACCGCCAACCATATAACGTACGTGCAATTTAGCAAGTTCATTATCTGATAAGTCGCAAAATGCGTAATCGTTTTTAGTTAGGTCCTGCTTGAGCTCATTGAGCTCCTGCTCTCCTTGACGCAGTGCAATACCTACAAAAATTTGCGCTTCACCAGGCCCTGCATAACGGTAGTTGAACTCAGTAATAGCACGACCTCCTAAAGACGCACAAAACTGTTTAAAACTGCCTTTTTCTTCTTTAATGGTAACGGCTAATAACGCTTCGTTTTTTTCACCTAGTGCAGTGCGCTCTGCTACATAACGAAGCCGATCAAAGTTTAAATTAGCCCCTGATAATATAGCCGCTAAATTTAACCCTTTAAGACCTGATTGCTGACTCCACTTTTTTAGCCCTGCTATTGCAAGAGCGCCAGAGGGCTCAGCAATTGCGCGTGTAGATACGAAGATGTCTTGCATGGCGGCGCATATTTCATCACTGGTTACAGTCACCACTTCATCACAAAACTTTTGTGCCAAGCGAAATGTTTCTTTGCCAATAATTTTAACAGCGACTCCATCGGCAAAACTGCCAACTCGGTCAAGCTCTACCGGTTCACCCGCTTTAAGTGCAGCTTGTAAACAAGCACTCTCATCGGCTTCAACGCCAATGACTTTGATATCAGGACGAAGTGACTTTATATAAACAGCCATGCCTGCCAGTAAACCACCGCCACCAACAGGTATAAATACTGCATCAAGCTCATTGAGTTGTTGCATTAGCTCTCGTGCTACAGTCCCTTGGCCTACTATAACGTCAGGGTCGTCAAATGGTGGAACAAAAATGCCATTACGCTGCTCTGTAAGTTCAAGTGCATGAGCTTTAGCTACATCAAACTGATGACCATGTAATACCACCTCTGAGCCTAAAGCCCGTACGGCGTTAACTTTTATTTCTGGCGTTGTAACAGGCATCACAATCGTTGCCTTATGCCCTAAATGCGAAGCGCTTAATGCAACACCCTGAGCATGGTTACCCGCCGATGCCGTAATGACAACCGAGCCTTTGGGCAACTTATTAAGTTTATTGAAAGCACCCCGTAGTTTAAACGAATACACCGGCTGCTGATCTTCACGCTTTAACCAAACATGGTTACCTAACTTCGCACTGAGGTCGGGCATTTTGCTGACCTCAGTGACTTTAGCCAAGGGCTCCATATTTGCTTGAATAATTGCACGGAAGTAATCGAGCTCTTGAGAAACCATAATTAGCTAAGCTCCTCCAGTTTGGCTAAATCACGTACTGCGCCTTTATCAGCACTGGTTGCAAGTAGTGCATACGCTTTTAATGCCGACGACACATAACGCTCACGATCAACCGGTTTGTACGCTAATTTGCCACGCGCTAGTTGCTTTTGCTTACGCGCTTCAAGTTCTTCATCGCTTAATGCTAAGGTGATTTCGCGCGTTGCTATATCAATAATAATTTTGTCGCCATTTTCAACATACGCTATGGCACCGCCGCTTGCCGCTTCTGGCGATACGTGGCCAATAGATAAGCCTGATGTACCACCTGAGAAACGACCATCGGTGATCAATGCACACTTTTCAGCTAAGCCTTTTGATTTTAAGTAGCTCGTTGGGTAAAGCATTTCTTGCATACCTGGGCCGCCTTTAGGGCCCTCGTAACGAATAACAACAATGTCACCGGCTTTTACTTCGTCGTTTAAAATACCTTCTACGGAATCGTCTTGTGATTCGTACACCACTGCAGTGCCTTCAAAATGTAGCATTTCGTCAACAACGCCAGCGCTTTTAACTATACAGCCATCAACCGCTAAGTTACCTGAGAGCACAGCTAAGCCGCCATCTTGGCGAAAAGCGTGCTCAACACTACGAATACAACCGTTTTCACGGTCGTTATCGCCTTCATCCCAACGGCATTCTTGGCTCATTGCTTTTGTAGTACGAATACCAGCAGGGCCTGCGCGGTAAAACTTTTGTGCGGCTTCGTTTGTTGGATCAGTCGCATCCCACTTTTTAACAAGCTCCCCCATGGTCATACCCGCTACGTGGTTTACCGATAAATCAACTAAACCGGCTTTGCCCAACTCACGCACAATAGCCATCATGCCACCAGCACGGTGCACATCTTCAATGTGGTACTGCGCTGTTGCTGGGGCAACTTTACATAAAAATGGTGTTTTACGAGATAGCTCATCAATGTGCGACATGTCAAAATCGACGCCGGCTTCTTGTGCCGCAGCTAATAAATGCAATACCGTATTAGATGACCCACCCATGGCAATATCAACAACCATAGAGTTCATAAAGGCTGTTTTGTTAGCAATAGCGCGAGGCAGTACGTCTTGGTTATCTTTTTGGTAGTACTCACGGCATAAATCAACAATGCGAGCACCCGCTTCTACATATAGCTGCTTACGGTCTTTATGGGTCGCAAGCGTTGTACCGTTACCCGGTAGTGCAAGGCCAATAGCCTCTAGTAAACAGTTCATCGAGTTTGCAGTAAACATGCCCGAACACGAACCACAGGTAGGACATGCAGAGCGCTCTACTTGCTCTGAATCAGCATCACTTACCGACTCATCAGCGCCTTTAACCATGGCATCGACTAAATCTAATTTAATATCGATGTTAGCAAGTTTCGTTTTACCCGCTTCCATTGGTCCGCCCGATACAAAAATAACAGGTATATTTAAACGCAGCGCTGCAAGCATCATTCCTGGGGTGATTTTGTCACAGTTAGAAATACAGATCATCGCATCGGCGCAGTGCCCGTTAACCATGTACTCAACCGAATCGGCAATTAGGTCGCGTGATGGGAGTGAGTAAAGCATACCCCCGTGGCCCATTGCGATACCGTCATCAATAGCGATGGTATTAAATTCTTTTGGTACACCACCCGCTTGCGTGATTGTTTCAGCCATTAACTCACTAAGCTGATTAAGGTGAACATGCCCTGGTACAAATTGCGTAAACGAGTTAACTACAGCAATAATTGGTTTACCAAAGTCTGTGTCGGTCATGCCTGTTGCGCGCCATAATGCACGTGCGCCTGCGCGTTTACGTCCTTCAGTTGTTGTTGCACTTCTTAATTTAGCCATAGTTACCTCTGTTTTGCCGCTCTGTAAGCGGGCATTCCTCATTCTAAAAATTGGTGAGTAACTGTTATTAAATTACTCGTAAATTTGTGTCGTTAGCAATTACACAGCTTGTTGCTGTAAATTTTGTAAAGTGATTTCTTTAACGTCCACCAGCTTATTTAACTGGCTTGTTAAAAGATGGATTGGTTTATCGCTGTCTACTGTCATCGCTACATTATAGTGGCCATCATCCATATTGAGCTGAAAATGCGTAAGATCAAAACCACGGTGACGCACTACACGTAAAAAACGCTCGACCGCTATACTTTGGCTCTTTAATGCAATAGTTAGGCTGTGTTTCATTGTGCTTTCTCCGTAATCATTTCGTCATTTGCAGCCCCAGGTGGTACAAGTGGCCATACGTTTTCTTTATCGTCTATGCAGGCATGTACTATGTACGGCCCTTTGCTGTTAACTAATGCAGTTATCGCATCATCAACTTGATTTGCATGTGTAATTGTTTGCCCAGGAATACCAAATACAGCGGCTAACTGAACAAAATCAGGGTTATCTGAAAGGTTTGTTTCAGAGTAACGTCCTTCAAAAAATAGCTCCTGCCATTGGCGAACCATACCTAAGCGTTGGTTATCTAATATTAGTATTTTTACTGGTAAATTGTTACGGCGAATAGTCGCAAGCTCTTGAATGTTCATCATGATTGAGCCATCACCCGACACCGTTATTACAAAATCGTCTGGACGCGCTACTTGTGCACCTATGGCTGCAGGTAAACCAAAGCCCATTGTGCCTGCACCACCACTACTTAAATGGTTGCTCGGGTGGCTAAATTTCATGTGTTGCGCTACCCACATTTGATGCTGACCAACATCGCAGCACACTACGCCTGTTTTTGGCATACGCTGGCTTAATTGGTTCAATAAATACGGGGCAAATACTTTTTCGCCTGGGTAGTCGTAGCGCCACGCATGTTTTACGCTTAACTGCCTATTTGTATCGCACCACGCTTTAGGGGTTACAAAGCACTCAAGTGTCGGTAATGACGTTTTTAAATCAGCAATTAATGAGGCTTTAGCAGGTTTTCGTTTACTTACTTCAGCCGCATCTATATCTAAGTGAATTACTTTTGCTTTAGCGGCAAATTTAGCTAAGTTACCTGTTACGCGATCATCAAAGCGAGCGCCTATACACACTAATACATCGCACTCTTGTACTGCTATATTAGCGGCTTGTGTACCGTGCATGCCTAGCATACCTAAGTAATGTTCGTAATCTGGTAATACACTGCCTAATGCCTTAAGTGTTGATACTGCTGGCATCTGCGTTTTATTTAAAAACTGCATTAACTCATTTTGCGCATCAGCGGCTTGCACGCCGCCGCCAACATATGCAACTGGCTGCTTTGCTTCACTTAATAACTGATTTGCAATAGCAACTTGGTTTAAATCGAGTTGCGGTAAGTATTCATCAGCGGCTAACCACGGCTTAAAAGGCACTTGCGCCATTTGAATATCTTTGGGGATATCCACAAGTACAGGACCTGGGCGACCACTTAGGGCTAAGTGCATGGCCTCTTGTAGTATTTCGGCTAAATCTTCTGGACGCTCTACCATGTAACTGTGTTTTGTGCACGAAAGTGACATACCTAGCACATCTACTTCTTGAAATGCATCAGAGCCAATGGCTGCAGTAGGTACTTGGCCAGTAATTGCTAATAATGGTACTGAGTCCATCATTGCATCGGCAAGTGCTGTTATTAAATTAGTTGCCCCAGGGCCTGATGTTGCTAAACATACGCCTAATTTACCTGTGCTGCGGGCATAACCTACAGCAGCAAAACCAGCACCTTGCTCGTGGCGAGTGAGGTAATGCTTGACTGGCGCACCATACAGCGCATCGTAAATTGGCATAATGGCTCCACCAGGGTAGCCAAATACCTCTTTTACGCCGTGTTTGGCTAATAAGTCGATTGTGAGTTCTGCGCCTGTCATTAATAAATCCTCATTCTTCAGTGACAACCTAATTAATTTTTACCCTTAAAACTAAAAAGCCCTCCGTACTGGTTAAGTGCGGAGGGCTTTTTAATGCTCAAGTTTATAGCACTACAAAGCCCCCGCGGGAATAATCACCACGATAATAATCAGGACTAGTTTAAGTGCAGTTGTAAGCATGTAATTAACACCAAATTTAAATAATCTGTTGCGAAAGTTCATCTTTCGCTCTGTTATGTATTAGTACCGCGCTGAGCGGTTTAAGTCAATACCAAACTCAATTCAAAAAAAGCACTAAAACTTAAATTAAGTGGTTTTAAAATTCACTAAAAACAACTATAAAGAAATTTTTATGTTTTAATTTAAAGTATAGAAATTCACTATTCTTATATCCCCCATTTATGGTTTGATTAATTTTTGAGTTTAAGTAAAAATTAAATTAATTTTTTATACAGATAGTATTTAGACCTTCCGAATAGTTTTAATGATTATGACTTGCGACTTTACTAAATCAAAAAACGTAACTAGAACAAATATTCTACTGAGCGCGTATATTAGTACCAATACCCTCACAAAGACGATTGATAAATACTGAATTTAGCACTGCTGTATAGGCAAATTTAGGTTAGTATTTGTTTAACTCAACAACAGGATTTGAAGGACAAACCATGAAACCGATACCTCGTATTAGTTACTTTTTCATTATGGTGCTGCTTACAGCACTCAGCTTTAATAGCCTTGCAACACCAGCCTTATATAAAATAGAAAAAAACGGCACAACATCTTATTTATTTGGCACTGTTCACGTAGGTGATGCCAGTATGAAAGGCTTGCCTGAAAATATAACTCAAGCCATTGAGCAAAGTAATGAAGTGGTTGTGGAAGTGGATATTAGTAAACTTACTCCATTTGAGATGCAACAGCGCTCTATGCCGTTAATGATGCTAAAAAATGGCAAAACATTACAAACAGAACTATCAAAACAAAACTACAAAAAGCTTAAAGATTACTTTGCAAAAAAGTCGATTGATATTGCCATGTTTAACACCTTTAAACCGTGGGCTGTAATGGTAACTATGATGCAAATTGAATTTCAAAATGCAGGATTTTCTGATCAAACAGGCATAGACAAGCAAGTACTTGCTTACGCTAAAAAGCAAAATATAAAAATAAGCGAACTAGAAACCCTAGAGCAGCAGTTACAAATGTTTGATGGTATGGCGCTATTAAGTAACGAAATGATTGAAGAAACCTTCGAGCAGCTTGCCGACATTAATACTTATTTTATTAAGCTAGTAAACGCGTGGAAAAATGGCGATATGGATACGCTTACCGAGTACTACAATATGAGCTTTGACGATAGTAATTACGGTGAAATAAGCGAGCAAGTCATGCTGGTTAGTCGAAATAATAAATGGGTTGAGCAATTAGTGCCTCGCTTAGCTAACGAAAAACTATTTATTGCGGTAGGTGCACTGCACTTACCAGAGCAACATGGCTTAATTAAGCAGCTAAAAGACAAAGGTTTTAGTGTTACTCGTCTTTAAAACTAAGAACTCCAATAAAGCTTACGTAAATATTTACCCTGCGTAAGCTAATAATATTTAGGTGGATTATGAAACGTATTCAATTCGAGATTTTATTTTTTCTCTCCATGCTTTTTATAAGTGGAATATATTACTATCAAGAGGGACACTTTAAACCAAGTGGTGGGTTAATCATTGCTTCTTTACTTCTTGTGATCGAAATTATTATTTACGCAATAGAAAGTATTAATAAAAAATATAAAAAACATTCTAAAACCTAAAAAAATTGTATCTCAGGTAGCAATAACTTCATTTGGGTAAGGTGCTTCTATGCTTGCAGTACTAATTTAACCTTATCAATTAGCACTGCAAACAGTGTCGATTTGCCTACATCATAGCACTTACTGTACTGCCAAGTTAACATAAGGCTAATTATGTAAGTCAGCGTATTTTACACATTTTTAATTTATTTCACTGCTCATACATACATTAAATAGCGCATCGACAATTGCTTGCTTACCAATTGGTTTATGAATATGCCCACTGGCGCCATACTCATATACTAACTTCATATCCTCTGTAGATGTATTAGCGGTAACCACAATAATAGGCGTATTAGCGTCAAAAATGCGTATTTTTTTAATAGCCTCAAAGCCATCCATTATTGGCATATTTAAATCCATAAAAATAACCTGGTATTCGTTTTTAGTGGCCATCTCGCAGGCGACCTTTCCGTTTTCTGCACATTCATAGCTGTAGTTAAGTTGTGAAAGAATTCGCGTTAATATGTGCATGTTTAACGGGTTATCTTCAACAACTAAACAATGCAGATTTTTAGGTAACAGCGCACATAACGAAGGTGCACTTTCATCAATCACAACGGGCATTTTCAGCGTAACGCGCACCCCATTTGGCGATGTATTTTCAAACACAATATTTCCGTCAAAAGCATCAACAATGTACTGCACCCTTGCAAGGCCTGTTCTTAACCCTTGAAAGTGATTATTTTGATTAGATGAATTAAAAGTTAACTTGCTGACTGGCTTGGTTAACCCTGAACCTGTATCCGTGATTGTTACTGTTAATTGCTTATTGCTAACACAAGCCTTAACAGTAACAGACCCCTCTTCTGTAAACTTTAATGCGTTGCCAACTAACTCAGCTAACACTTGCTGAAAGCGTTGATGATCTAGTTTTATAGCTTGATCAAGTGTCGAATCAAGTGTTGTAACTAAGGTAATACCTTTTTGGATGTAACCAAATTCATACCCTAAAAGCACTTTATTGAATGACTGAAGTAAGTTTTCATTTGACGGTTTCAATGTCCAACGACCTAAACTAAGTGCCTGTAAATCTTGTAGCTCGTCAAGCATTGCTATTATTCTTGATGCGCAATAAGAGGCCTGTGTTTTAATCGATTTTTGGCTATTACTGACCTCTAACGAATCAATCGAGGCAATAAAGCCTTGTAGAGGCGTTCTAAACTCATGACTTGCTCGAGCTATAAAGTGTTCTTTATTTTTGCTCACTTGCTGCGCAAAATCTTTTTGCTGTTGATACTTTGATAACGCCTTAGTGATCTGCTTTTCCATCGGTATGAACACAAAGCGTAATACACCAATAAGCAATAACATAGTTAGCAACCAAAAAAACAACTCGGCTGAAGACACCCACGCCACTTTTTTAACGGACTCTTTTTCAAATAAGCCAACAGCTTGATCTAAATACTTTAGTAACTCTTCCATGCGCTTAACAGAAAACACATTGGGGTCTATTTTTTCCTGTTTATACAGCAGCCCTTCTACCTGCTGGATAAATTTTTGCACACGCAAATCTAGCTCAATAGGTGATTTTATATATAACTTGATAAGCTCAGGGCTGAGATATTTATATTGACCATTATCGTTTTTTGACAATAAATATTGATGGTTTGCTTTAAATAGGCTGAGCGATGCATCTAAAGACTGCTGATGATCTGTACTAGGTACTTGCGAGGTTAATAACTTATCACCATGCAATGCAATTTTTTGCGACAGCATTCGCTGTTTACCAGCAATGTTAATAATGTTTGCATCATTTTTTTGTACTGAAAAAAAGTACTGCATTAGTGATACAGAAACACTAATTAATAGCGCAATCGCGATTAATGCCCACCGATTACGTAGGCGAATATTTGCAACAATTTCAAACATAGTTAGCCTAACTTTTTGGTTTAAGTGTAGTCCAATTACATCAATATCTATGCTTAATCTATAAATATAAAAAAGCCCAACTCAAAGCTGGGCTATATAAGAGGATTTACTATCTATTTTCTAAACGATTGTAATCGAACATCCCGTATTCAATACCACGGTATTTTTTTGCTGTAGCGTGCAAAATATCGCTGTATTGCCAAAACTGTGGATGGGAACGTCTAATACCAAACTTAGTTTTTAGAGCTGCGTAGTCAGCTTCAACTTGCATCATAGGTAACTGTTCAGCAAAAGCCTCAACCTGTTGTTCATTATTCAAATACCAAATGGAAGCTGGGTAGTCACCTATAAAACCGGGGACGATTGTTGCCGTGTCTTCGTCAAAAGCTCGTTGACCGTCTTCATTTAATAAGCTCGAAATATTGTAATGTGCGTTATGATGAATAATGGTATAAGCCTTATGGCTATCGTCATCTTGCTTTACTAACACAAACGATAACTGCGGTAGTAAGTTTACTGCTTTTGCAGGCATAGCATTAATGGCACTTAGCGATTTAGGTACTTGTTTATAATCGTAGTGTTCGCTTAGCACTGGGCTTAGCGCCTCTTTAATTAATGCATATAACTCTTTTTGAGGATTGCTTGTTTTATAAGTTATACCGCTTGGCTGACTAAACTCACGGTTATTTTTAAAAAACTCAGCAAGACTTGGTGGTGATTTACGATACCACTGGCCTTTAATTTTATCTCGTTTACTTTCAGGTAATAATGCTAAGAAGTTTTGCTCTCCTTCTAAGCGTAAAAAATCCATATACAAACGCGTTACCAGTTGATGCCCAATATTGCCGTAAACATCAAAACCAGCAACCAGCAAATAATGAATTCGCTCAAATAAGGCATAATCTAAAATCCAAGTTGTTTTTGGCTCTTGGCCAATAAAACCTTTCACCACGGTGGCGCTGTCAAAATGACGAAATATAGTCAATGCTGCATTTTTATTGTGACCATCTCCTTTCCACAATAGATCTGTTGTTAAATGCTCGCCACCTTTAAACATCTCATTAGCTAAATTGACCTTTGCTTTTAAATATTTTTGCTCCAGAGCTGAGTATTTAACCCAGTTAGCAATAGGAAATGCATTACTTTCCTCTGCGGCGGGTAATTCAAGTGCGTCTTCATGCTGCATTATCATTTGTCCAACCGCTGGGGTTGCCACTTTTTTGGGATCAGCAAAAGCAACCCAAAAGTGGTCGTTAATCACATTTAACGCAATTTGACCACGGCATACTGGCCCTTTAATAAAGCCCATAATAATTAACTCAGCTTCATCAAGCATAAACTGATATTTAGAATCAATAGGGATCACTTCAAACGTTTTAAACGGATTAGATGCAGACTCTGCCTTGTAGCTTGGCATGCTTTTAACCGTATACTCTGGTGCAATGAACTGTTGGTATAAACGGGCCAACTTTTCATCATTTAGCTTAAGCGGTAAGTGAGTTTTAGATAAAATAGTGCTGCGATCATGCAGTAATCGGTAGTAAACACGGTTAACCTTAGGATCGTCATAAGGTCGGCGTGTGCTTATTAATTTTATTTTTTCACCGGGTGGCGTGCTCGAACGAACAAGCTTAAAAAAGTTATCTGGGGTCTTTTGGTCAAAATATATGTGAGCTAAAAACCAATGCTCGTATATATAGCGAGCCGATAACTGATACTTCAAAGCATCTTGGTTTAAAAAAGCTTCCCAACGCTTAACCTGCTCAAGCTCAAACTCAGTTGGCGGGTCGATATGCGCCATCTTTCCACCTGCTTTGAGCCATTTCTGCAAATGATTAAACTCATCACGAGATACACCCGGTAATCCATAAGGCATACCAGCATGAGGTTGTTCACTCGCTAATTGATCAAACTCCCCCATAGTGGCACAGGTTTGAGAGCGGCTCAGCGAAAAATCAAACTCATCACCTAATATTTCATTTGCAGGTAATTCATGACTTTGCTTTAGCACTAAACTATTAAACAGCACGCTACCAGCCAAGTTAGCTTCTTGAGTTTGGATTCGCTCATTTAAAACTGGAGTAAAATTCCTTTCTCGCCATTGCTGCGTGGTTGTCGCATCAAACAATAGCCGACTTGGGGTTGTAGCAAGTAAACGAGTACCATCATAAACAAGGTTTTTACTTACACCTCTATCTATCCCTTCAGGGGATGATAGTTTTAACTGACAAGGTGCATCGTAACAACCATGACAAACAACACAGCGAGTATCAAGCACAGGTTTTACATTTTGTAAAAAATTAGCCCCTTCGCCTGTATTATGAGAAACAATTCTCAGCTGAGGTTGTTCAGTGCCAAATATCTCATTGTAATGAGCATTACCTAAGTACGCACAACCACTGAGAATAACTAATATAACGATACCTATGAGTTTGTTCATTCGTCTTCATCACCCAAATCGAAGGTCGGCATCATATCCATTTGCGGAGATATAAATACATTTTGGTTCTCAGTATTGAGTACAACACTTAGAACAGGACCATGAATTAAAGTTATTTGCGCACTGTGCGGTTGCTCTAACACAGGAGTATAAGCAGGGTCTGTAATCAATAATTCATAATCTGTCACTGTAATAGCTATGCTGCTATCCTCTGAAGGGTTTTGGCAAATTTGAGCAAGTAGATCATCATCAAGTGGTATTAATATTTCAAAATCAGGCTGTTCTAAATCTCTATCACTTAAAGACTCATTTAATAGAAATAAAGGAAGGGTTAAATTGCTATTTTGTTCAAATTCCATTGTCTGCTCAACATGCATAGATATTTTATATGGCTGGCATTATAACAAAATAACGAATAATTAAACGCTAAAGCTAATAGCCAGAGTAGTTGAGTACAAGTTAGTCTTCCCATACACTCACTCATACGCCATAAACGCGTTACTCTTGCGCTTGGATCACCGAAAAAACAGCACCTTGAGGATCGCAAAAAACGGCAAACCGACCAACTTCAGGTACTGTAGTAGAAGGTACACATAATTGAGCCCCCAGTTCCTGTGCCTTGTTGGCTGTTGAATCGCAGTTATCAACTAAAAAATAAATCATCCAATGAGGAGGAACCTCCTCAGGCCATTCATTATTCATTTCAAGCATTCCAGCAACAGGCTTCCCATCCACCATGAATAATGTGTAATCCATACCATCCATTGGTTTTATTTCACTTCTCCATCCCAGCAAAGCACAATAAAACTCGTTACTAATTTTACTGTTGCGTGTAGCTAGCTCATGCCAATAAGGCGTTGATAGCTCTGAGAGACGCTTGCATCCTTTATGTTCTCTACCTTGCCATAAAGCAACTGTTGCTCCACCCGGATCAGTAAGCATTAACATCCGGCCAGCATTCATAACATTATGAGGACCTGCAATTATTTCTGCTCCGAGTTCCTTCGCTTTTAATGCACATTCATCCACATCGTCTACCGCAATATAAGTTAACCAACTGCTTGGAATACCCTCTTGAATTTGCTCTTTTGGCATTTCATACATGGCGGCAATGTCGTCATTCTCTTTTTGTAACATAGTATAAAATAGATCATCGCCTATAGGTTGATCATCAGTACCCCAGTCAAATAAAGACGTATAAAAAGCTTTACCCTCTTTCCAATTATGTGTACATAGCTCTGACCAGCAAAAAATACCTTGTGGATAATTGTCCATATTGAAGCCTTTGTTATTTTTATATTAGGCATACTCTTAAAACGTAGTACGCAAGATTAAATTTTAATTAGCTTAAATCAATAACTATTAAGAGTCGATGATAGATATAAGGAACGTGTTGAAATCTAAATTAGAGCATCTAAAACAGGCGCTCTATTTTTAATACCATACACGTTATTACCTTGCTGCATTTAGTCCAATTGAGAAATATGGAGTTAACTAGGTCAATACTCTACATCTAATTATGTTATGTATTTAGTAGTTATGATGAAATAGATGAGCGAATATGGCTTGGTTTAATGTATCTGCTTTAGTCCAAATACTGTTCACAAAGAGGCGCTTCGCTTAAGAGACGCTGCGCTTTAGAGAAAGAAATGCTTAACTTTACTTTCCTATAGACGTAAAAAAGCCCGACTCTTTCGAATCGGGCTTTCTTGTATTTGAAGCCTGGTAATGTCCTACTTTCACATAGCAAATGCTACACTATCATCGGCGCTGTTTCGTTTCACTACTGAGTTCGGCATGGGATCAGGTGGGTCCAAAACGCTATTGTCACCAAGCAAATTAGGTGCAAAGGATTTATGACAAGCACGTAGTGCTTCTTTTTCCTTTGCGCAAGGTGCCTCAATGTTAACGCTACGCGCTAAGAGTCACCTCATAAATTTGGAAAATATCTGATAATATTTTTTAAGTCTTTCTAAGTAATATCTACTTTAGTTATATTAACTTCTTCGCTTGTTCAACTATCACACAAAACGCGTTTGGCGTTGTATGGTTAAGCCTCACGGGTAATTAGTACAAGTTAGCTTAATGGCTCACACCACTTCCACATCTTGCCTATCAACGTTGTAGTCTTCAACGGCCCTTCAGAGACTTTAAAAGTCTAGTGAGAACTCATCTCGAGGCCTGCTTCGCGCTTAGATGCTTTCAGCGCTTATCAGTTCCGAACGTAGCTACCGGGCAATGCCATTGGCATGACAACCCGAACACCAGCGGTTCGTTCACTCCGGTCCTCTCGTACTAGGAGCAACCCCTCTCAATTCTCAAACGCCCACGGCAGATAGGGACCGAACTGTCTCACGACGTTCTAAACCCAGCTCGCGTACCACTTTAAATGGCGAACAGCCATACCCTTGGGACCGACTTCAGCCCCAGGATGTGATGAGCCGACATCGAGGTGCCAAACACCGCCGTCGATATGAACTCTTGGGCGGTATCAGCCTGTTATCCCCGGAGTACCTTTTATCCGTTGAGCGATGGCCCTTCCA